>NZ_JAKSYM010000085.1 GCF_022829545.1 Methylobacterium sp. J-030 | reverse complement strand
CCGCGCTTGCCCTGGCGGCTATCTTGACCGGAGGTATGCTCTGACACTCATGAACCTCGCTTGCCCGCGTTATTGCGAACATGAACGAGAAACATATGCCAATGGATGAAAGTTCTGGCCTGCGACTTCAAGGGCAATCGACTGAAACATCGATAGCAAAAATCCAACACATGTTAATGATGGATCTTTATAGCCTTTGATCGTGTTGGACTGAAACTATATTAACTCGGTGCGAAGGCTCTATGTACAATCCATTCTTCTCTTCGTTCATGCTGGCGATCGAGGCTCAGCGGGTCATCGAACTCAGATTGGTTCGATTGGCCTGGGGCGGGGCCGAAGGCCTGGCCGAGGCGCAGTCCATGGTGATCGAGAAAGTCCATGCCGCGGGTGAAGCCATGACGACGCTGATGATGGGCGGCTCGCCCGAGACTGTCATCGCTCGCTATCGTGAGCATGTCGCATTCAACACCAAACGGCTTACTGCTGCTTAAGCCGGACATCTGCAACTAGACTTATGCTAAACGGTTCAACCTTTCAGTAAATTCCAGCCGCAATGGTTTGGCCCAAAGCGATTTACAATCAAAAGCATTGTTATATAGGATAGATTTTTATGCAGAAATTTTCGATGAATATGAAAGAAAATCTTCGTCAGGCGCTTGAGGCTAATCCAGAGCCTTCGATTAGTCTATTAGCAAAGCATCCGCACTCACGTCAGATCATGCTCGTTGAATTGGCGAGACGTGGCTATGAAGTGATTGGGTTGACAGACGATGAAATCGCTGAGATTGTGAAATATCCGCCATTTACGAGAACATAAAGGTATCTTTGGGTCAACGATGCGATACATGACGACTCTTTGGCACGGGCCATCGCGCGCTGCATAGTAGTCCGGTCGGAAAGCCTGCAGCTCGTCTGTCATCCCTTCACCGGACCCGCAAGCATGATCGCTCGACGCACCATACCGAGCTTTCATCGTCACCTGCTCGCTCGTGTAGACCATCTCGGCAGGAACAGGGCTCCAGCCCTTCGCTAGCGGGTAGGCCTTAGTCGCGAGGTTGACCAGCACATCATCCACCGCCGCGGTGATCTCGTCGTCCGATACTTCGGACTTATGACGCAGGTCGCCGACGCTGGGGATCTCTTTGGCCATGGTGGAAGAGTTGCCCCGGCTCCTCCGCCCGTCCACTGATGAACGGACCTGGCTAGCGTGTCGCGTAGTCAGACTCGGTCGCAATAATGGGCACTGGCTACGCCAGCCTGCGATCAGATCAGGTCGGAGGTCGGGACCCAGGATTGCATCACTAGATCGTGACTCTATTCATTCACGACCTAAGTAATCGCGGCCGATAGGCCACGCAGCAGTTCGAGATATCGCATCCGCGTCGCGATATCATTGATAGCGAAGTAGAGGCGCAGAATTTCGTCTGCTTCCTCCTCTCGCGAGGCGAACACGCGTGGCAGTACTGCGTCTGAGTGAGGCAGCAAAAATGCCTCGACAGGTAGGTTTAGGGTAGCAGCGACAGTTCGCAATCGAGCGGCTGCGCCAGTCGTGAGCCGCTTCGACGCCCCTGCGTCATCTCGGTCGATTAGACCAAACGGTTCTTTACTGCCTTTCCGGCCCATGGTGCCCTCATCTGCGCCGAAGGCCACCACATGCGACCAAAGTTCTACCGGTTGCAAGTCTCACCTTCGATACAATCGACACGTGCGCTTTCTCGGCTACGTGAGGGTCGGGCGCGATCAAAGTCGCCAAAGAGGAGGCCATGGACGATGGCGAAGCGGTCCGCCGTGCGAAACCTCACCCGGGCGAACGAGTTGCGAACAAGCCTGGCGGCCTCAGGTGTGGTCGGCACTTGGGAATGGGACCTTGTGAACCGCTGCATCTACTACGACGCTGACGCCGCGGATTTGCTGGTCGGCGATCGCAGCCTAGCCGGCCAGCCGATCGATGGCATAACCGGTCTCACCAACGTCCACCCCGATGACCGTGAATGGATGATGCGTGATCTGGTCAAGGCCGTGGAGTGCGGGGGCTTGTTCTTGGTCGAGTACCGAGTTGTGAACCCCGATCGAAGCGTGCGCTGGCTGCTGTGCCGTGGGCGCATATACCGGGGCGAAGGTGGCCAGGCAGTGCGCGGTCGAGGCATCATCATCGACATCACCGAGAGCCGTGAGGCCAGCGACCCAGGGGAGGGCTATGTCGCGCAGCCGTCGCTACACGAGGAGAACGCGATCGTGCAGGCGACTGACCGCTGCCTGGAGGCGCGGGCGGCGCTGGAACAGCACGGCGCGGTGCACCTGGTACGAAAGATGGATGAACTGCTGCTAGCCGTTGGCTTCGAACTGGCACGTTCGGAGGACCGAGAGCAGGCTTCGCGCCTGCACTGACAAAGGGATAGATGATAGCCGGGCGGCCATAGCATCACGGCTCGCCCGGCCTCGCGCACCTCCCGACCGCGTCCGCGGCGGATAATCCTGAGATAGGCGTGAGTGCGGCCGCGGGGAAGCCGTGGTGTGTCCGCCGCGTCATCGCGAGCGGGTGTTTCGTCCGGTTAAACGACCGTTCGACCGAACGAGACACCCCGCCAAATCAGCATGGCTCAGGCTTTCGTCTCCTACCTGCGGGTCTCGACCGAGCGGCAGGGCCGATCCGGGCTCGGGCTTGAGGCGCAGTGGCGCGCCGTGGCCGACTTCCTCGCGGGCGGCTCCTGGCGCCACGTGGCCGAGCTGGTCGAGGTCGAGAGCGGGTCCAGAGACAACCGCCCTCGCCTCTCGGAGGCCATGGCGCTCTGCCGGCTCCACGGCGCCACGCTGGTGATCGCCAAGCTCGACCGCCTGTCGCGTAACGCCGCGTTCCTCTTCAACCTGCAGAAGGCTGGCGTCCGGTTCGTGGCGGCCGACATGCCGGAAGCGGACGAACTGGTGGTGGGCATCATGGCCGTGGTCGCGCAGGCCGAGCGCAAGATGATCTCGACCCGGACCAAGGCAGCGCTGGCAGCAGCCAAAGCCCGCGGCGTGCGGTTGGGCAAGCCAGAGAACCTGTCGAACCGTGAGGCCGGTCAGGAGCGTGGGCGGGCGCGGCAAGCGCTCAGATCCGAGGACCGAGCCCGAGACCTTGCGCCTGTGATCGCCACAGTGCAGGCGACGGGCGATGTCTCACTGCGCCAGATCGCTGCGGCTTTGAACGCGCGAGGGATCCCGGCCGCGCGTGGCGGGACGTGGTCGGCCGCGCAGGTGCGGCGCGTGCTGGCAGCGTGTCAACCTGTCAACACGTCAACGCGTCGACAGGTCAGCGCGTCTTCGCGAGGCGTCCTTTGCCCCTCTTGGCGAGAAGGTCGTTGATCGCCTCCATCATCACGTCTTGTGTGGTCATGTCAGTGTCGAGGCCCACCAGCTTGATCATTCGGTAGACCTCGGGTTCGACCCACACGGTGATCCCGCGCGCGCCCTGGCGCGTGGCGGGGCGCTTGGTCTTAGTATCCTTGATAGATCGGGAGGCGGCCGGAACCTGGACCGGAGCAGGCCCGGGAGCATCCTCGGGTTCTACGACCGCGGGAGGCTCATCCCGGCGCCCGGTTGAGACGCTATCGGTCACGGCGGCCCGGAGGCTGAAACGAGGCGCGGCGCTCATCAGGCGGCCTCGATGTCGGCAGGCTGAGAGAGGACGAGGCCGATCTGGTTGGCCGCCCACCGGAACAGATCCTCGATCTCCGTCGCCGCCCGCCCCGCAGGTTCAATTTCCTGAGCGGTCCGGCCCGGGATGAAGCCGCGCGAATAGCTAACACGCTGGTAGACCGCGCCCGAGTAGACGGGAATGCCGCGTTCGCGCAGACCGGCGCGGGCCTCCTCCAAATCGAACTCTGTCGACGTGTTACAGGCATTGAACACAACCCACGATGGCTTGCGAGCGATGGTCGTGAGGTCGTGGGTCTGCCCGATCGCGTCGATGTCGAGGATCGAGGCACGGCAGGGGATCAGCACGAGGTCGGACGCCTTGCAGGCCACGAGGGCCGGCCGGTCCGCATGCGGCGCACTGTCTATAATGAGGAGATCGAGGCCGCCGGCCGCAGCCTGGGCCTTCACGTGTTCGAGCTGCTCTGCCGATGTGACGACCGCCTCTGGGTGATCCTTACGGCGCTCGGACCATTTCCAAGCGGACGATTGCGGATCGAGGTCTGCGATCGCGACTTGGAGGCCCGCGCGATGAGCCGCCACCGCAAGGTGCAAAGCCAACGTCGTTTTTCCAGCCCCACCTTTCTGCGAAACGAGAGCGAGGGTGCGCATCGAGTTGACTTTCTGACGGGCTGACGGGCTGACGGGCTGACGGATCATCGCGGCAACAGGTTTACAGTTCATCACCACAACACGATGACGAGACAACCCGTCACCATCCTGACGCGACAAATTGTTGACACGTCAACGCGATGACAGGTAGCTCGGCCTGGACATGACCTTCTACGAGCCTTGCTTAGGAGTGTATGGGCTGACCAGACACCCCTCCCCCTTTCACCCACTCAATCCTCAGGCGTGACGCAAGTCCCCATGAAGGCCTTACGCTCCGGCCCTTCCCTCAGCTTCTGAGCGTCCGCCCGCTGTCGGCAGCGGTCGAGTACCGCCGGATCGACGGCTGATGCGGCCTCCTCACCGGCGGATGTTGCGCCTGAAGTCGGCTTGCGAGCGGGTTCGGGCGCGCTCTGAGCACCAGCTGCCGACGGAAGGCAGGCGAGGGCAACCAGAGCGGTGAGAACCGCGAAAGAGCGGCGCATGATCAAGCTAGGCCGTCGTCGGCTGCCTTGTCCGGATCATCGGGCGTGCGCTCGGCATCCTTCACCGGGTCCTTGCTCTCAGGCTCGCTGCCGGTCGTCGGGTCCGGCACGTTGACGTTCGGGATCGGTATCGTCGGGGGCACGACGCTCACACCCGGCGGCTTGTCCGTCTCAGCCATCGCCATGCTGCTCCTCGTGGTGCCTGTGCCGTCGCGCGGATCAGCAGACCCGCCAGGCGCCTTGCCTGAGGGTCGCAGATCCTGCACGATTGGCAACCACGGACGACAAGCGGCGATTGCCTCAACTTCGATCAGCGCCGTGCCCCCGACGATACCGATCCCGAACGTCAACGTGCCGGACCCGACGACCGGCAGCGAGCCTGAGAGCAAGGACCCGGTGAAGGATGCCGAGCGCACGCCCGATGATCCGGACAAGGG
>NZ_JAKSYM010000069.1 GCF_022829545.1 Methylobacterium sp. J-030 | reverse complement strand
AGCGATCGGTGAGGGCGTGGATCTTGGTCGTGCGCCCGCCGCGCGAGCGGCCGATGGCTTGGTTCTGCTCCCCCCTTTACCCCCGGCGGCGCAGCGATGCGCCTTCACGGCGGTGGAGTCGATCAGCACCTGGGAGGGCGGGCCACCGGCTTGCGCCAGCGTCTCGAACAAGCCGACCCAGACCCCCTTGGCCGCCCAGCGCACGAAGCGGTTGTAGAGGGTCTTCTTCGGCCCGTAGACCTCACGCGGTGCGTCCGTCCAACGCCCGCCGGACTTGAGGACATGGACGATGCCGCTGATCACCCGCCGGTCGTCTACGCGCTCCTTGCCCCGTGTGTCGGTGGGCAAGTGCGGCGTGATCCGCGCAAACTGCTCGTCCGTCAGCCAGAACTGATCCATCGGCTCCTCCCACGGAAGCCGTGAATCACACCCAAGCCGTCCGCGCCACCATTATGGGTCCGGACGGTAATACATGGTGGATGCGCGCTGATCGGCCCGGCTGCAAAATCTGCGTCGCCGTCGTGTCGGGGTAATTACCCAGGCCCTTGCGCGGGTTGGGTTTCGCTGATTCCCTCGTGGGATGGGGCGCAGCGATCTTGAGCGGTTGAGCCGCGAGGAGCTGATCAATCCTTCGACAGGCTCAGGATGAGGTGGTGCTGCGGCTGCAGCGTCCGGACAAGACCTCGCGCACCTCCTCGAAGCCACCGGCGACCGACCACAAGGAGCGGCGCGAGCAATCCAAGCCTGGCGGGGCCAAGCCCGGGCACGAGGGCCACAGCCGGGTGATGAGCGACGATCCCGACGCCGTCGTCGAGCATCGTCCCGGCCGCTGCGTGTGCTGCGGCGGCGTCCTGCACGGAGATCTTCCCGCCGAACTCGTGAGCGCGTCCGAGCGGATCGAGCTGCCGGAGGTGGCCCCAGTCGTGACGCAGCATCGACGGCTGGCCGTGCAGTGCCCGACCTGCGGGGCTCGGGTCGTCGCACCGGTGCCGGAGGCGGCCCGCGGCACACCCTTCGGCCCGCGGCTGCATGTGGTGGCGACCTATCTGAAGACCTTCCAGGCGCTCTCCTACGAGCGGCTGCAGGCGGCGTTGTCGGACCTGTTTGGTCTCACCCTCAGCCAGAGCGGGCTGATGAACCTGCTCCAGCGCGCGCAGAGCCGCTTCCACCCGGGTCACGAGGCCGCCGTGTCCGCCCTGCGCAAGGCCGCGGTGGTCACCTCGGACGAGACCGGCGTGCGGATCGAGGGCTCGAACGCTTATCACTGGGTGTTCCACGCGGCCGATGCCGTGGTGCACACGGCCTCGCTGACGCGGGGCGCCATCGTGGTGCGGGAGATGATGGACGGGCACCGGCCCGCGGTGTGGATCTCGGACCGCTACACGGCCCAGCAGGGCCATGCGGCCGAACACTAGACCTGCCTCGCCCATCTCGCCCGCGACATCGCCTACGTCGTCGAGGCGAGCGACGATCCGGTGCCCTGGCGTCTGCAGCTCTGGCTGGCCTCCGTGTTCGCCCTGGCCGAGCGCGTCACCACCTTGACCACCTCGACGCTCGCCGCCAAGCGCCGGAGCCTCGAC
Organism: Methylobacterium sp. J-030; assembly: GCF_022829545.1. Lineage (GTDB taxonomy): Bacteria > Pseudomonadota > Alphaproteobacteria > Rhizobiales > Beijerinckiaceae > Methylobacterium. Next base: position 1,923 of record NZ_JAKSYM010000069.1, on the reverse strand, counting down.
CGACAACTCGGGGCCATCCTCGCCACGCCGAGCGGCTGCGAGCTGACCCGCGACCTGCAGGCCAAGATCGGCCGAGCCCGCGCTCAGCTCCTCGTCTTCTCGCCCATCCCGGGGCGGTCGAGCCGACCAACAACGGCTCGGAGCGGCTGCTGCGCCCGGCGGTCATCCAGCGGAAGATGACCAAAGGCTACCGCGCGATGTGGGCCGCCGAGGGCGAGGCCGCCATCCGCACCGTCGTCGATACCGCGCGCCTCACAGGCTGCAGTCCCTGCGGAACCATCCTAAAGACCGTTGGCGCCTAAACCCTGCAACTACCGGGGTGGGTAATTACGTGTCGGGCGCCAGCTGCATCAATCTGTGCTGAACTGCTTGCCAGTGTAGAAATTCCGGGCCCCGGAATTTTGGCCACCTCTCGAAGGCAGCGGCCGAGGCTACCCCGGCCGCCGTTGAGCACGATCAGCCCGACGTAGCTCCTTATGCTACCGGATCCGGATCCACATCGACGATTTTAAACCGAAAATATCCACCTTCGTCGTCAAGTCGTTCAATGCAAATCCAGAGGCTCGCATGCAACGCCATGGCATACAGCTCATCTCGAAGCCCGTCATCCTCTATCGCTAAATGCTTATCTTTCATAAACAGCCGAACGCGATCTCCGACCCGCATTTCTCGCTGCTGGTCTAAGTCAGGTTGCGAAGGCTGTTTCTGACCACCTGGTTTAGACGAAGCTAAGGTTTGTACATCGTCTCTTGTTGGTCGGGGCGCAGCTGTATCGACGCGCTTGTCATTACCCTTGACCTCCTCTTCTTCCTCATCGCGTCCGTCAGCCTCGTCCTGTACACCGGCAGCATCCTTTTTCATTTCTCGGATTACCGCGTACGGCCCGCCACGTCGTTTCAACTCCTCGTACATCTCGTCAGGTCGCACACCCTCATCCAGCAGCTTCTGGGCCGCTATCGTGTAATCGCTTGCGGATTTATAACCTTGCGAACTAGAGCTTGGGGCATTTGTCATATGCTGCATACAATGCAACAGGAAATTGCTCGGATTTGGAGCGTAGGTTCTATCTTTCCAGAATTTTATTAGATAAAATGCGCCAATAAATTCGTTATCGTTTCTGTGACGATCATAATTCTGGACTGCATCTCCGATTAGCCAGCAAATGCTGTTTGTGTTTAACTCAGATATTTTTTTGTATTTTAGCTGTAATACGTCGAAATCTCTAAGTGAGACACTCCTATGCTCAAGTATTTTGATTTTTCGGTTGATCAAATCGCGGGAAGGACTCATAATTCTCACCTATTTTCGAAAAACAGCTTGAGTGTAGTAATCGGCCGCCAGGAAAGCTTAGCTCGTCGCGCTTGTTGATCGCGGTGCTGCGGAAGCATCAAATGACGAGGCGAAGTTGCGGACGTCCCAGTCGACCAACTCGGCAGACATTTTCGTTGGGACTGTCACGTGGGCGTTTGAGGCACTGAATGTCGTACCGCGACGTTCGGGGAGCGAAAGGCACGCGGTCGCGGCATGTCTGGCCGCTGAGAAACGTGATTGCAGCGTGAGGCCGGCCGACGAGGATCGGGTTCATCGCGGCACCTCATCATTCGCATGTTCGGCTGCGTTTGCCGTCAGCGCCTGGATCAACCGGTCGAGTTCATCCGATCTGATAAGTCTTCGACGGCCGAGCTTAACGGCCCTCAGCGCTTGACTGTTGAGCAGCTCGTAGAAGCGTGTGCGACCAATTCCGAGAGTTGCGCAGGCTTCCGAGACGGATAAGAGCCGTACGTAATTACTCAGGCCCTTGCGCGGGTTGGGTTTCGCTGATTCCCTCGTGGGATGGGACGCAGCGATCTTGAGCGGTTGAGCCGCGAGGAGCTGATCGAGCTGGTGCTGCGGCTGCAGCGTCCGGACAAGACCTCGCGCACG
>NZ_JAKSYM010000064.1 GCF_022829545.1 Methylobacterium sp. J-030 | reverse complement strand
TGGAGACGCCGTTTGGGGTGTTCGACGAGGGCGCGATCACGCCCAACGACGCGTTCTTCGTCCGCTACCACCTCGCCGACATCCCCACCGCGATCGACCCGCAGACGTTCCGGGTCGCGGTGACGGGCCATGTCGAGCGGCCCCGCGCCCTGTCGCTGGCCGATCTCAAGGCCCTGCCGGGGCAAACCGAGATCGTCGCGGTCAACCAGTGCTCGGGCAATTCCCGCGGCTTCTTCGCGCCGCGCATCGCCGGCGGGCAGCTCGCCAACGGCGCGATGGGCTGCGCCCGCTGGACCGGCGTGCCGCTCAAGACCGTGCTCGACGCGGCCGGCGTGAAGGCCGGCGCCGTGCAGGTCGCGTTCGGGGGGCTCGACGGGCCGGTCCTGCCCGAGACCCCCGACTTCGCCAAGGCGCTCACCCTCGAGCACGCGCGGGACGGCGCGGTGATGCTGGCCTGGGGCATGAACGGGCAGGACCTGCCCTGGCTCAACGGCTTCCCGCTGCGCCTCGTCGTGCCGGGCTTCTACGGCACCTACTGGGTCAAGCACCTCGACAGCATCGCCGTCCTCGATCACCCGTTCGAGGGCTTCTGGATGACGACCGCCTACCGCATCCCCGACACCGCGTGCGCCTGCACCGAGCCCGGCAAGGCGCCCGACAGGACCGTGCCGATCGGCCGGCTCAACGTCCGCTCCTTCGTGACCAACCTCGCCGACGGCGCGCAGGTGACGGCCGGCCGCGTGGCCCTGCGCGGGATCGCGTTCGACGGCGGCTCGGGCATCGCGGCCGTCGAGGTCTCGGCCGACGACGGCCGGACCTGGAGCCCGGCCCGGCTCGGCCAGGACCTCGGCCGCTACGCGTTCCGGACCTGGACCGCGCAGGCCGATCTGGCGCCGGGCCCGCATGCCCTGCGGGTGCGGGCGACCGGCAACGACGGCGGCACCCAGCCGATGGAGCCGCGCTGGAACCCGGCCGGGTACATGCGCAACGTCGTCGAGACCACCCGCGTGCGGGCGGCCTGAGGGAGATCGCGATGTCCAGGTTCCCCGTTCTGCCCGGCGCCGCCCTCGGGCTCGCCGCCCTCCTCGCCGCCCTCCTCGCCACGGCCGCGCGTGCCGCGCCCGAGACCTACGCGCTGCCGGAGCCGACCGCGCAGTTCAAGGCGCCGCCGGGCGGGGAGCACGCGGCCGGCTTCCAGGCCGCGCAGGAGACCTGCATGACCTGCCACTCGGCGGATTACGTCGCCATGCAGCCGCCCGGGAAGGGGCCGGCGTTCTGGGACGCGGAGGTCGCCAAGATGGTCAAGGTCTACCGCGCCCCGATCGCGGCGGCGCAGGCCGCGGCCATCGCGGCCTATCTCGGCGCGACCTACTGAGGGCCGGGGCCGGCGGGGAGCAGCCACGGGCGGGGAGCCGCCATGGGCGGGGAGCAGTCATGACAGCCAGGACCGTCGACCGCCTTGCGGCGGGACCCGCCGACCGCGCCCGCGGATCCGTCTGGGCCGGGGCGGTCGGCCGCCTGCTTCCGGGGCTCGTGCTGTGTTGCCTCATCACGGGGGCGGCGCAGGCGCTGCAGGCCGGGGAGGAGAGCCTGACCGGCCATCCCTACCTCGAGGCCCTGGTGCTGGCGATCCTGCTGGGGACGGCCTTGCGCACCGCCTGGGTGCCGGGGGCGCGGTTCAAGGCCGGGATCGCCTTCTCGGCCAAGCAGGTGCTGGAGGTGGCCGTCACCCTGCTCGGCGCCTCGGTGAGCCTCGGGGCGATCCTCGCCTCGGGTCCGGCGCTGCTGGCCGGCATCGTGGGGGCGGTGGCGCTGACCATCCTGGCGAGCTGCGCGCTCTGCCGCGCGCTGGGCCTGCCGGTGCGCATGGCGCTGCTGATCGCCTGCGGCAACGCGATCTGCGGCAACTCGGCGATCGCGGCCGTGGCCCCGGTGATCGGCGCGGACGGCCGGGACGTGGCGGCGGCGATCGCGTTCACGGCGGTGCTCGGCGTGCTGATGGTGCTCGGCCTGCCGCTGCTCGTGCCGCTGGCGGGCTTCAGCGAGCATCAGTACGGCGTCCTGGCCGGGATGACGGTCTACGCGGTGCCGCAGGTGCTGGCCGCGACCGTGCCGGTGGGGGCGCTGGCCACGCAGGTCGGCACGCTGGTCAAGCTGGTGCGGGTGCTGATGCTCGGCCCGGTGGTGGTGGCCCTGTCGCTGATCGCGCCGCGGCTGCCCGCGGCGGGGGCCACGGGCAAGGCCGCCCCGGGCCGGCTCGGCTTCTCCAGGCTGGTGCCGTGGTTCATCCTGGGCTTCCTGGCGCTCGCCAGCCTGCGCTCGCTGGGGCTGATCCCGGACGGCTGGGTCGGGCCGCTGGCCCGGATCGCCGGCGTCCTGACGATCGTGTCGATGGCCGCCCTGGGCCTGGGGGTCGATGTCCGCGTGCTGGCCCAGGTCGGCGGCCGGGTGACGCTGGCGGTCACCGCCTCGCTCGCCGTGCTCCTGGCCATCGCCGTCCTGCTCATCCGCGCGCTGGCCATCGGCTGAGCGCGCCGCCGGGATCGCGGTCGCGTCTCTGCCGGCCTCCGAGACGGATGCCGCGACGCCGCCGCTGTCCGCGCCGTGACGTCCGCGTGAGGGAGGCCGCATTCGGCCGCATGGACTGGACCGGGCGCGAACGCGTGCGCGACCGGCCCGGCGCACGCGCCGCCGCATCGGATCCCGGTCCGGCGCAGGCGCGCGCCGAAAGACCGGCCCGGAGCCGTGCCGGATACCGGACCGCCCCTCGGGCCGTGCCCGCGTCGATCGGCGATTTCATGAGGATCCCTCGGTCCTTGGACCCTTTTCGGCCCAGCCGAGTTTCCTACCCATGTTACAGCGTAGCCCTGTCTATGTGGGCGACCTGAAGCCCCTCGGTGCGGCCCGGCCCATCGTGGTCGTCAGGCGCGCTGATGGCTTGTCGTCATGGGCGACGATCGCGATCTCCTGCGCTCTGACCCTCGCGGCGTTCGCCGCGGGTGCCGCCTGGCTCAATGCCCAGGGCGGCCGGCCCGGCCCGACGGCGTCACGCCGGGCCGCACCTCTGACACCGGGCGAAGCGGTGCGGCCGGCGACCTTCCCGTCCTGGGTCGAAGTCCCGCATCTCGGGGCGCAGCGATCGGCCGAAGACGATCCGGATGCCTCACGCGCACCGCCCGGACCACGCACCTTCCTGGATCCGAACCCCGCCCCGACGGCCGGACAGCCGGGGCGCCTCCCCCCGCGCGCCAACCCGCACCTGCCGCTGCTGAGCCGCGCTCCCTACGACACCGCAGGCCTGACGCGCGCGCAGCCGCCTGTCCGGGCGGAGCCTGTCGAACGCCAGGACGCCGCGCCGCCGATCCTGCCGCCCGCGGCGACGCCCCTCGAACCGGAGGCGTCCCCGTCGCCGCAGGATCCGGCGGAGACGCGGGCGCAGCACGTCCTTCCGCCGGATCAGACCCCTGTATCGACGCTGCCGCCCGGATCGGCCCCGGTGCAGGCCCCGGTGCAGGCTCCGGCCGTGGTCGCCGTTCGCCCGGCACCGGCGATCAGTGCCGAGCCTCCGCCGCGACGGATCGCGACGCTCGGCCCGGATCCGGCGCAGCAGGGGGTGGATCGAACGAACCCGAGCGCATTGCCGCGCGACGCGGGGGCTGTCGAGGCGCCGATCCTGAATCCCGGACCGGCGCGGCCCGCGCGGTCGCTCAGGCGGCCGAAAGCCGTCACGGCCTCCCCGGCGGCGCGGGTGCCCGCCCGCGACACGGAGCAGACGGCGAGCATCATCACCCTGCCGCGGCCGGCCCGAGGGCGGATCGATGCCGGCGCGGTCGCCCACGCCGTCCTGCACCGGTCGCGATCCGATCGCTCGGCCGTCGACGCCGCGTCGCCCGCGCCATCCTCACCCTGGACGCTGCCCCCTTCCCTTGCGCCGACGGACTAGCTCGATGCCGCGGCCCCTCGTTCACCCCCGCGAAAAAGGAGAGCCGTGATGTTGCTTCGTTCGATCTGCTGCACGACCATCATTTCCGTCCTGGCAGGACCCGCCCTGGCCCAGGATGCGCCGGACACCTCGGCCGCCACGTGGCAGATGCCCTGGCAGATCGCGCCGATCGGGCCCGCCTCATCCGCGGCCGGCGAACAAACCATCCTGTCGGTCGTCCCCGGCACCGGCTTGGTGAAGGGCACGCCCGTCGCCCTGCAATCGATCGGACAGCCCCTGCCCGCGATTCCAGGCCGCAACCGCACGGTGGACACCTGCCGCGCCACCGTCATGAGCGAGGCGACGAAGGCGGGCGCCAAGCAGGTCGAAGCGGTCTCGGTCGGGGCGGACAGGACGGACAAGAAGGGCGACTACTTCGCCCCCGTGCTGTTCCGCATCACTTACGAGCGGCCGATGATGTACGAGGTCCGCGAGGCTGCGATGATCTGCGTCGTCAACCGCCAGGGCGGCATCGTGGATGCCTACATGCCGGCCGACGACACGGTGCTCACGGAGTGGACGGCGCTGAAGCGCCGGTGAACTGACCGGTTGGCGGGGACGCTCTTGAGGCGCCGTTGCGGTCCCGCCTGTCCGACCCGCGCGTCCGCCACACGACCGGGTGCGGCGGGCGCTCGCGCCACCACGGGAGGACGTCGGGTCGCGGGCCGGCCCGAGTCCCGGACCGGGATTGCGCCCGCGACCGCGATGGCGGCCTCGATCGCGACGCGGCGTTCCTCACGCGAGCAGGTCGCGATGCGCGGGATGACCCTGCAGCCAGGCCCGGGCGTAGCCGCACAGGGGCACGATCCGGTCGCCCCCTGAGCGGGCCTGCGCGGCCACGCCTGCCATGAGCCGGTCGGCCGCGCCTGTGCCGCGCAGGACCGGCGGCGCGTACACGTAGGTGATCACGAGCTGACCCGGCTCGCGACGATAGCGCGCGAAGGCCGTCGCGTCGCCGACCTGCAGTTCGAACCGGCCCTGCGCGGCGTTGTCGCGGATCGTCTGGATCATCGTCGCCCTCGGCTTCGCCCGGGAAGCACCCCGCGGACACGGGCCTCAGGCCTGCGAGCAGGTCCCGGCTGCGGCGCAGGAGCAGCCCGCCCCGGGGGACCCTTATAGCGAACCGTGATGAGCCTGCCGCATCGGGATTCGTCCGCGCCCCGTCGGCCCGCGTCCTCGGTCCGTGCCGACGGGGCACGTCGCTCGGCGACGAACCGCGCGCGCGTGTCCGGGTTGGTGTGGATGGCACGCCTCGATCTGGAACGAATGCCGCCGGTCCTGGCGGCCCTGCTCACGCCGTGGGACCGGGCGATCGGGACCGCGGGCCCCGGCATGGGCGGCCATGTCGTTGCGGTGGCAGACAATACGCTGTCGGCCTTGGGCCATCGGGTCGTCCCGACCCCTCGTCTGGAGCGGGCGTTTCGCGATGCCCGGGCGGCGACCGAAGCCCTGGCCGCCGCGCTCGATGGTGCGACGATCCTGCCGTTCTGGCGGCGCGACGCGGCACGGGAGTCCCTGGGCGAGTTGGCCGTCTGGCTACGCCGCGCGGAGCCGAACGCGGTCACGAAGGACCTTGGGCTGGGCTGGTAGAGACCGCCCGCGCGGGCGCCTGCGCCGGCGCGTCCCTGACGACGACGGGCGAGCCGGGCACCGGCGGCCGCACGAGGCGTTCCCGCCGATGCCGCGGCTGTATCGCGGGCGCCGTCCGAGCGTCCGACAATCCCCGCCGCCGGTCCAGGGTCGGGCGGGCGTCGACGCCGGCGGCCGGATCGGATGCAGGACGGCGCTCGTCCCACCCGCCATATCCGCCGCGCCCGCGGCGGCCTTGCAGCGTCGTCGGACAGGCGATTGACTCGAACGATGGGCGCGGGCCGGGACCGATGCGTTACAAGCGGACGGAGCCGGACCGGCGCGGATGAGGTTCCCCCTCGATCCGTTCGCCCCGAATGCGGGAGAGGCCCATGAAGCCGTTTCTGATGCCAGCCGTCGTGAGCCTGCTGGCGCTGCCGGGCGCGGCACGCGCTGCCGCGCCGCCCGAACGCGTGAGGGGCACCGTCGAAGCGGTCGACGCCGGATCGATGACCGTGCGCACGATCGATGGCGGCGTCGAGACCATCGCCCTGACCAAGGATACGAAGGTCGTCTTCCTGATGAGATCCAGCCTCGGCGCCATCACGAGCGGCTCATTCATCGGGACCGCCACCAAGGGCGACAATCCGCCGACGGCGCTGGAAATCCACATCTTCCCCGAGTCGATGCGCGGGACCGGTGAAGGGCACCGCGACTGGGACACGATTCCCGATACCCTGGCCGGCGGCGGGCGGGTGAGGAGCGCCATGACGAACGGAACCGTCAGGGCTGCTCCGGCTCCCGGGCCCAGGGTCAAGAGCGCGATGACCAATGGCACGGTGTCCAGGACCGGTGCCGCCGATGGCGCGCAGACGCTCACGCTGACCTACGACAACGGTCAGTCGAAGACGGTGGCCGTATCCCCGCAGACGCCGATCATGGCCTACGAGCCCGCGGATCAGTCGGCCCTGCGACCCGGCGCCAAGGTCTTCGTCACCGCCGAGCGTGACGGCGGCCGACTCACCGCGGTGCGGGCCGCGGTGGGCAAGGATGGTGTCACGCCGCCGATGTAGCTGGCGGCGCGCACGAGGCCGGCGCGGTCGGCCCGTGACGCCCGGAGGCTTTGGGGATTCGACGTGCCATGACGGTCCGACGGGTTGTGGCGACGTCCCGGTCCGGCATGGCCGTTCGGCGACCGGACCGGATCGAGGGACGAGAAACACCCCGGGAGCGGGTGCTCCCGGGGTGTCGCCGACCTCGCGGCCAGTTTGATCGGGCTGGGGATGCAAAGGTCAGCCGGACGGCTGCTCTTCGACGGCGGCGCGCGGTGAGGAGGACCAACTACCCCTCGCCCGCCACCATACCTCCCGGCATCGCTGCCGGGAGCAGATCCATCCGATCTCAGTACGAACCGAACTTGTAGTTCAGGCCGGCGCGGACGACGGCGAACTCGTCGGCGCGGCGTCCGATCGGGCTGGAATAGGCGGGGACGAGGTTTGCGGCGTTGACGACCAGGACACCCTGGTTGCGGGTGTTGCGG
>NZ_JAKSYM010000058.1 GCF_022829545.1 Methylobacterium sp. J-030 | reverse complement strand
GCCGTAGGTCTCGGCCTGGAGCTTGCCGTTCGGGTTGGTGCGCTCGCAGCAACTCCAGTTGCCCCACTTGCACTGCCGGCACTCGCCGCAGCAGATGGTGAAGGGCACCACGATGCGGTCGCCGACCTTGAGCTTCCGGTTGTCGCGCCCGACCTCGATGACCTCGCCCATCGTCTCGTGCCCAAGGACGTCGCCGCACTCCATCGTCGGCATGAACCCGCCCATGAGGTGGAGGTCGGATCCGCAGATCGCGCAGGCAGTCACCTTGATGATGACGTCACGGCCATGTTCGATCTTCGGGTCGGGAACGGTCTCGCAGGAGATCTTGCCCCTGCTTTGCCAAGTCAGCGCCTTCATGCGTGTCATTTTCTCCAGTGGCGCCGAACCACTGGATGGAAGAGCCTTCCACCGGTCGACGCCAGTCCAGGATCAATCGCTTCGGAAGCGCGGATGATCCTCCGCCACCGGAATTAGGTTGCCTCGAACGGGGAGTGATGCCGCAGCAAGTAGGCCGGCGTGGAGGCTTTGCTCGGTCCACGCCCTGTCACCCACCAGCCACCACTATGACGAGTAGCAGTGGGGCGATGGTGTTGGTGATCTTGATCGCCAGGTTCACGGCGAGTTCGGCGTTGCCATAAGCAACGTAGCTTGACCGACCGGAGAGGTGCCGTTTGCGTCTAACCGAACGCTCGAAGCCGCGGGGTCGAGGTCCGGTTACCTACCGCCTAAACTCCGAAGCAGCCATTCCGCTTACGGCCAAGCTATGTCATGCCGGATCGTCGGCGCGCGCAGAACCGGACATTCACCTTCGCGCCCATTGCCGCCGTACAGCCTCACTACAGCGCATCTCGGAAGCAGACGCTTCCTCAACCGCCGACGCGCCGCGGGTTCGAAAGCCGCGTGAACCTACGCAATTCAGTCGAGACCATGAATAGGAAGTTGGCCATAGTCGCCTCTGGATAGCGCATCACCGGCGACTGCACATTAGCGGTCGGAGGGTGAAGCGCCGATGATCCGGCGCAGCGCGCGGCCGATCTGCGCGGCCGAGTAGGGCTTGTGCAGCAACTCGAAGCCGTGGCTGTCCTCTTGGGCCAAGACGTGACTGTAGCCTGAGGCCAAAATCACCGGCAGGGTCGGAATGCGCATACGCAAAGCTCTGGCGAGCTCGATCCCACCCATACCTGGCATGATGACATCGGAGAACACAGCCTGAAAGCCCGCACCGTCCGTCCCGAGACGGTCGAGCGCCTCTTCCGCGTTGACGACCCACTCGGGTGCGTATCCGAGATCCTCCAAGATCTGAGTGCAGAAGCCTCCGACCTCGAGGTTGTCCTCCACGAGCAGGATGCGCTGACCGAGGCCAGCCGGCGACAAAGCGGCGTCGGGGTCGGGCACAGGGGCTTCGGCGGTCTCGGACGAGACTTCGGGCAGGTAGAGGGTGAAGACTGTCCCCTTGCCGCTCTCGCTCGTCACGTCCACGTCGCCGCCGGACTGCTTGGTAAACCCGAACACTTGGGAGAGCCCGAGACCCGTGCCGCGCCCGACGTCCTTGGTCGTGAAGAACGGTTCGAATATGCGCCCGAGTACCTCCAGGGGGATGCCCGAGCCGGTGTCGGCGAGCGAGACCGCCACGAACGGCCCCCGTGAGCCGGCATGCCCCCGGATCATCGGCATGGCCTGCCCGGCCGCCACCCGCATCGTCAGCGTACCGCTGCCGTCCATGGCATCGCGGGCGTTGACGGCGATGTTCACCAGGGCCGTCTCGAACTGGTTGAGGTCGGCGCGGACCAGGGCGGGTCTGTCCGACATCTCGACCCTGACTTGGATGCGCGCGCCTGTGATGGTGTCGAGCATCTCGGCCACACCGCGCAGGCGTTCGCCGACCTCGAACACCTCGGGCTTCAGGGACTGGCGACGTGCGAAGGCCAGGAGCTGCCCGGTCAGCTTGGCGGCGCGGTCGACGGTGTCGGAGACGGCGTCCATGTACCGCTTGCGCCGGTCCTCCGGCAGATCCGGGCGACGGAGGAAGTCGACGGACGAGCGGATGATGGTCAGCAGGTTGTTGAAGTCGTGCGCGACGCCGCCGGTCAATTGCCCGACCGCTTCGAGCTTCTGGGATTGCCGCAGGTCCTGCTCCATCCGCTCGCGCTCGACCGCCTTGGCCAGGAGCCGGGCGTTCGCCTCCGCAAGTTCGGCAGTGCGGGCAGCCACTTGGCTTTCCAGGAGAACGCCCGCCTCGCGCAGGAGCACAGCTTGCGCTTCCAACTCCGCGTGGAGCGCGACCACGCCCCGGTTCGTCTCGGAGAGTTCCTGGTTCAGGCGCTGAGTTTCCTCCTCGCGCTCGGCCAGGGCGGCGAGGCTGCGCAGAAGCTCCCGGTTCTGCTCGCGCAAGGCGACCAGCGGTTCCTCAGTCCTGGCTCGGGCGATTTCCTCGGCCAGGCTCGCGAGCCTCGGTCCCGTGAAACGTTCAGCCCCGGATGGAAGCCGCTTCCCAAACATGACGACAGTGCCGCTGCCGGCCACCGTATCGACCTCGAAGCGGTCCATCAGCCGCCGTGAACCGGTGATGCCGATGCCGAGGCCCGTCGTCGAGCGGAAGCGACCTTCGAGGATGGCGTCGAGATCGGCGATGCCCGGTCCCTTGTCGCTCACTCTGATGACCAGGAACTGCTCGCTTCGGTCCCGATCGAGCTGATCGAGGCCGTACTCGATGCGACCGCCACCGGCGTAGCCGTAGGCGTTGCGCGCGATCTCGGACACCGCCGTGGCGATACGGGTCTGGTCCTGGATCTCGAAGCCCAGGCGCTCGGCCAGACGGCGCACGCGCTGGCGCACTGTCGCTATGTCGTCCTCGTGCTGGATGGCACTGGTGAGGAGCGGCCACCTCATCGCGCGCCCTCCCGCACGACGAGCACGGTGGCATCGTCCCGGGCCCTGGCGAAGTCGCGATAGATCACCCCGGCCACGAGCGCCGGATGGGCGGCCACGAGGCCGGGATGGGCGTCCAGCGACCAAGCCGTGGCGATCCCGTCCGAGCACAGCACGAACAGGTCGTCCGGGCGCATGGGGTACTCGAATTCCTGGATGCGCCGAGCCGCGTGCCCCGCGGTCCCGGCGAGGCTGACCGTTCGCTTGGTCACGGTGCCGGAGACGACCGCACCCAGCACGTTGCCGATGCCCGCAAACGCGAGGGTGCCCCGGTTTCGCTCATAGCGCGCTACGGAGATCGCACCGCCTCGCGTGTGCGACACGCCTGCATGAATGGCGGACAGGATCGCGGCGGGCGGCTTGTCCTGGTGTCTCCGGAACAGCTTCAGCGCTTCTTCGGAAGCCTTGGCGGCCTCCGGCCCGTGGCCGAGGCCGTCCGACACCACGGCGGTCCAGCCGTCGGCGCGCTCGCGCACGGCGTAGGCGTCGCCGTTGGCAGTCTCACCTTTCAGGGAGACCGACACCGCCCCATAGCCTGGCACGGCGTCTGAAACGGTCTTCCTGTCAATTGATAGGCGCGCTAACACCGCCGTGCCCAGCCCGGGGCGGGACACCATGTCGAAGGCGTCGGAGATGCGGCGCACCGCGCCAAGGCCCTCGCCCGCGCTGCCGCCCGTGGAGTGTCCGTCCGTTAGGGCCAACCCGAGATTTGAGAATCCTTCGCCCTTGTCGAGCACGAGGATCTCGACGCCCGAGCCGGTCCCGTCCTCGTAGGTTCCGACCAAGACCTCGCCCGGCACGCCGTACTTGACCACGTTGGTGGCGAGTTCGGTCACCACGAGCGCGATGCGACCGGCCGCGATCTCGTCGAAGCCGATGGACTGAGCGACGGCCACCGCGCGTCGTCGGGCCTCGGCCACCTGGCTCGCTTCCGTGACGGTGACCCGGTCCATGTCATTTCCACCGGGCGATCGTGACGCGCGTGCCGACGCCGGACGTCGATTCGATATGAAACTCGTTCGAGAGGCGCTTGGCCCCACCCAGGCCGAGGCCAAGGCCCTTGCCGGAGGTGTAGTGGTCCGTCATCGCCTGCTCGATATCGGCGATGCCGGGACCCTGGTCCTCGAAGGTCAGGCGCAGGCCCTTGCGCGTCCCGGCCTGGACGATCTCGGCGCGGACCTCACCGCCCCCGCCGTAATCGAGGGTGTTGCGCGCGAGCTCACTCGCGGCGGTGATGATTTTCGTCTGATCGACGAGCCCGAGGCCGATGTCGATGGCGAGGGCACGGACCTGCTGCCGCACGCGCACGACGTCGTCGCCGGAGCGAATGGGCAAGGTCTCACTCTTCGTGACCGTCACGGCTGCTCCCGTGCCCGTCGCCCTCCTCGACTAGCCGCGCTTGGACCATCGCCATGCCGCGTTCGACATTGAGGGCCGTCCTGATGCCGGTGAGCTCCAAGCCGAGCTCGACCAACGTAATGGCGACCGCCGGCCGCATGCCGGCCACGACGGTCTCCGCATCAAGGACGCGCGAGACAGCGGCGATGCTCACCAACATGCGCCCGATGAAGGAATCGACGATTTCCAGCGCCGAGATCTCAATGAGCACGCCGCGCGCGCCAGTGCGCACGATCATGGCCGTTAGGTCCTCCTCCAGGGCCAGCGCGAGGCGGTCGTGCATGTCGACCTGGATGGTGACGATTAGCGTGCCGCCGAGCTTGAGGATCGGGATGCGGTCCATGGCCTCAGCGGTGCTCCCCGGTCACCGTCGCCTGCTGGCGCACCACTTTGCGGCCGGTCCGCCGGAGGGCGAGCGCGAAGGCGTCGGCCAGCGTCGCCTTCGAGACAACGTTCAGCTCCACGCCGAGATGGACCATGGTCTGCGCGATTTGCGGCCGGATACCGGAGACGATGCAGTCGGCGCCCATCAAGCGGGCGGCCGCCACGGTCTTGAGCAGGTGCTGCGCGACCAGGGTGTCGACGGTCGGTACGCCGGTGATGTCGATGATGGCGATCTCAGCTTCCTCGTCGACGATGGCCTGCAGCAGGTTCTCCATGACGACGCCGGTGCGAGCACTGTCGAGGGTGCCGATGAGCGGCAGCGCCAGGACGCCGTCCCAGAGCCGAACCACCGGAGTGGAGAGTTCGGCGATCTCCTGCCCCTGACGCCCGATGACCTCCTCGCGGCTGGCCAGGTACACTTCCATCGTGAGCAGCCCGAGCCTGTCGAGCACTTTCCCCGCCGCCCATACGCCTGCGGCCAGGGCCGACGCGTCCGCGGCCGACTTGCGCCGTAGTGCCTCGAAAATCGGCTCTTTGAGCGAGAAGACGAAGTTGGCGGTGTCGGTCGGCGTAAACCCCTGGATCGCCCGCGAGCGCGAGATATCGGCGAGGTTCTCACGCAGCGGGGTATAGCTATCCGCGTCCGCGTCGACCCCACCGGACGAAAGTCCGTCCCGAAGCTGGCCGAACACGGCCTTGGCTTGAGTCTGGAGCTCGGCCTCCCGGATCCGACCGCTCTGCAGTGAGGTCCCTTCCCGGAGAGATATGTACCAGGCTTCAAGGATGGCGGCCTCGTCTTCCGTAAGCGCCCTTTTCAGGACATCGGCGCCGTCCATGCTCATCAAATCTCCCCTATCGTTATGATGCAGCCTCTACCCTGATACTGAGCCGCTCGATAGGTGCATCGCGACGAAGAGGATGACAGCGACAAGTTGTTCCTCGCCATCGGCTTTCCTATGTTGTCCCGTCGACCTCGCCAACAGGAGCACGCTGCCACCGCGGACGCTTCACGCTCCACTTATGCGGCCGGCGGAGGATAAGATAACTCATTTGGAAGTGACGGCCTGACTGGATACCGAAGTTACCCTCAGTGTCGCATCAGCGACCGAGAAGGAGAGCGCCAGCAGACTTTAACTCCCATCTCTACGAACAGTGATAATTTACTAAAATAACGAGTCTACTTTGAGGCAGCGCCTCCGATTTCCCGTTCGACCTTATCCTGAGCCAAGCAGCAGCTAATAACGAAATTCAGACGATCAACTCACTCAATCAGACAATCCAGAAGCGGACGGTTCCAGGGGCTGCTTCTAGCCGGAAGCGCCTCTCACGCCAGACACCATTCGCCGAGCTTAGAAGACTACGCCTTCAACGATTCCGGGTGCTTCTCGTCAGGCAGAGTCTTGCGGACATGATGTCGAACGATCTCTGCACTGAACGGCTTGCCAATGAACGTCGCCCCCTCCGGCAGGTCGCCGGGCTCAGGCTCGGCTTGGCCCGAGGCTACTACGACCGCGATGTGCGGCCATCGCTCGCTTGTCTGCCTTGCCAAGTCGAAGCCGTCGGCCTGCCCCGGCATGTGCACGTCGGTGAAGAGCAGTTGAACCGCGTCGTGATGCTGATTTAGTATCTTCAGGGCCTGGACAACGTTCATCGCCTTCAGCACCTGAAACCCCGCATCCTCAAGGATACTGGTCGCCTCCATCAGGATCAGGGCGTCGTCGTCGACGACGAGGGCGTGGGGCGCATCGCCCAGGGCGTTATGGGTCACGCATTACAAATTCCACGCAGGGGCGGAAGGTTGCCTCCCGACGGACTGGTGATCCCGGCAGATCGTCCGAGCCAGAACGCGGCGGGATCCACGCTCGGCTGCGTCAGAGCAACGCGTCCGCCCCACGCAGCCAGGGCGGAAGGAGTGGCGGTTCTTTAATTGACCTGCGCATTCGCCACCCAACGCCGTACCTCTATCGCTTACCAGTCAGTCTCGGACTGCGCCGGATAAGAGTGAGACCACGGGAGAGAGGTGACAGCACGCCGGACAGGGCGGCACTGCGTACGGGAGACGGTGCGACCCGTCATGACGAACCGGCTGGGCGACGGCCTAGTTCGTGGGGCGCCAAGTTCAGGGCTGCCGGCGCGGGCGAACGACGCTGTCAGTGCAGGCTCGACCCGGGTTTCGCACATCCTGAGAAGGCCGCTGTGTCCGCGCTGCCGCCACCGCACCCGTAAGGTCAGAGATGCGGATCCTCGGCCGCTCGCAGCCGGCCCGCGGCGATGGCCTCTCGAAAGGTCTGATAGTCCTCCGCGTTCCGTTCCCCGTAGGCCACGGCCCAGTCGGCCAGGGCCTCGCGCAGATCGGCACGGCCGTCATGACCGCAGTATCCCGCGATCGCTGCCGCATCCCCGGTTCGTGCGTGGGCCTTGGCGAGCAGCGATCCGTACGCATGCGAGAAGTAAAAGAGTGACCGGCCTGTCATGCGCGCGACCGGGAGCTCGCCCTTCATGTTCTTCATCTGCCGCACGTAGAACGGTCGCCCTTCGATCTTCGTCCATCCCAGCAGCGGATCGCCCACGGCCTGCAGCAGGCGCTGGCCGTAGATCACGCGCTCGCCCTCGTGATCGGCATAGGGCTTGGGCATGCCGCGCAGATAGGGCGCATGGGCTGGTCGCACGGCTTCCTTCACCTGAAGGAAGAGGACGTCTCGATCGGAGTTGCCGCACAGCAGCGCGACGTAGGCCCGGGTCCCGACGCTGCCGACACCGACGACGCGGTGGGCCACGTCGACCACATGGTAGCGGCTGAGCATGAACCGCCGCTCGCGCGGCAGCGTCTCGGCATAGCGCTCCAGACCGGTGGTCACACGCTCGCGCGTCGCCTCATCGACACGAACGAGGATCGGCGGCTCCTCGCGAAAGCGCCAGCCACCGTCCGTGCGACGCTCGCCCACCTGGTCGAGCAAGCTCGTGTTGTTCTTCCGCCGCGCCTTCTCGACGGCCCTGTGAACCACGGCCTGTGAGCGCGCGTCGATCTCGATGCCGGCGAATGCAAGGTCCTCGGCCCGTGCCGCGCGCCGCCACACGTCGAGCGAGCCGCGCGGGGCGAGATCATCCATCGTGTGCTGATAACCCGCTACCGCGCTCAGTACCGCCTGCCGCCGTTCCGATGCGGCGACGCCTGCATCCCGCGCGGCGACCTCGATGCTCGCGCAAAGCCGCTTCAGGTCCCACTCCCACGGCCCGACCGTCACCTCGTCGAAGTCGTTGAGGTCGAGCACCACATCGCCCTGGGGCGATCCAAACAGGCCGAAGTTCGAGATATGCGCGTCGCCGTTCAGGACCACATCGATGGCGCCGCGCGGTCCCTGTGCCAGATCCCAGGCCATGACTTGAGCAGCGCCGCGCAGGAAGGCGAACGGCGAGGAGGCCATGCGGGCGACCCGCAGCGGGATCAGGTGTGATTGCCGTCCTGCGTGCGCCGCTTCGATGAGGGTCACCGGGTCGGGACGATCGCTGGCGATGTTGAGGGTGGCATGGGCAGCGTGGGGTAGTTCCAGGCGCAGCACCTTGCCGGCGGCACGACGTTTCTCCCACGGCTCGACACCGGCGCGCAGGTCGATATGCGGGAAGTCTGCGAGGGGATCAAGGACCACCTCCTCGGCAGCCTCGATGACCGCATCGTGCTCATCGGTCATCGCCGATGGGGTATCCGTAGGCTGCGCTGACCGTTCCATCGACCTCGTCCGACCGCTCCACACCAAGCCAACGGTCCGGCCGCGGAATAAACCCCTCCGCTCAACGTGGACTCAACCGCGCACCCCCGCGGGCGACGCGCTGCGGCGCGGAACCGGCCATTACTCGCGCAGCCGGCTCAGTCATTTTGGCTGCCCGAGCATGATGTCCGCCGCCCGCGTTCTGCGACGACCTTCAGCGCGCTCCGAGGCGGGTGCAGGACGCGCTCGCTTTGCAAAGCATCCGGCACGTGACACTCACGTCCCATGAGCAGCTTGCACAACCTGATCGGGGCGGTCGCCCGCCGGCGTCACGCGCCGGTCACCGACTACGGCGTCACGCTGCTGTTTGTCGGCGCCATGACGTTCGTTCGGTTCCTCGCTCCGGCCTACGTCGCGCCGTTCCTGTTGTACATCCCGGTTCTCTTGCTCGCGAGCCTCGCTTTTGGCTGGGGTCCAGGGACGCTGGCCTTGTCGTTGTCCACCTTGATCGCCGCCTGGTTCTACACGCAGGACGGGATACTGGACGGCGTCGACGCTGCCCTGCTGTGTCAGTACACATTGGTCGGCGCGACTATCGTGTGCATCTGCCACACCCTGCGCCGGTCCGTCGCGCAGAACCAAGCTACGCTGGGGCGGCTCCACACCGCAAACCACATCCTCGTCGACCGGGAGACGGCGTTGACCCGCGCCAATGCAACGGCTGAGGCCGCCAAGGAGGCGGCCGAGCAGGCCAACACGGCGAAGAGCGATTTTCTAGCCAATATGAGCCATGAACTCCGAACCCCGCTCTCCGCGATCATCGGCTATAGCGAGATGATGGGTGAGGAGATCTCCGACGGCTGCACGGCGTCGGACCTCGTGGCCGACATCGGCAAGGTCGAGCGCAACGCCCGTCACCTGCTCGGCCTGATCAACGACGTGCTGGACCTCTCCAAAATCGAGAGTGGCAAGATGGAGGTCTACGCCGAAACTTTTGCGGTGGAGGACATGCTGCGCGACGTCGCGAGTTCGGTCGCGACGCTGGTCGGCAAGAAGGGCAACACGCTCGAACTGCAACCCGCGCTCGGACTGGGCTGGATGTATTCCGACCTGACGAAGACGCGCCAGGTGCTCTTCAACTTCCTGAGCAATGCAGCCAAGTTTACCGAAAACGGGATCATCACGCTCGCTGCCTCGCGCATGACGGACCTCTCGGGCATCGACCGGCTCTCGTTCTCCGTCACCGATGCCGGGATCGGTATGACGGCCGAGCAGGTCTCGCGCCTGTTCCAGCGTTTCGAGCAGGCCGATGCCTCCACGACGCGCAACTTTGGGGGGACCGGGCTCGGCCTTTCGCTCACGCGGTCCTTCGCCGACATGCTGGACGGGACGGTCACGGTCTCCAGCACCTCTGGCCAGGGGAGTACGTTCACGTTCACCGTGCCGGCAACCTTCGTTCCGCCCGTCGACGAGCGAGCCTCGAACGATCCGGACGTCATCGTCGACGACGCGGTGGATGGCGATCTCATTCTGGTCATCGACGACGATCCGGACCAGCTCGCGCTCACGACGCGGTTCCTTCATCGCGAGGGCTTCCGGGTCCAGACGGCCACGAACGGCAGGAGCGGCCTCAATCTAGCTCGGAGGCTGCGGCCGCGCGCCATCGTGCTGGACGTGATGATGCCGGGCGTGGACGGATGGTCGGTGCTGAGCCAGATCAAAGCGGACGCGATACTTGCGTCGACACCCGTCGTGATGGTGACGTCGGTCGACCAACGCAATCTCGCGGCGTCGCTCGGCGCCTCGGACTACATGTTGAAGCCGGTCGACTGGTCCCGGTTCGGCAAAATCGTGAATCAGTTCAGGCTGTCGGGGACGGACCGGCGCGGCACCGTGCTCTTGGTCGAAGACGAGGCCGTGACCCGCATGGCGATGCGCTCGACCCTCGAGGAGGACGGCTGGGCGGTCGTGGAAGCATCGAACGGGGAAGAGGGCCTGCTGCACGTGGCCGCCTCCAAGCCGGACGTCGTGATCGTGGACTTAAACATGCCCATCATGGACGGCTTCGGCTTCCTGGAGGGCGTGCGAGCCGTGCCCGGCTGCTCGGACATCCCGGTGATCGTATTGACGGGTCGTGAATTCTCGTCAGACGACCGGAGCAAGCTGCGCGGCGCGAGCCAGATCCTCAATCGCGGCGACCTCGCGTCGGCGAATTTGGCCGAAAGGCTGAGAGGTCTGACCGCCTGAAGAGGGTGAAGGTGCCGCAGCAGCATCGGCATCGAGCCTAACCCGAAGTCTAATTTGAGGTCATCAGTTCGGAAGCCCGAATGACTGGGCCGGGTCGTAGACCGTATGTCCGCTTTCCCGACTCGTTTGCTCCAAACCGGAACGACGGCTCTCGGCCATACTACCTCACGCCGGATCGCCATTTTGCGCAGGACCGGATCTTCGCCTTCGCGCCCATACCAGCCATCGCGCACGTCATCGGGCAGCCTCAAAAGCGGACGTGGAGCCGGACGACGTGCAGGACGGCAAACACCTGCTCCGCAAGATCGAGACATTCCAGGCCGAGCACGCCGCGCCCGTCGCTCGCACCGGGGTCGCCGAGGCTGAGACCGGGCTCGTCCAGGGCCGCCTAGCCAAGATCGAGTGACCAACTCGACCGCTTCCGCGCCCTGGGGTTCTGGCACCGCGTCATGCAGGAGATCTTCGAGATCATCCCCGCCGGCGGCGCCATGTCGCCCGCCGAGATCCTGCCCGAACTCAGGGCTTGGACCATCCGCGGCAGCGCCCTCCACGAGGCGCCGCTTACTCCCGCCGCCCTCAGGAAGAAGATGGATGTGCGGGTCTCCCACGACCGCTACTTCGAAACGCGGGACCAGGGCCGCTACGCCCGCAAAATCGGCTAACGGCTATGTACGCGAGGTAGAGCGTCTCGCCGCTGCGGAGAGAACAGATCTGCCTGACCCGCGCGTCCTTACTTTGGAAAGACCGGGGTTGCACTGGATTTCCCCGCATTCCGACCTAGCCCGACGGTGAGCGGAAGCGCCAGCGCACAAAGCGCTGCCATGACCCAGAACGCGCCTGCACCGAGGCGGCCGTAGAGCAAGCCCCCGAGACCGGTCAGGACAGCGGAGGCCAGGCCCAGTCCCAGCGTTCCGTA
>NZ_JAKSYM010000052.1 GCF_022829545.1 Methylobacterium sp. J-030 | reverse complement strand
TACGGAACGCTGGGACTGGGCCTGGCCTCCGCTGTCCTGACCGGTCTCGGGGGCTTGCTCTACGGCCGCCTCGGTGCAGGCGCGTTCTGGGTCATGGCAGCGCTTTGTGCGCTGGCGCTTCCGCTCACCGTCGGGCTAGGTGTATGGTCCCGGGATGTGGTGTGACGGATTGATCCTGAAGCGTTCGGGCTGTTTGGTCCAGACCTGAAGGACATGCTCATAGGGCGTGAGGCCGCGCAGGGTCTTCAGCCGACGGGCATGGTTGTAGGCGTCGACAAACAGTTGCAGGTGCGCCCGAAGCTGTTCGTGGGTCTCGTAGTGATAGCGCTTGACCGTGGCGTCCTTGATGGTGCGGTTCATCCGCTCGACCTGACCGTTGGTCCAGGGATGGTTGGGCTTGGTCAGACGATGCTCGATGCCGTGCTCGTGGCAGACGCGGTCGAACATGTGCCGGCTGTAGAGGGCTGTCGGACCTGAGCGGTTGCGCGGGGCATGGCAGAACTGCACCCCGTTGTCGGTCAACACCGTGTGGATCGTGTACGGCACGAACGCGACCAGCGCGCGGAGGAAGTCCGATGCTGTGTAGCGGTTTGCTTCCGCTTCCAGCTTGGCGAAAGCCAACTTTGAGGTTCGGTCGATAGCCACAAACAGGTAGAGCTTGCCCTGTTCTGTCCTGACCTCGGCGATATCGATGTGCATGTAGCCGATGGGGTAATCGGCGAAGCGCTTCGTCTTGGGCTTGTCGCCCTCCATCTCCGGCAGGCGGCTGATGCCGTGCCGCTCCAGGCAACGATGCAGCGACGAGCGGGTCAGGTGCGGGATCGTGGGCTGCAGGCCGTAGAGGCAGTCATCCAGCGGCAACAGGGTGTGCCGCCGGAAGGCCAAGATGACGGCTTCCTCCTCTGGGGTCAGGACCGTCGAACGGGGCTGCTTCGGCCCCATGGCGGCATCGACCGTCGACTGGCGTCCGCGCCACTTCTGGATCGTCGTCGGGCTGACGCCGTAGCGCTTGGCCGCCGCTCTCACGCTCTCTTGACGTAGCTGTATTGCGCGACGGACCGCCTCCGTCGTGCGGGCGCTGCCGTGGAGAATTTGGCCCATAGCGCATCCCTCGCTGCATGGTGGTCGACCGTACCACCACACCGCGGGATCAAACACCTATATACAGAGAAGGCTGACCGGATCTGGCCGAAAGCCGTCAGTCTGATTCGTGGCACGAGATGGCTCAAACCAGACCTCCCGTTCGCAGCAACGTTTTACCGACGCTTGAAAAGCCGACAGGTTTTCCCGACAGAACGGAAGACGTTCTGGAACTTGCCAACCGGCGCAGGGGTTCTGTCGGGAAAGCAATCGTTTTCCGAGCACAACGATTTAGATATTTGAGTAATCGCTTCGGGCCGAAAGCCGAATGGCCACTTCCGTGCAAGCACCAGGCAAAAACTGACATTATCTCACCGCTTACAGCCTCTCTTGGGTAATACGAAAAGCCCATATCTGCAGTAATAATGCTTGAGGCAGCTCGAGCAAGAGCCATACTTGCAAGTATTACTTCATAATTTTTAGTCACGGTCGCATTAATTTATATTATAATTACGATAGAAGCTTGGGTTAATAGCATGAAAATCATTCTCTCGATGCGTTATTTAAGCGTTCGATCAAGAGCTGACCAGTATCCCATATATGCTCACGCAATAGGGAACTCGCGCGTACTCGGTCTTTCTGCAAAAAAAACATTAGTAATTCGCGATGTTGCTGCTGTGAACGCTTAAGATGTGCAGTTTCTTGCCAAGTTAGGCGCAAATAGCGCTCAAAATTCAGCCGTAGCATCTCGATCAAACCGAGTGCCCGCTCCCGTGATGCCGCGTCATATAGCGTCCGGTGAAACGCCCCGTTGAGGCTGATGATGTCATCCACTGTGTGAGCTTGGTCGAGCTGCGCCAGGATCACCTCGGCCTGCTTCAGCTTCGCCGCATCAAAAGCTTCGATCGCCCACTCCAACGCTTGGACTTCGAGCAGCACGCGCAGTTCCGTAATCTCGCGTGCCTCGCCCGCCGTGAGCGGCACAACACTGACCCCGCGGCGCGGCTCCGAACGGAGGAACCCTTCGGCTTCCAGCTGCCGAAATGCCTCCCGGGCGGTGTTCTGACTCACGCCGAACCGAGATGCTACCGCGTCCTGCCGCATTCGGGTCCCGCCGGCGGCGAGGCCATGTAAGATGTCGCGGCGCAGCTGCTCGGCGATAGCCGCCGGAGCAGCTCGGCCTGCTTGCGCACCGACGTTGTGCGCGAGTGGCTCCAACATGACTGTGTCGCTGCGCGACATGGCTCAACTCCGTTCTGCCCGCCGTCAGTAGCGAAGCGACCTAGGAATGCCGCCCCGAGCACCGCAGCCGCATGCATTGATGCCATGCCTCATCCAGAGGATGTTGACACGCACATTTTTACTGATAATCGATAATCAGTGAAAATGCTGGAACCTACGATCATGCAGACGCTCGACCTTGCGGATTTTGATGCCGTGACCTTCGACGTGTACGGCACGCTCATCGACTGGGAGCCGGCGATTATCGCCTTCCTCAACGCCTGGGCCGACCGTCACGGCCTCGCGGTGGAAGGTGACGCGCTGCTCATGGCCTTCGACCGCGCCCGCGCTGCGATCCAAAAGGAGCGGCCTGCTCACCTTTACCCTGATGTGCTGCGTCGCTGCTTCGACCGGATCTGCGCCGAGCACGGTGTCGAGCCTGACCCGCAGACGCGTGAGGCGTTCGCCGACAGCCCGAAGACGTGGCCCGCCTACCCTGATAGCCACGAGGGCCTGTTAGCCCTGCAGGCTCGGGCGAAGGTTGGAGCGCTCAGCAACATCGACGAGGCGTCCCTGCTTGCATCGTCGGACAAGCTCGGCTTCGCCTTCGATTTGGTCGTCACCGCCGAGCGCGTCGGCGCCTACAAGCCGGACTGGCCCCACTTCCACACCGCCATCGATGAGCTGGCGGCACTGGGCATTCCAAAGGAACGGATCCTTCACGTCGGACAGAGCCTGCGCGCCGACGTGGTGCCCGCGAACAAGCTCGGCATCACGAGTGCCTGGGTTCACCGTCCGGGACGCGAGCTCGGTCTGACCGGCGACGGCGTCGAGGGGGCTAAACCAGACCTCACCGTTGCGAGTCTCGCCGAGTTGGTCGCCGCCTTGACCGGCGCGAGCCCACGCACTGCGGCCTGATACGAGCCTAGGAGAGCGCCATGATCAGCCGCCCCCGTCCCACCTTCGCCGCTGTAGTCCTCGCACTCGGCCTATGCGGGCCGATCTCAAGCTACGCCCAGCAAAGCGATCCGATCCTCGACCGGATCAAAGCCAACGGGGCCATCGCCATCGGATACCGGGAGACCGCGAGCCCCTTTTCCTCCCTCGACGAGCAGCGCAACCCGGCCGGCTACTCTATCGACCTGTGCATGCGCGCGGTCGAGGCCGTCCGCACGTACCTGAACACCCCGCAGCTCCCGATCAAGTGGATCCCTGTCAACCCTCAGAACCGCATCCCGCTGGTCGCCAACGGCACGGTCGACCTGGAATGCGGATCCACGGTCAACACTCTGGAGCGGCAGAAGCAGGTCGACTTCAGCTACATCCCGTTCGCCGCCACAACGCAGCTGCTGGTGCGCAAGGATGGCGGGATTCGAGAGGTCGAGGATCTCGACGGCAAGACGGTGGCACTCCCTCTTGCGACCGCGCCCGAGCGGCTCGTGCGCGGCATCATCGAGCAGAAGAAGCTGAACGTCCGCGTTATGCCGGTGCGCGACAACGCGGAGGGCTTCCTCGCCCTCTCCACCGGGCGCGCCGACGCCTACGCCACCGACAACATCCTGCTCTATGGGCTGCGCAAGACTGCGCGCAAACCCGATGACTTCTCTGTCGTCGGCCGTGCCCTCGACTACAGCCCGTACGGCTTCATGGTGCAGAAGAACAGTGGCGTCTTCCTCACCCTCGTGAACGGCGCGCTCGCCCGCGCCTTCCGCTCCGGTGAGGCTGACAAGCTCTTCGTGAAGTGGTTCGGCCCGCTGGACTTCCCAAAGAGCGATCTCGTGACCGCGGCCTTTCAGGTGCAGTCGATCCCGGATTGATCCTTCGCAACGCGGGAAGGCGCCGTCATGACCTACAACTGGGACTGGGCAATCCTCGTCCGAGAGCCCTTTCTCGGCTGGCTGATCGCCGGCACGGGACTGACCCTCGCGATCGCCGGGCTCGGCTGGGCGATCGCCCTAACGGTCGGGGTCATCGTCGGCATCGGTCGCACGGTAGCCAACCGGCCGATCCGCGCGGCGAGTGCGATCTACGTCCAAGTCTTCCGCAACATCCCGCTGCTTGTCCAGATGTTCCTGTGGTACTTCGTCTTGCCGGAGTTGCTGCCTACTGCCTGGGGCCACTGGCTCAAACGGGACCTGCCCGCTCCCGAGTTCTGGACCGCGGTCGTGGCGCTCGGACTGTTCACTGCCGCCCGCATCGCTGAGCAGGTCCGCTCCGGGATCCGCACAGTGCCCCAGGGCCAGACGCAGGCCGCCCTCGCCTCCGGCTTGCGCGCGACGCAGACGCTCCGCCTCGTCGTCCTGCCGCAGTGCTTCCGGATCATCCTGCCGCCCCTGACGTCCGAACTGCTGACCACCATCAAGAACTCGTCTCTCGCCCTAACGATCGGCGTGCTCGAACTGACAGCGCAGAGCCGCCAGATCGAGAGCAACACCTTTCACGGCTTCGAAGCCTTCACCGCGGCGACCGCGATCTATCTGGCCATCGCGACTCTGGTCAGGCTCGCCATGCGTCGTTTCGAGGCCGGCCGATCCATGCCGCAGGCGAAGCAGGCGCCGCCGATGGCGTTGAGGGAAGCGTGATGGACGCGTTCGACTGGGGCGCGGTCCCGGCCGCTCTGCCCTTCCTCTTGGATGGGATGCAGCTCAGCCTGCTGCTTCTCGCTGTCGGCATGCTCGGCGGTACGGCGCTCGGCCTCCTCGTCGCGCTGCTGCGCCTGTTCGGGCCACGCATACCCGCCGCGATCGCGGCGGCCTACGTCGACGGGCTCCGGGCGATCCCCCTCGTCCTCGTCCTGTTCTGGTTCTACTTTCTCGTCCCCCTGGCGATCGGCAGGCCGGTCGGGGCCCTGCCATCCGCCCTGATCGCCTTCGTGATCTTCGAGGCGGCCTACTACTCCGAGATCATCAGAGCTGGGATCGGCAGCGTCAGAAGCGGTCAGTGGCAGGCCGCCCAGGCGCTTGGCATGACGCGCGGGCAGACGCTGCGCCTCGTCGTCCTACCCCAGGCGCTCCGCGCGATGCTCCCGATCCTCGTCACACAAGCGGTGATCCTGTTCCAGGACACCTCGCTCGTCTACGTCATCGGACTGCGCGACTTCATGACGGCGACCAGCATCTCCGCTGAGGAGGGCGGCCGTCTGGTCGAGTTCTACGCCTTCGCCGCGCTCGTCTACCTGATCGTCTGCTCGGCCGGCACCGAACTGGCCCACGCGCTTCAGCGCAGGAGGTCCGCATGAACGCGACAGTATCTGTGGCCGTCGCTTCCAGCACCGAGCCCGTGCTGGCACAGGCCCCACTCCTCCGCATCGACGGTGTCGGCAAGAGCTACGGGACCGTCCAGGTCCTGAGCGGATGCACCCTCGATGTGCAGCGCGGCGAGGTCGTCGTGATCTGCGGGCCATCGGGCTCAGGCAAGAGCACGCTGATCAAATGCGTCAACGGCCTCGTCCCGTTCAATGCTGGCCGGATCCTGTGCGATGGCGTCGACGTCGGGCTCGGCAGGCAGGTCGACCTCGTGCGGCTTCGCACCCGCGTCGGCATGGTGTTCCAAAACTTCGAGCTCTACCCGCATCTGAGCGTGCTGGAGAACCTGTGCCTCGCGCCGGTGCACGTGCTGCGCCGACCCCGCTCTGAGGCCGCTGAGCGGGCTCATCAGCTGCTCGTCCGCGTTGGGCTGCCTGACAAAGCTGGTTCCCTGCCTGGCCAACTCTCGGGTGGTCAACAGCAGCGCGTCGCCATCGCCCGCGCGCTGGCTATGGATCCCATCGCTCTGCTGTTTGACGAGCCGACGTCGGCTCTCGACCCGGAGATGGTCGGCGAGGTGCTCGATGTGATGGTGGAACTGGCGCGTGACGGCATGACCATGATGGTCGTGACCCACGAGATGGGTTTCGCCCGCAAAGTCGCTGACCGCGTCGTCTTCATGGACGCGGGGCGCATCGTCGAGACCGGGACTGCCGATGGCTTCTTCAGCGAGCCCACGACCGAGCGGGCACGCGGCTTCCTTTCCCGCATCCTTTCGCACTGATGAGGTTGGAGCGATGATTGACGTGCAGGATCTGCCGGTCGCGGGCGACGTGCTCGACGCCGCCGGTCGCCTCTCAATGGCGGCGGTCGTGACACCGCTTCTGAACTCCCCGGACCTCGACGCCCGTCTCGGAGGCCGCGTGCTTATCAAGGCGGAGAACCTCCAGCGTACGGGGGCTTTCAAGTTCAGGGGCGCGTTCAACTGCCTGTCGCGCCTTGACCCTCAACGCTTCCCCGGCGGCGTCGTCGCCTACTCGACCGGTAACCACGGGCAGGCGATCGCCACGGTGGCCCGAATGCTGGGCCTGAGGGCGACCATCGTGATGCCGACCGACGCCCCGGCGGTGAAGATCGCCAAGGCCCGACAGCAGGGCGCCCAAGTGGAACTCTACGACCGCCGCACTCAAAGCCGCGAGGAGATCGCGACTACGATTGCCGGGCAGTCCGCGGCGGCAATCATCCCGCCCGGCGACAATCGGTACGTGGTTGCAGGTCAAGGTACCGCAGCACTCGAAGCCCTCCGGCAGGCGGGATGCCCCGTCGACGCTATCCTCGTGCCCTGCGGCGGCGGCGGCCTGACGGCGGGCACCTGCCTCGCCGTCGAGGCAGCCGGAAGCCGGGCCGTGGTCCAGCCCGTCGAGCCCGCAGATTTCGACGATACCCGCCGCTCGCTCCTGGCGCGGGCGCGCGTCACAAACGCGGCGGTCGACGGGTCGATCTGCGACTCTCTCCTAGCGCGGTTGCCGGCCGAGCTTCCATTCGCCGTGCACAACCACAGGGTCGGGCCCGTGCTCGCGGCCACCGATGACGAAGTCCTCGTCGCCATGCGCGTGGCGTTCGAGGAGTTCCGCGTCGTGCTCGAACCTGGTGGGGCCATCGCGCTCGCTGCCGCGCTCGCGAACCCCGAGCTCCTGCGCGGCCGCACGACACTGATCATCGCATCTGGGGGGAACGTCGACGCCGACGTGTTCGCCCGGGCCTTCGTCCAAGCCGACGATCGCAAGGCCGCCTGACGGCCAGCTCCTCCAGCAACCACCGGATACCAAGACATGGACGCCATCGAAGCCAAGTTCGCGCGGCTGGGCACCACCGACGCCCCGGGCCAGGAACACCGGCAAGCCCCCACCAACCTCGCGGGTGTCATGCTTGGCGACAAGCTGACCGGCGACCCAGTCGATTTCTCCCATGGCGACGTTGATGCGTTCGAACCCCCGCCCGGTGCGTTCGACGGTTTCGTCGCCGGTGTCGCCCAGGGTGGTTCGCAGGCCTACACCGAGTACCTGGGCCGGGGCGACATCCGGTCCGAACTAGCCGAGAAGCTGGCACGGTTCACCGGCACGCAGATTGACGGGGCGGACGGTCTGATCATCACGCCCGGTTCGCAAGGTGCCCTTTTCCTCGCTCTCTCCGCGAGCGTCGCACCGGGCGATCGTGTGAGCGTGGTTCAACCGGACTACTTCGCTAACGGCAAGATCGTTCATTTCCTTGGCGGAGAAGTCGCGCCGGTGCGCCTCGACTACCTGCGTGGCAGAGACGGCGCGGGCCTCGACTTGTCCGGCTTGGAGGAAAGCTTCGCGAGCGGTTCTCGGGTCTTCGTGTTCTCGAACCCAAACAATCCGACCGGCGTCGTCTACTCCGAAGCGGAGGTTCGTCGGATTATCGAGCTCGCAAGCCGCTACGGAGCGACGGTGATCGTCGACCAGCTCTATTCGCGCTTATGTTACGCGGGAACGACTTACACCCACCTGTGCAAGCTGGGCGGGGATCTGCGAAACCTCGTGACGATCATGGGACCGTCGAAGACGGAATCGTTGAGCGGTTACCGTCTAGGTATCGCCTTCGGCAGCCCTCGTCTCATCGGCCGCATGGAGAAGCTGCAGGCGATCGTCTCGTTGCGCGCGGCCGGCTACAACCAGTCTGTTCTGCGCTCATGGTTCGCTGAACCGCCCGGTTGGATGGACGAGCGGATCGAGCGGCACCAAGCAATCCGGGATCACCTACACCGCGTGCTCTCGGCAGTCGACGGCATCAGGGTGCGCGTTTCCCAAGCCGGCAGCTACCTCTTTCCGCAGCTGCCACCGCTCAAGGTATTGCCTATCGATTTCGTTAGGCTCCTGCGCGACCAAGCCAACGTCATCGTGACACCGGGCAGCGAGTTTGGGCCGTACAGCGCGGATAGTATCCGCCTCAACTTCTCGCAGGATCACGATAAGACCGTCGATGCGGCGGAGCGGATCGTGAAGCTCGTCAAGCGCTACCGTCGATGACCGTGTCTCCTGCCCCCGGCATGCCGGCCCCTCAGGGGCGTTACGTCGTTGCGAAGCGGCGCGGCGACCTCGTCTTTACGGCCGGAATGACGCCGCGGCAGGCGGGGACCTTGATCCTCGAAGGCCCCGTACAGTCGGGCGAGCCGCTAGAGCAATATCGGCCGGCCCTCATTCTAGCGTGCTCAAATGCGTTGGATGCGGCGCGCGGTCTAGCTCTGCCCGGGGAGTCCGTGTGTGGGATCATGTCGATGACCGTCTTCATAGCGAGCGACCACGAGTTTCGGGCGCATTCGCAGCTTGCGGACTACGCATCCGAATATCTCTATCAACAGCTTGGAGACGACGGCGTGTGCGCGCGTGCTGCGGTCGGGGTCGCTACTCTTCCAAGCGGGGCTCCTGTCGAGATACAGCTTGTCGGCACAATATATTGACGTGGTTGCTCGTTCCGTAGCGTGCCCTTATGCGAATGGCCGACCGCAGCCTGTTGCGTCCGCTTACGGGAAGTCGTCACCGCCAGCTGAATGGCCGGGTTGGGCGCAAAGCGGAACGGCCGCTTGTCGGTTGAGGCGTCACCCCCCGCTTGGATAAGTCGAAGCGACTGCTCTCAGGATGATCAATCCTTCCTTCGGCCGCCCCGCAGCGGTGCCGGCGGCAGCTCGTCTGGTCCGGGCGCCACGAACAACTCACCGAGCGGCACGCTGAGCGCTCCGGCCACCCGATCGAGCAGATCCACCGTCGGGTTCTCGGCCTGCCGCTCCAGGCCGCCGAGATAGGCCCGGTCCACCCCGGCATCCGCCGCTAGCCGCTCCTGGCTCACGCCCTGCGCCACCCGCACGCGGCGCAGGTTCCACGCCACGAGCCCGCGCCCGCTCAAGCCCCTACCCTTCTTCGCCCCATCCGCCATGGACAGGATCAGCGCGTGGGAGGGGCTATCTAACCACTGGCTATAGCCACACCTTAAGGCTAAGCTTCGCCGGTAGGCAGCGAGCGACTGCCGAGGGGGAGCTACGGCCAGCCATGCAGGTGCGCATTCACCGCGGCACGCAGCAGATCGGCGGCACCTGCGTCGAGCTCAGCCACGACGGTGCGCGGCTGCTCCTCGACCTTGGGCTGCCGCTGGACGCAGACCCCGCCGACGCTGCGTGTCACCCGGCCATCGATGGGCTCACGGGCGGGAGCGATCTCCTCGGCCTCGTCCTCAGTCACGGCCACCGCGACCACCTCGGGCTCGCCCACCTCGCTGGACCAGCGCTGCCCGTCGCCATGGGCGCAGCCACCCACCGCATCCTGGCAGCCGCCGCCCCGTTCGTGCCGGACACGCACTTGCCGGGAAACGCCGTGCACCTCGTCGACGGCGTGCCGCTCACCTTCGGCCCGTTCACGGTCACGCCGTTCCTCGTCGACCACTCGGCCTACGACGCCTACGCGCTCCTCGTGGAGGCCGGCGGCCAGCGCCTGTTCTACTCCGGCGACCTGCGCGCTCACGGCCGCAAGGGCGCGCTGTTCGAGCGCCTGCTGCGCCGGCCGCCGCGCGACGTCGACATCCTGCTCATGGAGGGCACGACCCTCGGCCGCCTCGCGCCCGGCGGACGCTTCCCGACCGAGGCCGAGGTCGAGGCGAGCTTCGTCGAGCTCTTTCGGGCGACGCCCGGCCTCGCGCTGGTCTGCGCCTCGGCCCAGAACATCGATCGCATGGTCTCGCTCTACCGCGCCTGTCGGCGCGCCGGGCGGACGCTGATCCTCGACCTCTACGCCGCGGAGGTGCTGCGGGCGACGGGCAACCCGAACATCCCGCAGTCGCACTGGCCGGGCGTGGCCGTCCACGTGCCGCACTACCAGCGCGTGCGTATCAAGCAGACCGGGCGCTTCGACCTGCTCGAGCCGCACCGGGCGAACCGCTTCTTCCCCGAGCAGCTCGCCGCGCTCGCGCCGTGCGCCACGCTTCTGTTCCGGCCGGCGATGCTGCGCGATCTCGACCGCGCCGGCTGCCTATCCGGGGCCCACGCCGTCTGGTCGCAATGGGACGGCTACCTGCGCCAGGAGCGCGGCCTCGCCCTGCTGGAGCAGCTCACCGAGCGCGGCATCCCGCTCGGGCACGCCCACACCTCGGGGCATGCCAGCCTCGCCGACCTGCAACGGCTCGCCGCGGCGATCGCACCAAGGATGCTCGTGCCGATCCACACCTTCGAAGCTCAGCGCTTCCCCGAGCACTTCGGGCCCGCCGTGGCGCTGAAGGCCGATGGTCAGTGGTGGGAGCTCGCCGCGTGAGCCAGTACCCACCCGCCTACCGCGGCCTCACCGATGCCTTCCTCGACGCGCTGGACCAGCTCGTCGCCGCCCCGGAGGGGGGCTGGTGGCGCGACGTGCTCGCCCATCCCGACCTGATCCTGGCGGTGCGCTCCGAGTCGCTCAACGTCTACCATCGCGGCGCCTCGCTGTTTCGGATCGACTTCAGCCATGGCCGACCGACTCCGGTCACGCACGTCAAGTACCTCGTGCGTCAGCGCCAGACCCTGATCCGCCTGGCCGAGACGGGCGCGTTCGTCCTCGATCCGGCCCACGCGCTGTGGTCGACCTACGCGGGCCCGGAGACGCTCGCCGAGATGATTAGGGCGGCGCGCAGGCTGGTCGGACCGGAGAAGACGGGCGTGCACGCGCTGGTGCAGGCGAGCTCGAACGTCGTCGACGTCGAGATCGCGCTGGAGGGCGAGTACGGCCCCGATCTGGAGACGGAGGCCGCCGCCGCAGCCCTCGATCCGACGACCGCCCCCGCGGCTGACGAGGATGTGGCGGACACGGCTGTTGCTGGCGTGATGGGCAAGGCCAAGCCGACCAGGTCGTCAGGCTCTCGGCAGGACCGGATCGACGTGGCGAGCCTGGAGGAGCGCGGCCATCCCAAACAGGCTTGGCTCGTCTTCCACGAGGCCAAGCACTACGACAACGCCGAGCTGAAGGCGGACCCGAAGCGGCGCCCGAAGATCGCCAATCAGGTCGCGCGCTACACCAACAGCATCCGTGGCAACGCCGGGGGGCTGCACTACAGCTACCCCCACGTCTGTCGGGCACTCGTACGCCTCGATACCCTGCGTCGAACGGTCCGGAGCCACCATCCCGCCTGGGCCGACCGGGTGCAGCCTGAACTCGACCCGCTGATCCGCGACGTGGCCGACGGCACGCGCGATCTGAAGATCGAGACCCAGCCGCGCCTCGTCGTGTTCGGCTTCGACGCCGACCAGCGCGACGGCGCCTGGGCGGCGACCAGCGCGCGGCTGACGCAGCTGGGCCTGCGGGTCTACGCCATCGGCAATCCGCAGGGCCTGAAGCAATCCGCCGCCTTCCGCCGTCCCGCCGTCGTGCCGCTGACCACGCCTGAGGAATTAGCCGCCGAGAAGCAGAAGGCAGCGCCGCCGCTGTCGGTGATCCCGCTACCCCCTGGCGGGCCGGCCAACCCCTGCCTGTACTTCATGCCGGGTAAGGGCGAGGTGCTGCCGGTCTACCTGTGCAACCCGACGCAGGCGCCGTTGGTCGGCGTGAGCGTCACCTGCGGCTCGCCCACGAACCTGGACTTCGCACCCGTGACGACGGCACCGGCCGGCGCGGATGGCACCGTGGCGCCGGGCATCGGCGTGCTCGTCGATCAGTACGGGCTGATGTGGGATGGCGACGCGCTGGTCCTCTACGAGGTCGCCATTACCGACGCGAAGGGCCAGGTCCAGCGCAGTCGCGCGCTGATCGACAAGGGCGGTCCGCTCGGCGACTGGCTCGCGCTGAAGGCGCTCAGCCCTGCATCCTGAGGAAAGCCCTTCATCGGACACCCCTCCCCTCGAGCGATCCGTCGAGCAGGAATCTTCGCGGGTCTGCTAAATTCGTCGTCTCTACCGTGAAGCTGGCTGGCAACCAGCAGCGGAGTTATTCATGGCAGGGTTCAGGGGGCAGCCGTCGACTATCCGGCTCATCCTCAGCGAAGGGCGCAAGGGCCTCGCGCTCGGCGCGCTTGTCGCTCTCGGCCTAGCCGCCGTGGGACACATGCGGACCCGGGGGCAGGACGGCCTGTTCGCGATCACGCCCGGACGGATGCCGGCATGTGACAGCTCGGTGAGCCGGCGCGGTCTGCGCAACACCATCACCGACGCTCCGGGCGCCAAGCTCGTGGGCCTGACCGTCTCGCGGGTCGACACCGTCGGCGAACTCGCTTCCGAGCCCGCCTCCGCCCCGGACCGACGCGTCTGCCTCGCGACCGTGTTCACGAACGCCGGGCGTAAGCTCGTCGGCTTCACCCTCACCTGGGCGAATGCGGCGAAGGATGATGTCTACCTCGAGCTGCCATACGGCATCGACTGATTGGCGGGCGGCGGCAGCTACCACGAGACGCGGCAAGCGAGACGGCTTTGCCGGATGCGGGAAGCGCCGTTTGCCGTCATCGTGGATGTGGACTGAGCAAGGCAACAAAATCGGCTGGCGTTGCCAGAGCACCGACATAGCATTGATACGACGGCGCTGAGAGGTTTGCGGCATGGACTGGTTCGAGCGCCTCACCGGCTTTCCAGAGGGCGACTATGCCGCGACGCAGCGCCGGCTCTCCGTCGTGGACGGGCGGCTTCGATCGAGCGCCACGCGGCGCACCTACGCCGTCGGCACCTTCGAGCTGCCCGGCCTGTCCGAGCTGCGCGCCCGCGCTCGAGCCGTCGACCTATCGAGTCGGCTGCAGCTGTCGATTGCGGAGGGCGACGTCCGCGCGATGCACCGGCTGCCGGAGAACCGTGGCGCGTTGATCCAAGTTGCTAGCCAATTCAATGCGTTAGAGATGGTCGACCCCGGGGTCACGCCGGAGGTTGGTGTGACCCGCTATGCGTACGACGGCACACAGGGTCCGGCATGCGCCATGGCAGCCGGCGGAGCCACGATCGTCCGCAACTACCTCCTGTCCGTGGGCGGCGGGATGGGGCAGACGGCAGCTCGGCAGCTTGACGGTCTGGCCGACCTCGGCCGCGCGTTGGCGGAGCGTCTGGGCACGGACGTGTCCGCACTCTGGCGCATGCAGAACGGCTACGCGCTCGCGACCGCCAGCGGCTTGGCGGCGATCGGCAGGTTGCTGGCGGTCGCCGACGATGCGACGCGGGACGAGCTGCGTGGCCTGCTGCGGATCGGCGTGCACTGGGACGTTGAGGTCACGGACGGGCCAACGCCCGGTCCGCTGGTCAGCCAAGCGTTCTGCTCGGCGCTGCCGGTCGCCTACTCAGACGAGCCGGCTGCGGCCTGGGCGCCGTTTGCGCAGCTCGTGCTAGAGGCGGCCTACGAGGCGACGCTGCTTACCAGCGTGCTGAACGCCGCTCGCGGCGGCTCGCGGCGCGTCTTGCTGACGCGGCTCGGCGGCGGCGCCTTCGGCAACGCGGACGCCTGGATTGACGAAGCTTTGCTGCGCGCCTGCCACCTGATCGCTGACGCGGATCTCGATGTGGTGATCGTTAGCTACCGCCGGCCCTCGGCGAGCCTTGCAGAAGTCGTGCGTCGGTTCGAGGCCTCAACTTCACCCGGAGCGTCGTAGCCCAGCTGTGGGCCGGCCCGACTGCCCAACTCATATCGAGCAGTTCGTCGCGATGACAAAGCGACCGGTCACGCAGTTAGTCTGGTCTTACGGCGAAATGGAGAGCGGGCATGATGGGATGGCGGGCGCGCCTCGGCTTCCTGGTTCCTCCAGGTAATCCGACGGTCGAGGTCGAGATGGGCGCTCTGGCCGCCGTGCCGGGCGTCTCAGTCCATTACACCCGGATGAATGCGACGGGCGAGACCGGCAGCCTCGCGGGACAGGACGCGCGCAACCGCGAGCAAATCGCCGGCCTCGACGCGAACATGGACCTGCTCTGCCTGGTCAAGCCGAAGGTCGTCGTGCTGGCTCACACCGCGACCAGCTACACGCTCGGGCAGGCCGAGGAGGCCGCCCTCGTCGCGCGGATGGAGCAGCGCTACGCCACGCGCTTCATCACCGCCTTCGGGAGCGTCGTGGCCGGGCTCCGGCA
>NZ_JAKSYM010000045.1 GCF_022829545.1 Methylobacterium sp. J-030 | reverse complement strand
ACAACGTCGCCGCACGGCCTTCCTGCAGTAGCTCTACCGCCGTCACGTCGAAGACGGCGAGCGCGGATGCGGCACCGCGGTCAGATCGAAGCGGGATGAGCGTACCCGTCACCGTTGCGCCTCACCCAGGTTGGGTGCCCTCGCGCTGGCAACGTCTTCGACAGCATCGGGGGCGTGCCCGCGCAGGCCACTTTTCAGCTGACGCTTCAGCCTCTCGGCTTCCGCCAGCGCCCAGGCCAGATGCCGATGCGGCATCATCCGACGATCAAGCGCGGCGTCGATCCGGGCATAGCTCGCCGTGCTGAGTTCAGTCGGGTTCTCGACGGCGGCACGGAAGAGGTCTCCGAGCACATCGTCGAGGCTGGCCCGCACGGCGGCTTCCTTGTCCGTGTCCTTCATGATCTCAGCCTACTGCCCGTGCCGCTTCGCGCACCTGCTGGGTAGCGGCATCGACCTGCTCGCTCGCGCGTGCGATCGCCTCCATGCCGCCGGCGATCGTTGTCACCCCGTGCGCGGCCGTGTGCATGCTACCCGACATCTCCCGCGTGACGGCAGACTGCTCCTCGACCGCCGCTGCGATCGCCGCTGAGACCTCGTCCAGCTTGCTGATCGTGCTCTGGATCGAACCGATCGCCCCCACGGCCTCGCGCGTGGCCACTTGTGTCGCGGTGATCTGCACCCGGATCTGGTCGGTCGCCTTGGCGGTCTGCTCGGCCAACGCCTTTACCTCGGAGGCCACGACGGCGAACCCTTTGCCCGAGGCGCCTGCGCGGGCTGCCTCGATCGTAGCGTTCAGCGCCAACAGGTTGGTCTGCGAGGCGATCCCCTGGATCATGGTCACCACCTCGCCAATCTGCGTCGCCTGCCCGCTCAGGCCCTCGACGATGCTGCCGGTGTGGCGGGCCTGTTCGACGGCCTCGCCGGCCATGCGCGCGGCGTGGCTGACCTGTTGGCTGATCTCACCGACGGAGGCCGACAGTTCCTCCGCGCCCGAGGCCACCGCCTGAATGTCGCTTGACACCTGTCCCACGATGCCGGCGGCCTCGGCGGTCTGGCGCGTGACGGCCTCGACCGCGGTGCCGATCGCGTCGAGGTCGGCGCCGATCGTTCGCTGCGCCTCGGCCCGGCGCTGGCGCTCGTGCACCTGCGCGGTGATGTCGGCGGCAAACTTCAGCACCTTGAGCACCGTGCCATCTACATCCTTGATCGGGTTGTAGCTCGCCTGGATCCAGACCTCGCGCCCACCCTTGGCGATGCGCCTGAATTCGCCCGCGGAAAACTCGCCGCGCCCCAGCCGATCCCAGAACCCTCGGTAGGCCGCACCCTGCTGCTCGGCCGCATCAACGAACAGACTGTGGTGTCGACCCTGGATCTCATCGAGCCGGTAGCCGACCGCGTCGAGGAAGTTCTGGTTGGCGTCGAGGATCGTGCCGGTCGGATCGAAGGCGATCACCGCCTGAGAGCGGTGCAGGGCCGCGATCTGGCCATCGCTGTCTAACGCACGCAGCTTCTGCGCGGTGATGTCGGAGGCGAACTTGACCACCTTCACGACGCGGCCGGCGCGATCGAGCACTGGGTTGTAGCTCGCCTGGATCCACACGGTACGACCGCCTTTGGCGATGCGCTTGAACTCGGCGGACTGGAACGTGCCACGCCGCAAGCTATCCCAGAAGGCCCGGTACTCGGCGCTGTCGCGGTAGGCTCGCTCGACGAACATCCCGTGGTGCTGGCCCTGCACCTCGGGCAGCGTGTAGCCCATGGCGGTCAGGAAGTTGGCGTTGGCGGCGAGAATTGTGCCGTCAGGCCTGAACTCGATCACGGCCTGGGAGCGATCGAGGGCGTCGAGCTTGGCCGCTTGATCCGCGTGCGTGCGCGATGCACCGAACATGGCCGTTCACTCCCGAAATCGTTGATGCTGTTCGACAGCGGATCGGGAGGCCGGCGAGCAGCGGATCCATCCGCTGAAGCGTCACCCTATTCTATCTCAGCTCATAGTAATGTTGCGCAACAAACGTTAATTATCTGCTTACTATCTCAAATACAACCGGTGATAGATCAATTTATAACTCAGGTTAGCTTTGATCTGTAATATTCGCGCATCCGTGACCAGAAACAATACAACTTATACGCCCTTCAATACGGCAAGGCTTCGTAGGGCGCTGGTTGATACGTCGTTACTTGTGACAGCGGGCTCGTAGCGCCCGGCTGCGCTGCCGGCGGGACGCCCGATCCGGTGCAGTACCTCCCGCTCGAACGCGACGGAGTTCTCGACGCGCCCGTCAGCTGCGCGGCGCTGGCAGTGTCCAGCTTCCCGATCGTACCGGCGCTCACGCGACCGATTGGTTCACGACAAATCGCATGCAGGTGAGAACCCGCTTACGAAGCTCGGCGTCGTGGATCCCGCGGAATAGCCGCAGAAGCTCGTCCTCCTGCTCGGCTGCAAGGGCGGGATACGATGGCTCGGTTGCTTGGTCGAGGAACGCCGCCACCGGGATGCCGAGCGCGTCGGCGATCTGCTCAAGGCTTCTCCGCGCGGCTTCGTATTCGGCATTGTCCATAAGGGCGCTCCCTTGGCTCCGCGCGTGAGATAGCACCAGAGCGCGTACCCTTATGAATAGCATTCAGTTGTATACAGGCCTAGGTTGCAATTGGCCGAGCGGTCTACATGACCCATGCACTTAATGAATGTTGGAGCTGGCATCGCCGTGCTGAAGCCCGCGAACGAGACGAGTCCCGACGTCAAAGAGTAGGCTGTCGATCACCGGCAGCAGTTCATCGGCCACGCCGAGTGCAGTCGCGCGTGCCATCAAGAGGTGATCAGCGAGGACATCGAGCTTCGACATCGGTGCGAACTCGCCGACTGCAGGCGCGGCGCGGAATTTCTGAAGTTCGGCACGCGCGATCAAACCAATCTGTGCAGGTTCAAGACTTCTGATCATGCCGAGATAACCGATGAACGTTCCGCAGCCAGGCAAGCGCGAGGGCGCAGCAGAATCGGAGACCCAGACATAAGTGCCGTCATGTCGCCTGAGGCGGTAGTGCAGCACGAACTCGCTTTGGAGGCTGCAAGCCTTCAGAAATGCATCCTCCATCATCTCACGTTCGTCGGGATGGATGACTTTGGCCCAGCCACCCCCAAGTGCCGCTGGCGGTTCCTGACCCGTGAACGCGTACCATTCCTGGCACATGTAGGTCGTCTGCCCGAGAGCATCCGTCGTCCAGATCATCGTAGCCTCCGCGAGACGGGGCGCATGGCAGATACGAGCATCCACGGTACGCAGCCTGGATAGAGTAAGTTCTTGAGTTGTACGCCGAATCTGAGGGCCGTCGAGGAATTCGGTGGACGATCCTTCCCCGTTCGGCAAATCGTCCGGCCACATGATGCTACCGCATGGCTCGGCCACTTCCACCACCCGCGCGGATTCTCGTTCGATCTGATCGGCCGAGGTCGACCGCTGCCTCTCGGCAGCCCTTCTTCGGTTCCGTTTTCCTCGATTCTCTCAGATCTAGAACTTGAGTATTCGTGGTGGTCGCGGATTTGACCCCTCCCCCTGATGGCAGGGTGCGCCGCGCCAGCCGCAGCCAGGCGGTCCATTCCCGGCTGGTGATGCGGACCACATTGGTTGCATTCCGCCAGCCCGTGATCTGCCGCTCCTCGACGGTGAGCAGGCCGAACCGCGCGTCCTCGCGGATCGCATTCTTGACGGTCGTGCTGGACACGCCGGGCACGGCCGCCAGGTTTTCGATCGCCAGCCGGCAATCACTGCGACGGGCTACCTCCGCCGCAACCAAGGCCAGAACCGCGACCTCTGCCTGCGTGAACCGGGCGGCGAGACCCGGCGGCAGGCGGCCCGAGGCAGCCCAGCGGCCGGGCCGCGCCACGCCGGCGTC
>NZ_JAKSYM010000039.1 GCF_022829545.1 Methylobacterium sp. J-030 | reverse complement strand
TGCGACGCGGAGGGCCTGATGCCCCGTTTCTTCATCGACACCTTCGACAGCATTGTCGTCATAGATGACGTCGGCTACGAGTTGCCGGACGAGGCCGCTGTGCGGGAGGTTGTCCGCAAGACTTTGGCCGACATGCTCGGGTCCGAGCATAAGGCACGGCCGGCTGCTCAGTACCGGGCCGAGGTTCGCGACGAAGCTGGCATGAGCATACTGACCGCCTCTGTGCTCATCGTCATCGATAAGACGCCGGAGCGGAAGGCGGCCGAAGCTGCCGCGTAGCTCAGACATTCGGCCAGGCGCGACTGAACCGCGCTTGCCCCCGGTCGATTGTAGCAAGGGAATGGGCGCCATCATCGTCATCGCCAGCTCTGCCGGCGGCCTCAAACCGCTCAAGCGGATTGTCGAGGCTTTGCCGTCAAATCTCCGCGCCTCCGTGTTCGTCGTGCAGCACATCGGGGCGAACCCAAGCGTCCTTCCCGAAATCCTTAGTCAGCGCGGCAGTCTTCCAGCCACCTTCGGGCGGCACGGGGAGGTCATCGCGCGCGGCCACATCTACGTCGCGCCACCCAACCACCACATGCGTTTGGGCTTCGGTGCAATCCTTCTCGATCAGGGGAGCAAGGTGCACTTCACCCGCCCAGCGGCCGATCCGTTGTTCGTTTCAGCCGCCGAGGCTTACGGCAAGCGCGTCGTTGGGATCGTGCTCAGCGGAGGCAATAGCGACGGGGCTGAGGGCATGCGTGCGATCACGGCACGCGGTGGCCTCGGCCTCGTGCAGGATCTGGCCGAGGCCGAATGCCCCGAGATGCCCCAGGCCGCGCTGAGACTGGATCACCCGGAGGCAACCCTCACCGCCGATCGACTGGTCGAGCGGGTCGTTGCACACTGTGCTTGCAACGATTGAGGGTCCCGTGCAGCTTGCCGCCCCCGGTACGGCTGCTTCTGATCGTGAGCGAGCGCGATGGCAGTGTCTGCTTCTGCCAACTCCCACCCGAAAGCGGACCGGCAGAAAGCCACCCTCAGTGGACCTCGGGATCACGCGCGCTCCAGAAGGTCGAGGATCAGCGTGCCGGCCGCCGCGATGACGTTGCCGCGCCCGCGCCACGGCAGGATCTGGGCCATCTCCTGCGGCTCGGCCGGCGGGAGCGTCACGGCAACTTCCCCCATCTCGGTCTCAGGTTGGTCGGCCTCGCGGTCGGCGTCGTCCCCGCGCAACCATGTCATCTGCGAGCCGGTCGCGTTCGCGGGCGCGGCCAGGAACGGCTCATCGTCGGCGCCGTCCTCAAGGTCCGCGTCGCCGTCCATGCGGTCCAGCACG
>NZ_JAKSYM010000035.1 GCF_022829545.1 Methylobacterium sp. J-030 | reverse complement strand
TGCGCTTGGCGGTGCATTTGGCTTGGGCCGCGGCGCGCTTCCGCTTGCGGCGGAGGGTGTAGATATCGTCGTTGTCGGACATGGTCTCGGGTCCCCGATGGATGGACCCCAAGCCTCCGTCCGGCGAATGAAAGTCGCCATGCCGAAAACGCCGATCAGCGGTCGATTTATTTTTGCGCTGGAAGCCGGTTTTCGGGCTCCTGGATCTTGTGCCTTTCCCGCTGCGCCCGCCGTCGGCCCGACGTCGTGCTGAAATCGGCCGACGGTCCTGGCGCGGCTCGACACCGTCCCCACCGACCTCCATCTTGAGCGCATGCCCGGGCAGCACGGCCAGATCTATGAACCGCAAGTAGGAGCTGGTGCCCCAGGCGGGTAGCTCGGGGTCCCACACGACCGTAACGTGATCTGACGGTGTCCCATGCATCAGCGTACCTGTCTCGACGCCGCCGACGTGCGCATCCTCATGGCTGCGGGGCGCGCCGAGGCCGAACGGCGCAACCTTCCAGTAGCGTTCGCGGTGGTCGACGGAGCGGGCGTGCTACTCGCCCTCGAACGCCTCGACGGCGCACGGCTGCACACGCCGGAGGCGGCTTGGCTGAAAGCTCGGACGGCCGCGATCACGCGCACGTCGACCCAGGATCTTCAGGGGGCGGTCCAGGCGAACGCGGCGCTTCTCGCCTTCCCGGGACGCCTGCCACTGACGGGCGGGTTGCCGCTGCTGGTGGGCGATGAGATCGTGGGCGGCGTCGGCTCGTCGGGTGGCGAGCCCGAGGACGATCTAGCCGTGTGTCACGCCGTGT
>NZ_JAKSYM010000034.1 GCF_022829545.1 Methylobacterium sp. J-030 | reverse complement strand
GCCAGACGTGTGCTCTTCCCTCTTGACGCGGCCGTCTCGTGTGCCGAGCCACGCGAGCTACTTCCTGCCCCATCTGCAGGGCAGGCTCGCCCTCGAATTTTTTTGTCAAGCAGGAGCCGGCATGCGGGACTCTCCGGAGTGCCTGGAGTTCACCCCTGTCTTCTTCCACTCCGGCTCTCCCTCTTCGGACGCCTGGTGACGCGCGCGCCTCCCTCCCCCGCAGAGGGGGGAGGGATGCGCACCTCGCGTCGCGCTCAATTCCCGGCTGAAAATCTCCGAAAAGCCCTGGATACCGCCGCCGATTAGCCCATCAACAACCCCCTGGTCCGAACCTTGCTGTGGGCGCGGCGTGCGCGCCGTTTGCCGATGCGCGGTGGCGGGTCTAAGCCTCAATCACCGCTTCCGCGGGGCGGCCTGCGCTCAACTTTCACGGTTTCGGAGTTCCGATTGTCCCGTTCAGCCCTGAAGACCCTCGCCCGCGGCGTGTCCGCGGCGGCGGTCGCGACCCTCGCGCTCGCCGCGCTGCCCGCGCAGGCCGCCAACGTCTTCCGCTTCGCCTTCCAGGGTGACCTGAAATCCCTCGACCCGTACTCCCTCAAGGAGAGCTTCACGGAAGGGATGCAGGAGGCCGCCTACGAGCCGCTGGTCACCCTCGACAAGAACCTGAAATTCGCGCCGGCCTTGGCCGAGTCCTGGGAGACGCCCGAGCCGACCCGCTGGCGCTTCCACCTGCGCAAGAACGTCAAGTTCCACGACGGCTCGCCGTTCACCGCCGACGACGTACTCTTCTCCGCCCAGCGCGTCCGCGCCCCGGGCTCGAACTTCACCACCAACGTGCCCGCCGACGCCGAGTTCGTGAAGGTCGACGACTACACCGTCGACATGGTGCTGAAGAAGCCGAACCCCATCGCCATCGCCCAGTTCCCGACCTGGGTGATCATGTCGAAGGCGTGGTCCGAGAAGAACGGCGTCGTCCAGCCGACGCCGCCCAGCGCCACCAGCCCGAGCTACGCCACGCTGCACGAGAACGGCACCGGCCCGTTCGTGGTCGCCGAGCACCAGCCCGGCGTGAAGACCGTCTTCAAGAAGTTCGACGGCTACTGGGGCAAGGTCGAGTCGAACCTCGACGAGGCGGTGCTCACCACCATCGCCAACCCGGCG
This sequence comes from Methylobacterium sp. J-030, assembly GCF_022829545.1. Lineage (GTDB taxonomy): Bacteria > Pseudomonadota > Alphaproteobacteria > Rhizobiales > Beijerinckiaceae > Methylobacterium. Next base: position 25,028 of record NZ_JAKSYM010000034.1, on the reverse strand, counting down.
ACCCGGGTCGCCGCGCTCCTCTCCGGCGAGGTCGACTGGATCGACCCCGTGCCGCTGCAGGACCAGCAGCGGGTCAACGCCAGCGGCACCGCCACCGTGATGGCGGGGCCCGAGCTGCGCACGATCTTCCTCGGCATGGACCAGGACCGGGACGAGCTGAAGGATTCCTCCGTCAAGGGCAAGAACCCGTTCAAGGACATCAAGGTGCGCGAGGCCTTCTACCTCGCCATCGACGAGGATACGATCGCCAAGCGCGTGATGCGCGGGCAGGCGGTGCCCTCCGCGCTGATGATCGCCCCGGCCCTCTACGACCGCGCCGCCGAGTTCAAGCGCCCGGCCACCGACCTCAAGAAGGCCAAGGAGCTGATGGCCCAGGCGGGCTACCCGGACGGGTTCTCGCTCACCATGGATTGCCCCAACGACCGCTACGTCAACGACGAGGCGATCTGCCAGGCGGTGGTCTCGATGCTCGCCCGCATCAACGTCAAGGTGAACCTCAACGCCCAGCCGAAGGCCAAGTACTTCGCCAAGGTGCTGGCGCCGAACTACGACACCTCGTTCTACCTGCTGGGCTGGACCCCGTCGTCCCTCGACAGCCACAACATCCTGTACGAGATCGTCGGCTGCCGGAAACCCGGCGACAAGTCGGGCCGCGGCGGCTGGAATCTCGCGGGCTACTGCGATCCGAAGATCGACGCGATCGCCGACAAGGTCGAATCCGAGACCGATAGACCCAAGCGCGACGCCCTGATCAAGGAGGGCTTCGACGTGCTGAACACCGACTGGGGCTACATTCCCCTGCACCAGCAGGCCCTGGCCTGGGGCGTCTCCAAGAAGGTCCACCTGACCCAGCGGGCCGACAACCTGCTGCTGCTCTACTGGGTGTCGAAGGATCCGTCGTAGGAGCCCGGCGTGCTCGCCTTCCTGCTGCGCCGGGTGATCCAGGCGGCCGCGGTCCTCGCGGTCGTCGGGCTCATCGCCTTCGCGATGTTCCGGTTCGCGGGCGACCCCGTGAACCAGATCGTCGGTCCCGACACGACACAGGCCGAGCGGGCCGAGATCCGCAGGAGTCTCGGCCTCGACGACCCGGTGCTGGTCCAGTTCGCCCGCTATGCCGGCAACGTGGTGCGGGGGCAGTTCGGCATCTCGTACCAGTTCCGCCAGCCGGTCTCGCAGCTGCTGGCCGAGCGCATGCCGGCGACGCTGGAACTCGCCTTCTGCGCCACAATCTTCGCCCTGGTGGTGGGGATCCTGATGGGCGTGTACTGTGCGCTGTTCCGCGACTCCTGGCTCGCCGGGCTGTTCCAGGCGGTGTCGCTGATCGGGATCAGCCTGCCGACCTTCCTGATCGGCATCCTGCTGATCTACCTGTTCTCGGTGACGCTGGGCTGGCTGCCCTCCTACGGGCGCGGCGACACGGTGCGGCTCGGCTGGTGGACCACCGGCTTCCTGACCGCCTCCGGGCTCAAGGCGCTGATCCTGCCCTCCATCACCCTCGGCCTGTTCCAGATGACGCTGATCATGCGGCTGGTGCGCGCCGAGATGCTGGAGGTCTTACGCACCGACTACATCCGCTTCGCCCGGGCCCGGGGCCTCACCACCCGCGCGGTCCACCTGCGCCACGCGCTGAAGAACACCCTGGTGCCGGTGATCACCATCGCGGGGCTCCAGCTCGGCTCGGTCATCGCCTTCTCGATCATCACCGAGACGGTGTTCCAGTGGCCCGGCATGGGCCTGCTGTTCGTCCAGGCCGTGCAGAACGTCGATATCCCGATCATGTCCGCGTATCTGCTGCTCGTCGCCCTGATCTTCGTGACCATCAACCTCGTGGTCGACATCCTCTACACCGTGGTCGACCCGCGCCTGCGGCTCTCGTCCGCGCGCACCGCGTGAGGGCGACATGAGCGGATACGATCTCGACGCGGGCGACGCCCCGCCGGTCCCATTGCCGGAGGCGGCGCCCTCGCACCTCGCCCGCTGGCGCAACTCCGACCTGCTGGCGAACTTCCTGCGCTCGAAGGTGGCGGTGGCAGCGCTGATCGCCACCGTGCTGATGCTCGGCCTCGCCTTCGCGTCCCCGTGGATCGCCCCTCAGAACCCCTACGACCCCGCCCAGCTCGACCTGATCAACTCCAACCTGCCGCCGATCTGGCAGGCGGACGGTCAGGCGCCCTACTATCTCGGCACCGACGACCAGGGCCGGGACGTGCTCTCGGCGGTGCTGTACGGCCTGCGCCTGTCGCTGATCGTCGGCGTGCTCGGGGTGGTGACCTCCGGCATCCTCGGCATCGCGCTCGGGCTGATCGCCGGCTACGCGGGCGGGGCCGTCGACACGCTGATCATGCGGGTCGCCGACGTGCAGCTCACCTTCCCGGCGATCCTGATCGCCCTGGTGGTGGACGGCGTCGCCAAGGCGAGCTTCGGCAGCGCCCTCGACGTCGGGCCGCTGATCGGGCTGATCGTGGTGTCGATCGGCCTGTCCTTCTGGGTGCAGTACGCCCGGACCGTGCGCTCCTCCGTGATGGTCGAGAAGGGCAAGGACTACGTCCAGGCGGCGCGGCTGATCGGCCTGTCGTCCCCGGTGATCCTGGTCCGCCACGTCCTGCCGAACGTCACCGGCCCGGTCTTCGTGATCGCGACGATCAACCTGGCGCTGGCGATCATCACCGAGGCGACGCTGTCGTTCCTCGGCACCGGCCTGCCCGAGACCATGCCGTCGCTCGGCACGCTGATCCGCACCGGCAACCGGTTCCTGTTCTCCGGCGAGTGGTGGATCGTCGCCTTCCCGGGGCTGGCGTTGGCCGGACTCGTCATCGCCATCAACCTCCTGGGGGATTGGCTGCGCGACGCGCTCAATCCGAAGCTGCAATGATGGCTGAGGTTCTGCGCGTTCCCCCGCCCTATCCCACCCTCCACCTCATCCTGAGGTGCCGGAGCGCAGCGGAGGCCTCGAAGGAGGGCTCCAGGAATCGCGCGCGCTCTGGAGGGCTCCTTCGAGGCGCGCTGCGCGCGCACCTCAGGATGAGGGCGCGGGTTGGAGAAAGCTCCGTCGTCGGAACCTGCAAGCCATGACGGAAAAAATCCTCTCCGTGCGCGACCTGACGGTCGCCTTCGACACACGCCGCGGTCCGCTGACCGCCATCGACCGGGTCTCCTTCGACATCCACCGCGGCGAGATCCTGGGTGTCGTCGGCGAGTCCGGGGCGGGCAAGTCGGTGACCGGCTCGGCGGTGATCGGGCTGATCGACCGGCCCGGCCGGATCGCGGGCGGCGAGATCCATCTGCGCGGCGAGCGCATCGATAACCTCTCCCCCGAGGCGATGCGCCGAGTGCGCGGCCGGCGCATCGGCATGATCTTCCAGGATCCGCTGACCTCGCTCGACCCGCTGTTCCGGGTCGGCGACCAGCTCGTCGAGACCCTGCGCACGCACACCGATCTCTCCGCGAAGGCCGCCCGCACCCGCGCCATCGATCTGCTGGCCGAGGTCGGCATCCCCGCGCCGGAGCGGCGGATCGACGGCTACCCGCACGAATTCTCCGGCGGCATGCGCCAGCGGGTGGTGATCGCGCTGGCGCTCGCCGCCGAGCCGGAGTTGATCATCGCCGACGAGCCGACGACCGCGCTCGACGTCTCGGTCCAGGCCCAGATCATCACCCTGCTCAAGCGCCTCTGCCGCGAGCACGGAACCGCGGTCATGCTGGTGACCCACGACATGGGCGTGATCGCCGAGGCCGCCGACCGGGTGGCGGTGATGTATGCCGGGCGGGTCGCCGAGATCGGCCCGGTCGCCTCGGTGATCACCAAGCCGCACCATCCCTACGCGGCCGGCCTGATGGGCGCGATCCCGACCCTGTCGCAGGAGGCCGATCGGCTGAGCCAGATCCCCGGCGCGATGCCCCGGCTCACTGCCATCCCGCAGGGCTGCGCCTTCAACCCGCGCTGCCCGAAGGTGTTTGCCCGATGCCGCGTCGAGCGGCCCGAGCCGATCCCGGTCGAGGCGAGCCGGGTCGCCTGCCACCTGTACGATGCAGCGGAGCGCGCAGTGTGAGCGCCTACGTCGAGGTCACCGATCTGCGCCGCCGGTTCGACGTCTCGAAACCCTGGCTCAATCGGGTGATCGAGCGCGAACCGCGGAAATTCCTCACGGCGGTCGATCGCGTCGATTTCGCGATCGAGAAGGGGGAGACCTTCGCGATCGTCGGCGAATCCGGCTCGGGCAAGTCGACGGTGGCGCGGATGGTGGTCGGCCTGCTGCCGCCCTCCGCCGGCGAGGTGACGATCACCGGCGTCTCGATGACCGACCCGCGCCAGGCCGCCGCCCGCAGGCGCCTGCGCGCCCGGATCCAGATGATCTTCCAGGACCCCTACGCGTCGATGAACCCGCGCTGGCGGGTGGGGAAGATCATCGCCGAACCGATCCGGGCCTTCGCCCTGATCCAGGGGGAGGGGGCGATCCGAGCCCGGGTCAGCGAACTTCTGGGACTTGTCGGCCTCCACGCCGATGATGCCAGAAAATACCCGCACGAATTCTCCGGCGGTCAGCGCCAGCGGGTGGCGATCGCCCGGGCGCTGGCGAGCCAGGCCGAGTTCCTGGTCGGCGACGAGCCGACCTCGGCGCTCGACGTCTCGGTGCAGGCGCAGATCCTCAACCTGATGCGCGACCTGCAGGACCGTCTGGGGCTCACCTACCTGTTCATCTCCCACAACCTCGCCGTGGTCCGCCACATGGCGACCCGGGTGGGCGTGATGTATCTCGGCCGCCTCGTGGAGGTCACCACCGCCAAGGATTTGTTCGCGGCGCCGCGCCACCCCTACACCCGCATGCTCCTCGACGCGGTGCCCGACCTCGCCCATGTCGGCCGCGCCCGGGTTCCGGTCTCCGGCGAGATCCCGAACCCGATCGACCCGCCCCCCGGCTGCACATTCCATCCGCGCTGCCCGCTGGCGAATGACCGCTGCCGCGCCGAGGTGCCGGCTTTGCTCGACGGCGTCGCCTGCCACGCCGTGCAGGAAGGGCGGGCCTGAGGGTCCATTCCGATCGCCGTACCGGCTGCCGTGAGGGCTGCCGCGTACACCGCAAGCATTGTGCGTCGCTCGGTCTGCAACCGTACAGTTGATCGCATCCGGCGGTACAAATCCTCGCTTATGACACTGCTTTGCGGTTGCAGCGCGCAGCATTCGGCGCCATACGCCTGCCGTCATGCAGACAATTTTTTCGACGGATGAAGTACAGCCGCGGGACAGATTTCGTCACTGGCGGGATATCTGCGAAGATCGTTTGGTTCCGATGGTACAAAATCGCGTGGATGACGGACCATTCCACGCTTCGATCGCGGGTGCCACGATCGGCAACTTGGTGTTGACCAAATTCGCTCTTAGCAACTTGAGGGCCGTTACGACACCTCAGACACTTCGGCATGAAAGCAACAAGACTGACCATCTTTTCATGAGTATGGTCCTCACGGGCGCAGTATCAGCGGACCAATACGATCGATCGAGCACGGACAGGGCGGGTGATTTCTCGATCCGAGACACCAATACCCCCTGGACGATCGAGCACGACGGATACAGCGAGGTGCTGGCGATCCAGATCCCGCGGGAACGGCTGGAGGGCATGCTGGGCTCGACCCGCCGCTTCGCCGGACTGACCGTGGACGGCACCCTGCCGACCGCGATCCTGGCGCGGTCGTACCTGTGCAACCTCGCGCGGCTGGAGGGCCGGCTGACGCCCCAGGCGGCCGAGCGGCTGGTCGGGGTGGGGCTCGACCTGATCGCCGCCAGTGTCGCCGAGCGCATGGCGCTGGAGACGCCCAAGGCTCTGCACGGGACGGTGATCGTCCAGCGCGCCAAGGCTCATGTCGCGGCCCATCTCGGCGACACCGACCTCGATCCCGCGCAAGTCGCCGCGGCGGTGGGCGTGTCCCTGCGCCATCTCCAGATGCTGTTCCGCGGGGAGGGCCTCAACGTCGCCGCTTGGATCTGGCGGCGGCGGCTGGAGACCGCGGCGCAGCGCCTGTCCGACCCGGCGTGCTTGGCCATGCAGGTCGGCGAGGTGGCCTATCGCTGCGGCTTCACCGATCAGGCGCACTTCTCCCGCCGCTTCCGCGACCGCTACGGCGCGAGCCCGCGCGCGTACCGCCACGCGGCCCTGACCCAGGCGGCCGCATCCTGACCGATGCGCTCCTCACGCGTTTCGCCACTCCGGGAAGGTCGCGGCCTGGCCGACCGTTGCGCCGTCGCGGTCGAGCTGCCAGACGACCGCGCGTTCGATCCAGAAGCGGCGGCCGTCCTTGGCGATGCGCAGGCCGCGGTAGTTCCGGCTGAACCCGTCCCGGGAGACGGCGTCGAGCAGCCTCTGGCGCTCGGCGCGCTCGGGTGCTTCCGCCGAGAGCCGCGAGGGCAGACCGATCAGCTCCTCCCGGCTGTACCCGAAACAAATCTGCGCGGCCTGGTTGGCGTAGACGAAGCGCGGATCCGCGCCGCCGTCATGGGCCAGGACCGCGAACGGGGCCTGCCCGTAGAGCCACGCCGCGTCCGCCCCCTCGGGCGCCAGCGGCGTGCCCAGCCGCCGCGCGTAGCTGCCGGTGAGCACGGCGAAGACGTCCGGGTCGTGCGAGAGGTCGGTCATGGCGTGCCGGAAAGGGGGCGGCCCGAGCGGCCGCGGATCATCCGGATGCCGTCAGACCCGGTTTGGTCGCCGCGCGCAACGAGGATCCGCCGCAGCGGCCGCTGACAAACGCGGCCCGGTCAATACATCCGTTGAAATCTCGATGTTGTAATTATATATTTATAATCGTTCTTTCAATTGTTTTCGAATTGTACGGCAATCAAAGAGAGACTTATATTGATAGGTAAAGTGATTTGACACGAAATGAATCACGTATTGGTTGAATGCGTTGACGGACTCGCACCGGTCACGGTATAGCCCGATCAGTATCCGGCCTGCGACGGGCAGATCACCGAGGTTCCGTGGGCTCGGATCACGGCCCCCGAAGAGATCATGGTCGGGCCGGGATTGATGGTCCGCCGGCCTCGACCTGGGTGCTCAGTCTCACGCTCTTGATCCGATCCGGAGGGCCGGCCGCCGGCCTCAGGTGTTCACAGTCCCGTCGTCATGAAGTCCGGACTACGATCATCGCAGCGGACGCGCGCGTGCGCGAGTCGCTGAGCCGGGCCCCCGGTCCGGGATCCGGTCCATGGCCGCCGAGGCCCGCGGGACGGGGGCGGCGGGACCGTGAAGGCGCGGCGCAAGCACAGGCAGGCGACAGGTGACATACATGGATCCTGAAGGATCCGGGATCGAGCCCGGGACCGCGCCCCGACGGGCCACCCGGCCGCTGCGGATCCTCGCGGTCGCCGTCCAGAAGGGCGGCACCGGCAAGACGACGCTGGCCGCCTCCCTGGCGGTCGCCGCCGCCGAGGCGGGCGAGCGCGTGACCGCGCTCGACCTCGATCCGCAGAACTCCCTGGCGGGCTGGGGCGCCCTTCGGACGGAGGAGACCGTCACGGTCGACCGGGTCCAGCCCTGGGAGATCGGGCAGCTCCCGGCGATCCTGGACCAGCTGGCCGAGCAGGGCACGACGCTCGCCGTCCTCGACACCGCCGGCAGCTCCGCGGGGCTCGCGCCGGCCCTGAAGGCGGCCGATTTCGCGCTGCTGCCGGTGCGGCCCTCCCGGCTCGACATCGTGGCCGCCCGCCCGACGCTCAAGGCGCTGGTCGGCCTCGGCCTGCGCGGGCGGCTGGCCCTGGTGCTGAACCAGTGCCCGCCGCTGCCCTCGCCGCGCACCAGCGCCTATGCCGAGCAACTGCATGGGCTGGGGGTGCTGGCCGAGCCGAGCATCATCCACCGGGTCGATCACCAGGACGCCCTGGCGACGGGCCTGGGCGTGACCGAATACGCCCCCGGCAGCCCGGCCGCGGAGGAGATCCGGGCCCTCTGGGCCTGGATCGACGCGAAGATGCGGGCAGCCCCCGCCCGCTGAGGTCAGCCCTGGCTGAGGGCCGTCAGGATCCGCGCCCAGGAGCGCGTGCCCTTGTGGAAGCTCGTCAGGTCGTACTTCTCGTTGGGCGAGTGGATCCGGTCGTCGTCGAGGCCGAAGCCGATCAGCAGGGTGTCGCGCCCCAGGATCCGCTTGAAGTCGCCGACGATCGGGATCGAGCCGCCCGCGCCGACGGTGACCGCCGGCACGCCCCATTCCTCGGCGAGCGCGGCCTTGGCGGCGCCGAGCTGCGGCATGTCGAACGGCAGGCTGATCGCCCGCGAGCCCTTGTAGGTGATGAATTCGACCGAGCAATCCGCCGGGATGCGCTCCCGCACGAAGGCCTCGAAGTTGCGCGCCAGCGCCTGCGGGTCCTGATCGTCCACGAGGCGGAACGAGATCTTGGCCGAGGCCGTGGAGGCGATCACCGTCTTGGTGCCCTCGCCGGTGTAGCCGCCGACGATGCCGTTGGCGTCGCAGGAGGGGCGCGACTGCACCAGCTCGATCGGCAGGCGCCCGCGCTCGCCGGCGGGCTCCTTGAGGCCGATCGGGCCGAGCAGCTTCTCTGGCGTCAGCCCGAGGCCGCGCCACTGCTCCAGCACCTCGGCGGGGCGCTCGCGCACGCCCTCGTAGAAGCCCGGGATGGTGACCCGCCCGTCGGCGTCGTGCAGATCGGCGATGATCTTGGCGAGCACGTGGATCGGGTTGCGCGCCGCGCCGCCGAAGAAGCCCGAATGCAGGTCGCGGTCGGCGCAGGTGACCTTCACCTCGAAATACGCGAGGCCGCGCAGCGACGAGGTGATGGCCGGGGTGGCGCGGTCCCACATGGTGGTGTCGCAGACCAGCACCACGTCGCAATCAAGCTTTTCGCGGTTGGCCGCGACCCATTCGGGCAGGCCCTGCGAGCCGCTCTCCTCGGCGCCCTCGACCAGGATGGTGACGCCGCAGGGCAGCTCGCCGCTCATGGCGATATGGGCCCGGCAGGCCTCCACGAAGGTCATCACCTGACCCTTGTCGTCGGAGGAGCCGCGCCCGACGATTTTTTTTCGCCCCTCCTCGGACGCGACGTGCGGCTCGAAGGGCGGTGTCGTCCAGAGGTCGAGGGGATCGACCGGCTGCACGTCGTAATGGCCGTAGAACAGCACGTGCGGCGCGCCGGGCTTCGGCTTGTGGGCCAGCACCACCGGGTGGAGCGAGGTCTCCTCCACGGAGGTCGCGAAGCCGAGCGCCGTCAGGTCGCCGGCGAGCCAGGCGGCGGCCTCCCGGCACTGGCCGGCATAGGCCGGATCGGTGGAGATCGACGGGATCCGCAGGAAGGCGAACAGCCGCTCCAGGGCGTTCTCGAGGTCCGTGTCGATGTCGTTGAGGATCGCGTCGAGCGCGGCCATCGGGGGCTCCGGGGTTTTTTCGCACGACGAGGGTTAGCCGAGGCGGGGCGGGGGCGGCAATGTCGGGCGGTGGGTTTGGAAAATCTGGAGCCGCTTCGCGGCGAATCCTGCGCTGGGTCCCGGATCGGGTTCCGCTGGCGCTCCACCCGTCCGGGAAAGGGGTGGAGCAGGATGAAACACCGACCCTGTCCCGGGCGCATGCAGCGAAAGCGGAAAGCGACCCGGCGCGAGACCGCGCCGCGAAGCGGTTCCGCCTCTCCGCCGAGTTCGTCCGATCCGAGGCTGAGACCGTGTGTCCCGGAACGGGCGCAGATTGGAATGGTTATCGATCAAACCCCCGGGCCCAGCCGGCCCAGACCGTGGACACCCCATGCGCCTCGAGACACAGCCGCCCGTGTCGGCGGATACGCCGATCGGCATCACGCTCACGATCAACGGGCAGCGGCGCGAACTCCAGGTCGCCCCCTGGACCACGCTGCTCGACCTGCTGCGCGAAAGACTCGATCTCACCGGGACCAAGAAGGGCTGCGACCACGGCCAGTGCGGCGCCTGCACGGTGTTGGTGAACGGCACCCGGGTGAATGCCTGCCTGACGCTCGCCGTGATGAAGGACGGCGCCGAGATCACCACGGTGGAAGGCCTGGCCGGCCTCGGCGACCGCAAGGGCAGCAACGCCCTCCACCCGATCCAGGAGGCGTTCATCGAGCACGATGCCTTCCAGTGCGGCTATTGCACCCCGGGCCAACTCTGCTCGTCGGTCGGCCTGATGAACGAGGGCCACGCCCATACCCGCGAAGAGATCCGCGAGGCGATGAGCGGCAATATCTGCCGCTGCGGCGCCTACACCAACATCGTCGACGCCATCGAGGACGTCATGCAGGGGGGCGCCCGATGAACCGCTTCGATTACGTCCGCGCCGGCACGGTGGCGGAGGCTGTGCAGGCCTTCGGGGCGGGCGCCCGCTTCATCGCGGGCGGCACCAACCTGATCGACCTGATGAAGTACGATGTCGAGAAGCCGGGCCGGCTGATCGACATCACCCGCCTGCCCCTCGACAAGATCGAGGACCACGGGGGCGGCCTGCGGATCGGCGCGCTCGCCACCAACGCCAAGGTCGCGTACGACGACCGGGTCGCGGCGCGCTACCCGCTGCTGCGCAACGCGATCCTGGCCGGCGCCTCGGCGCAGCTGCGCAACGCGGCCTCGACCGGCGGCAACCTGCTCCAGCGGACCCGCTGCTACTACTTTTACGACACGGCCACCGCCTGCAACAAGCGCGAGCCGGGCTCCGGCTGCCCGGCGATCGGCGGGATGAACCGCATCCACGCGATCTTCGGGACGAGCGAGCACTGCATCGCCACCCATCCCTCCGACATGTGCATCGCGCTCGCCGCCCTGGAGGCGACCGTGCGGGTCAGCGGGCCGCAGGGCGAGCGGTCGATTCCCTTCGCCGATTTCCACCGCCTGCCGGGCGACACGCCGGAGATCGACACCAACCTCGCCCCCGGCGAGATCATCGTCGCGGTGGACCTGCCGGAGAGCCGCTTCCCGCAGCACTACACTTACCTGAAGCTGCGCGACCGCCTGTCCTACGCCTTCGCGCTGGTCTCGGTGGCGGCGGGCCTGGAACTCGACGGCGACCGGGTGAAGACCGCGCGTCTGGCGCTCGGCGGGGTCGCCCACAAGCCCTGGCGCAACTGCGCGGCCGAGACCCTGCTCGAGGGCAAGCCCGCGACCCGCGAGACCTTCCAGAAGGCGGCCGACCTCATCGTGTCCGAGGCGAAGCCCCAGTCGGAGAACGGCTTCAAGATCGAACTCGCCCGGCGCGCCATCGTGCGCGGCCTCGAACAGGCCGCCGCCGGCACGCCCCAGTCGCTCAGCGACAAGCGCATCCAGTAGGGCCCGCCATGACCGACACCGCCAGCCCCCAGACCTTCAGCTCCACCGGCCGCGACACCTTCGTGGGCACCCCGCTGAGCCGCATCGACGGCCCCGCCAAGGTGACCGGCCTCGCCAAGTACGCGGGGGAGTTCGCCGCCCCCGACCTCGCCTACGGTTGCGTCGTGTCGAGCGCCATCGCCAAGGGCCGGATCGTGGCGATCGACGCCGCCAAGGCCGAGGCGGTGCCGGGCGTCCTCAAGGTGCTCACCCACGAGAACCGGCCGCGCACCGCGTGGCGGGACAAGAACTTCCAGGACGCGGTGGCGCCGCCCGGCTCGCCGTTCCGTGCCCTCTACGACGACCTGATCGCGTTCAGCGGCCAGCCGGTCGCCCTGGTGGTGGCCGAGGATTTCGAGACCGCGCGCCACGCCGCCTCGCTGGTCCACGTGACCTACGCGGCGCAGGAGCCGGAGACCGACCTCGAAGCCATGCGCGGCCAGGCCTACGACCCGCCGACCAAGCGCGAGGGCATCAAGCCGCCGCCCAAGCCCTGGGGCGACGCCGACGCAGCGTTCGGCAGCGCGCCCGTCCGCGTGCGGGAGGGCTACAGCCTCGCCATCGAGCACCACAACCCGATGGAGCCGCACGCCTCGACCGTCGTGGTGGAGGCGGACGGGACCTACACGGTGTACGACAAGGTGCAGGGCGTCTCGAACAGCCAGCAATACCTCGCCGGGGTGTTCGGCCTGAAGCCCGATCAGGTCCGCGTGCTCAACCCCTATCTCGGCGGCGGCTTCGGCTCGGGCCTGCGCCCGCAATACCAGCTGTTCCTGGCCATGCTGGCCGCCCAGGAGCTGAAGCGCTCGGTCCGCGTGACCCTGACCCGGGACCAGATGTGGTCGTTCACCTACCGGCCCGAGGCGCTGCAGACGATCGCGCTCGGCGCCGAGCGGGACGGCCGCCTCGTGTCCCTCCAGCACGATGCCGTCCACGGCACCTCGCACTACGAGGATTACCAGGAGGTCGTCGTCAACTGGTCGGGCGTTCTCTACAAATGTGACAACGTCGCCCTGACCTACGGCCTCGTGAAGGTCGACACCCCGACGCCCGGCGACATGCGCGCCCCGGGCGCCGTCTCGGGTGTGTTCGCGATCGAGACCGCCATGGACGAGCTCGCCCACGCGATCGGGATGGACCCGATCGCCCTGCGGCTCAAGAACTACGCCGAGTCCGACGCCACCGCCGGGGGCAAGCCGTTCGGCTCGAAGGAGCTGAAGAGCTGCTTCGCGCAAGGGGCCGAGCGCTTCGGCTGGGCCAAGCGCAAGCCCGAGCCGCGCTCCATGCGGGACGGGCGGGAACTGGTCGGCTGGGGCGTGGCCACGGGCGTCTGGGAATCGATGATGATGCAGTCGAGCGCCATCGCGACCCTGACGCCGGACGGCCGCCTGACGGTCGGCAATTCCACCGGCGACATCGGCACCGGCACCTACACGATCCTCACCCAGATCGCGGCCGATACCCTCGGCCTGCCGATGGACGCGGTGACGACCAAGCTCGGCGACACCCGCCTGCCCGAGGCCCCGGTCGCGGGCGGCTCCTGGACGGCGGCCTCCTCGGGCACCGCCGTGATGAAGGCCTGCCGCAACGTCGGCGAGCAGGTGTTCAAGCTCGCCCGCGGACTCGAGAACTCACCGCTCGCCAACGTCGACTTCGACCGGGCCGTGTTCGCGGATGGCCGCATCTCCGTCACGGGCGATCCGGGCCGCAGCGTCGCCCTGGTGGAGGTGCTGCAGGCGGCGGGCGTCGACAAGGTCGAGGCGGTCGAGCAGGCCGGGCCCGACAAGGACTTCAACCAGAAATTCGAGGCCTACACCCACTCGGCGATCTTCGTGGAGGTGAAGGTCGACGAGGAACTGGGGCAGGTCCGGGTCACCCGGGTGGTCTCGGCGATCGCGGCCGGCAAGGTGCTGAACCCCAAGACCGCGCGCAGCCAGATCCTCGGCGGCGTGGTGATGGGGATCGGATCGGCGCTGGAGGAGGAGTCGATGCTCGACCACCGGCTCGGTCGGTTCATGAACCACAATCTCGGCGAGTACCACGTGCCGGTGAACGCCGACATCCACGACATCGACGTGATCTTCGTGGACGAGGAGGACAAGGCCAACCCCCTCGGCGTGAAGGGGCTCGGCGAGATCGGCATCGTCGGCACCGCGGCGGCGATCACCAACGCGGTGTTCCACGCCACCGGAAAGCGGGTCCGCGACCTGCCGATCACAGTCGACAAGCTGCTCTGAGAGCGCACGGCCGATGTTTCCCGTGAAACATCGGCCGCATGTGAGGTCCGCGATTGGGTATAGGAAAACCGTCGCACACGCCGTGCGGCGGTTGTTCCGTACGAGACCCCTGTGACTCACCTGCTGCAATCCTGGCGCTTCTGGGCGCTCGCCGCCGCGGGGTTCGCGGCGCTCACCGCGATCCTCGCCAAGCTCGGCGTGTCGGGCGTCCCGTCGGACGTCGCGACCCTCGTGCGCACGGTGGTGATTCTGATCTTCGCGGCCGCGATCGTCGTCGCCTCCGGGCAGGCGGGCGGGCTCGCGCAGATCTCCGGCCGCAGCCTCGTGTTCCTGATCCTGTCCGGGCTCGCCACCGGGGCGTCGTGGCTGTGCTATTTCCGGGCGCTGTCGCTGGGGGACGCCGCCCGGGTCGCGCCGCTGGACAAGCTCAGCGTCGTGCTGGTGGCGATCCTCGGCGCGGGCCTGCTCGGCGAGACCCTCAGCTTCGCCGCCTGGGCCGGCGTCGCGCTGATCGCCGCCGGGGCCGCCCTCGTCGCCTCGGGCTGGTGACGCCGCGCACCGATCCGTTAACCCGGACGGCGCATCCTGGCGGTCCCTCGCGAAAGGGGACCGCCATGGATTGGATCTACCGCGGCTTCGAGACCTCGCTTCTCGGTCTTGCCCTGTGTCTCGGCCTCGCGGCCTGCCTGATGCCGAGCGCCGACAGGCCCCCGGGCGGCGCGATGTCGATCACGCTGCCGATGCTGTCGGTGACGGCCCCGGCGCCCTGAGCGAGGGCCGGGCCGCCGTCACGCGGCGCTGCGGGTAGCGGGGAACATGATGCCCCGGGCCTCGTCGTCCATCTCGGCCTTGAAGGCGTGCCGGCCCTTCAGGGCCTCCGCGGCCTGGGCGGCGGGGCGGGCGTTGATCGCGTCGAGAAGGCGCTTCACGTTGGGCAGCTCCGCGAAGGCGTTCTCGCCGATGATGAACGGGATCATCCGGGCCCAGCCCCAGACCGCCATGTCGACGATCGTGTAGCTCTCGGCCAGGACGTAGGTGCGGTCCTTCAACCGCTCGTTGAGGATGCCCCAGTGGCGCCGCGCCTCGAACGTGTAGCGCTCGGTGGCGTAGGCGCCGCCATCCTTCGCGAAGTGGCGGAAATGCACGCATTGGCCCGAGAACGGCCCGAGGCCGGTGGCCACGAACATCAGCCAGGACAGCATCTCGCCGCGCACCGGCTCGCCCTCGGGCAGGAACCGGCCGGTCTTGCCGGCGAGGTAGAGCAGGATGGCGTTCGAATCGAACACCGTCACGTCGCCGTCGACGATCGCCGGCACCTTCCCGTTCGGGTTGACCGCCGTGTAGGCCGGATCGAACTGCTCGCCCCGGCGCGTATCCACCGGCACCGGCTCGTAGGGCAGGCCCATCTCCTCCAGGCAGAGGGCGACCTTCATGGGGTTGGGGCTGAGATTGTAGAAGAATCGAATCACGGCACTCTCCCTGAACGACCCCGGGAGAATCTCCGAGGCTGAGCCCCGCACAAGCCGCGGCCCACGCAGGGCGACTATTCCGTCACGATCTTGTAGCCGCGGCCCGGCACCAGCGCGGCGCCCCGCTCCAGCCCGTTGAGGACGAGGAATCGCTCGAGCGCCCGGTCGGGCACCGCCATGCGACGGGCCAGTTCCTCGGCGCTGGGCGAGGTCGCCTGCACCACCTGCAGCCGCAGGGGGCGCAGCACCGCCTCCTCGGGCGCGATCGCCCCGAGGGTCGCGGTCCAGCGGCGGAAGGCCGGGTCGGGATCGGTCGCGCCCTTGGCGGCCATGATCATCCGGTAGGTCGACTCGCCGATCCGGATCGCCGCGAGGCGGAAGGTCCATTCCTTGCCCCGCGACAGCGCGAAGGCCGCCGGGTGGCCGGCCACCTCCCGGGTCTCGAAGCCCGCCGGGTCGAACGCGTCGTTCCAGCTCGCCTTCAGCACCGCGTCGAGGGGCTCGCCGTCCTTGGCCTCGATCTGGTCGAACAGCAGGCGCCGGGTGCCGTCCGGGGTCGTGCCGAGGACCGCCGAGCGGGTGTTCTCCAGGGTGAACCCCTCCGGCACCTCGAAGGCGATGCCGAGCCCCGGATGGAGGAAGCGGTGGCCCCGCACCGCGCCGTCGCGCGGGTTGTCGCCGTAGGCGAGCCCGTCCACCGCGGCGAGGTAGCCGGCCCGGTCGTCGGTGCCGATGCCCGGCGCGCCGATCCGGCGGGCCGCCCGGGTGACCTGGGTGACGCGCTCGGCGGTGCCCGGATGGGTCGCCAGCATGTCGGGCTCGCTCGCGCTGCTGGCCTTCAGCCCGGTCGAGCGGTTGAGGGCGGTGAGGAAGCGGCCGGCCGCGAAGGGATCGTAGCCCGCCTTGGCGAGGGTGCGCACGCCGGTGGCGTCCGCCTCCAGCTCCTGCTCGCGGGAGAAGCGAGCCAGCGCGAAGCGCGACTGGTTCTGGAGCTGCGCGCCGGTATCGGGGTCGTTCAGCACGTCCTTGACGACCCGGCTGACCAGCGCCGAGCGCAGTTCCAGCTCGCTGCGGGCGGTGGCATGGTTGAGGGTCACGTGCGCCATCTCGTGCGCCAGCACGGCCGCCACCTCGGAGGTGTCGCTCGCCAGCGCCACGAGCCCGCGGGTGACGTAGAGCCGCCCGTTCGGCAGCGCGAAGGCGTTGACCACCGGCGAATCGAGGAGCGTCACCCCGTAGGTCTGGTCCGGCCGGTCGCTCGCCTTCACGAGGCGGTCGGTCACCTCGGTCAGCATCCGCGTGACGTTGGGCGCCCGGGCCTCGCCCCCGAAGGAGGCGACGAGCTTGACGTGGTCGGCGTCCGCCACGCGCTCGCGGCCGGTGGTCCGCGGCGCCTCGACCGGCACCCGCACCATCGCGGGCTGCACGGTCGCGGCACTCTGGTCGGCCACGCAGGCGCCCAGGATCAGGCTCACCGACAAGGCCGTGGCACAGGGAGCCGCCGACCTCGGCAGGACGCGGTCCGCCGCCCGAAAAAATCCCCCCGTGATCCCGCCCATCGCGATCAGCGCCGCAGCCCCCGTTCCGTCTCCGAGCCGGCCTCGGGCCGGTCCGCCTCGCCGAGGACCTCGATGGCGTCGGCCCCGGCCTCAAGGGTCGGACCGCGCCGGATCTCCACGACCCCGCGTACCCGCACGGGCCGGCCTTCGAGCGAGGACGCACTCAAACCACGGGCAAGCACCATTCGCCAAGTGCGTTTCGATACCGTCACCGTGAGCGCGTCGGCGCCCCGGGGGCCGAAATCGAGATAGGTCCGGGCGCCGCGCTCGCCCACATGGCGAACCCGGCCCTCCACCACCACGAAGCGCCCCGCAAGCGCCCGCAGCGCCGGACCATCGGTCGCGTCCGGCAGGGGCAAGCGCCACAGGCCGAGCCGTTTCGCCCGCGCGGCCGCCTCGACCAGACGCAGGGCCGGGCGGCAGAGCGAATCGGCCTCGTTCGCGTCCGCGAAGGCGAGGCCGGCGCCGATCAGGCCGCCTGCGAGATCCGTGTCGCCCTCCGCGGCCTGAATATCGGCCCGCGCCCGGCCCCAGCGGTCGGGCTGCCCCCGGGGCGTCACCGCGAGTCCGGTGCCCCGCCGGGCGTCGAGCCAGGCCTGCGCCGCGGCGGCCAGCTCCGGCGCGTCCGGCCAGCGCAGGGAATCGAGCACCGCGCGGGCACCCGAGGCGAGGCGGATCTCGCCCCGGAGCCCGACGCCCTCCAGGATCTCGGCGCGCGACGCACCGGCCGTGCAATCCGCCACGCCGCCCCGCTGTGCCGCCCGAACGGCGGCCACGCTCGCCCACGCCGCCAGCAGCGCAGCCCCGATCCGCTTCGCCGATCCCGCAATCCCGCGCATCCGACAACCCCGGGCCATCATGCGCCAGGGAATGACCCTGTCCAGCGGGGCGCGGTTGGCCTGGCCTGAGGGAAATGCTATGGACCGCGCGGTTGTCTCCGTAGCTCAGCTGGACAGAGCACAGGTTTCCTAGAACAGGTTCAATTGGGCGTCGCGCCGGGAAACCGCGCGGCGGATCCGCTCAAAGTCGGGGAAAGCTTCCGGCGCCGGCCCGTCCGGCACCGTGCCGATCCCGAGCCAAGCCCGCCCGGCGCATCCGCGCCCCGCGGGAAGGTGTAGAGACTAGACGGGCGGCACCTAAAGGCCGGATGCGAATCCGGTCCACGGTGAAGGGATAGTCCAGGCCACGAACGCGGCCCCCGGGTCGCGGCGGCGAAAGCCGAAGTGGTATGAAACCTGGGGTCGCAGGTTCGAGCCCTGCCGGGGACGCCAACCTTCCGAATGAAGGCGCCGCACAGCGTGGTGGCGCGGCCGGATCCTTTACCCTGTCGATCGCCGACCGGTGACAAGATCCGCGGCCCGCGCTAAGCTTTGCCGCCAGGAATCGTGGCAAGGGGGTGGGCGAGCTCTTCATGGCGGGTCAGAAAACCGATCAGCGCGACGTGTATGTCGGGCAGCGCATCGCTGAGCAGCGGCGGAAGGCATCTCTCACGCAGCGCCGGGTCGCGCAAAGCTTCGGTATGTCTGCCGCTCAGCTCCAGAAATACGAGAAGGGTACCAACCGGATCAGCGCCGTCCATCTCGACATCTTCTCGCGGATGACCGGCGTGCCGATGGACTACTTCTTCAAGGGCATGCCGCGGACCGACGACTTTGTCGCCCCGGGCTTCGGCGAGCGCGAGCAGGCGTCCCTGTCCAACAACGGGCTGAAGGGGCTGGCCGAGGTCGTTGGCCGTCACATCATCGACAATTGCTCCGAGGAGACCCGCCGCGACGTCGCCGACGCGATCCGGGCGCTGGAGAACAAGCTCGGCAGCTAGAGCCGTGCCGGATCGCGTTGCCCACGGTACGCGACCACAGACAGAAATGCCTCGAAGCGGCTGTTCAACCCACCTCCTCATCCTGAGGGACCGGAGGGGGGAGCGCAGGCCTCGACAGAGCGGGGCGGCCGTTTTTCCACTCGCATCGTCCGGTATAGCGGATCCGTTCGGTAATCCGTCTTGACCAGGCTCGGGTCGGGTGCGAGAACCCCGCCCCCAAGAAGGGTCAAGCGCCGCGATCGCGCCGGCGTACTCTGCAGCCGAGGCCGCCCATGCCGCGTTCCAACTACCTGTTCACCAGCGAGTCCGTCTCCGAGGGGCACCCGGACAAGGTCTGCGACAGGATCTCGGACACCGTGGTGGACGCCTACCTGACGGCGATGCCGGAGGCACGGCTCGGTGTCGAGACGCTGGCCACCACCAACCGAATCGTCATCGCCGGTGAGGTGCGCGGGCCGGATTCCGTGACCTTCAAGGACCTGGAGGCCCTGACCCGCGAGGCGGTGAGGGATATCGGCTACGAGCAGTCGGGCTTCCACTGGAAGAACAACGACGTCGCCATCCACCTGCATGCCCAGTCGGCCGACATCGCCCAGGGCGTGGACGCGGCCGGCAACAAGGACGAGGGCGCGGGCGACCAGGGCATCATGTTCGGCTACGCGGCCGACGAGACCCCCGAGCTGATGCCGGCCCCGATCTTCTACGCCCACCGGATCCTCAAGGACCTCGCCGACGCCCGCCGGGCCAAGCAGGGCGACGCCGCCAAGCTCGGCCCCGACGCCAAGAGCCAGGTGACGGTCCGCTACGAGAACGGCCGCCCGGTCGAGGTCACCCAGATCGTGCTGTCGACCCAGCACCTCGACGAATCCCTGGATTCGGCGGACGTGCGCGCCATCGTGGAGCCCTACATCCGCAAGGCGCTGCCGGAGGGCTGGGTCAACGAGGGCACGGCCTGGCACGTGAACCCGACCGGCAAGTTCGTGATCGGCGGCCCCGATGGCGATGCCGGCCTCACCGGCCGCAAGATCATCGTCGACACCTACGGCGGCGCGGCCCCCCACGGCGGCGGCGCCTTCTCAGGCAAGGATCCGACCAAGGTTGACCGCTCGGCGGCCTACGCGGCCCGCTACCTCGCCAAGAACGTCGTGGCCGCGGGCCTCGCCCGCCGCGCGACGATCCAGCTCGCCTACGCGATCGGCGTCTCGAAGCCGCTCTCGATCTACGTGGATCTGCACGGCACCGGCAACGTGGACGAGGCCAAGCTCGAGGGCGTGCTGATGGACGCCCTGGACCTGTCGCCCCGCGGCATCCGCACGGCGCTCGGCCTCAACAAGCCGATCTACGCGCGCACCGCGGCCTACGGCCATTTCGGCCGCGCCCCGGAGGCCGATGGCGGCTTCTCCTGGGAGCGGACCGACCTCGCCGACAAGCTGAAGTCGGCGCTCGCCTGAGCCCGGGTCAATCCGGAGCCCGGGCCGAATTTCGGCCGCGCGATCGGGGGCGGATGAACGGGGTGGTGTTTTCACCGCCGCCCCTGTCCCGGACGCATGAAGCGCCAGCGGAATGCGATCCTGGACGCAGCAGAGAACGACGCGAAGCGTCTTGCTGGGAGACCGTCGCACAGATACCGAGCGATCACATCGTGCCGCTTCGCAGCGTGTCGGGCGCTGGGTCCCGGATCACCTTCCGCTGACGCTCCAGGTGTCCGGGACAGGGGCGCGTCCACTCTCCAAATGTGTTGAGCCGTTGGACACCGACAAGCCTGGACGTCCCGCGCATCCGGCCGAGGAGCCGGAGCGCGCCTTCTTCGGCCGGCGGAAGGGCAAGCGCCTGCGCGGGGAGCAGGAGCGGCGGCTCGCCGACCTGCTTCCGGCCCTGCGGGTCGACCTACCGCCGGACGGGGCGCCGCTCGATCCGCGCACGCTGTTCCCGGCCCTGGCGGCCCCGCCCGAGGCAGTGTGGCTGGAGATCGGCTTCGGGGGCGGGGAGCACCTCGCCGCGCAGGCCGCAGCGCATCCCGGGATCGGCTTCATCGGCGCCGAGCCCTTCGTCAACGGCGTGGCGAAGCTCCTCGCCGCGATCGAGGCGCGATCCTTGCGCAACATCCGCATCCGCGACGCGGACGTGACGGCGCTGCTGGCGCGCCTGCCGGAGGCCTGCCTGGACCGGGTCTACCTGCTCTATCCCGATCCCTGGCCGAAGCGGCGCCAGCGCAAGCGCCGGTTCGTGTCGGACGCCTCGCTCGCCGAGATCGGCCGGGTCCTGAAGGATGGCGGCCTGTTCCGCTTCGCCAGCGACATCGACGACTATGCCGGCTGGACCCTGGTGCGGACCCTGCGCTCCCCGATCCTGACCTGGACGGCGCGGGGGGCGTCGGACTGGACGCAACCCTTCCCGGGCTGGCCCGGCACCCGCTACGAGGCCAAGGCGGTGGCGGCCGGACGGCGGCCGACCTACCTGGAATTCGCCCGCCTGCCGCGCGGCTCCGGACCTGCGGCCTGACACGCCTCCGGCTTCCCCTTCGGCCGTCCGCGCTCTAAGCCCGCAGGGACGGGACATCGCGATCCACGGGGACCACCTTGCCACGGCCACGCTCGGGCGCCATCCTGATTCGGTCGCGACGGGCGAGGGGCCCTCTCCTGCGGGAGTGCGCTCGGGCGCGTTCGAGGATTCGTCCAAGTGAGTGAGCAGGTGGGCCAGGACTCCGCGGCGGACGATCCGTATCGCACCGGCTTCGAGGAGGCCGCGATCGGCCTCCTCGTGCTGTCGGCGGACGAGAGCCTGATCGTGGCCGCCAACCGGACCCTGCACGACCTGATCGGCTGGCCCCCCGGCACGCTGCCCGGACGGGCGGCCGCAGAACTCCTCGGCGACGAGCCGAGCGGCCTGCAAGGCCGCCTTCAAGCCGGCCTTCAGCTCTGGCGGCGCGCGGATGGCAGCCCCCTCGACGTGCGGGTGATCCGGGCCGGCCGCACCCTCGTGGTCGAATCCGTCGATGTGGACGCGGCCGCCCATTCCGAGGCGAACAGCGAGGCGCTGGCCGCCGCGGGCCTCGGGGAATGGCGCTGGGACGGGGCGACGGGCCTCCTCACCCTGTCGCGGCGCGCGGCGCGGATCCTGGGCCGGCCGCCGGGCCGCTCCGTGTCCTGGGAGGACATGACGACCAGCCTGTCGGAGGCCGAACTCGCCCGCCTCGGCGCGCTCACCGCCGAGGCCGGCGCAACCGGTTCGTCCTACCAGTTCGACACGCCCATCACGGTGGCCGGGCGCACGGTGATCCTGCGGGTCCGGGGGCAGGCGGTGCCGGGTCCCGACGGCGAGCCCGCCAGCATGGTCGGCGTCATCCAGGACATCACCACCCGGGTCGAGGCCCGGGACGAGATCCTGTCCCGCGACCAACGTCTGCGGGTCGCCACCACGATCGCCAAGCTCGGCATCTTCGAATGGCATATGCTTGAGGACCAGGCGATCTGGGAGAACGAGCACATGTACGAGATCTTCGGGCACGCGCCCGAGGACGGCACCATCGGCAAGGCCGAGTTCCTCAACGACATCCTTCACCCGGAGGACCGCCCGGCCGTGCGCAAGGCGATCTCGCGGGCGCTGCGGGAGGACGGGATCCTGCAGATCGGCGGCCGCATCCGGCGCAAGTCCGACGGCGTGTGGCGCACGATCGACATGGCCGGCCGGTTCGAGCGCGACGCCCCCGGCCGGCTGCCGCGCCGCCTGATTGGGGTCGTGGCGGACGTGACCGACCGGCGCATCGCCGAGGAGCGCCAGAGCCTGCTGATCCGCGAGTTGCACCACCGGGTGAAGAACACGCTCGCCACCGTGCAGGCGATCGTGGGCTCCACGGCGCGCACGGCCTCGAGCATCGAGAGCTTTTATGAGGCCTTCGTCGGGCGCATCAAATCGCTGGCCCACACCCACTCGGTGCTCACCGAGGACGCGTGGCAGATGGCCTCGCTGGAGAATCTCCTGCTCAACGAGCTGAAGCCCTACGCGGAGGTGGACGCGGAGGGGGGCGCGGAGGGGCGCATCAGCCTGTCGGGCCCGGGGATCGATCTGCCCTCCGAGATCGCGGTGCCGATCGGGATGGCGATCCACGAACTCACCACCAACGCCGCGAAGTACGGGGCGCTCTCGAACCGCACCGGGCGGGTCGCGGTGGCCTGGACGCTGGAGCCAGGCGGTCCGGCCGGGATCCTGCGCTTCTCCTGGCGGGAGACGGGCGGGCCGCCGGTCGCGCCGCCGAGCCGCCAGGGCTTCGGCTCGCGGCTGCTCCAGCGGGTCCTGATCGCGCAGGTCCAGGCCGAGGTGACGACCGATTACGCTCCGGGCGGCTTCACCCTCACCATGCGGGCCCCGATCCCGCCGCGCAACGACAGCCTCAACCCGCTGGTCTGATCAGGCCGCACCGCGCGTGCCGGCTTCGCCGCCGCCGTCCACGAAGGCCTTCAGCTCGTCCAGCGACGCGAAGGTGAACCGGCCCTGCGGCGTCTCCGCCTCGATCGAGCCGTTCTCGAACATCACGTAGGTGTTGCCCCCCGAGGCGTAGCGTCCGACCACGGTCCGGGTTTCCAGCTTCGGGGCCGCCGGCTCCGGCGCGGCAGCCTGGCGCGCGGACGGCTCCGCCCCCGGACCCAGGACGGATTCGGGCGCGACGAACAGGTCGTCCTCGGGGGCGATCACGCCGGCCGGCCGGATCGGCTCGGGCCCCTCCTGCTGGGGCGGCTCGCGTTTGGCGGCCTCCCTGGGGAGGGTCGGCCCCCGCGGGACGATTGGCGGCGCGGGGGGCTGCGGGGTCGGTTCGGCCCGGACCGGCTTCGGCAGATCGGCCGGCACGGGTGACGCCGCCTCCGCGCGGAGGTCCAGGTTCGGCTCGATCCGGGGGCGCTCGGGATCGAAGGGTGGCTCGACCACCGGCGGCACGAGGAAGGCCGGCGCCGTGGGCAGGATCGGCGGCTTGGACCGACCCTCGTCGCCGGCAGAAGCCACCGCGCCGGGGACGGTCTCCCGCGGCCCGGATGCCGGGATCTGCGCGAGCGCCCGCGCCACGCGCCGGAAGCTGAAGGCGAGCACGCCGAGGCCCAGGAGGACTGCCCCCGACGAGGCCGCCACCGAGCCCGCGATCACCATCGCGAGCCCGCTCTCCAGACGCACATACGGGAAGCCCTGGATCACGGCGGCGCAGCCCCCGATGATCATGGCGGCGGCGAGCGCGAACAGCGCAGCGATCATGAGACTCTCTGGCACGTGCCGGCTCCCCGCCGGCTCTCAAGGCGTGGCGCACAGTAAGGCCTGGCGGTCATATTGCAAAACCGGATGGCGAGATCCCCCTGGATACCGCCCTCCGCCGGTTGTCGGCCGGCCGACAACCGGCGCCCGATCGCCCCGGATCCCGGCACTTCGCGCACGGCCGGCCCGGAACGGCGTTGCCGTCCTGCGGCGCCCGACTTACCTAGCGGTCTCTCGACTCGGGAGCCCCCGCCGGGGACGAGGCTGCCCCCTGCCCATGTTCTTTGCCAAGCGGAGACGGACGCGATGACCTTCACCCTGCCGGAACTGCCCTACGCGTATGATGCGCTCGGGCCGTACATGTCGAAGGAAACCCTCGAGTTCCACCACGACAAGCACCACAAGGCCTATGTCGATACGGGCAACAAGCTGCTCGAGGGCACCGATCTCCAGGGCAAGAGCGTCGAGGAGATCGTGAAGGCGGCCTACAACACGAACCAGCCGCTCTTCAACAACGCCGGCCAGCACTACAACCATATCCACTTCTGGCAGTGGATGAAGCCGAACGGCGGCGGCGCGATCCCCGGTGCGCTGGCCAAGAAGATCGACGAGGATCTCGGCGGCGCGGAGAAGTTCAAGGCGGATTTCATCCAGGCGGGCGTCGGTCAGTTCGGCTCGGGCTGGGCGTGGCTCGCCGTCAAGGACGGCAAGCTCGCGATCATGAAGACCCCGAACGGCGAGAACCCGCTGGTCCACGGCGCCAAGCCGATCCTCGGCGTCGACGTGTGGGAGCACTCCTACTACATCGATTATCGCAACCGTCGGCCCGACTACCTGAAGGTGTTTATCGAGAACCTCGTGAACTGGGAGCACGTGGAGAAGATGTACGCCGAGGCGATCGCCTGAGGCGGCTTCGCGGGTGCCGTGGGCCCTGTGTCCGCGGCACCCTTGAGGTGACCGACGAAACCGGCTCTTGATGCGCCCGACGCCGGATGACCCGGTGAAAAAGGGTTCGGCCATTCCTTTGTTGCGCGACGCTTCCGGCTTCACCCCCTCCCCCCTTTGCGGGGGAGGGTGGCCCTCGCGTCAGCGAGGGTCGGGAGAGGGGAACCCGGCTTCCGCAAAGGGAGCGACCTTCACGCAGCATAGAGCTTTGTCCTGCGCCGTCGCTCCCCTCGCGCGGGACTTCGTCCCGACCCGACCCCCTTCGGGGGCCACCCTCCCCCGCAGAGCCGACTGTAGGCGCGGATGCTTAAGCGCCGGTTCCGCCGGGCGGCTGATGGGGCTCGCGTCGTCTCGGCGGCGTGCGCTGACACACCCGGGACACGCCCGGAATGCGGCGGTCGCGGGGCGGAGGAGCCGGACCGGCGATTTCACGCGGGTCGGTTGCGGCGCTGCAA
>NZ_JAKSYM010000020.1 GCF_022829545.1 Methylobacterium sp. J-030 | reverse complement strand
CAACAAACCAGGAGCGCAGCATGGTTGGTGATAGGACGGTGCTTGCTCACTCATTCCGGCAGTCCCTGACCACGCAGATCATGAAGCACCGGGTTCACGTTTACGCTTGTAAACCCAACACAGTCCCCGGAATCATCCGGGGTCATTGGAAATTCAAAGTTGTCCTGGCTCACCAGCCCCACGCCCCGCAAGCGCACGAGCAACTCGCACACGAGATGCGCCATCTGCCGGTCGGCGGCCCGTTGCCCCCTGTTGACGAGCCAGGCCCGCAGCGTGCCCTCATCGACCAGGGTCGCCCACCAGAGCGCTCGCGTGATGCGGGGATGGCGGGCCGTGAGATGCTCGATGACCGAGCGCGGAATATCCACGATGGTGCAGCCCC
>NZ_JAKSYM010000019.1 GCF_022829545.1 Methylobacterium sp. J-030 | reverse complement strand
AGGAACACGCGTTGGAGTGGCCGCCGGCAGGTGCCGTGGCTGAGCAGCGTCCAGAGCAGGTAAGTTGGTGGGCCAGGACAACGTCGAGATCCTGGTTGTCCTCCAACCCATCTCCGTCGACACAGCGAGCCCGGATGAGGTCGGCATGCTGGTGATCGCCAACGGGTTGCTCGTGGCCGTGCTAGTGCGCCTCGACGCCCCCGAGCATGAGCGACGCGGGGCTTGGTACATGGAGGTCAGGCTCGGGCGTCTCGCGAAGGTACGCGCTCCCGTGTTCGATACCCTGGAGGACGCGACGCGGTGGGTGCGGCAGCGCCTCAAGAACTGATCGCGATGACGAAGGCGATGAGTATGCTGAGTAGAGATGTCCGCTTCGATGGATCAAAACACAAAAGCAGACTGTCGGATATTCACCCTCAGCCGCCATTCTGGTTCCGACCTAGCCTGGTCGCCCGGTTCACTATAGGCGCTTTCCGAAAGCAGCCATTCGTTGGCCGTCCGGCAATCTCAGCTCGGAGTGGTGAGCGAACCTTAAGCCTTGTCCCCGGAGCGGACGTTCCGCAGAAGCCAGTCTACGACGTACCCAAGAGCGGACGTTCGTCGTCGCGTGGGTTCAGGTGGAGATACTTCGGATCAAACTCAGCGAAATCCATCAGCCGCGCAGCGTTGGGAATGCGCATGCGCTTGCGCCTCCATTCGAGCAGGCCCTGACCTCGCAGTGCCTGAAGCACCCGGTTCACGTGTACGCTGCTGATACCCAGCGCGTCTCCGAGATCATCCTGGGTCATTGGGAATTCGAAGCTGTCCTCGCTCACCAGGCCTACGACCCGCAAGCGCACGAGCAACTCGCACACGAGATGCGCCATCTGCCGGTCGGCGGCCCGTTGCCCCATGTTGACGAGCCAAGCCCGCAGCGTGCCCTCATCGACCAGGGTCGCCCACCAGAGCGCTCGCGTGATGCGGGGATGGCGGGCCGTGAGATGCTCGATGACCGAGCGCGGAATATCCACGATGGTGCAGCCCC
>NZ_JAKSYM010000015.1 GCF_022829545.1 Methylobacterium sp. J-030 | reverse complement strand
TCGATTGCCCTTGAAGTCGCAGGCCAGAACTTTCATCCATTGGCATATGTTTCTCGTTCATGTTCGCAATAACGCGGGCAAGCGAGGTTCATGAGTGTCAGAGCATACCTCCGGTCAAGATAGCCGCCAGGGCAAGCGCGGCAGGCCGGCCCTCTACGTTCTGATCGTCAGCGTCGGCCTGATGCTGACATCCCTGGCCGGTTTGATGATTTGGCAGGGCGCGAGTTCGCCACCCGACTATGCCAGCCAGAGCCAGGCGGCATCGCGCAAGCAAATCACCGGCTCTGAGACAGGCAGGTCAGACACCGCGTCATCGGCTAACAGCAGCGGTGTGCCCGGGGGTAATCCAGCATATCCGCAGCCCGCCGTGCGGAGTGCCAACCCATGAGCCCATGTGAGATGGCGAACGATGATCCGGTCGAAGCCGCGGTGCTCGAACGCGCGCGGCGGAACTTCCTCGACAACGGGCCGGGCGACCGGATGTGGTCGGATCCCTCCTCCACGAAGGGATCCACGATGAACGCTGATTTCGTGCTGAGCGCAGACCAGCGCGCCGCGTTCATCGCTACGGCGCGGACGGAGCTCGCATCAGAGGGTAATGCAGCCGATCGACCGGAGGGGCTCCAGCTTCCGAGCGCGGATGCGAGTCTTCGCATTCTCGCGCTGTATGAGAGCCATAGCCATGCGCTGGCCGCGACGGCCACGCTGGTCGCGGCCGGCATCTCTCAGCAAGCGATCCAACTTGTGGCCGCCCCCGCCGATCCGGATGCCGGCCCCGCCGAGGTGGGAGCATCGCTTCCCGACGGCTCAGGTCTTCGAACTAGGCTCGGGACGATCGGCGTACCTCCAGAGGCGCTGGAGGCCTGCTGCTCGCGGCTGAGGCAGGGCGCAGCGATGCTCAACCTCGTGATCGCGGACGGCCAGCGGGACTGCGTCATGGGCATTCTGAAGGACCATGGCTCAGTCGACCCGACGTTGCGCCTCGCGATATGGCGCGCGGAGGGCTGGGGTGGGACGTCGCCGGTCTCGACAGAGGGCTGGGGTGGCTATTCCGCCACCTCAACCGGCGCCACGGACATTACGACAAGACGGGAATAAGCCGATGGCCCTGTTTGCTCCCGTCAGGTCCGAAAAAACCGACCTCGACGCGGTGCGGCGGTACGCGGTGAGGGTCATCGCGCAAGCCGATGGCGAGGCCTTGCAGATGAAGGCGGTCACCCTGGCGCTACTGGGTGGGATCATGTGGCGCGGTGCGCCGGGATCGACCGAGATGATCCAGGACGAGGCAGGCGCCAAGGCCATCCTGTCGACCACCCTCGGCGGCCGCCATCTGACCTTCTCCTACGATCAGAATACCGAGTCGATCGAGATGCGCGAGGGAACGACAGACGGTCCCGTCCTGCACCGCTTCTGCAACCGAACTCTGATCAACGATCTCGAAGAGACCTTTAGCGCCTTGTGGCGGTAAGGCGGTTTGATCTAGGTCTATTCTACAGCACCCGCCAAATCATCCGTTTCGCGATCTGTACGCGAATGTCCTCTGAATTTGCCGATCAGGCCGTTATGACGAATAAACCAATATATGATGTCGGTTTAAGAGCAGCGGTCATTACTCACATTACATTCGACTGCAGGGCCTGGAACATTAGGCTTGATGATAATCTTTCTTCAGGCAGGTCTCCGCTTTTGTCCGAGGCTGAACTAAGAAAGCATATCATGATACAACATACTTTCGCTGGCGCAGCGTCCCTGGCTGCCCTCCTCTTGGTCGGCTCGACCTACGCTGAGAGCAAGTCGCTGGAGGCGCCGGCCAGCGATGCGATGCCTCCGGTGGAGCTGATCATCAGCATGAAGGACGGGAAGCCGGTGTGCGACCCCGCGGAGATCCTTCTGCCCGCCAACACCAACGTGGCTCTGCATATCGTCAGCAGCGCCGATGCGCCCATTACGATCACGGCGCCCGGTCAGTTCGAGAATGGGCTGGTTCTGCACGCCGATGGCGACCTGATCCATGCTGCGAGCGAGAAGGGCTACACGATCAAGCAGAAGGGCCAAGGGACCCTGCGCCTCCGGACGATGAAGCCGGGGCAGGAAGAATATGCCTGTACCAGCAATCGGAACGCGAACGATCCGTTCAAGGGCAAACTGACGTTAACTCAGCCCGCGGGCTGATCGCCATCTAACGGCCGATCTGCTTTGCGTCCCCCTCGTCGATTTCGAGTGCAGCTTGACGAGGGGGCTTAACATCAGCGTCGAGCCTCTACGGCAATGCGCCGACTGTCTCTTTGGCTTTTAAGATTGTGTCCCGACATCCCTCAGCATCGCCCGCTTTCTCCTGAGCCGCTGCCTTTTCCACTAAACCACGCGCCTCTTCGACCCCCCCAGCAGTTGAATGGTTTGCAGCTTCGCTGGGTATGGATGCTGGGGCCTTATCGAGAGCCTTGTTGGTCCCGAGCGGCGTTGCGCCGACCTGACTTTCGCCTGCAACCGTGCGTGCGCCAGAGCTATTTAGGCGCTTCTGCAAAGTCGAAATCTCTTCCGAGCATGACGAAGCGAAAGCCGAACTGCTTGTAAGGAGGAAAGCTCCCATCGGCAAAATTAAGTAAGGTTTCATCAAAGATCCTCCACGTGTCCCTTGCTTCAGCAGTTGTCGCTGCCGGGCTTCACGGGTTGGCCTTCTAGTGCCTTTTTCGAACCATCGTCCTTCGTGGACACACCGACGTTGTTCATCGCCCCAACCGTGCCGGGAGACTCGCCCTTTGCACCCGGCGACACCTTGCCGGTTGTACTGCCATCGACGTTTGAGCTGGTATCCTTGGACGATCCTGACATGTTCGTAGTCGTGCCAACATTGCATGGAGCGGCGAACGAAACGCTTGTCGTTACTACGATGATTGCAGTAGCAGCGACGATATTTAAGATTTTGGACATGCTTCCTCGAGGATTTCAGTTTTGAGGGAAGCGCACCTACTCGTCGATGTTCCTGCCAATGCCATGTGACAACTGCTCACACGGCAAAATGTTAGTTTTTCCGCTCCCGGAACCGGATCCCAGCCCCACCGCCGTTCTCGGGGATGAATTCGATGCCTGCTGTCTCGAAGGCAGATTTCATGGCGTCGATCGTCGACTGCTTTGCGTCGGCACCATTCTCGATGCGGGTGACGGTGTTGGCGGTGATGCCCGCCTTCTGAGCCAATTCACGCACGCCCCAGCCCAAAGCAGCACGAGCCATCCGCATCTGAGCCGGATTCATTGGTGTTTTGTCCAAACGCGAGTTGACACTGTACCTGTGCCCTGATAGGTACAGTGTACCAACGCAATTCGACGTTGGCAACGCGGGCAGATACCATGTCCCACCGCACCGTCTCCTGGTCCCGCATCGACCGCGCCGGCCGCGACAGCCGCCCGCGCATCCCCGCCGGCCTGATGGGCGCTCGCGTCCTGATCGAGATCGGCGCCCGCACCCGCCCCCTCGTCGTCGGCGGCCGCTACGACCGCGCCGCGATCATGGCCGCCGCCTGCAAGGCCGCCACCGGCATTCAGGAGCGCTGCGGCGTCTCCCGCGCCGAGGCCATGTCCTCCGCCCTCAAGGCCACGTGGCAGGTCGCCAAGGCCGCCCACCGCGCCGCCGCGCACTGATCCTCTAGCGGCCTGACCCGCCCCGCCACGGGGCGCCCTTCACCCACCGACCCACCGCCACGAGCCCCATCAGGAGCGCGAACGATGACCTATGCCCGTATCCTGAATTTCTCGCAGCCCGTCCCGGCTCGCAGCGACAGCCCGCGCACCGGCCGGCGCCGCCTCTCGGCCGATGGCCGGTACCTGAACCTGCCGAACGAGCCCGTACCCGGCGGCATCGAGCCGTGGGAGGCCGTCACCCCGGTCCGGCCGGACACGTCGCACAGCCGCAGCCTCCGCTTCCTCGACGCCACGGGCGAGCTGCTGGCGGCCATCGCGATCATCGGCGGCGGCATGGTGCTCACCGGCCTCGCCTCGCTCCTCTGAACCCAGCCCGCACCCGAGCGGGCCGGCTGCCCGCGCCCTCAACTCTCGAGGATTTCGCGATGTCCTTCCGTGCCTCCCTCAAGAACCTG
>NZ_JAKSYM010000010.1 GCF_022829545.1 Methylobacterium sp. J-030 | reverse complement strand
GGCACGCCGAAGCTGTTGCCGGTGGAGCGGCTGGAGGCGTCGAAGGCGTAGCCGGCGTTGATGCCGAAGTAGGCGCCGGTCCAGGTGAACACCGGCACGGGGGTGAACACCGGCGGCGGCGCGGCCCGGCGCGGCAGGTCGGCGGCCGAGGCGGCGCCGGTCAGGAGAGCCGTGGCGGCGCTCGCGAGAAGAAGCTTCTTGATCATCTGGTCCTCTGTCTCCCGTTGGGCGGGATGTGTGCCGGGCGACAAGAACGTCAGGACGCGTTCGGGCGATAGTGCAGGAATGCAACAGCCCGCGCGGGGTCCCCGAACCTCACAGCCGAAAGGTGCGCTAGAGCACATCATGTCGTGGGTTCGATTGGAAGAGGCGGAACTATTAAGGGATCTCAGTCGCGACGAAGAGTCTTTATACTCTGTCCACGCACCGGGGCATACGATGTTCTCGGCGCGCCGCTGCAATGCCCGGTCCGAAGGGCCGAGCGCCCGCGAAAACCTATCGCAAGTTGTCGTTCACCATGTCGGAAGCACGCATGTGGCGAAAACCCCGGGATGCCGCCGGTAATCGGACTCGCGCGGCGGCCCGCCCCCACCCGTGCGTACCCGACCGCTCCGCGTTGTCGCGTAGACGTGCGGCGGAAGGGCTCCTATCTCTCCACCATGGCTGAAACGCATTTCCGCCCGGAGCCGGGCTTGGCGTTGGCCGCCGGCTCGCTGGAGGCTGCCGCATCGCTGGAGGAGATCGTGTCCACGCTCCGGCGGACCGCGCGGGCGATCGTCGGCTCCGACGGGATCGCGGTGGTGCTGCGCGAGGGCGACACCGTCTTCTACGCGGCGGAGGACGCGATCGAGCCGCTCTGGCGCGGGCGCCGCTTTCCGATGACGGCGTGCATCTCCGGCTGGTGCATCCTGAACGGCCAGACGGTGATCGTGCCGGACATCGAGTCCGATCCGCGGGTGCCGTTGGCGGCCTATCGCGTCACGTCGATGCGCAGCCTCGTCATGGTCCCGATCGGCGCCCCCGCGGCGGTTGCCGCCCTCGGCGCGTACTGGTGCGCCTCCGTCATTCCGGACGACGCGACCGTCTGCCGGCTCGAGGCGCTGGCCCAGCAGGCCGCAGCCGCCCTCGTGCGGGTGCGGCTCCTGGCCGGGGCGAGCAGGTCTCGGGCGCTGGTGCAGCGCTCCGGTTCGTGACGCGCGCGGCCGGCGGCCGCGGCGGCCATCGGGCCGCGGCCGCCATCGCGGCCGGACACGGGGATCGTTCGGCTGTCCCGGGTGTTCCCTGGCTTCCGCGACCCCTCAGGAAGTTCGACGCCCCTCATGAAGCGCCTCGTCCTCGCCGGCATCTTCGTTGCCCTGCTGACCGCCATCGTGGCCATCGCGGCCACGTGGTCGACGGTCACGCCCGTGAACCCGGCCGTGGCGCCCGACACCGCCTCGACGCCCAACCCCACCGGAGCGCGGAAATAGGACGGGCCGACTGCGGAGATCCGGTCCGCGACCGAACGCACCGCATGGACTGCGGGCCGCTCGGGAACATGCGTCGGGCTGCAGCCTTGGATCTTCACCGGCGCCGCGTCAGGCGCGCGCGAGGGAGGGGCGTATGGGACACGATGTCGAGGCGGCACGCGAAGCTTTCGGGTCGGTGCCGCCGGGACGGCCCGCCCGACCCACGGGGGAAACCGATCCGGCTGGGGGCGGCAGCGGCCCGCACGCACCGGGCCCCGTCACCCCTGAAGCCCAGGAGGTGCCCGAGACCGGGGGATACGACACCCGGCCGCCCCGGCCCGGGCCGGACAACCGCAAGGGTGGCCACGGCGCGGGCTGAGGCGTCGCGTCCCCCACGGAGATCCCCGCCCGGGGACTTCCCGCGAGCGCAACGCGTACATCAACAAGTTGCCGGAAGTATCGGTTGGATCGTCAAACCATCGCAACAAAGCTTCCGGTTTCGGAACGTCGCGCTCCGATGACGGATTGACGGCTCCGAAACGATCGACGGAGCCCATCATGCGTTTGCCTCTCGCCCTCGTCCTCGCGACCCTGCTCGGATCGAGCGCCGTCGCTCAGACCACGGTCACGGGCACGCCGGCCGCGCCCGACGCCAAGACCAGCGGGCAATCGGGCGGTCAGGAGAGCGTGACGCGGCCGAACACCGACGCGATGACGCCCGACGGCACAGGGCCCGGAGCAACCGGCAGCGTCCAGCTCGAGAAGGGCGCGAACAGCTTCACGGAAGGCGAGGCGCGTTCGCGGCTCGCCAAGGCCGGCTTCATGGATGCCCGGGATCTCAAGAAGGACCCGGACGGCATCTGGCGCGGCACTGCCCAGCATGGCGGCCAATCCGTCCAGGTCGGCCTCGATTTCAAAGGCAACATGTCGGCGCAGTAAGCCGCCGGCGCCTTGGGAGAGTGTTGGAGAGCGTGTTCATGGCCCAGCAGACCATCACGGCCCTCTACGACCGCTACGGCGACGCGCGCGCCGCGGTCGGCGAGATCGAGGGGAGCGGGATCCCGCACGGCGATATCGGCCTCGTCAGCAGCGATGCGGGCGACCGCCATGCCGGGGCCTTCGGCGAAGGCGGGGGCGCAGACACCCGCGACCGGGCCGAGGACGACGCCAAGGATAGCATCACGGACAGCACCAAGGACGGCACCGGCGCGGGGGCGACCCTCGGCACGGTTGCGGGCGCCGCCGTGGGCCTCCTGGCCGGCCTCGGCCTGATCGCGATCCCCGGCGTCGGGCCGGTGGTCGCCGCCGGCTGGCTCGTGGCGACGCTGACGGGCGCCGGTATCGGCGCGGCCGCGGGGGGGCTCGCCGGAGCGCTGACGGGGGCCGGGGTGAGCGAAGGGGACGCGCAGGCCTACGGCGAAGGCGTGCGGCGGGGCGGAACCCTCGTCACGATCCGCATCGACCCGGCGCGGGCCGCGCTGGCCCCGACGGTGACGGCGATCCTGGAACGCCACGGTGCGGTCGACCTCGACCAGAAGGCCAGCGCGTGGCGCACGGAGGGCTGGACCGGGCCGCAGGCCATGCCGGGCACCGGCTCCGCCGGGGCGCCGGGCGGGCGGGGTCGGACCCGGGCCTACCCGGCCACCGACGACCTCTGATCGTCCGGCCACAACCTTGAAGTTGTTTGAAGGCTGACCGTGCGATCGTCTTGAGACGATGCAGCCGTCTGCCGCTGCCATCGGGCTGAGCGACAAAAAAACCGTCTATTCGCTCGGTTATCATCCAAAATTTACTTCATTTAAACCGTTGCCGGCCCCAAACGACGCGGAGACAAGACGCGATTCGAAGGATCACTCATGACCGACACACACGATGAGGCAACCGAGACCTTTGCGGTTATCACCGCCGAACTCGTCGCCGCCTACGTGTCGAACAATCCCGTCCCGGCCGCTGAGCTGCCTGCCCTGATCGCCCGGGTGCACGGGGCCGTCTCCGGCCTCGCCTCCGGTACCCTGACGGCAGAGACCGGCGCGACCGCGCAGGCCGAGATCGACCGGCCCAGCGCCGCC
>NZ_JAKSYM010000392.1 GCF_022829545.1 Methylobacterium sp. J-030 | reverse complement strand
TCAAGACGCACGGGGCGCTCGGCAACATCGCGGCTGAAGAACGTTCGGTGGCCGACGCGGTCGCCCGCGCGGTCAGACGGGCAGGCGGCTCGGCCCCGCGTGCCGGTACGACGTGACGGAGGAGAAGGACGCGTCGACGTGTTCCGGCAGGATGCCCTGCGAGGGCTCATCCAGCATCAGCAGGCGCGGCCGGGTCATCAGGGCGCGGCCGATGGCCAACAGCTGCTGCTCGCCACCGGAGAGAGTCGCGGCCTGCTGCGGCAGCCGCTCCTTCAGCCGAGGGAAGATCGCGAAGACCCGTTCCAGCGGCGCCTCGCGGTCGGCCCTGCTCCGATGCAGGTAGCTGCCGAGCCGCAGATTGTCGG
>NZ_JAKSYM010000390.1 GCF_022829545.1 Methylobacterium sp. J-030 | reverse complement strand
GCTCAGGACCATCGCCATGGTCTTCTCGACGCCTTCGATCTCGTACCCGCCGGCCCCGATGAACCGGATCAGCACCGACATGGCGACCGTGCCGAGCGTGTCGTCGTCCATGGTGTAGCCCTTGAGGGCCATGCCTTCCCGGGCGCCCGCGACGGCGCCCTTCCACTGCGGCGAAGCGAGAAAGATCTTCTCAGGATCGTCCATCATCAGCCCGGGTATCCTATGCCGCGAGACGCCAGTGCCGGCGAAACGGAGCCGGCCGAGAGCTTGACCCCGATGAACT
>NZ_JAKSYM010000389.1 GCF_022829545.1 Methylobacterium sp. J-030 | reverse complement strand
GCGACTGCGCTCCGGCTGACCTCCGCTTCCGGGCGAACAGCCTCCAATTCCGGCTGGCGTTCGACACCGCGTTCTTCCCCTGCGCACTAAGACGGACACGACCGTCAAACGCATGGTTGGATGGAACGGCGCTCCATCCCGACCGCGCTCGTCGGCCGTTACGAAGTTGTCGGCGATCAGGGTGGCGAAGCGCTCAAGGCCGGGGCTTGGCATCATCTCAGCGGTGCCTGAAGTAAATGATATCTCAAGATAACGTATTACGTTTTGCGGCGCGACAACAGACTGTGCTGTCTTCTCCAAAATCAGGTGCACCGTGAGCGAGAACGTAATGACCATCG
>NZ_JAKSYM010000387.1 GCF_022829545.1 Methylobacterium sp. J-030 | reverse complement strand
GATCGGATAGGGCGTCAGATCGAGCGGGCAGGTGGCCGAGCCGGCCGCCGCCTTCTGAAGCGTCTCGCTCAGGACCTGCAGGTGCGCCTCGATCGTGATGGCGTCCGGATGGGGGTCGCACATCGCCGGCGGCATGCCGGGCTCGCGTGACCAGTTGTAGACCGGGCCGCCCATGGCCACCATGCGCCAGACCGGGTCGGAGGCGCAGCGCGGGCCGCGGATCGGGCTGTCCGCCCGGAGCTTCGGCAGCTCGTCGCGAATCGGTCAACGACGGTGTCCCTCCATCGTCCTCCTCCGGCGCTTGCTCGCCAATTGGTAGGTGCACTGCGAACTAACCGCC
>NZ_JAKSYM010000385.1 GCF_022829545.1 Methylobacterium sp. J-030 | reverse complement strand
GTGGGTCGGTGGGTGAAGGGCGCCCCGTGGCGGGGCGGGTCAGGCCGCTAGAGGATCAGTGCGCGGCGGCGCGGTGGGCGGCCTTGGCGACCTGCCACGGGGCCTTGCGGGCGGAGGAGCTGGCTTCGGCGGCGGAGAAGCCGAAGCGCCCCGTAATTCCGGTTGCCGCCGTGCAGGCTGCGGACGTTATCGTCGGTTGGGCGTAGCGGGCGCCGACGACCGGGGGGGGGGTGAGGGCGCTGGAGGATCAGGGCGCGGGGGCGCGGTGGGCGGCCTTGGCGACCTGCCACGTGGCCTTGAGGGCGGAGGACATGGCCTCGGCGCGGGAGACGCCG
>NZ_JAKSYM010000383.1 GCF_022829545.1 Methylobacterium sp. J-030 | reverse complement strand
GGGGGAGGGTGGCCCCCGAAGGGGGTCGGGAGAGGGGCAGCGCGACGGTGCAGAATTGAACGCCGGCCTTCATGACGGTCGCGTCGCTTCAGGAAGCCGGGTTCCCCCCTTGCGGGACTTTGTCCCGACCCGACCAGGCATTACGGCCGGCCCACCCTCCCCCGCAGGGGGGGGAGGGATAGGCGGTGCCGCCAGCTGCATCCCTCTCTCGGGCGAGGCCCTCATGTGCCTTCCCCCCCTCGCCCGGCGGTGCTCGCCGCCGGCGACCCCGACGCTGTCGGGCCTGCCGGCCGGGAACGTCACGCGCCGCCGCGCGCGCGGCCGCTGCCCGGAGGGTGTCCGGCCCTGGTCGG
>NZ_JAKSYM010000382.1 GCF_022829545.1 Methylobacterium sp. J-030 | reverse complement strand
GGGCAAGGGCCGGGTGGTGCGGGCGGACGCGGAGGCGCGGGTGGCGATCCTGTCGCTCGGCACGCGTCTGGCGGAGGGGCTGAAGGCGGCCGATACGCTGGCGGATCAGGGCATCGCGGTGACGGTTGCGGATGCGCGGTTTGCCAAGCCGCTGGACGAGGCGCTGATCCTGGATCTGGCGCGGGACCACGAGGTGCTGATCACGATCGAGGAGGGGTCCCGGGGCGGGTTCGGGGCGATGGTTCTGCACCTCCTGTCCGAGAAGGGGGCGCTGGATGCGGGCCGGGTGCGGGTCCGGACGCTGACGCTTCCGGACATCTACCAGGACCAGGACAGTCCGGAGACGATGTACGCCCAGGCCGGCCTCGACGCCCAGGCCATCGTCAAGACCGCCCTCGGTACCCTGCCGGAGCGCAAGGAAGGGCGGTCGCGGCTGCGGCTCGCCTGATCCCGTTGGGTCGCTCCGCGACGCGTCCCGTGCTGGTTCCCGGCTCGCAGTCCGCCGGCGCTTCATGCGCCCGGGACAGGGGGGCGTTTCATGCTTCATCACCCCTTTCCTGGACAGGTGGAGCGAAGCGGAACCTGATCTGGGACCCAGCACAGGAAGCGCCGCGCAGCGGCTCCGGATCCCCCACCCCCGCCGCCTCATCTTGCCGCTCGGGCGGTTCGGTGACACAAGCGCGCCGCGGCTGGACATTCCCGGCCGCAATGACGTTTGGTAACCGTCCAGATCCGTGATGGCAGAGGCCACAACCCCCGGCTCCCCCGAGGTCGGCCCCGTGCTGATCACCGGCGCGAGCGGCTTCCTCGGCTCGGCCCTTGTCGACGTGTTCCGTCGTGCCGGCTTCCCGGTGCGCATCCTCGTGCGCGCGTCGAGCCCGCGGACGAACCTCACCTGGACCGACGTCGAGATCGCCGAGGGCGACATGCGCGACCCGGCCGCCGTGGCGGCGGCGATGCGCGGGCAGCGCTATCTGATCCACGCCGCGGCCGATTACCGGCTCTGGGCCCCGGACAGGGAAGAAATCGTCCGCACCAACCGCGACGGCACGCGCCTGATGATGCGCGCCGCCCTGGAGGCGGGCGTCGAGCGGGTGGTGTACACGTCGAGCGTCGCCACCATCAAGCCGCCCGCCGACGGGATCACGCCCTCCGATGAGACCATGCCGCTGACCCCGGAGACCGCCATCGGCGCCTACAAGCGCAGCAAGGTCGTGGCCGAGCGCGTGGTCGAGGAGATGGTCGCCCGGGACGGGCTCAAGGCCGTCATCGTCAATCCCTCGACGCCGATCGGTCCCCGCGACGTGAAGCCGACGCCCACCGGCCGGATCATCCAGGAGGCGGCGCTCGGCAAGATGCCGGCCTTCGTCGATACCGGCCTCAACCTCGCCCATGTGGACGACGTGGCGCAGGGCCACCTTCTGGCGCTGCGGAAGGGCCGGATCGGCGAGCGCTACATCCTCGGCGGCGAGGACGTGTTCCTGTCGCAGATGCTGGCCGACATCGCCGGGATGGTCGGGCGCAAGCCGCCGACCGTGAACCTGCCGCGGGCGGCGGTCTATCCTGTGGCGTTCTTCGCCCAGCTCGCCGCGCGGGTGACGGGCAAGCAGCCCTTCGCGACGATCGACGGCATCCGCATGTCGCGCTACCGCATGTTCTTCTCGGACACGAAGGCGCGCGCCGAGCTGGGCTACACGGCCCGGCCCTATCGCGAGGGCCTGTCGGACGCGATCGCATGGTTCCGTGCCGCGGGGTACCTCGCATGAGCACCCTCGATTCCGCCACCGCGGCGCGCTCCGGCAAGGGGCACCGCGACGAGAACTTCCCCGTCGCCTCGCACCTGATCCATCCGCGCCACCGGGGTGCGATCCTGGCGTTCTACAACTTCGTCCGAGCCGGCGACGACGTCGCCGATCATGCCGAGCTGTCGCCCGAGCGCAAGATCGAAATCCTTGATCGCCTCGCCGATTCACTGACCGGTGCCGGCCCGTCCGATCCGGAGGCGGAGCCGCTCAAGCGCGAACTCGCCGCACGGACACTGCCGCCGCGCCATGCCCTGGAACTGCTCGACGCGTTCCGGATGGACGCGAGCAAGAGCCGCTACGCCGACTGGGACGAGCTGATCCACTATTGCCGCTACTCGGCCATGCCGGTGGGGCGCTTCGTTCTCGACATCCACGGCGAGGACCCGACCCGGGTCTGGGGGCCGTCCGACGCGATCTGCGCGGCGCTCCAGATCATCAATCACCTGCAGGATTGCGGCAAGGATTTCGCCGGTCTCGACCGGGTCTACATCCCGCAGGACGCCCTCGACCGCCACGGCGCCAGCGTGGCGATGCTCGGCGAGGCCGAGGCGCCGCCGCAGCTCCGGGCCGTGATCCGCGAGCTGGCGCGGAAGTGCCTCACCCTCCTCGACGAGGGCGCGGTCCTGCCGGACCTGATCGACGATCTGCGCCTGTCTCTGGAGATCGCCGCGATCCACCGGCTCGCCGTCGTGCTGGCCCAGGGCCTGACCGAGCGGGATCCGCTCTCCGAGAACGTTCATCACGGCAAGGCTGCCTTCGCCCTGACGGCGCTCGGCGGCGTCGCCGCCACCCTGGCCCGCCGGCCCTTTCGGGGTCGGACCGTCCGGGCCGCCGCTCAAGGAAGCCGTTCGTGAGCGCCACCGCGACCCCCGCGCCCGCCGAGCAGGGCGCTGCCCCGGCGCTCCCGGCTGCTGGCTCCTCGTTCTACACGGCGATGCGCCTGCTCCCGAAGGAGCGGCGGGAGGCAATGTACGCGGTCTACGCCTTCTGCCGGGCCGTGGACGACGTCGCCGACGACGGCGGCACGCGGCCCGTGCGGCAGGCCGAACTCGACCGCTGGCGGGCCGATATCGATGCCCTCTATGCCGGCCGCCCGGCCCCGCGGGTGCGCGACCTCGTGGAGCCGGTGCGCCGCTTCGGCCTGAAGCGCGAGGATTTCCAGGCGGTCATCGACGGCATGGCAATGGACGCGATGGCGGACATCGTCGCCCCCGATGCAGAGACCCTCGACCTCTACTGCGACCGGGTCGCCAGCGCGGTCGGCCGCCTGTCGGTCCGGATCTTCGGCATGCCGGAGGCGGACGGCATCCGGCTCGCGTGGCATGAGGGGCGGGCGCTCCAGCTCACCAACATCCTGCGCGACATCGACGAGGATGCGGAGCGCGGCCGCCTCTACCTGCCGCGCGAGAAACTTCACGCGATCGGCCTCACCGATCCGACGCCGGTTCAGGCGATCAGCCATCCGCGCATCGGCGAGGTCTGCCTCTCCCTCGCCCGCGAGGCCGAGGAGCATTATCAGGCAACCTGGGAGATCATCCGGCGCAGCCCGCGCAAGGCCACCAAGGCCGCCCGGCTGATGGCGGCCGCCTATCACCTCTACCTGAAGGCCGTGCTCGCCCGCGGCTGGGCCATGCCCCGGGCCCGGGTCAAGCCCGGCAAGCTCGCGCTGCTCGGCGTCGCCCTCCGGCACGGCATCGTCTGATGGGAACCGTTCACGTCGTCGGGGCCGGTCTCGCCGGCCTGTCCGCCGCGGTCGCGCTAGCCGAATCCGGCGCGCGGGTGGTGCTGCACGAGGCCGCCAAGCAGGCGGGCGGGCGCTGCCGCTCCTACTACGATCCGGCGCTGGGCCTGACACTCGACAACGGCAACCATCTGCTGCTCTCCGGCAATGCCGACGCGCTGGGCTTCCTCAAGACGGTCGGCGCCCCCGCCGACGCCCTCGTCGGGCCGGACGAGGCCGCATTCGATTTCGCGGACCTCGCCACCGGCGAACGCTGGCGCCTGCGCCCCAATGCCGGGCGGCTGCCCTGGTGGGTGATGAGCCCGTCGCGCCGCGTCCCCGGCACGAAGGCGCGGGACTATCTCGCCCCGCTCGGGATCCTGCGGGCCGCCTCCGGCAAGGCGGAGGGCGCGGGCGGCACCATCGGCGCCCACATGACCTGCGACGGCGACCTCTACCGGCGGCTCTGGCACCCGGTGCTGCTCGCCGCCCTCAACACCGAGCCGCGGGACAGCGATGTCGGGCTCGCCGCCCGGATCCTGCGCGAGACCCTGGGGGCGGGCGGCAAGGCCTGCCGTCCGCTGGTGGCGGTGGAGGGCCTGTCCTACGCCTTCGTCGACCCGGCCCTGCGCTACCTGACGGCGCGCGGCTGCGAGATCCGGTTCGGCCGGCGCCTGCGTGGGCTCGACCTCGGCGAGGGCCGGGCCGGGCAGCTCCTGTTCGCGGACGGCCCCGAGGCGCTCGGCCCCGAGGACAGGATCGTGCTGGCGCTGCCGCCCTGGGTGGCCCGCGAGGTGTTGCCCGGGCTCCTCGCCCCGGTGGAATTCCGCTCCATCGTGAACGCGCATTTCGCCCTGACGCCGAAGCCGGGCAGCCCGCTGCTGCTGGGCGTCGTGAACTCGCTCACGGAGTGGCTCTTCGCCTATCCGGACCGGTATTCGGTGACGATCAGCGGTGCTGACCGGCTCCTCGACGTGCCCCGGGAGGATCTCGCCCGCCAGATCTGGAGCGAGATCGCAACCTTGTGCGACCTTGCGCCGGAACTGCCCAGCTGGCAGATCGTAAAGGAGAAGCGTGCGACCTTCGCGGCCACGCCGGCGGAAGCCGCGCGGCGCCCGGGGGCCGAAACCGCCTACGCGAATCTCGTCCTGGCAGGCGACTGGACCGCAACCGGTCTGCCGTCGACGATCGAGGGAGCGATACGCTCGGGCCAAACTGCCGCGCGCGCCCTGCGCGCCGGATCTGTCGCGCCTGCCGGAACCCGGCTGCGCGGCGCAGCTTAGGCATACGTCCGCCGCGAGGCGGGTGTTCGAGGTCGAGGATGATGAGAGAGGCCGTCAGCAAAGTCGAGCCGCTTCAGCGGTCGAAGACGCAGGGGATCTCGCTGGACGATGTCGAGCGCGGCGTCGCGCAGGCGACGCGCGCCCTCACGGCACTGGCCCAGGACGATGGGCATATCTGCTTCGAGCTCGAGGCGGATGCCACGATCCCGTCCGAGTACATCCTGTTCCACCAGTTCCGCGGCACGCAGGTCCGGGATGGTCTAGAGGCCAAGATCGGCCAGTACCTGCGCCGCACGCAAGGCCGGCACGGCGGCTGGGCCCTCGTCCACGAGGGGCCCTTCGACATGAGCTGCACGGTCAAGGCGTATTTCGCCCTCAAGATGATCGGCGACGACATCGAGGCGCCGCACATGCGCCGGGCCCGCGAGGGTATTCTCGCCCGCGGCGGCGCAGCGAACGCCAACGTGTTCACCCGCTTCCTTCTGGCACTCTACGGCGAGGTGCCGTGGCGCGCGGTGCCGGTGATGCCCGTCGAGGTGATGTTCCTGCCGAAGTGGTTCCCGTTCCACCTCGACAAGATCAGCTACTGGGCCCGCACCACCGTGGTGCCGCTGTTCGTGCTCCAGGCGACGAAGCCGCGGGCGCGCAACCCGCGCGGTGTCAGCATCCAGGAGCTGTTCGTGACGCCGCCGGAGAGCGTCCGGCGCTGGCCGGGCTCGCCCCATGCCACGTGGCCCTGGACGCCGATCTTCGGCTTCATCGACCGGATGCTCCAGTCCGTCGAGGATCACATGCCGGGCAAGAGCCGGCAGCGGGCCATGGAGAAGGCCCGCGCCTGGGTCAGCGAGCGCCTGAACGGCGAGGATGGGCTTGGGGCTATCTTCCCCGCCATGGTCAACTCGGTGCTGATGTACGAGGTGATGGGCTATCGACCCGATCATCCGCAGGTCCGCGTCGCCTGCGACGCCATCGAGAAGCTCGTCGTCGAGAAGGCCGAGGAAGCCTACGTCCAGCCCTGCGTCTCGCCGGTCTGGGACACCGCCCTCGCGTGCCACGCCCTCCTCGAGGCCGGCGGCCCCGAGGCGGAGGCCCAGGCCCGCGCCGGTCTCGACTGGCTGAAGCCCCGTCAGGTGCTCGACATCGTCGGCGACTGGGCGGCGCGCAAGCCCAAGGTCCGGCCGGGCGGCTGGGCGTTCCAGTACGCCAACGCCCACTATCCCGACCTCGACGACACCGCCGTGGTGGTGATGGCGATGGACCGCGCCATGCACCAGCACGGGCTGGTCGCCGGCATGCCGGACTACAAGGCCGCGATCGCCCGCGCCCGGGAATGGGTCGAGGGGCTGCAATCGGAGGATGGCGGCTGGGCGGCGTTCGACGCCGACAACAACCACATGTACCTGAACCACATCCCGTTCTCGGATCACGGCGCGTTGCTCGATCCGCCGACCGCGGATGTGACCGCCCGCGTGGTCGGGATGCTGGCCCAGCTCGGCGAGACCCGCGCAACGTCACGCGCGCTCGACCGCGGCGTGAACTACCTCCTGAACGACCAGGAGGAGGACGGCTCCTGGTACGGCCGCTGGGGCATGAACTTCATCTACGGCACGTGGTCGGTGCTCTGC
Organism: Methylobacterium sp. J-030; assembly: GCF_022829545.1. GTDB lineage: Bacteria > Pseudomonadota > Alphaproteobacteria > Rhizobiales > Beijerinckiaceae > Methylobacterium. The sequence continues at coordinate 20,341 of NZ_JAKSYM010000382.1, read as the reverse complement.
GCCCTCAACGCCGCCGGGGTCGATCCGGCCGATCCGCGGATCCAACGGGCCGTGTCCTGGCTGATCCGCATCCAGAACCCGGATGGCGGCTGGGGTGAGGACGCCAACTCGTACAAGATCGACCCGGCCTTCGAGGCCGGCTCATCCACGGCCTCCCAGACCGCCTGGTCGCTGCTCGCCCTGATGGCAGCTGGCGCGGTCGACGACCCGGCCGTGACCCGGGGCATCAACTTCCTCACCCGGACGCAGGGCGCGGACGGGTTCTGGAAGGAGGAGCGCTACACCGCCACGGGCTTCCCGCGGGTGTTCTACCTGCGGTATCATGGCTATCCGAAGTTCTTCCCCCTCTGGGCGATGGCGCGCTATCGCAACCTGAAGCGCGGCAATAGTCGGCGCGTCCCGTTCGGTATGTGATGCGGCGGCGCCGGTCCTGACGGGCCGGCCTTTCTCTCCGCCGGACCGCAGCGCGTTCGACCGTCCCGGTGACCGACCTGCGAGCCCCGGTATCCGACACGTGGCCTCCTCAGACAGCGATTCCGCGGGTGCGGGCGCGCCCAGTCCCCCGCAGGATCAACCCGCCGCGACCCCGCGGCGCTCGCGTCTGCTTGCGGACCTTGCGGGACTGGTCCACCAGCGCGCCATGATCGATCCCACAGCCCCCGTCCTGGCCGTCACCGGCCTCGCCCGCGAGCGCCGGATGGCCGCCGGGCGGGGGGTCGAGGCAGTGGGCGCTGGCGGCAACCCGCACCGGCTCCGCCAACTCCTCGACGCGCGCGTGCCACCCGGCTGCCGGGCAGTGGTGAGCTTTGGCATCGCGGGCGGGCTCGATCCCGCGCTCAAGCCCGGCGACGTGGTGGTCGGGACCGGCGTCGTGAGCGAGGATGGGCGGCGGGCGGCCGATCTCGATCTCTCGGCCGCGTTGCTCAACCTCCTGTCCGGGATGGGACCGCGGGTGATCCCCGCCGATTTGGCCGGAGTCGACGCGGCCATCCTCGCTGTCGACGGCAAGACCGAGCTGCGCGCCACGACGGGCGCGGCGGCGGTCGATATGGAATCGCATGTGGCGGCAGCTTTTGCGGGCCGCCACGGCCTGCCCTTCGCGGCCCTGCGGGTGATCTGCGATCCCGCCGGCCAAGCGCTGCCCGCCTTCGCCGCCGAAGCGCTCACGGCCGACGGCGAGCCCGACATCGCCGCGGTGTTCTTCGCCTTCGCCCGGGGCCGGGCTCGGCTGGGCGATCTGATGCGCCTCGCCAAGGACTCGAACGCGGCCTTCGCGACGCTTGGGCGGTGTCGCGCGCGGCTCGGCGCGGGACTCGGCGTTCCGGTGCCGAGCTGAGACCAAAAAAAAGCGCCGGCCTGCTCGGCCGGCGCCCATCGGAGGTCATCACGCGGCGCGGGAGGGGATCCCGCGCCGGACGGAACCGGCCTCAGCCGTTGTTCTTGCTGAGCGAGACCGCCACGAAGCGGGTCTGGCCCTTGCCGCTCTTCACCCGCATCAGCACGGCCTTGCGTCCGTTCGACTCGGCGGCCCGGATCTGCGCGGCGACGTCGGCGGGACGCGATACGCTCTGGCCGCCGACGTCGAGGATCACGTCGCCTGCCTCGATGCCCTTGGCGGCCGCCGGCCCGTCGGGATCGACCTGAACCACGGCGACACCCTGATCGGACAGGCCGACATCACCGGCCGGGGCGAGCTGGAGGCCGAGCCGCGGCTGGCCGTTGCCCGAATCCTCATCGCGGCTGGCCATCTTGGTGCCATCGGTCGGCATGGAGCCCAGCGTCACCGTGGCGGTGTCGGACTTGCCGCCGCGCAGGTAGCTTAGCTCGACCTTGGCGCCGGGCTTCATGCCGGCGATCTTGCGCGAGAGTTCGCGGGCGCTGTCCACCGTGTCGCCGTTGACCTTCTCGATCACGTCACCGGCCTTCAACCCGGCCTTCGCCGCCGGAGTGCCGTTCTCGGCATGATCGACCAGGGCGCCCTTGGCCTTGTCGAGGCCGAGGCCCTCGGCAATGTCCTGCGTCACCGGCTGGATCTGGACGCCGAGATAGCCGCGGGCGACCTTGCCGTCGGTGCGGAGCTGATCGACCACCGCCTGCACGGTCTCGGCGGGGATCGCGAAGGCGAGGCCGACGCTGCCGCCCGAGGGGGACGCGATGGCGGTGTTCATGCCGACCACCTCGCCGTTGACGTTGAAGGTCGGGCCGCCCGAGTTGCCCTTGTTGATCGGAGCGTCGATCTGCAGGAAGTCGTCGTAGGGGCCGGCGCCGATGTCGCGGCCGCGGGCCGAGACGATGCCGGCGGTCACGGTGCCGCCGAGGCCGAACGGGTTGCCGATCGCCACGACCCAGTCGCCGACCTGCGGCGCGGCCTTGCCGAACTGCACGTAGGGGAAGTTCGAGCCCTCAGTGATCTTCAGGAGTGCGACGTCGGTCTTGGCGTCCTTGCCGATCACCTTCGCGTCCAGGGTGCGGCCGTCATCGAGGGTCACCTGCACGGTCTTGGCATGGTCCACGACGTGGTTGTTGGTCACCACGTAGCCGTCGGCCGAGATGATGAAGCCAGAGCCGACCGCGCCGCGCGGGCCCTGGTGCTGGGGCTGCATGCCGCCGGGGCCGTTCTGACCGAAGCGCTTGAAGAACTCGCGCAGCTGCGGCGGCACGTTCTGGAGGTTGCGGCCCTGGTTCGGCCCGTCCTCGTCGTCGCTGCTGCTCGCCGAGTCGTCGAGCTTGACCTTCACCGAGACCACGCCCGGCTTCACCTTGTTGACGATACCGGCAAAGGAGCCCGGCGGATGCTCGGGGGCCTCGATCGGCGACTTCGGCAGCGCCTGGGCGTAGGCCGGGGTGGCGGACGGCAGGTATCCGCTGCCCAGCGCGCCACCGGCGATCAGCGCGGCGGCGGCCACCGAGGCGAGGGCGCGGCGCGAGGTGCGGCCGGAAGGACGGGTCTCGGTCATGGGAGTCTCGGTCTCTCGGGGATGATCGGGGCGACGCCGGCTCACGCGGCGATCGATGCGACCTGTCTAAGGGGCCGCCCCTGACCCGGGCGTGGCGGTCACATTACGGTTTGGACAGGTGGCGCGGCGTGCGAATTCGGCCGGGTCCGTGCCGCCGTGCAGACGAAGCTAAGGCACCAGCAATCCGTCATCAGATGTTGAAAAAGACCGCTGGCTCGTAACAACCGTCACCGGCCGCGCAGGGAAATCGCGTTACGCTTTCCCGATGTCGGGCGCGTCGGCGGGGCTTCGCGAGATCTGTGGACTCGTCGCGCAAGATCGGTTGGAGGCTGCAATGAGGATTGTGTTCGCCGGTTTGATCGTTCTCGGGTCCGTTGTTGACGCGATGGCGGCAGAGACGTATTCGAATTACTGCGACTACTTCGACTCTGAACCTGCTTCGGCTCACCGAGCCGACCGGAAGAGCTTGCGCAAGACGGCCCCGGCGACTCATGGCGTCGATACGCGACGCCATCATGATTATGGCGAAGACTTGCTGTCCAAGAACCCTGATAACCTGAGACCCGGTTACAGGGGCGCGGCCGGAACCTACGTGCCGCTGGACTATTCAACGCATCCGAGTGGCCTTGCGGGGGACGGCTTCGGGGGATCGGCAAGCCAATCGTACGGCAGCTACGGCGCCCCCAATCCGTTCGGCGGCTCGCTCGGCACCCGTCGGTAGGATGGATGGGTCAGGTGATCAGGGGGTTGCGCGGCAGCTCAGTCCGAGCCGGTCGCTCACGGCGGCCAGGCGGCGGTCGCGCGTTCGGATCCGGGAGCCGGGCATCAGTTTCGCGGATGCCAGGCGATGCGCATCGACGTCGCCGAGACCGAGGCCGTGCAACGCATGGTCCGAGATCAGGCGCATGACCTCGTCCGGCTCAGCAAGCTGCGCTCGCGGCATCCGCTCAAGAAAAGTCAGCACGGTCGTCCGATCGCGCAGAGTTCCGAGCGCGAATTCGCCGATCACATCGGGATGAACGCGCGGGCGTCCGTCGCCGAGGAGCGCGATCAGGACTGGATCCGCGTTTCTGAGATGGTCGATCCAGACATTCGTGTCGATGACGATCACGGCTCGGCACGGCGGCGCGGTCCGTCATCGACTGTCGGATCGCTTCCGCCGAGGAGGATCATGCGCCGGGATACCTCGCGCTGGATGAGCGCCCGCAGGGCTTCCCGAAGAAGCTCCGATTTCTCGTTGATGCCGGAGTATCGCTGCGCACCCTCGACGAGCTTGTCATCGAGCGTGATCGTCGTCCGCACGGCGCACCTCCATACGACGCATCGAATGTCGCGTCAGATGATGCCGTTCAAGATGCGTCGGACTGGGCTGCTGCCCGAGAGTTCGAACGGGCGCCCTTTCGAACCAGGCGGTCCCGGTTTGGCCGGGGCCGACACTCAATCCCCGCTGAGCCGCGCGAGCGCCTCCTCAATCTTCGCGAGCCGCGCCGCCTCGCTCTCCCGCCGCTCGCGGTTCTCCTCGATGATCTCCTCCGGCGCGCGGGCGACGAAATCGGCGTTGCCGAGCTTGGCGTCGATCTTCCTGATCTCGCCCTCCGCCTTGCCCTTCTCCTTCGTGAGGCGGGCGACCTCGGCGGCGAGGTCGACCACACCCTCCAGCGGCAGCGCGGCGACGCTGCCGCGCACCAGGAGCTGAACCGAGTTCCTCGGTGGCGTCTCCGCGAACGTGATCTCCGACAGGCGCGCGAGGCGCAGCAGCGTGTCCCGCCACGCCGCGACCCGCGCCCGGACTTCCGCGGACGCGCCGACCATCACCAGGGCGATCTGCGCCGCGGCGGGCACGTTCGTCTCGGAGCGGGCCGAGCGGATCTGGCTGATGAGATCGACCACGAAGCCGACCTCGGCCTCCGCTGCGGTATCGGCGAGGTCGGCGAGGTCCGGCCAGGCGGCCAGGGTCAGGAGGCCGCGCTGGGGCAGGTCGGCGCCTTTGATCGCCCACAGCTCCTCGGTGAGGAACGGCATGAACGGGTGCAGGAGCTTGGCGACCTGATCGATCAGGAAGGCCACGCTCGCCTGCGTCTCGGACCGGACGACCGGATCGACGCCCTCGCCCTGCAGCACCGGCTTGGCGAGTTCGAGATACCAATCACAAAAGATATTCCAGACGAAGCGGTAGGCGGCGCCCGCCGCGTCGTTGAAGCGGAAGGCGTCCAGCGCCGCCGTCACCTCCTCCACCGCGCGGGCCGCCTCGGTGAGCGCCCAGCGGTTGATGGCGCCCGTGGCGGCGCGCGGGTCGAAGGCCGGGTCCAGGCGACAGCCGTTCAGCTCGGCGAAGCGGGCCGCGTTCCAGAGCTTGGTGGTGAAGTTCCGGTAGTCCTTGACCCGGTCCTCCGACAGCTTGATGTCGCGGCCCTGGACGGCCAGCGCGCAGAGCGTGAAGCGCAGGGCGTCCGCCCCCATCTTCTCGATCAGCTCCAGGGGATTGACGACGTTGCCCTTGGACTTCGACATCTTCGCGCCCGACGCGTCCCGCACCAGCGTGTGCAGGTAGACCGTGTCGAAGGGCGCCCGGTCGGTGAGGTGCAGACCCATCATCATCATCCGGGCGACCCAGAAGAACAGGATGTCCTTGCCGGTCACCAGGGTGTTGGTCGGGTAGTAGCGCGACAGCTCCGGGGTCTTGTCCGGCCAGCCGAGCGTCGAGAACGGCCAGAGCGCCGAGGAGAACCACGTGTCGAGGACATCCGCGTCGCGCTCGAGCGCCACCGGCCGGCCGTGCTTCGCGGCGGCCTGAGCCAGTGCCTCGGCCTCGGTCTCGGCGACGAAGACCGCGCCCTCCGCGTCGTACCAGACCGGGATCTGATGCCCCCACCAGAGCTGGCGCGAGATGCACCAGGGCTCGATGTTGGTGAGCCACTGGAAGAAGATCTTTTCGTAATTGTCCGGGACGAACTTGGTCTGCCCGTCGCGCACCGCCTGGAGGGCGCGCTCGGCGAGCGGCTTGACGTTCACGTACCACTGGTCGGTGAGATAGGGCTCGATGACGACGCCTGAGCGGTCGCCGTGGGGCACCGCATGGGTGTTCGGCTCGATCGTGCGCAGGCGCCCGCGCGCCTCCATCAGGGCGACGACGTCCTTGCGTGCTGACGCCCGGTCGCGGCCGTGGAGCGCCACGGCCTCCGGCTCGGGCGATGCCCCGTCGAGGAAGGCCGCGTTGCCGGCGAGCAGCATCCCACCCTCGGGGTCGAGGACGTTGATCAGGCCGAGCCCGTGCCGCCGGCCGACCTCGAAATCGTTGAAGTCGTGGGCCGGCGTGATCTTGACCGCACCGGTGCCCTTCTCGGGGTCGGAGTATTCGTCGGCGACGATCGGGATCAGCCGGCCGACCAGCGGCAGGCGCACGCGCTTGCCGACCAGTGCCCGGTAGCGCTCATCCTCGGGATGGACCGCGACGCCGGTATCGCCCAGCATCGTTTCGGGGCGGGTGGTCGCCACCGTGATGATGGCGCCGGTCTCAACGCCCGCCTCATCGACCACCGGATAGTCGAAGTGCCAGAGATGGCCCTTCACCTCGATCTGCTGGACCTCCAGGTCCGAGATCGCGGTCTGGAACTTCGGGTCCCAGTTCACGAGGCGCTTGTCGCGATAGATCAAACCCTGCCGGTGCAGGTCCACGAAGGTCTTGAGCACGGCACGGCTCAGCCCTTCGTCCATGGTGAAGCGCTCCCGCGACCAGTCGCAGGAGGCGCCGAGACGCTTCAACTGGTTGACGATCGCCCCGCCGGATTCCGCCTTCCAGGTCCAGACCTTCTCGACGAAGGCCGCGCGGCCGATCTCCCGGCGACCGGGCTCCTGGTGCGCCATCATCCGCCGCTCGACCACCATCTGGGTGGCGATGCCGGCATGGTCGGTCCCGGGCTGCCACAGCACGTCCTTGCCGCGCATGCGCTCGAACCGGCAGAGCACGTCCTGGAGGGTGTTGTTCAGGGCGTGGCCCATGTGCAGCGACCCCGTCACGTTCGGCGGCGGGATCACGATGCAGTAGGGGGGCGCCCCGGCGCGCTCGGGACGGCCGGCGCGGAAGGCGCCCGCTTCGTCCCAGGCGGCGGAGATCCGCGCCTCGACGGAGGCGGGCTCAAAAGTCTTGTCCATCATCGCGGGTACGGGCGGGCGCTTGTCCAACAGGGGTCGGACCCGCTTTCGACCGTCAGCCCGCTCCCGTCAACACGCCGTCGATCCGACGGGGCCTAACCCGGCGCTCAGACACTCAGCGGCCGCGGGAGACCCGCTCGATCTCGGCGCGCACCAGCCGCTCGACCACGGCCGGCAGGTTGTCGTCGAGCCAGGATTTCAGCATCGGCCGGAGCATCTCCTTGACGAGATCCTCCAGGGTCCGGGCGTTCTGGGTCAGGACGGTGTGGGCGAGCAGGTTGAAGGCGCCGCTGACGCTGGCATCGGTCGCCGCCGAGACCAGGGCCTCCGCCGCGGGTTCCGGCTCGCGCGGCCGCTCGGCCTGGACCGCCGGCTGCGGCGGCGATGGTGGCGCCGGCGGAAGCGGCGCGGGCGCCGCCGCGACCCGCTCGGGTTCCGGCTCGAAGGCCGGCGCATCGAAATCGATCGCGTCGAAATCGAGCGGCTCGGGCTCGGGCTCGGGCGCCGGCGCGACGGCGCGGGGGCGCATCACCGGTTCGGCGACCTCGGCGAGGTCGAGCACGTCGTCGGGCTCCGGTTCGGGAATGACTTCGACGGGCTTGGTCGCCTGATCGTCGGCGATGATCCGCCGGATCGAGGCGAGGATCTCTTCCATCGAAGGTTCCTGCGCCTTATCGGCAGCCTTGTCCTGGAGTTTCGTGTCCGGGATCTTGGGGCTAGCTGCACTCATCGGCAGGCGCACTCGGCATGGGAGACTGGAACGCGACCCGATCGGGTCGATGTTCAATCAGTATTCCATGCCGTTTCGGTGCGGCAAGCGTGCTTTCACCACACTCCCCGTGGAAAAGGTGTCAGCGGCCGTCAGGGGTGCGCAGGCCGAACCACAGGTCCTTGACCTGATCGTAGTGGACCTTGGCGCTGTAGTACTCGACCGGTAGGGCGGTGAACCGGGCCGTCAGCTGCCCGATCGCCTGAACCACCCCGTAGGAGTAGATCACGCGGTCGCGCTGGGCGGCGATCAGGTTCACGCGCGAGGTCAGCAGCTCCTGCTGCGCGTTCAGCACGTCGAGGGTGGTGCGCTGGCCGACCCGGGCTTCCTCGCGCACGCCGTTCAGCGCCACCTCGTTGGCCTGGACCTGCGCCTGGGCGGCGATGACCTGCGCCTTCGCGGCCTCGAGCAGGCCCCAGAAATTGACGATCTGTGCCCGAACCTGGTCGCGCGCCTGATCGACCAGGATCCGGTTCTGGCCGACGGTCTCCTTGGCCTGCCGGATCTGCGCGTATGTCTGGCCGCCCTCGTAGATCGGGATGTTGAGCCGGCCGCCGACGAAGCCGACGAAGTAGGACTGGTTCGGGCCGTTCTGATCGTAGACTTGGCTCAACGAGCCCTGCAGGCTCAGGTTCGGTGCGAGCTGGCCTTCGAGAACCTTGACCTGCGCCTCCGACGCGTCGACGGCATGGATCGCCGAGACGATCTGCGGATGCTCGCGCAGGCCGATGTCGATGGCGGCATCCAGCGAGGGTGGCACGAACCGGTCCAGCGGCCGGCCGGGCGCGAGCTGGCGCGGCTCGACGCCGATGTTCTGTCGATAGATGCCGATGCTGGTGCGGAGGTTCGATTCGGCCGTGCTGACCTGCGAACGAGCCCCGGCGAGGCGGGCCTCGGCCTGGGCCACGTCCGTACGGGTCACCTCTCCCACGTTGAAGCGGTCGCGGGTCTGCCGGAGCTGTTCCTCCAGAACCTCGACGTTGTTCCGGTTGAGTTCCAGGGTCGCGGTGTTGCTCAGCACGTTCATGTAGGCCTGAACGGCGTTGTAGAGAACTTGCAGCTCGGTCAGCCGCAGGGTCTCGCGCTGGCTGTAGACGGTCGATTCGGCGCGGCGCGTCAGGTTGTCGGTCTGGAAGCCGTTGAAGAGCGTCTGCGTGACGGTCAGGCTCGCCGTGGTCGGCAGATAGGTTTCGCGGATCGTCCGATTCGACGTGATCGTCTGCGCCGTGGTCGCCGTCGAGGCGCTCGACAAGCCGCCGGACCCCGACACACCGCTCGTTCCGGACGTGGTCGTCCCGGCGGTGCCGGTGCTGGAGGTTCCGATGCCGGTGGTGCCGGACGACGTCCCGATGCCGGTCGACGTCCCGCTGCTCGACCCCGTGCCGGTCGTCCCGCTCAGCGAGGTCCCGGTGGTCGCCGTGGTCGCGCCGGTACTCGCGGCGCCGGCGGCGGCCGCCACCGTGCTGGAACTGCGGGTCTGGATGTACTGGACTCCGATCGAGGCGCCGACATTGACCTGCGGCCGGTACCCCGACTGAGCGATGGCGACGTTCTCATCGATTGCGCGCACGCCGGCGCGGCTGGCATTGAGAGTCGGGTTGCCCTGGTAGGCTTTCGCGAGGGCGCTCTCCAGCGTCTCGGCGGCGGCCGGGGCCGCTGCCGAGATCGCCAGCCCCGACGCCATCATTCCGATGGCGCGGAACGTGGAGCGACTCGCTGGCGGACGTCGTGTCACGATGAACAAGCCCTTCCGGCCTCTTCCGATCCGAATATGTGCGACGAAAACAGCCAAGTTAAAGGCGGTCCGCTGGTATCAGATCAAGCCCACCCCACCGTCACGCTTAGCCCAAATTCGTTGCCTTGGCTTGCACCGACCGGTCGGGGGAGTCGGAATGTACGGGAGTTGGGGCATTAAGGTGACACATCGTCCGCGCGTCCGAGGTGGCTGGACGGAGTGCCGAATGTCCGGATCGGTGGTGCGCGCAACCGCCCCCGTTTCAAGCCCGGCCCGATCGACGGGCATAGGACGCGCGCGATGAGGCACGGCGCTCGGTGACTCTCGACCGGAAGATCCGCCCGATGATCCCCCGCGGGCGGACGGGTCCGGCCGCTTCCCGGCAATGGCGCCACATTGCCCTGCAACCATCCGGGCTTCGGCCTCCGCTTGCCTCCACCGTGGACACCCCCGTGATGATCAGATCGACGCTCGCCCTAATCCTACTCTGTGGCCCTGCCGCGGCGGCGGGAACGATCAGCGGCCCGGCGACCGTGATCGACGGCGACACGATCGCGATCGAGGGAATCCGCATCCACCTGTACGGCATCGACGCGCCTGAGACGGCGCAGAGCTGCGAGACCGCGGCGGGCCTGGAATACCGCTGCGGCCGCGAGGCTGCGCGGGTCCTGCGGGCGCGGATCGGCGGCGGCGTGGTGACCTGTGAGCGTCGGGACCCTGCGGTCGCGGGCCGCCTGACCGGCCGTTGCCACGTCCGCGAAGGGGACCTGTCCGCTTGGATGGCCAGCCAGGGCTTCGCGCTGGCCAGCCGCCACGTGACCATGGCCTACGCCGCCCAGGAGGGCCGAGCCTGGGCGACCCGCCGCGGGATCTGGGCGGGCACCTTCGAGAAGCCGGCCGATTGGCGCCGGGATCGGCGCCGGGTCGAGGCCTCGGCCGGGGCCGGCGCGGACGAATAGGGCCGCGCAAGCCATCGCATCTTGCCGTCGCGTCAGGCCGTCTCGTCGTGGCCCTGGGTGAATTCCCGCCACAGCAGCACCAGGGCCGCCATCACGGCCGGCCCGACGAACAGGCCCAGCAGCCCGAAGGTCTCCACGCCGCCGAGGATGCCGAGGAGCACCCACAGGAACGGCAGCTTCGTGGTGCCGCCGATCAGGGCTGGCCGTACGAAATGGTCCGCCACGAAGGTCACCACCAAGCCGGCCACCGCCACCACGATGGCCGCCTTCGTGGCGCCCGCCGCCACCAGCAGCAGCGCCGCGACGGCGATGGCGAGGGCGGCGCCGAACGGGATCATCGCCGCCACGGCCGTGAAGGCGCCGAGCAGCACGGGGTGCGGCACGCCCGCGAAGTAGTAGACGATCCCGAGCAGGAAGCCCTCGCCGAGGCCGACGAGGACGAGGCCGTCCACGGTGCCGTGCACCGAGGCGACCATCTGACGGGCGACGCGCTCGCCCCGTGGCCCGAACAGCCGGTGGCAGGCGGTCAGCGCCTGGTCCCGCACCGTGCGCCAGTCGCGGAACAGGAAGAACAGCGCCACGAGGCTGAAGCCGAACAGCACGACCCGCCGGACGATCTCCCGCCCGACATTGCGGGACGTGCCGATCACCGAATGGTTCTCGAAGCGGTGCAGCAGGTCCGAGCCCGCCTGCGCGTGGCCGAGGTTGTCGTTCCACCATGTAGTGGCCTGTGCGGCGCCGTAGGGGAGGTGCTGGAGGAATTCGGGCGCCGGAATGCCGTTGGCCTCGGCGTTGCGCACGAACTCGGCCACGTCGTGGGCCTCCCGGGCCGCCTGGACGCCGAGGATCGCGAGGGGTGCCAGGAAGACCAGCGCCACGGCCGCGGTCATCAGCGAGGGCAGCAGCAGGTTGTGCTTGCCGGGCGGGAAGCGGCGCTCCAACCGGTTGTAGAGCGGGAACAGGGCGATCGCGAGCACCACCGCCCAGGCGAGCGCCGGCAGGAACCGATGCAGGATCCAGAGGCCGAGGGCCGAGAGCGCCAGGACGAGCAGGACGCGGGCCGCTCCCTGCGAGCGGGCCCGCTCGTGCGGCGGCAGGGGGGGCGCCGCCTCGATCCGCACCGGCGGCGGTGCGGGCTTGGTGATCGGTGGCATCCGTCTCGTCTCCTGGGTACGCGCATTCTCACGCGTCAGCTAACGCATCGCCCCGAATGGTGGCCACCTGCTTCGGGAAAAAGACGATGCGCCTCACGAAATCGCGCGCAGGGTCCTGATTTCGATATCTGGGATGACGTGCTCCACGCGGCGGCGGCGTCGGTACGGCCGAGGTTGCGCGACCAGGGTGTGCAGGTGGCGCGATGTGCGCACATTGACCGAGGCAGGCTCGGTATGCCGATGACCGGTGAACCGAAGGATGTCCGGTTGCCGATCATGATCACGCGATCGGCGGCGATCGACGATGGGCGGTTCGAGGACCGTATCCCGAGCCGGGCCGTCGCGATCCGCACGCTTGTCAAGCGTGGACGCGACGGTCCGGCTTTGCGGCGGAGCCCGGTCAGCATGACGGGCGATGTGGTCGGGAGCCGCGATGCCGGGTCGAACGCTCGGTGAGGTGTCGGGCGGACCCCATAGGAGTCGAATGAGGGAGCGCCCTTTCAGGGAATCGGCTGAACTCGCGAAGCGGATCACGCGGGAGGTGATCGGCAACGATATGCCGCTCGAAGCGTGGCTCAAGAGCGCCCATACCTTCGATGGTGAGAACGCGATCCGCCTCGTCATTCTCCTCCCGGCTTCCAGAGCGCGAGACGTGAAGGGCGAGCAGCTCATCACGATCATGGTCGGATCAAGGAAGCCCTGTTCGATATCGGGGAGACGGGGCTGCCTCTCATCAGCTTCGCCCGCATGGAGGACGCCCCGGAGCTTGAACGTGCTGAGTTCAGCGCATCGGTTCGTGCCGGACGGCGGCTGGGGGGATGCCGTTGCCGGTTACGCGGACAGTTTCGTCACGTTGAACGAGCTGCGGATGCTGGCTGATTACGATCCAACGTACGTCGTCCTGCCTTTGGAGGCTGCGCGCTATATCCTCCTGGCCCGCTCGGCCATCAACCTTCTCGACACGGCTGATCCGGTCGCGAGGCGGGCCTTCCTGGCGCTCCTCCTGGTCCCGCCGCGATAAGTGCTGATGTCCGATGATCCTTATCCTGGCTCTCCAGACGGTTGTCCTGTGCCAGAGCGCCGCTACGGTTGCCGCCCCTGACACCCTCGTGTAGAGGTCGCCGCCATCCCACGGGGCCGCGTTTCAGGACCCGTCTACGCTGAGGGTGGTCGCGCGGGGCGTGCCGGGCTGTCCGGCGGCGAGGGGGCTTCCCGCCCGACCGATCCGGAATCCGTCCAGCCCGCGAGAAGACATGTCCGACGAGCCCGCCCACGGCAGCGCCACCTTCGAGCGCGTGGCCGACATCATAGCCGAGACCGCCGACATCCCGCGGGACAAGATCACGCCCGAGAGTCACGCCATCGACGACCTCGGCATCGACAGCCTCGCCTTCCTCGACATCGCCTTCGCGGTCGACAAGGCCTTCGGGATCAAGCTGCCGCTCGAGCGCTGGACCCAGGAAGTCAACGAGGGCAAGGTCCCGGCCGAACAGTATTTCGTGCTCAAGAACCTGTGCGCGCGCATCGACGGCCTGGTGGCCGAGAAGGCCGCCAAGGTCTGACGCTAATCCGGCTGATCGTCCCGCCATGCGCCTCGAATATTTCGAGATGATCGATACCGTCCGGCTCCTCGACCGGGCCGCCGGGCGGATCGAGGCGCTCGCCCGGGTGCCGACCGAGAGCCCGGTCTTCGAGGGGCACTTCCCCGGCCATCCCCTGGTGCCGGGCGTTCTGCTGACCGAGACCATGGCGCAGGCCTCCGGCTACCTCGTGCTTGCCCATCTCGACTTCGCCCGGATGCCGTTCCTCACCGGGGTCGACAAGGCGCGGTTCCGCTCCTTCGTCGGGCCGGGGGCGGACCTCGTCGTGACGGCGAGCCTGGAGCATGACGGCTCCGGCTACGCGGTGACCAAGGCCGCGATCAGCCACGCCGGCAAGGCACTCTGCGACGCGGAGCTGCGCTTCCGCACCATGCCGTTCCCGGATGGGCTCGATGCGCCGATGCGGGCGCGGGCGCGGGCGATCGGCCTGTTTCCCGATCCGGTGCAGCCGTGAATCGATCCGTCGTCGTCACCGGCCTCGGCCTCGTCTCCTGCGCGGGCGAGGGCGTCGAGGCCCATCTCGCGGCCCTCGACGCGGGGGCAGCACCCCGCACCGACGCGGAGACCTTCGCGCCCTATCCGGTGCATCCGGCGCCCGCGATCGTCTGGGACGGCCAGATCCCCAAGCGCAGCGACCAGCGCCAGATGGAGGCGTGGCAGCGGCTCGGCGTCTACGCGGCGGGCCTCGCCCTCGACGCCGCGGGCGTGAAGGAGGACGCGGCCTTCAAGCAGGCCCTTCATCTGGTCGTGGCGGCGGGCGGCGGCGAGCGCGACTACACGGTCGACGGCGCGATCCTGACGGGCCTGCGCGAGGCCGAAGATCCCGGCGCCTACCTGAACGAGCGGTTGCAGAACGACCTGCGCCCGACCCTGTTCCTGGCCCAGCTCTCGAACCTGCTCGCCGGCAACATCGCCATCGTGCACGGGGTCACAGGGGCCTCGCGGACCTTCATGGGCGAGGAGGCCTCCGGGGTCGACGCCCTGCGAGTCGCCCAGGCGCGGGTGGCGTCAGGCCAGATCGACGCGATTCTGGTCGGCGGTTCGTACAGCGCCGAGCGGCCGGACGTGCTGGTGATCCACGAGATGGGCGGCTTCCTCGCCCGGGACGGGTTTCGCCCGGTCTTCGAGCGCGGCGCGCAGGGCGGCTTCATCCTCGGGAGCTGCGCGGCCTTCCTGATGCTCGAATCGCAGGCCCACGCCGCTGCCCGGGGCGCCCGCGCACTCGCCCGCCTCGACGCGGTGGCGAGCGACCGGACCCGGCGCGCGCCCGGCAGCGTCGCGGCGAGCCTTCAAGCCCTGTGGCGGCAGGCCGGAGTCTCGGCGCCCGATCGCGTCCTGTCCGGCGCGACCGGCGTCGCGCCGATCACCGCCGACGAGCGGACCGTCCTGGCACGGCTTGCCCCCGGCAGCCGCCTCAGCGCCCTGGGGGACGTGATCGGCCACGGGCTCGAAGCGGCGGCGCCGTTCGGTGCGGCCCTCGCGGCGGCCCTCGTGGCCGCCGGCCGCGTTCACGAAGCCGCCGTCACGGTGGTGGGGCATCGCCGCGGCGAGGGCGTCCTGCGCCTCGGTCCGGCTTGAGCGGGCACGGCTCCGGTGCGGGACCATAGATTTGATGCGCGTCCGCCACGTTGAATCTCGGCCGGCCGCCGCTCATCCGATGCCTCCGGTGTCGATTGCCGCGGTCTTCGGGCCACGAATTCCCGGGCGACAAGGCTGCTGCGCGCAAGAGATATTTCTCCGCGCTTGCCAGGAAACCGCGAGCGGTCTACTAATACGGGATCGGCACGTGTCCGGATATCTTGGACCGTTACGCCTTCGCAGGGCGGTTCTGACTTTCCTATCGCTATCGGTCGATGCCGGCGCTATGCCTGACGGGCAGGTGCCTTCTCTCCCTACGCCTGCGAAGATCAAGGACTTCCATGAGCACCGGAACCGTCAAGTGGTTCAACGAGACCAAGGGCTACGGCTTCATCCAGCCGGATGACGGCGGCAAGGACGTGTTCGTCCATATCTCGGCCGTCGAGCGCGCCGGCCTGCGTGGCCTGAACGAGGGCCAGAAGGTCACCTACGAGCTGGAGACCGACCGCCGCAGCGGCAAGCAGTCCGCCGGCCAGCTCCAGACGGCCTGATCCCCGGCCAAACGTTTCGCGTCGAAGCCGCTCCTTCCGGAGCGGCTTCTTCGTTTCTGCGATCCCTCGGGGTGCAGGCTTTCGCCGCGCCCGACTTAGGAGTGTCTGTGAGCTTTCCCAACAAACAGGGCGTCGTCGATCGCCTCGAAGCCGCCGCCAAGGCGCGGTCGGAGATGCTGGCCCGTTTCCGGGCGCGCCCGTCCGCCGACGATCCGACCGTCCTGGCCCGGCAATCGGCCCGCCGCGCCGTCGTCGATGCCCGCGAGGCCCGGGCCGCGGAGCGCGCGGCCCAGCGCCAGGCCGAGATCGAGCGCGCCGCCACTCTGGCCGAGGCCGAGCGCCTAGCCGAGATCGAGCGCAAGCACGTCGAGCAGCTCGCCGCCCAGGAGCGCGCCAAGGCCCTCCAGGCTGAGCAGAAGGCCCAGCGGGACGCTCGCTACCTCGCCCGCAAGGCGAAAGCCCAGAAGCGACGCTGAGGCGCCGCGGTATCGACACCCCGTCCCAGGAGCCCGGCATGTCTCACAAGTTCAAGATCGGCCAGCGCGTCTGCCGGCCGCAGCTCGGGCTCCCGGGAGACAGGGGCGCGGGCGAGGTGTTCGAGGTGCTCCGGCTGATGCCGGAGGACCAGACGGGCGAGCCGAGCTACCGCGTCCGTACGCAGGGGGGCGAGCGCGCGGTTCGCGAGAGCGACCTCGTGGCGGCGCCGCGGGCCTGATCCGCAGGCTCACCCGAACTGCTCCCGCAAAATCCGCTCGTCGAGGCTGTGGCCGGGATCGTGCAGAAGCACCAGCTCGGTCGAGCGGTCGAGCGAGGTCTCGACCGTGCAGACCCGGCGGAACTCGGTGTGGTCGGCCACCGCCGCCACGGGCCGATGGGGCGCATCGAGCACGTCGATCCGGATCCGCGCGTAATCCGGCAGGAGCGCGCCGCGCCAGCGCCGGGGCCGGAAGGCCGAGATCGGGGTCAACGCCAGAAGCTTCGCGTCCAGCGGCAGGATCGGGCCGCCTACCGAGAGGTTGTAGGCGGTCGAGCCCGCCGCCGTCGCGACCAGCACGCCGTCGGCGATCAGCAGGTCGAGCCGGACGTGCCCGTCCACGGCAATCTTCAGCTTGGCGGTCTGGTGGGTCTGGCGCAGCAGGTAGACCTCGTTGATCGCCCGCGCCCGGTGCAGGCGGCCCTCGGTGTCGAGCACATCCATCACCAGTGGGTGGATCACGCTGCGCTGCGCGGCCTCCAGGTGCTCCAGAAGATCGTCGTCCCGGAACTCGTTCATCAGGAAGCCGACCGTGCCGCGGTTCATCCCGTAGATCGGCTTCGGTTTGTCCATGAACCGGTGCAGCACCTGCAGCATCAGACCGTCGCCGCCGAGCGCCACCACGACATCGGCCTCCTCGGGCGGGACGTGGTCGTAGCGGCGCATCAGGGCGGCGGCGGCCTCGCGGGCGTGGCCGGTCGGGCTCGCCACGAAGGCGATTCGTTTCGAATTTGGCATGTGTCAGGCGCGGCCGGGCAGGTGTGTCGCGTCGGGCGTCATCACGTCACGGCTCCAGTGCTGACGAGCGAACCGCCCGGTTGACGTCGGTGCCCCGCAGGCCCCTCACTCGCCGGGACTGCGCGACTTTAAATACGCGAGTTGGACTGCGCGCGTTGGAGGCATAGCATGGAGCGTCCGCTCCTCGTCTACACCACCTTTCCCGATGTGGCCTCGGCGCTGAATATCGGCGAAGCCCTCGTGCGGGAGCGGCTGATCGCCTGCATCAACGTGCTGCCGGGCATGCGCTCGGTCTACAGCTGGAACGGCGCGATCGAGCGGAGCGAGGAAGTCGCCGCCCTCCTCAAGAGCCGCGCGGGCCTGGCCGATGCCCTGTCGGCCGCCCTGAAGGCACGCCATCCCTACGACACGCCGGTCATCCTGCACCTGCCGGTCGCCGGGGCGGACGCCGACACGGCCGCCTGGATCCTGGCGGAGACCAGGTTGGCCGGCCGGTAGACCGTGTCCCTCCCCATGCTCAATCTTCCGTCGTCTGTGGAGCGGCGACCCGGCCAAGCATGAATTGTCTGTGGACGGGCCGGAGTCGACGGCCGGTAGCGCACCATGCATGGCCGCCAGCTGGCAGACAAAATTCAGTCTTGTGACACGTGCGCTGGCCGCGGAGCGCATGAGCACCTGAGCTGGTGGGCTGTATATCACCCAGTATTGATCGAGCGGGGCTCTCGCCGAAGACCGCGAAACGATTTGTCCGTGGTCGCCGATCACGCCTAAACACGCCGCGGTGCTCTGATCGGCATCTGAACTCGAGAGACCTCACGCTATGGATCAATTCGACAGAGCAAGCCTTGCCGCCGCTGTGCTTCTGGCCGTCTGCGTCAATGGTACGGGCGCGCAGGCCGCGGACGGCAAGACCGCCGAGCCGCTGATGACCATCGAGCCGGCGCCGTCCGGTCCGGCCGGTCTCGCCTCGGACAAGCCGCCGGCCCTGCGCTACGGCGTCCTTTACGCCGACGACAAGGGACACAGCCACGTCCAGTACTGCGATCTGAAGAACTTCATCTTCAAGAGCTATGCCCCGCCGGCCGCGCCGCAATATGTCGGCTTCCCCCCGGGCGAGGTCGCCTCGATCAAGTATGCGGTCCTGCCGGTCGGCTATGTCGGCACGTGGCATACGGCGCCGGGGCCGCAATGGGTGATCACCCTGTCGGGCCGTTGGTCGGTGGAAGCGACCGATGGTTCCGTTCTGGAGCAGGGACCCGGCGAGGTGGAGTTCAACGCCGATATGGGATCGACGCCGCAGGGACCCGAGAAGCATGTCGGGCACCTGACCCGGCAGGTCGGCGACGTGCCGAACGTCCAGCTCATCGTTTCGCTGAAGCCCCAGGCGGGACAGGCTCACGACGCCAGCCCGTGCCAGCCGGCCCGACCGTGATCGACGCGCGGAAGCGGTTGGCCGTGCGCCAAGCCGCTTGGTTCTGACGAAGGGTCCCCCGCCCGTCCTATGCGAAGGCGGGATCCTTCTTCATCGGGGTGATGCACGCGCCGATTTCGGCAGACTTCTTCTGAACGGCGCCGTGCTCGATCGCCGCATCCCTGTTGCCCTGCTTGGAGTGCATCATGGCGTTGTAGGCTTCCGGGTGGAATTGTGCGGGCACGGCCTCGAAGGTCTTGAACAGCGCGTTGTCCCGATGCTTCGTGCCGCCTTCACCGTGGATCCATTGCCCAACCGGACAAAAATCGTCCCTTCGTAAGGTCGACGCATCGATCTCTTATTTTCTAAGAATGGCATTTCTCGTTTTTTTCACGTTTGCGTGCGCGCTGAACGCTTTATCAAGACATTATCACACGTAACAATCCTTTCTTTGCGGTCGGCAGATGGCTATTGCTCGCAAGTTTATCTGGTAAAAACAAATCTGCTCGACCTTATTCTAGAATTGAAAATTTCAAGCTCACAAATTTGGAACTATATATGTATAACTGAGAGATCATATCAGAATATTAGTATGCAATGTCTTGATAGTTCTTAGTATCTATGAGATTTGGTCGTTACGATCTGTTTAGTTCTTACTAGTACTTCAGCGAACCCGCTGAGTGTCGCAAAGCAGCCGGGCGTGAGGCCGGCGCAGAGCTGCCCGGTTATGTCTGTGGATGCGGCCGCGAAGCCGGCTGTAGCGATCGGACGCCTCAGGTCCCGCTGACCGGATAACTACGTCCCTTCCAGGAGGCGGCGCCGGCGCGCTCCCGGCGCAGCAGCACGTTCCATTGAATCGCCAGTGCCACGACGACCGCGGCCGGGTGGAGCGGGATCGTCACGAGCGGCGCCCGGACCGCCAGGGTGATGGCCGCCCGCGTCGCCAGCGACAGGGTGAGGGCCAGGGCGGCCGGGACCAGGGCGGTGGTCGGGATCAGGCCGAGCGGGCGCGCTAGCACGAGGAGCGGCGGCAGGAGTTGACCGCCGCCAAGCAGCAGGGTCCAGACCGGCAGGGCGCGGGCCGTCGCCATGCCCTCGTGGGCGTTCTTGGAGAAGCCGGCCCAGGCCTGCGCGAAGTCGTGGTACATCCGGCAGGTGGCGAGCGCCGCGGCAGCCACCAGATCCGTCCGGTAACCGGCTGCACGGAGCAAGCGGGGCAGGCGCACCCCGTCGTGCAGCGAGGTGCGGATCGCACCGTGGCCGCCGGTGGTCGCGTAAGCCTCGGCCTCGACCAGGATGAGCTGCCCGCAAGCCGCGCCGAGCGACGGGTCACGCAGGCGACGCATCAGCGGCACCGGCAGGTAGCCGAGGAGCAGGAAGTCGATCATCGGCACGGTCAGCATCTCGCCGAGCGTGCCCAGATCCTGCCGGGGTACGCCGCTGACCAGGGCCGCGCCGGTACGATGGGCCTGCGCCGCCAGGGAGGCCGCGCCTTCGGGTTCGAGGCGCACATCGGCATCGATGAACAGGAGGTGCCGCCCGCGCGCGAGGCCGGCCATGTGAAAGCAGGCGTGGTTCTTCCCCGTCCAGCCCTCGGGCAGCGACGGCACCGCGACGAGATGCAGGCGGGGATCGTCGATGGCGCGCACGATCTCCGCGGTCGCGTCCGTGGAATGGTCGTCGCCGACGATCACCTCGACGGGCACCATCGTGCTGGCCAGCGCCGCGCGGACGGTGGCGGCGATGTTCCCGGCCTCGTTGCGCGCCGGGATCAGGATCGAGACGAGGCCGGGATCCGCCTCCGGCTTCGGCCGGCGCAGGACCGCAAGGTTCACCGCCGCCAGCACCGCCGGGAGGAGGGCCAGGATCAGGCCGAGCAGGGCCAGAGCCGTCAGGATCGTGTCGGTCATGGCCGGTGCCGGGGGTGAATCTCGTCCGGTCCCTGCATCGCACGGGGGCGGGGTGGAGTCGAAGGCCTCACG
>NZ_JAKSYM010000379.1 GCF_022829545.1 Methylobacterium sp. J-030 | reverse complement strand
CCAATCACCCCGTAGAACATCGGTAAATCGGGGCCACCATGCTGACCATTCTGACTCGAATGCCGTTCTGCCACCTAAAAACCTCGCTGATCCACAATTGCGGATCCGCAGGAGCAACGGGCGCTCTACCCGATAGGTCCTACGCTGCGGCGCCATGACGGTCGGTCCGATCTATGCACGGATTGGTAGCCTGGGATCAAAAAGCCACTAGGCTGTTTGATGGTTGCCGCTCGAGGCTACGCCGCTGCCGGTCGTACCGCACACG
>NZ_JAKSYM010000378.1 GCF_022829545.1 Methylobacterium sp. J-030 | reverse complement strand
ACGATCGGCGACATCATCGAGACGGTCAACGACATCTCGGAGCGCACGCACCTGCTCGCGCTCAACGCCGCCATCGAGGCGGCGGCGGCCGGCGAGAGCGGGCGCAGCTTCTCGGTCGTCGCCTCGGAGATGAAGCTGCTGGCCGATCAGGCCAAGGCCGCCACTGGCCAGGTCCGCGGCATCCTGGGCGAGATCCAGCGGGGTATCAACACGTCGGTGATGCTCACCGAGGAGGCGGTCAAGCGAGCCGCCGCCGGCAAGACCCGCTCCGACACGACGCAGCGCACCATCGAGGAGATCAGCGCGAAGGTCGAGGAAGGTGCGCAGGTGTTCCAGCAGGTCGTTGCCTCGACGAACCAGCAGCAGCTCGGGATCGAGCAGGTGATGGGTGCGCTCCAGAACATCCGGCAGGCGAGCCAACAGACCGCCGCCGGGACGCGGCAGGTTGAGGCCGCCTCAGCCAATATCACCGATCTAGCCCAGACGCTGACGAAGCTGGCCGAACGCTACCGGCACTGAGACCGCGGAAGTACGAGTCTGCCTCGACCTACCCCGTTTGAGTGATTCCCTCCGCGAAAGTGCGGGCCTGTGCGACGAAGAGATCGATCTGCACGATGCCTTGGTTGATCGCCGTGATTAGGTTAGAGTTAGTGTCGTCGATCTCAGGGTCACCGGTCGGCTCGCGGCCGTGCACATCCGCGAGCACCGCTGTCATCTGATCCAGCTGTGCCCGCAGGTCCGCGAGAATGATCTGAGCCCGCGCCGCCTGCAGGTTCGTAGCGTGACCACCGACGAGCAACTCTATCGCGGCGACATCGACCCGGGCGAGCGCGGATCGCTCCTCACCTCTCCGGCGTAGCGGAACGATGCCGCCGCTCATGATCCTACGCCCGTCCCGCATCGGACAAACCGCTCGACACGCCTCGGCGCTCCGCCTTCAGCTCGCGCTCGGCCATGAGCCAGAACTCCAACTCATAACCGGCAGGACGGTGGTTCCGGTCCCATAGATCGTAGGCACGCTCCCGGATCGCATCGTGTGCGATCATCGGCTCGGTCGCACATGCAGCGCATGGATCCGAACTCATCCGCCACTCTCACGCGGCCCTCCGAGCGCGGAGAGCATCACCCTGTCACTCCCGATCTCAGCGCCGGTGTAGCCAAGCGCCCGTGCAAGCTGATCACGTGCCCGCCAGACGCGGCTCTTCACGGTGCCGACTTGGCAACCCATGATCGCGGCGGCCTCGTCATAGGTCAGGTCTTCAATCGTCACGAGCACCAGCGCCTCGCGCATCACCGGCGCGAGCCGGTCGAGCGCGGTACGCACGTCCTGAAGGTCGAGGCGGCCGGCTTGATCGGGCGGGATGGCGAGCCGGGCGGTGTAACTGCCATCGCCATCCTCGACTTCCCGTACTTTGCGCTGGCTGCTGTAGAACGCGTTGCGCAGGATCGTGAAAGTCCAGTCCTCGAAGTTCGTGCCTGGTTCGAAGCACGCTCGGGCCCGCCAAGCCCGCAGAAGAGTATCCTGCACGAGGTCGTCGGCTACCGTGGCGTCGCGTGCGAGCGATATGGCGAACCTGCGCAGGTTCGGCGCTACAGCGAGAAAGTGCCGCCGGAACTCAGCCTCGTCGCGGCCGTGTGCCTTCCCAAGCGCGATGTTGAGTTTGGCCAGCAGGTCAGCGAAGTGCCCCGCAGCGTCCAACTCGGCATTCTCCTGCATGTAGGCGGCGCTGAGTAAGCTGCCGAGACGTTTGCGGATTTGGTCGGAGAGGATCGCTTGTGATGCGTCTGAAGGATTCTCGACCGATTGTGCACTCATCGTGGGTGCCAAGTCGAAACGAGGGTCATTGGCTATCGCGGTTCGTTCGGTAAACCGGCCCCCTGCTTATCCTCACGGCATAGCTCGGTCAGTGCGACCAACCGCGCTGATTCTCATTCGGCCTGATCGGTCGAGGTCGACCGCTGCCCCTCGGCAGCCCTTCTTCGGTTCCGCATCCACAACCTCCCTTTTTGGATCTCCCCTATCCGTGGGGTGAATCGGTTTGCACCCTATGCCGCCGAGCAGCGCCGGGGCTGTGGACCACCCTCCCCGCCCGAGCCATTGCAGCCACTCCCGGCTGATGATCCGGAGCACGTTCGGGTCGCTCTTCCTGCCCTGGTGGCGGCGCTCCTGGATGGTCAGCAGGCCATCGCCCTCGGCCAGCCGGTCGGCACGGTACTTGGTGCCATCGGCCCGGTAGTTGGTCAGGTAGCCAAGGAAGCGCTCGCCGGCAAGGAGCGATATGCACACGACGCACGTGATCGATGAGAGGAACGCGCAGTTACAATGTTCCGGCTACCTACCGGGAGACACGTTCCAATCTCGTGCCAAAACAACCCTTGCTTGTGAATTAACATTTTACATTCCAACATATGATGGATTTTCTTCAGAAGGTACTGCGATCTTCGCCGAGCCTATTATCGCCTTTTTCAAGGTGTGGCCAATAATTAACCTGTCGAGCCCAGGCTCAATGCCTCGGAGCTTGCCATGCGATCCGTCTACATCTGCCTTACCCAGGCGCACGATCATCAGTTGATCCTACTCGCCGCAGGAACCTGCGTCGTCGGCGTCTACGGTTCGTTCTCGGTCGCGACTCATGCGGCGCGCTCCGAAGGCCGGTCCGCTACGCTTTGGGCTGGTGCCAGCATCGTCGCTTCAGGCTGTACCGCCTGGGCTACCCACATGATCGGGCTCCTGGCTTTTCGACCGGGCATGCCCGCTGGGTTCGATCCCTATCTGACAGCCCTGTCTCTCTTGGTCGCCATCGCGGGCATCGGGATCAGCGTCGCCCTCGCGATCGGCCAGCGCAAGCGAGTCCATCGCTTTCTCATCGGCGTTCTCCTCGGCAGTAGTATCGCAGCGCTGCACTACCTCGGCGAGGCTTCGTATCTCGTCGCTGGCACCGTCACGTGGGATCCCCCACTCTTAGCGGTGTCCATACCGACCAGCTTGCTCATGTTCGGCGTGGCGATGGTCGTCACGGGGGAGCGACGCCGGGACCTTCGCCGCGCCGGGGCCCCGCTGCTGGTCGCGGCGATCGGTGTCCTGCACTTCGGCGGCATGACGGCGATGACGCTGGCCTTCGATCCGGAGCGCTCGCTCCCGCCGCACGCCGTTCCGCCCGAAGTCATCGCGCCGGTCGTGGCGGGCGTGTCCCTCGGCCTGCTGGCGCTAGCTGTCGTCGGGTTACGCCTCACCCTACAGGCCAGGGCACAAGCACGTCGGGACCAGCAGCGCCTGCGCGAGTTGGCAAACCTCGCCGTCGAGGGGCTCGCCGTGTGTGATGACGACATGATCACCACCGCCAATCGCAGCCTGGAACGCCTGTTGAGTGTGAACCCTGGGGAACTGAACGGCCGTCGCCTATCAGATCTGTTGCCCGGCCTCGCCGTCGCGGCACTTCCCGAGCGCGAGGAGCGGGAGGCGGAGCTGGTCGGCACAGATGGGCTGCGCGTGCCGGTGCGCGTCCTGCGCAGCAAGGTCCCACTCGGCAGCGGACTACAAACCGTGCTGGCCATCCGCGACCAGCGGGAGCGCCTGCAGACCGAGTCGAAGATACGGACGCTGGCCTACTCGGACGCGCTGACCGGCCTGCCCAACCGCGCCCATTTCCACGATCTGCTCGCGCACCACGTCGCCTCCTACCGGGAGCACGATCGCGCCTTCGCCGTGCTCGTCCTCGATCTCGACCGGTTCAAGCTGGTCAACGACACGCTGGGTCACGGACTGGGCGACGTGCTGCTCTGCAAGACGGCGCAGCGGCTTAAGGCGGCCCTGGGCGAGCACGACGTCGTCGCGCGGCTGGGCGGCGACGAGTTCGCTGTCCTGCAGGCGGACCTGCCCAATCCCGAGGTGGTGCAGGTCCTGGCCGGACGCATCATCGAGCTGATCGGCCGCCCGTTCCTGATCGAGGGCCAACTCGTCAATGTCGGGGCCTCGGTCGGGGCAGCCCTCGCGCCGGTGGACGGCATCGAGCCCAGCCAGCTCGTGCGCAACGCCGACCTTGCGCTCTACAAGGCCAAGACTGACGGCAAGGGCACGTTCCGCCGGTTCGATCCGGTACTGGACGCGCGCGTTCAGGCGCGACGTAGCCTGGAGGCTGATCTGCGGCGCGCCATCGCGATGCAGGAATTCGAGGTGTACTACCAGCCGCTCGTCGATGCGCGTTCAGGCCGGATCACCGCGGCCGAAGCCCTGGTGCGGTGGCGCCATCCGGAGCGCGGCCTCGTCTCGCCCGCCGACTTCATCCCGCTGGCCGAGGAGACCGGCCTCATCGGGCCGCTGGGGCAATGGGTCCTGCGCACCGCCTGCGCCCAAGCGGCCCACTGGCCGTCGCACATCCGGGTCGCCGTCAATCTCTCGCCCGCTCAGTTCCGGGATCTACGGCTCGCCGACACCGTCAAGGCGGCGCTTGCCGCCTCCGGCCTCACCGCGGACCGGCTGGAACTCGAGATCACCGAGGGCGTGCTGCTGGCGGACGAGGAGCGCACGCTCGCCACCCTGACCCGCCTGCGCGCGGCCGGGGTCAGCATCTCGATGGACGATTTTGGCACCGGCTACTCCTCGCTCAGCTATCTGCGCCGCTTCCCGTTCGACAAGATCAAGGTCGACCAATCCTTCGTGCGCCAGCTCCCGGGTGACCTGGAGAGCGCCGCGATCGTCCGGGCGATCATCACCATGGGCACATGCCTCGGCATGACGATCACGGTCGAGGGCGTCGAGACCGCCGAGCAGTTCGCGTTCTCGGCCGCGTCCGGCTGCGATCAGGTGCAGGGCTACCTCGTCAGCCGTCCGCTGCCCCTGGATGAGTTCCTGTCATTTGTGGAAGCACGCGAGGCTGCATGAACCCGCAGGACACCCCCGACCTGTTTCGACTGGTCTACCGGAGCCGCAGCACGTTCGAAGGAACCGCTGAGGATGTGCAGCGGGCGATCGACAAGACCCTGGCTACATCGCGAACCAGGAACGCAGAGGCCGGCATCACGGGTACGCTACTGTTCACGCGCCTGTTCTTCGTGCAGGCCCTAGAGGGCCCTGCCGCCGCCGTGGAGGCGATCTTCGACCGGATCTGCTGCGATCTGCGTCATGTCAATGTCGAGGTCGTTGAGTGCGGGCCGGTTCTAGAACCGATCTTCGGTGAAGATCCGATGAGCTACCTCGTTCCAGATGCGGGCTCCGGAGCACTGGTCGAGCGTGTCGAGCACGATACGGAATTGGCTGATGCTGCCGCCGCTGCGATGAAGCTCATGGCCGCTTTGATCCGACCACAGCCACACGCCATCGGGTCGGTGCCACAGTTTGCAGCCTGAAATCATCCGGGCCTGTCGGTTCTGCGTTCGACATAACGATTGCGCATAGACCATCACGGCATAGCTCGGCCAGTGTGACCAACCGCGCGGATTCTCGCACGGTCTGATCGGTTGAGGTCGCCCGCCGCTCGTTGGCAATCTGATCAAGGATGTCGTGCTGAGGCGCGGGCGGACATGTGTCCCCAACTCCCTTCCATCAGTGAAGCCAGCCCTCAACAGGAGCGATCAATGCCTATCGCAGCTGTTTGCGCGATTGGAATTCTAGCCGGCCTCGTCGAGTTCGCATGCCTATGTTACGAGGCCCCCGAAACCAACGACGAGTGACCTACGAGCTGACGCCGCAGAGCATATCGTCCGAAGTGGCCAGACCAACTGTCACTTCCCGCCAACGCTGACATTACGGGCCATGACCCAGCCGTGGTCACAGGGACCGGTGTACGTTTGCTCGACGGGTACAAGGATCGTGGTTTGGCAGCCGAGCGTCGCAGAACCGTAGACGACGCCGAGCCACGGCCCGAGTTTTTCGCAGACCACCACCATGTCACCGTCGTGCAGGCGTCCGATCTCGCGGAACGGCGCTTCGCCCGGCCCGCTCTGTACTGGGAG
>NZ_JAKSYM010000371.1 GCF_022829545.1 Methylobacterium sp. J-030 | reverse complement strand
GTCGCCGAGAAGCGGCCGCCGCGCGGCGCGATCTGGTTCACGTAGTCGAAATGCGCGAAGGTCGGCGGGTACTTCAGCTCGCCGAAGCTGGAGAGGCCGTGGCGCTCCCCGTCCTCGGCCCGCGCCGGCCCGATCGCCGCGAGGGCTCCGGCACCGAGGACGAGCCTGCGCCGGGTCGGTCGCCAGGGCGCGCCCGTCAACGGGGGGCCCCGGTCTTGGCCGCGCGCTTCTCGTCGTACCACCACGTCGTCGGGAAGCCGGAACTGGCGTAGAGCGGCAGGATCGCCGGGTGGCTGAAGCGGTTCCAGCGCAGGGTCCGCTGCTCGCTCGAGGACCATTGCGGCACGACGTAATCGTGGGCGAGCAGCACCCGGTCGAGCGCCCGGGTCGCCGCGATCACGGTCGGCCGATTGCGCGCAAAGATCACCTTCTCGATCAGCGCGTCGATGCCGGGATCCTTGATGCCGATCAGGTTGCGCGAGCCGGGGCTGTCGGCGGCGGCCGAGCCCCAGTACTCGCGCTGCTCGTTGCCTGGGGAGAGCGACTCGCCCCAATTCGTCGTGGTGATCTCGAAATCGAAGTTGCGGATCCGGTTCTGGTATTGCGCCGGGTCGATCACCCGGAGGGTGGCGTCGATGCCGATCAGCTTGAGCTGCGCCGAGAACGGCAGGATCACCCGCTCGAAGGTGTTCTGGAACTCCAGGAACTCGACGGTGAGCGGTTCGCCGGTCGCCTTGTTGACCATCTTGCCGCCGCGCAGCTCGTAGCCCGCCTCGCGCAGCAGGCCCACCGCCTCGCGCAGGTTCTTCCGGACGGCCTCGGGGCTGTCGTTGATGGGGTTTGTGTAGGGCGTGGTGAAGACCGAAGCCGGGATCTTGTCCTTGACGCTTTCGAGGATCGCCTTCTCGTCCCCCTCCGGCAGGCCCGAGGAGGCCAGCTCCGAGCCGAAGAAGTAGGAGTTGATCCGCTTGTACAGGCCATAGAACAGCGACTTGTTCATCTCCTCGTAGTTCATCGCGAGGTTGAAGGCCCGGCGCACGCGCGGGTCCTTGAACTTGTCCTTGCGGGTGTTGAACGCGAAGGCCTGCATGATGCCCATGCCGCGGTCGGGGAAGGCCTCCTTGATCAGGCGCCCCTCCTTCACGGCCGGGACATCGTCGTAGGCCGTGGCCCAGTTCCGGGCGATGTTCTCGACGCGGAAGTCGTAGAGGTCGCCCTTCAGTGCCTCGACCAGGACGGTGCCATCGCGAAAATACTCGTAACGCTCGGTGTCGAAATTGTAGTGCCCGGCATTGGCCGGCAGATCCTTGCCCCAGTAGTCGGGCACGCGGGTGTAGGTCGTGCTGCGGCCGGGATCGAACTTGGCGAGGCGATAGGGGCCGGAGCCGAGCGGCGGCTCCAGGGTCGTCTCGGTGGGGTTGCGTTGCTTGCCGTTGGCGTCCTTGGCCATCCACCAGTGCTTGGGCAGGATGCGCAATTGGCCGATCACCTGCGGCAGCTCGCGGTTGCCGGTCTCCGTGAACGTGAAGGTCACCTCGTGCGGCCCGGTCGCCGCGGCCTTCGACACCGTGTGGTAGTAGGCGGCGTAGAACGGGCTGTTGGCCTTCAGAATATCGAAGGACCAGACCACGTCCTCGGGGGTGATCGGCTGGCCGTCGTGCCAGCGGGCGGTCTCGCGCAGGCGGTAGGAGACGGAGCCGAGATCGGGGGCGACCCGCACCGCCTCGGCGATCAGGCCGTAGGAGGTGAACGGCTCGTCGGAGGATTGGGTCATCAGCGGATCGTAGATCTGCTGGATGCCGTTCTCGAGGTCGCCCTTCAGGCCGGCAACGATGATGTTGAAGTTGTCGAACCCGCCCTGGGCGCCGAGGCGCACCGTCCCGCCCTTGGGGGCGGCCGGGTCGGCATAGTCGAAATGCTTGAATTCGGGGCCGTATTTCGGCTGGCCCATCAGCGTGAGCGCGTGGGTCCACTGGCCGGCAGCCGGCTGGGACGGCGGATCGGAGGGCATCGCGGCCGGCTCCTGCGCGCGGGCCTGGTCGAGGTGCAGGCAGGCGACGAGGAGCGTCGCGGCGAGGAGGCGGCCGGTCACGGTCTGCGCTGTCACGGGCGGGCTGTCTCCGTTGTGTCGGGGCGCGGGCGTTCGCCCAGCCTCATAGGCCGCGGGGGCCTCGCGCGTCGAGCGCGTACGCGCTTCGGCGCCACGGGAGGCGCGGTTTCTCCCTCCCCCGCAGAGGGGGGAGGGGAATCCGCATGCACCGCGAGGTATTTCCTTCACACCGCCCGCCCGCGCCGTCCCTCCACCAGCCACATCGCGAGCAGCGCCGCGGCCAGGGCGGCGAGCGCCGCGAGGCCCAGCGCCAGCGGGTAGACCTCGACGCCGCGGATGTTGGCGCTGTCGCTCGGCCGGAAGCCGATCCAGTCCGCGCCCGAGAGCCGTCCGCCGCGCACCACCGCGAGCCGCGGCACGTCGATGGCGCCTCCGGAGCCGGCGACCCGGCGGACCGAGCCCCCCGAGCCGTCCGCCACGGCCTTCAGGCGCTCGGTGTCGCTGAACACGTCGGCGAGCTCGCGCGGGTTGGCCGGACCGACACTCACGAAGGCCACGAGATTGCCCGAGCGCAGCGTGTGCAACCCGAGGCTCTCGGCGTCGAAGGTCGCGGTGAACAGACCCGGCTCGCTGGGCTTGAGCGTCAGCGTCGTCACCTTGCCGGTCGGCCCGGTGACGGTGACCGGCTCGGCCTGATCGGCCATGGTCTGGCGCTCGACCCGCACCTCGCG
Organism: Methylobacterium sp. J-030; assembly: GCF_022829545.1. Taxonomy (GTDB): domain Bacteria; phylum Pseudomonadota; class Alphaproteobacteria; order Rhizobiales; family Beijerinckiaceae; genus Methylobacterium. The sequence goes on along the minus strand of NZ_JAKSYM010000371.1, from coordinate 115,863 downwards.
GCCGTGGCCGGTCGTCTGGGCGCGCAGCGCCTCCTCTTCGAGGGCCGGCTCCTTCATCAGCCAGTGACCGAGGCGACGGAGCAGATCGAGATAGGGGCCGCCCTCCTGGTAGCCCCGGGCCCAGAGCCAGGCGTGGTCCGACAGCAGCAGGGCGACGCGGCCTTTGTCCTCCCGCGACAGGGCGAGCAGCGGCAGGCCCTCGGCCCCCGACAGGATCGGCTGGATGCCGGGCCGCGTGCGCGCCTCGATGATCCGCAGCCAGTCGCCCCAGGCCGGGGGGCTCGCGTCCGAGCCCGGCAGGGCACGGGTCACCGGGTGGCGCTGGCCGACCTGGGTCGGCGTCGCCTTGTAGGGCTTCTCGACGACCCGCCCGTCCGGATCGCCCGGCAGGATGCCGGCGAGCCGGGTGCGGGCGAGGCTCGCCGGGCCGGCGAATTCGGGGCCTGCCGCGATCAGCAGGGCCCCACCTTCCCGGACATAGCGGACGATGTTGTCGAAATAGGCCTGCGGCAGCACGCTCTGGTTGGCGTAGCGGTCGAAGATGATCAGGTCGAAATCCTTGATCTTCTGGACGAACAGCTCGCGCGTCGGGAAGGCGATCAGGGAGAGTTCGGAGATCGGCGTGCCGTCCTGCTTCTCCGGCGGGCGCAGGATGGTGAAGTGGACGAGATCGACGTTGGCGTCGGACTTCAGCAGGTTGCGCCACGTCCGCTCGCCCTGGTGCGGCTCGCCCGAGACGAGCAGCACCCGCAGCTTCTCGCGGATGCCCTCGATCGGCAGCACCGCGCGGTTGTTGACGGTGGTCAGCTCGCCCGGCAGCGGCTCGACCTCGATTTCCACGACGTTCGGGCCGCCATGCTCGATCCGGGTGGTCAGGGAGAACGGCTTGTCGGTGGCGACGTCCCGCCGGCCGATCTCCTCGCCGTCGCGGCGGACGGTGACGACCGCGTGACCTGTGCCACCGCGCTCCATCACCTCGGCGCGGATCGTCAGGTCCTTGCCGACGATGCCGAAGCGGGGGGCCTCAAGCAGCTTGATCTGCCGGTCGCGCTCGTCCGGGTGCCCGGTGACGAGGACGTGGAGCGGCGCCTTGATGCCGAGCTGGGCCATCGAGGCCGGGATGTCGTGGACTACGCCGTCGGTGAGCATCACGATGCCGGCGAGCCGCTCGGGCGGGACGTCGGCCAGCGCCTGGCTCAAAGCCGTGAACAGCTTGGTGCCGTCGTCGCCGTCCTTGGTGTCGGGCACGTCGATGAAGCGCGTCTCGATATTGGCGAGCGCTCCGAACCGGCGCTGCAGCTCGGCGCGGACCGCGTCGGTCATCTGCGGGCGGTCGCCGAGAGCCTGCGAGCCCGAGCGGTCGACCACGATGGCCGCGATGTCCTTCACGGGCTCGCGGTCCTCGTGGACCAGGGCCGGGTTGGTGAGCGCCGCTAGCACCAAAGCAAGGACGAGGACGCGCAGCCACGCGGTCCGGCCCCGGGCCAGCACGGCGAACACCGCCAGCACGGCGACGATCACCCCCAGCACGGCGATGGCCGGCCAGGGGAGGAGGGGGGTGAAGCTGAGGCTCAGCATGATGGTCCGGCCTCACGGACTTGGATCGTCCAGGCGCCAGCCCTTTCCCGGGCGCGTGGAGCGTCAGCGGAGGGCGACCCGGGATCCAGCACAGGACGGCGCGCAGCGTCCGGATGGCTCATACGGTGCCGCTGCGCGGCACCTTCCATGCCGGGTCCCGGATCGCCTTCCACTGCGTTCCAGGCGTCCGGGAAAGGGGCGTGTGTCAGAAGCGGATTCCTCCGCAGCGCGGGAGCGGGCGATAAGTCGCCGATCTGAGTATTTAAAAAGGTCACTGTCCCAGCCGCTCCAGCAGCGCGGGCACGTGCACCTGATCCGCCTTGTAGTTGCCGGTGAGCGTGTACATCACGATGTTGACGCCCCCGCGGAACGCCATCTCGCGCTGGCGCTGGTCGCCGCCGACCACCGGATAGAGCGGCTCGCCCCTGCGGTCGATCGCCCAGGCGGCGGCGAGGTCGTTGCCGGTGATGATGATCGGGCTCACCCCGTCGCCGGCCCGGGCCGGCCGGCGCTCGGCGCCCTCGGCCGCCGGGGGCAGGGCCTCGACCCAGGTCTGGCCCGTGGCGTAGCGGCCCGGGAAACTGTCCACGAGGTAGAACGCCTTGGTGAGCACGTGGTCGAGGGGCACCGGCTCCAGCTCCGGCACTTCGAGCGTCGCCAGCATCGTGCGCAGATACGCGGCCTCCGGGGTCGGCGGCCCGCCCGGGCGGGCGGTGAGCGCGTCGCGGGTGTCGAACAGGACTGTGCCGCCGTTGCGCATGAACGCGTCGATCTTGCGGATCGCCGTCTCCGAGGGCTGCGGCCGGGAGGGCGCGATCGGCCAGTAGATCAGCGGATAGAAGGCCAGCTCGTCCTTGGCGGGGTCGATGCCGGCGGGCTCGCCCGGCTCCAGGGCGGTGCGGGTGGCCAGCATCTGGGTCAGGCCCGTGAGACCGGTGCGGCTCGCCTCGTCGACGGCGGCGTCGCCCGTGATCACGTAGGCGAGCCGCGTGACGAGGGCGGATTCGATGCCGTTCGGCCGGTTGACCGCCGGCTCCTCGGCGCGGACGGGGAAAGCCGGCAGGCTCGCCAGCAGGACGGCGCCCGCGAGGGCCAGCGCCGCCGGGCGCCCGCGCAGGCGGGACGCGAGGCCGCCCCGGCGCAGGAAGCCGCCGAGCCACAGCCCCGCCAGGGTATCGAGGGCGAGGAGCAGCAGCGCCAGGGTGAACAGACCCGGGCGCAGATCGACGGTCGCGGCCCCGGCGAGCGACCCGAACCGGGCGCCGTCGAGGGCGGCGGTGTCGAGGGGCTTCAGCCGGTCGTCGGGTTTGAGGGCGTTCACGCTGATGCCTCCGTCCGGCGGGCCGTAGAAGCCCGGCGGATGCTCCATGGTCGCCCGGTCGGCGTAATCGGCCGAGACCGCGGTGGCCGAGGCCGGGGGCGAACCCAGCGCCCCGAACCCGTCCAGCGTCACCCGCGGGGCGAGGACCGGCGCGGCTGCCCGCGGCGCCTCGCCCTGGGCGGGCGCCGAGGCGCCGGCCAGCGCCACGACGCGCCGGAGCATATCGATGAACAGGCCGGAGAGCGGCAGGTTCGACCACGTCGTGTCGGCGGTGACGTGGAACAGCACGATCGTGCCCAAGCCGCGCTTCTGCGCGGTGACGATCGGCGTGCCGTCCTGGAGCGAGGCCCAGGTGCGGTTCGGCAGGTCGCCGTCGGGCTCGGCCAGGATCTGGCGGCGCACGCCGATATCGGCCGGCGGCGTCAGGCCCGCGAACGGGCTCTCGGGCGGGAAGGGCGCCAGCGTCTTCGGACTGTCCCAGGACAGGGTGCCGCCGAGCGTCCGGCCGCCCCGGCGCAGGCGCACCGGCACCAGCGGATCGTTGCCTGCGGCGAGCCGGGGGCCGGCGAAGCGCAGGAGCATCCCGCCCTCCTTCACGAAGCTCTCGATCCGGGCGGTGGTCTTCTCGTCGAGGGCCCCGACATCGGCCAGCACGAGGACCGAGACCTGATTGTCGAGGAGCTGGTTGATCGATTCCGCCGTGCCCTTGGCGCCGCGGGGCTCCTGCACGTCCGCGAAGGGCTGGAGCGCCCGGGCGAGGTAGTAGGTCGGCGCCAGCAGCGGCTGGGCCTGATCGAGGGTGCCGCCAAAGACCAGGCCGACCCGGCGCCGCTTGCCGCGCTCGTCCTGCAGCACCACGGCCCCGGCCGAGCGCTCGCCCGCGATCTCCAGGCGGCTGATGCTGTTGCGCAGCTCCACCGGCAGCTCGAAGGTCGCCTCCGCCTCGGTGGCGTCGGCCGCGAAGGCGAAATCGCGCTCAGCCAGCGGCAGGCCCTTCTGGTCGAGGGCCCGGATCACGCCCGTATCGCGCCCGTTCGGAGCCGCCCGCAGGGCGTGAGTGACGAGCTTGCCGGCATTCTCGGTGGCGGTGAGGGCCAAAGCCGGCGGCCTGTCGGCGCGCAGGATCGTCAGCGCGGCGCCCTTGTCGCCGGCGAGGTCGGCGAGGCCCTTGGCGAAGCGCGTGTCACTGGCGCCTTCGACGCCGTCGCTGATCCAGACGAGGCCGGCGCCCCGGTTCTTGTCCAGGAAGGTCTCGATCGCGGCGAGATGCGCGTCGCGGGCGGGCAGGATCGGGCGCGGTGCGAGGGCGCGCAGGCGTTCCAGGGCGGCGGCCGGCGTCTTCGCCTCGAAGGCCGCCGGTGCGTCGGCCAGCCCGATCACCGCCACCGGACGGCCGTCACGGGCCGCGCCTTCCACGGCGTCGGTGGCGACCCGCAGGCGGTCGCGCCAGTCGTGGGCGGCGGGGAAGCCGTTGTCGAGGAGCACGAGGAGCGCGCTGCGTCCGCCCCCGGCCCCGATGCCCCCGGCGTTCCAGACCGGCCCGGCCACCGCCAGGATCAGCGCGGCGGCGATCAGGAGCCGGAGGATCAGCAGCCAGGGCGGGGTGCGCGCCGGGGTCTGGCGCTGCGGGATCAGGTCGGCGACGAGCTTGAGCGGCGGGAAATTGATGCGCCGCGGGCGCGGCGGGGTCACCCGCAGCAGGAACCACAGGGCCGGCAGGCCGATCAGGGCGGCGAGCGCCAGGGGCGCCGCGAAGGTCAGACCCAGCATGGCGGCCTCATTCCGTGCCGCGGGCGGCGATCAGCGTGGCGAGCCGCAGGGCCGCCTCGCTCGCCGGCCGGTCCGTGCGGTGGATCGTCAGCGTCCAGCCCTGGCCGCGGGCGATGGACGCCAGGGCGGCCCGGTGCTCGGCGATCCGGGCGCGGTAGCGCGTCCCCCAGGCGTCGGCGTCGCCGATATCGAGGCTGAGGCTGCCTTCGAGGTCGTGCAGCACCGCCTGACCGGTGAACGGGAACGTCTCCTCGATCGGATCCGCGACCATCAGCAGGTGGCCGCGGCTGCCGCGGCCCGCGAGGCTCTGCACGGAGGCCGCGATCCGGTCGGGCGCGGTGAGGAAGTCGCCGATCAGCACCACCTCGTCGAACCGGGCGGGGCTCGCCTGCGGCGGCAGATCCTGGGTCAGGCCGGCCGTGTCGGCGACCAGCGCCTGTGCCAGCCGCTCGACGATCCCACGGGACGCGCTGGCCCGGGTCAGCCCGAGGAGGCCCACCCGCTCGCCGCCCTCCACGAAGGCGTCGGCCAGCGCCAGCCCGAGGATGAGCGCGCGCTCGACCTTCGGCGCCGAGGCCAAGTCCGAAGAAAAGCCCATGGAGGCCGAGCGGTCGATCCAGAGCCAGATGTTGTGGGCCGCCTCCCATTCGCGTTCGCGCACGTAGAGCCGGTCGTCCCGGGCCGAGCGGCGCCAGTCGACCCGCGCGGCGGCCTCTCCGGTGATGAAGGGGCGGAACTGCCAGAAACTCTCGCCCGGCCCGGCCCGGCGACGGCCGTGGAGGCCATGGGCCAGCAGGCTCGACACGCGCCGCGCCTCCAGCACGAGGCGGGGCATTTTTTCCGACAGGGCGGTCGCGCCCTCGCTCTCGCGCCGGCCGGGGGTGCGCCTGCCCGACTCGAGGGCGTGGGTTCCAACCAAGGTCAGAGCTTCTCCGCGAGCTTGGCGATCAGGCCCTCGATGGTCTCGCCGTCGGCCCGGGCGGTGTAGCTCAGCGCCATCCGGTGCTTGAGCACCGGCTCGGCGAGCGCCTTCACGTCGGCGACCGAGGGCGCGACCCGGCCCTCGATCAGCGCCCGGGCGCGGGCGGCGAGCGTCAGCGCCTGGCTGGCGCGGGGGCCGGGTCCCCAGAGGAGCTTGTCCTTCACCAGGGCGTCGCCGCCGTCGGGCCTCGCGGCGCGCACGAGGTCGAGGATCGCCTCCACGACGGCCTCACCCACGGGCAGCCGGCGCACGAGGCGCTGGGCGGTCAGCAACTGCTCGGTGGACATGACGGCCCGCGGGCGCACCTCGTCCACGCCGGTGGTCTCGATCAGGATCCGGCGCTCGGCGGCGCGGTCGGGATAGCCGACGTCGATCTCCAGGAGGAACCGGTCGAGCTGCGCCTCGGGCAGCGGGTAGGTGCCCTCCTGCTCGATCGGGTTCTGGGTGGCGAGCACGTGGAACGGGCGCGGCAGGTCGTGCCGGGCGCCCGCCACCGAGACGTGACCCTCCTGCATGGCCTGAAGCAGGGCCGACTGCGTGCGCGGGCTCGCGCGGTTGATCTCGTCGGCCATCAACAGCTGGGTGAAGACCGGTCCCTGCACGAACCGGAACGCCCGACGGCGCTCGGCGTCCTCCTCCAGGATCTCGGTGCCCAGGATGTCGGAGGGCATCAGGTCCGGGGTGAACTGCACACGCCGCGCGTCGAGGCCGAGCACGGTGCCGAGGGTCTCGACCAGCTTGGTCTTGGCGAGCCCGGGCAGCCCGACCAGCAGGCCGTGGCCGCCGGCCAGGATGGTCACGAGGGCGAGATCGACGACCTTTTCCTGCCCGAAGATCACCCCGTGGATCGCGTCCCGCGCCGCGCCGACGGCGGCAAGGCAGCTCTCCGCGGTCGCCACGATGCCGTCGTCGAGGGTGGTGGCCGGGCTGATCCCCTGCGTCATGCCGCTATCCATCTCCTGCACGGGCGTCCGGAAAGGCCCGCGGATCAATCCGGATAGTGTGGGCGGATGGTACCGGGCTGGCAAGGTCGGGATCGCCGCACGCTTTTTGGGCGGCACGCCCGGAGGCTCGACTCCGGGGAACCCCTTCGCGGCGAGTCCCGTGCTGGCTCCCGGGTCGCATTCCGCCGACGCTCCAGGCGCCCGGGAAAGGGGAGCGTTTCATCCTGCACCGCCCCTTTCCCGGACAGGTGAAGCGACAGCGAAACCTGATCCGGGACCGAGCACCGGAACGCGCGGCGAAGCGGCTCTGCTCGCCCCGGCTCTTGGCGTCGGCGACCCGGACCATTAGGAAGGCGCCCAAGCCGGGGCGGTCCCGCCCGCGACCGCCGGACCGGCCGATTTCCCCTGATGTCTCTCGCGGATCGCGGCGTGGGCAGCTGCACGGGCTTCCCGCGTATCCGGACCTGACCATGCGCCTTCGAGATGTGTTCGCCGCCGGATCGTCGGAGAAGGCCGGCCTCGCCGGGGCGGCTCAATCGCTCGCACGTCCGCTGACCCGGCGCCTCGGCCGCCGCCGCGGCGAGCCTCGGCAGGCGGATCTCATCCAGGCGGTCAGGGCCTCGGGCCTGTTCGATCCGGCCTGGTACGCCAGGCGCTACCCCGACGTGGTCGGCGAGGGGATTGATCCGGTGGTGCACTACGCGGTCCATGGCGGCCGCGAGGGGCGCTGGCCGCATCCGCTGTTCCACGGCGACCTCTACCTCGATTCCGTCCCCGGGCTCCGGGGCGAGGGCATCAACCCGGTGCTTCACTACCGCGACCGCGGCGCCGCGGCGGGGATCCGCCCCAATCCGCTGTTCGATCCGGACTGGTACGCCGAGCGCTATCTCGGCGGCGCGGAGCAGCGCGGCCGGGCGTTCCTGCACTTCCTGGCCCACCCCGACACCGACCCGTCGCCGCTGTTCGACACCGCCTGGTATCTGTCCCGCTACCCGGATGCCCGCTCAGCGGGCGGCAACGCGCTCGCCCATTATTACGAGACCGGCCGGAAGCAGGGCTACCTGCGCAACCCCGAAGAGTTCGCCGGCCTGTCGCGGCACGTGGACCTGATCCGCCGCGCCGGGGTCTTCGACGCGGAGTTCTACCGCACCCGCTGTCGCGAGGCCGAGACCAGCGGGCTCGAGCCCCTGGAGCACTACGTGATGGCGGGCGGCTACCGCCGCTACGCACCCCACCCGCTGTTCGATCCCGACTGGTATGCTGCCCAATCCGCCGCCGTGCGGGCCGATGCCCTCAACCCCCTGGTCCATTACCTCGAGCACGGGGCGGACGAGGGGCTCGATCCCAGCCCCTGGTTCGACACGCGCTGGTACGCCGAGACCTACTTGGCGACCCCCTCGACCGATGACCCGGATGGGCGGAACCCGCTGGTGCACTTCCTCGCGGATGGCGGGCGCAGCACCAGCCCGTCGCCGCGTTTCGACGCGCCCTGGTATCTCGCCCGTTACCCGAAGGTCGCCGCCCTCGGGCTCAACCCGCTGGTCGATTACGTATTGACCGGTCTGGAGGCGGGGCGGCTCACCCGCCGCGTCCCCGGTGCCGCGGTGCCGGAGGCGTCCGATGCCCGCCTCGCCTGCCTGAAGCGCGAGCCGCGCCGGCACACCCGTACGGCCCTGTTCATCACCCACTGCCCGGAGGGGCGGATCCGCGGCCACGTGGAGCCCTACCTGAAGGCCTTCGCGGAGAACGGGGCCGACATCGTCCTGATCATCGCCGCCGACCAGCACAAGAACGCCGTGCCGCAGGCGATCCTGGATCTGTGCGCCTCCGTCTATCTGCGCGAGAACAAGGGATTCGATTTCGCCGCCTGGGCGCATGTCCTGCTGGAGGACGTCGATCTCCTCGACTCGGAAACCCTGTATCTGGCCAACGACAGCCTCGTCGGCCCCCTGTCGGGAAGCGATTTCGCCGCGCTGCTCACGAAGATCGACGCGTTCCCCGAGGCGGTGATCGGGCTCGCCGACAATTTCTACTACTCGCATCACCTCCAGAGCTTCTTCCTGGCGCTGAAGCGGCGCTGCCTCTCGTCTTACGCGTTCAACCACTTCCTCCTGTCGGTCGCGAACTGGCCGGACAAGAATTCGGTGATCACCGAGTACGAGCTGACCTTCTCGCAGCGGATGCGGGCGGCGGGGCTTGGGATGCGCAGCCTGTTCTCGGCGCAGAACAAGCACATGTCGCTGGTCAACGACCCGCGCAACAACCGCACCCTGTTCGACTGGGAGAACATGCTGGCCCAGGGCTTCCCGTTCGTGAAGCGCTCGCTGCTCGGCGAGCACGCCGCGATCGGCGGGACGGCGGTGCGGGAGGCGATCGCGGAGCGCGGCTTCGATCTCGACCGGCTCGACGTGACCTACTCGTATCCGGGCGCCAGGATCTGGGCGGATCTGCGAAGGCCCCGGGGGCCGCAGCGGCCGTTGCGCGTCTCGTACATCGCGCCGATGAACTACGCCAACGGCCTCGGCGTCGCGGCCCGCAGCTACGCCCGCGCGCTCCACCGGGCGCCCTTCGCGCTGAACGTCCATCCGATGGAGCGGCCGTTCCACGTCCACGCCCGGGTGGCGCCGGCCTGGCAGGCCCGGACCTTCTCGGGCGCGGCAAATGTCGCCCTGGTGCATTTCAACGGCGACAGCTGGCATTCGCTCATGAGCGACGCGCAGCAGGACATCGCCGCGCAGGCCCGGCTCAAGATCGGGCTGTTCGTGTGGGAGACCTCCCACGTGCCGGGCGGCTGGCTGCCCACCGTCGACGGGCTCGACGCGATCTGGGCGCCGACCGAGTTCTGCGCGGCGATCTTCCGGCAGATCACCGACATCCCGGTCGATGTCGTGCCCTACGTGGTCGAGAACGAGGCGGGGGAGCCCGCGAGCGCCGCCGCCAAGGCGAACCTGCGCAAGGCCTTCGCGATCGATCCGGCCAAGCGGGTGATCCTCTACGCCTTCGACGGGTCGAGCTACCTCGCCCGCAAGAACCCGCACGCGCTGATCCGGGCCTTCCGGGCGGCGGGGCTGGGGAAGGCGGGCTGGCAGCTCGTGCTCAAGACCAAGCACGTCTTCGACCTGCCGGACGAAGGCAGGAAGCTCCTCGACCTCGTCGGCACGTCCGGCGACGTGGTGGTGATCGACCAGCCGCTCTCCCAGAACGAGCTCGGCGCCCTGTTCGAACTCTGCGCGGTCTACGCCTCGTCGCATTCCTCCGAAGGGTTCGGCCTGACGATCGCCGAGGCGATGGAGATGGGCAAGGTCGTGGTCGCCACCGATTACGGCGGCTGCCGCGACTTCCTCGACGCCACCTGCGGCTTCCCCGTGAAGGCCGAGGTCACCGCCCTCGACCAGACCTACGGACCGTACCTGCGCGGCGCCGAGTGGGGCCAGGTGGACGAGGTCGACCTCACCCGGGCACTCACCGACGCGGCCCGGGCGGTGACCGGCGGGGACGCGGCCCGGATCGGTGCGGCGGCCCGGACGCGCATCCGCGAGCGGCTGTCCACCGGTGCGGTGGCGGCCGCCATGGAGGCGAGCCTCGATCGTCTCCTGGCCGCCGAACGAAACTGACGCCCCGGAGACGCGACCCGTGTTGAAGAAGAAGCCGGTCCCGGCCCCGTCGGCCTCCTGGGGGACGCTCGCGTGGCCGGACGCGATCCTGCCGCTGTCCCTCGACGCCCAGTTCCGCCCCGTGGACGAGCGCCGGCTCGACCAGATCGCCGCCGGGACACTGCCCGCCTGCCGGGCCGTGTTCGTGGCCCCGGCGGCCTCGGAGCTGCGCCCCGACCTCGTGGCGCGGCTCACGCGCGCCCTGGCGGAGCGGCCCGATCTCGGCATCGTCTACGCCGACGACGCCGTGGTGGACGGGGCCGGACAGGTCCGGAGCGTCCATTGCAAGCCGGCCTTCAATCCGGCCCTGCTGATGGCCGACGACTATATCGGCTTCCCGCTCCTGATCCGCGCGGCCGTCTTCAAAAGCCTCAAACCGGATTTCCGTCAGCGCTACGCCAGCGCCACGTGGTTCCGGTTCCTGCTGGAGGCGATCTCCGCCGGCATCGGCATCGACCGGACGCCTGAGACCCTGATCGCCTCACCGCTGGAGCGGCCGAAGGCGACGCGCACGGCCCGCGCCCACGGCCTCGACCGCTGGTTCGAGACGACGGGCGTCCCCCTGCGCACGGCCCCCGGCCTGACGCCGGATACGCTGGAGATCCGCCGGACGCTCGATCCGCGCCCGCCCGTCACCCTCGTGGTGCCGACCAACCAGAGCCGCCCGAAGGACGATGCGGGCCGCCCGGTGGAGGGCGCCAAGCCGCACGTGATCAACCTGCTCGACAGCCTCGGCCGCAGCACCTACCCGGCCGACCGGATCCGGGTGCTGATCGGCGACGACGTGGCCGACGACGCGATCTATCGCGGCCGCTCCGACCGGTTCGCGGTGACACGCCTGACGACCACGCGGGCGCCGGGGGAGCGGTTCAACTACGCGGCCAAGATGAACACCCTCTGGCGGGCCGCCGAGACCGACCTCGTCATCCTGATGAACGACGACCTCGTGGTGCGCCGGCCCGGCTGGATCGAGGCCCTCCTGACCTTCGCGCTCGACCGGGGCGTCGGCGGCGTCGGCGGCCGGCTGCTGTTCCCGAGCGGGAAGATCCAGCATGCCGGCATGACCGGCGGCATCTTCGACGTGTTCGCCCATCCCTGGTACAACCGCGACGCGGCGGAGCCCACCTACGGCGACTGGGCGCTGACGCAGCGCGACTGCTCGGCGGTGACCGGAGCCCTCTTCGCGACCCGCAGGGCCGTGCTGGACGCCGTGAACGGCTTCGACGAGGACTTCGCCCTCGATTTCAACGATGTCGACCTGTGCCTGAAGATGCGCCAGCTCGGCTACCGCATCGTCTACACGCCGTTCGCCGAGATGGCGCACCACGAGAGCGCGTCCCGCCAGACCAGCTTCGCCCCCGGCTCGCAGACCGCGCGCTTCCTGCGCCGCTGGCACGACGTGCTGTCGGAGGATCCCGCCTACTCGCCGCAACTGCGCACCGACACCGACGTGGTCGCCTCCCGGGCCGCCGCGACGCGCTGGATCACGGAAAGGCGGGGGTAGGGCGTAGGGGCGGGCTGATCTCCCGCCCCCCGCAACGGGGGAGGGAGACACGCGCAGACCGTCCCCACCACGCGATCGAGCCGCACGAATGCTGCTGCCTGCTCGCGTCCCGGCGAGGCCGACATCGAAGCCTTCCTATTCGGTGAAGACCAGATCGGCGCGACATTCGATTAAGCAAAATTAGAAAAGACACCGGTCCGCACGGTACAAATGCCTATAAGGACATTCTCACGGACAGCGGAATAGCCGACAATGCTGCCGCCCGACGAGCGGGCCCTGTCCGCCGCATGCCGGAGCTGACTGTGAAGAGGATCCTCGCCGCCGCTGCCCTGCTCCTGGCTTGTGCCGGCGCCTATGCGGAAATCCGCCTGCACGAGGGTGGGCGCCCGGTCGCCGGCATCGCGATGCGGCCCGGGATCGCCGCTTTCAGACCGGCGCCGATCCCGGCGGACTGGGTCGTCGCGGGCAACCCCGTGACCGAGGTCGCGGCGGTCTCGGAGACCCATGACGGGAGCGCGAACGTCTATCTCTGGCGCACCACGGCGAGCACGTTCCGCTGGACCCACCATAGCGACGAGATCGTCACGATCCTCGACGGCGACGTCTTCATCACCGAGGCGGACGGCAAGCGGCACCACCTGACCCCGGGCGATGTCGCGCATTTCCCGGTCGGGTCCGTCCAGCTCTGGGAGGTGCCGAAGACGCTGTTGAAGTCGGCGATCCTCAAGCATCGCGAGCCTCCGCTGGTCGAGGCCTCGCTGCGCTGGATTCGCCGGGCCCGCGCCCTCGTCGCTGGCTGAGCGCCCGGGCCGTCTGCGTCGCGGGTGTGAGCCCGATCCGCTCGAGCGTAAGGTGCCTGCTCGCGACCCGACACAGGCGCCTGGAGCGCTGTCGGCGCTTCCCCGAAGCAGCCGTTCGTCGGTCGTCCGGCGGCTTCGCCGCATTGGTCTCAGGGGCGTCGATTGAGCCTTACCGCCGTCGGCGCGTTCACTCCCGTATCCTCACCCGAACGGGAGCCTCGATGTCGAGTCTATCCGAGCGAAAGGCTCGCCTGATCGTCCATGGCGATCAGCCCTACAACGCCGAACCGCCCCTGGGCCGACTGCGCGCCTCCTACCGGACTCCGGCGGAGGACTTCTACGTCCGCTCGCACGGCGATCTACCGGACCTCGACCCAGAAACCTGGCGCCTGAGCGTCGATGGCGGAGCCGGTGTCACGCTGGACCTTTCGCTGCGCGACCTGCGGACCCGTTTCCCGGAAGCCACGGTCATGGCCACGATGCAATGTGCCGGCAATCGGCGCGCCGACATGCACGCGGTTGCCCCGGTATCCGGCGATCCGTGGGATGCCGGTGCTATCGCGACGGCCGCTTGGACCGGGGTCCGGCTCGGGGACATCCTGCGCGAGGCGGGTGTCGCGGATGGCGCGGATCTCCACGTGGCCTTCGAGAGCCATGACATGGTGGACGGCCGCCCGTACGGAGCTTCGATCCCACTCCGCAAGGCGATGGCGCCCGAAACCTTGCTCGCCTACGCCATGAACGGCGAGGCCCTGCTCCCCGAGCACGGCTTCCCGGTCCGCGCGGTCGTGCCGGGTTTCGCCGGCGTGCGCAGCCCGAAATGGCTCCGGCACCTCGCCGTGCAGGACCACCCGTCCGACAACCCGATCCAGGCCGAGGATTACAAGCTGTACCCGCCCGACGTCACCGCGGAGACGGCGGACCCGACCAAGGGACTGACCATCGACACGATGCCGCTCAACGCCGCGATCTGTGAGCCGGAACGCGGAGCCGCCCTCAAGGCCGGACGGAACCGGGTTCGCGGCTACGCGGTGAGCGGCGACAGGGCCATCGTGCGCGTCGACGTCTCCGGGAACGGTGGCCGGTCCTGGACGCAGGCTGATCTGGAGCACGAGCCGGATGCGCCGTTCGCCTGGACGTTCTGGAGCGTGGAACTCGATCTGGCTCCGGGTGAGCAGGAACTCGCCGTTCGCGCTTGGGACATGGCCGGCCAGACGCAACCGGCGCTGCCGGACGACACCTGGAACCACAAAGGCTACCTTTGCACCTGCTGGCACCGGGTGCGGATCCATGTGGACAGTCGCGGAGGTGCTTTCCCGGGCACCGCGGCTAGCCGTCGACGCTGACCGCCACGGCCATGTCCAGGAAGGCGTCCGCGGGTCCGACGAAGCTTCCGACCAGCGGCATCGCCTGCCTGATGTCGCGTGCAACCGCAACCGGGATCAGGTTCGCGCCGCCGACTTTGCCGTTCGTTGGATCGAAGGTGATCCATCCTGCGCCGGGCAGGAAGACCTCTGCCCAGGCATGGGTCGACCCGGCATCGGCGGAACCGAGCAACGTTCGTGACGGATCGTGGAGATAGCCGGAAACGACCCGGCTTCCGAAGCCGAGACTCCGCACCGCCTCGACCAGCAGGGTTGCCAGGTCCCGGCACGAGCCCATCCCGAGGGCCAGGGTCTCGCTCGGGGCCTGCGTGCCCTCGTCTTCGCGAACTTGATAGGCGATGGCGCTGCCGACCCCGGTGTTCAGGTCTTTGAGCAGCGATAGGGTGTCGGTCGGGTAGGACGCCACGAACCTCTGCGCCCACGTGCGTACGCTCGGCGTTCCCTCGGGATACTGCAGAACCGTCAAGCTGCCGAGGTCGGTCCATTCGTCGTCGGTGTACCGGAACGGGAACGTGATGGCGGACGCCGCGATGGCAAAAACCGGATAAGCCGCGGCCGATAGCTCGACCCGCGATATGCTCTCGACGACGAGACGCTCGGTCGGGGCCCCGAACGTCGCCGTCGCCACGGCATTGCCGGCGACGTCGTAGGCCCACGTGACGGTGGCGTCTGGCGAGACCGAAACGTCGCTCGCCAGCAATCGAAGGTCGCGGCTCTCCCGAGGCCGCATCATCAGCCGGTGCGGTCCGAGGTTGACCGGCTTGCGATAACGATATGTCGTCCGGTGGTGAATACGCAGATCGACCAAGGAATCACCCGCATTGATCAATCACGGCCGTGCGGGAGCGCAGGCTTTCTCGCTGCAGCGTAGCATGTATTTGGACACGGAACCGGTGGACGAGGCGATCTGCTGAGACCGCGACCTCGTCATGGGCAACCTTCCTGGGCAAGGTGGTTGGTGAACTGCGGATGCGGGATGGAGGGCGACGTCCGCGTCCGTAGGTTTCTGCCTCGAAGCGGACAGTCATGAAGCCACCCACGTCCGACATCGCGAAGGCCAAGCTGATTGAAGGCAAACCTTAAAGTGCCTCTCCCCGCATCAGCCGGGGCCGCGAACCGCGCGCGGCGGCGGCCTCGCCGATGAAGAACCGCTTCAGCCCCGGCAGCCGATCGACGATGCCGAGGCCGAGGTCACGGGCGAGCCGCAGCGGCAGGGCGTCGTTCGAGAACAGGCGGTTCAGCCCGTCGGTGGCCGCCGCCATGGCGAAGCTGTCGAAGCGCCGGGCGCGCTCGTAGTCGCGCAGGACGTCGGGGCTGCCGGGGTCGAGGCCGAGACGCAGCGCGCCGGTCATCGCCTCCGCGAGGGCGGCGGCATCCGCGAGGCCGAGATTGAGCCCCTGGCCGGCGATCGGGTGGATCACGTGGGCCGCGTCGCCCAGCAGGGCGAGACGCTGGGCGCAAAAACTCCGGGCCAGGCCAAAAGCCAGAGGATGCCGGCTCGGCCCGCGCTCCAGCGCCAGGGCACCCAGGTCGAGGGTGAAGCGGCGCTCGATCTCACCCAGCACCTCGTCGGGCTCACCGGAGAGCAGGGCGTCGGCCGCCTCGGCGCGCTCGGTCCAGACGATCGAGGAGCGGTGGCCCAGGGGGCCGCCGTCCCGCAGCGGCAGGATCGCGAAGGGGCCCGCGGGCAGGAAATGCTCGACGGCGCGGCCCCCGTGGGGCCGGGCGTGGCCGATGGTCGCCACGATGCCGACCTGCGGGTAGGACCAGCCGACCCAGCCGATCCGCGCCGCCTCCCGCAGGCGCGAGCGCGCCCCGTCGGCGGCCACCAGCAGGTCGCCGCGCAGGCGTTCGCCCGTGGTCAGCTCCGCGTGGATCGCAACGGCCTCCGGGGTCGCCCGCACCACGCCGGCCGTGGTGAAGGCGACGCCCGCCCCCCGGCAGGCCTGCGCCAGCGCCTCGGCCAGGGGCTCGGCTTCGATCATGTGGGCGAAGGGCTCGCCGTCGTCCCGTTCGTCCTCCGCTTCCTGTCCGAAGGTCAGGAAGACCGGGCGCACCGGGTCGGCGAGGCGGCTGTCGCTGATCACCATCGCGGTGACGGGCTCGGCCGCGTCCGTAAGCCGGTTCCAGACGCCGAGCCGGTCCAGCATCCGTCGGCCGCCGGCCGCCAGGGCGTAGGCCCGGCCGCGATGACGCGCCGGGTCGGCGCCGGCCGGATCGATCACCGTGACGGCGAGCGCCGGCCCGTGGGCCTGCTTGAGGGCGAGTGCCAGGGCGAGGCTGGGCAGGCCGCCGCCGGCGATCAGGAGGGAGCGGCTGCCGGGGCGGGGCGTCTCGGCCGTCATGCTGGCGGATCTCCGGTGTGGCTCCCGCGCGGGAGGCGTTGGCTTGGTTCGTTCGAAAGGCCTATGTCGCACGCGGGCAACGAACGGAAACCCCGCGCGCCATGACGGATGCCAACACCGACGCGATGACGGATGCCGTCGCCGAACTCATCGCCATCCTCGACCTCGAACGCCTGGAGGTCGACCTGTTCCGCGGCCAGAACCCGAAGACCGGCTGGCGGCGGGTTTTTGGCGGACAGGTGGTGGCGCAGGCACTGGTCGCCGCCACCCGGACCGTGCCGGACGACCGCCCGGCCCATTCCCTGCACGCCTACTTCATGCTGCCGGGCGATCCGCGCACGCCGATCGTCTACGAGGTCGAGCGCATCCGGGACGGGCGCAGCTTCACCACCCGCCGGGTCAAGGCGATCCAGCACGGGCGGGCGATCTTCGCCACCACGGTCTCGTACCAAGTGGCGGAGGAGGGGCTGGTCCACCAGCCGGCGATGCCGGACGTGGCCGGGCCGGAGGGGCTTCTGGACGGCAAGGCCCTGGCGGAAGCCGGCGGAAGCGGCATCCCGGAGGCGATCGCCGCCTATTTCGGCCGCGCGCGGCCGATCGCCCTGCGGCCGGTCGACCTGAACCGCTACAGGTCCGCCGACAAGGGCGGGCGGCCGCCCGAGCCGGTCTTCAACGTCTGGCTGCGCGCGGCTGCGACCTTGCCGGACGACCCGGCCCTCCACCGGGCGGTGCTGGCCTACGCGTCCGACATGACCCTGCTCGACGTGTCGCTGATCCCGCACGGGCGCTCGGTATTCGATCCCACCATCCAGGCGGCGAGCCTCGACCATGCCCTGTGGTTCCACCGGCCGGTGAAGATCGACGACTGGCTTCTCTACGCCCAGGACAGCCCGGCCACCGGCGGTGCCCGCGGCTTCGCCCGCGGCCAGATCTTCGATCGGGCCGGCGACCTTGTGGCCTCCGTGGCACAGGAAGGACTCATTCGTCCCGTCCGGGATTAAAACGCGGCGTCGCCGACTCGTTGCGGATCTGCAACGGGCGCACATGCATCATCTTGAGCATCCTGCCTGGAATGCAGGCATGTTTCCGCGGTGGGCTGCGCATCGTTTGATCGCCAGCGGTCAAATCATGGGCAGATCCGGACGCCAGGAAAAGGTTCCCGGTTAAGCTTATCTGGCACGCTCCTTGAATAGCGGCGTTCGACCGCGGGCCATCCCGATCCGCGGGCGATCCCGGCCGGGTCGCTCGCGGATTGGGCGACGGCAACGGTTCCCAGACTTTTCGAAGGGGGCGTCGCCCATGAAAATCGTGATGGCCATCATCAAGCCGTTCAAGCTCGAGGAGGTGCGCGACGCGCTCACCGGAATCGGCGTGCACGGCCTGACGGTGACGGAGGTGAAGGGGTATGGCCGTCAAAAGGGCCACACCGAGATCTACCGCGGCGCGGAGTACGCGGTGAGCTTCCTGCCCAAGCTGAAGATCGAGGTGGCGGTCGCCACGGACCTGACGTCGAGCGTGATCGACGCCATCGCGGGGGCGGCCCGCACCGGCCAGATCGGCGACGGCAAGATCTTCGTGATGCCGCTTGAGAAGGCGGTGCGCATCCGGACCGGCGAGACCGACGCCGACGCCCTCTGATCCGCGGCCCGGCGCCCCCGGGCCAGCGAACCGCAGAGTCTTTCAGAACAACACGGATTTGAGACCGGGAGCCACGTGCCCATGAAACTTCGTCATGCCCTCATGCTCGGCTTGGGAGGGGTGGTGATCGCCGCCCTCCTGATCGAGCCGTCCCTCGCGCAGACGCCGACACCGGAAGCCGCCACGCCGCCGCCATCCCCGATCCCCAACAAGGGCGACACGGCCTGGATGCTGATCTCCTCGGCCCTCGTGCTGATGATGTCGGTGCCCGGCCTCGCGCTGTTCTACGGCGGCCTCGTGCGCACCAAGAACATGCTCTCGGTCCTGACCCAGGTCTTCGCCATCGTGGCGATTGTCGGCCTGCTCTGGGTGTTCTACGGCTACAGCCTCGCCTTCACCAACGGCGCGGGCATCAACGACTTCGTGGGCGGCTTCTCCAAGGCCTTCCTGAAGGGCGTCGACGCCAACTCCACCGTGGCGACTTTCTCGAACGGCGTCGTGATCCCCGAATACGTCTACATCTGCTTCCAGATGACGTTCGCGATGATCACTCCGGCGCTCATCGTCGGGGCCTTCGCCGAGCGGATGAAGTTCTCGGCTCTGGTGGTGTTCATGATCCTCTGGGTCACGTTCATCTACTTCCCGATGGCCCATATGGTCTGGTACTGGGGCGGCCCGGATGCCGTCGGCAACGCCGCCAAGGCGCTGGCCGCCGCCACCGACGACGCCTCGAAGGCGACCGCTCAGGCGGCCCTCGACGCCGTCAACAAGGATGCCGGCTTCCTCTTCCAGAAGGGCGCCCTCGACTTCGCCGGCGGCACCGTGGTGCACATCAACGCCGGGATCGCGGGCTTCGTCGGCTGCCTGATCCTCGGCAAGCGCATCGGCTACGGCCGCGACCTGCTCGCCCCGCACTCGCTGACCATGACGATGATCGGCGCCTCGCTCCTGTGGGTCGGCTGGTTCGGCTTCAACGCCGGCTCGAACCTCGAGTCCAACGGCACCACCGCGCTCGCGATGCTCAACACCTTCGTGGCGACCTGCGCGGCCGCGGTGGCGTGGCTGTTCGCCGAGTGGGCGCTCAAGGGCAAGCCGTCGCTGCTCGGCATGGTCTCGGGGGCGATCGCGGGCCTCGTGGCCGTCACCCCGGCCTCGGGCTTCGCCGGCCCGATGGGCTCGATCGTGCTCGGCCTCGTGGCCGGCGTGGTCTGCTTCGTGATGTGCTCGACGGTGAAGAACGCCATCGGCTACGACGACTCGCTCGACGTGTTCGGCGTGCACTGCGTCGGCGGCATCCTGGGCGCCCTGGCGACCGGCATCCTGGTCGATCCGAGCCTCGGCGGCGTCGGCATCCCCGACTACAGCACGAAGCCGGGCGAGATGGTGGTCGGTGCCTACGACATGATGAGCCAGTTCATCGTGCAGGCCGAGGCGGTCGGCCTGACGCTCCTCTGGTCGGGCGTCGGCTCGGCGATCCTCTACAAGCTGGTCGACCTGACCATCGGCCTGCGGGTGACGCAGGAGGAGGAGCGCGAAGGCCTCGACATCGCCGATCACGGCGAGCGCGCCTACAACTACTGAGACGGGCGGGCGCGGCCCTGCGGGGTCGCGCCCACCAAACGAGACACCCCGGCTCCGCGTGGGCCGGGGTTTCTCGTCCGGGGAGGCAATCGCGGTGCGGCCGATCCTTCAGTGCACGCGCCAGGATACGCCGCCTTCGTCGAATAGGCTCTCAAGATGCCATCGGAAGGCCGGCCTGCTTCAGGACGCCGTTTGCCGTATGACGGGATTTGACGCTGCCATCGACGACGACCTTGCGGCCGGTCTCCGCGTGCTGCCAGATCTCAGGGTCGCCGCGACCCATGCGGAAGAATCGGTAACCGCTGGCATGGAGCAGTTTCTTGAGATCGGGCGTATCATCGGTCACGCCGCCCCGACGCGCGCACGATCATGCGCGTAGGCGATGAGGTCAACGTCGAGATCCCCGTCCTGCAGGTCTTCCAGCAGATCTTGAATTATCCCCGGGAGCTTGCGCCTGAGTCCGTCGAGCGACTCGGCTTCCGTAGCGAGGCCCGGGACGGCACTTTCGGAGACGTACCAGACCGCCGCGTCCGGATCCCAGGCACAGCGGACGACGGCGTGGCGTGTCATGGCGAGGCTCCTGAAGCGCGCCCAGGCACCGCGCGAATCCAGGGGCGCGACAAGATTCCCTCAATACGGGGTCGCGTATCCGCGACCCCAATTGGCACGGCAAAGCGAACGGTCCTACGCCGCTTTGGCCAGCACGGCCTTCTGCTCCACGAAGGCCCAGTCGAGCCAGGGCGTCAGCGCCTCCAGATCGGCGGTCTCCACCGTGGCGCCGCACCAGATCCGCAGGCCCGCGGGGGCGTCGCGGTAGGCGCCGATGTCGAGGGCGACGCCCTCCCGGTCGAGCCGGTCCACGATCCCCGCCGCGAAGGCCGAGACCGCGGCGTCGCCCCGGGCGAGCACGTCCGGATCGGCGATCACGAGGCAGACGCCCGTGTTCGAGTAGGTCGCCGGATCGACCGCCAGCGGCGCGATCCAGGGGGTGCGCGCCACCCAGTCGTAGATCGCCCTCGCGTTCGCATCCGCCCTGGCGTGCAGGGCCGGCAGGCCGCCGATCCGCTCGGCCCAGGCTAGGGTGTCGAGGTAATCCTCCACCGCCAGCATGGAGGGCGTGTTGATCGTGTCGCCCTTGAAGATGCCCTCGATCAGCGTGCCGTCCTTGGTCAGGCGAAACACCTTCGGCAGCGGCCAGGACGGCGTGTGGCTCTCCAGCCGCGCCACCGCGCGCGGCGAGAGGATCAGCATCCCGTGCGCCGCCTCGCCGCCCATCACCTTTTGCCAGGAGAAGGTCACGACATCGAGCTTGTCCCAGGGCAGGGCTTGAGCGAAGGCCGCCGAGGTGGCGTCGCAGATCGTCAGGCCCTCGCGGTCGGCCGCGATCCAGGCGCCGTCCGGCACCTTCACGCCGGCCGCGGTGCCGTTCCAGGTGAAGACCACGTCGCTGTGCCGCGTGTCGATCGCCGCGAGGTCCGGCAGCACACCGTAGGGCGTCTGGTGGATCGTCGGATCGATCCTGAGCTGCTTCAGCGCGTCCGTCACCCACTCCTTGCCGAACGCCTCCCAGGCGGCGACTTCGACGGGCTTCGGCCCGAGCATCGTCCACATCGCCATCTCGACGGCACCGGTATCGGAGGCCGGCACGATGCCGATCCGGTAATCGGCCGGCACCTGCAGGACGGAGCGCGTCAGGTCGATCGCCCGGCCGAGCTTGGCCTTGCCCAGCGGCGAGCGGTGCGACCGGCCGAGCGCCGCACCGGCCAGGGCCGCCGGGGTCCAGCCCGGGCGCTTGGCGCAGGGCCCGGAGGAGAAATGGGGCACGCGCGGGCGCTGCGTCGGGCGGCTGGTCATCGCGAATCCATCCTGCAGACGGGCGCTCCTCGGCGGGGAGGAGATCCCGGGCTCGCGCATGCGCCGAAACCAGTCGTCTGGCAAGCGCTTGCCAGCGTTGCACGCTTCACGGGATGGCCCCGGCCGGGACAGGACGTCCGGAGCCGTGGAACAGTCGATTAAGCCTGGGCCGTTAGGCTTAATGCTGTGCCGCGTAGCGTTTGAGGTACACTGATGTCTATGCACAGCGCCGCGTTAGTGGCGGCCTGGTCCGCTCTTCTTGTGGTTATTGGCGCCTTAACGGCCCACATCGCGCTCCCGAGCCGCCTGCGACGGCCGATTCCGCAGCCGCTGCGACGCGATCACCTGGATTACGACCGGGACGGCCCGGTGATCGATCTGGAAGCGGCCTGAGCGGCGGCGAGATCCGGCCGCCGCTCGGCGGTGATGCGCTCGGCCTCGTCCCGCCGCCATCGGGCGATGGCGGCGTGGTTGCCGCTTGACAGCACGTCGGGGATCACGCGGCCCTCCCAGTCCCGGGGGCGCGTGTAGTGCGGGTATTCGAGGAGGCCGCCCTCGAAACTCTCCTCGACGCCGGATTCCGTCTTGCCCATCACGCCGGGCAGGAGCCGCACGCAGGCATCGAGCACCACCAGGGCGGCGATCTCGCCGCCCGAGAGCACGTAATCGCCGATCGAGACCTCTTCCAAGCCGCGCCCGGCGATCACCCGCTCGTCCACGCCCTCGAACCGGCCGCAGACGATCACCGCGCCGGGCCCTCCCGCGAGGGCGCGCACCCGCGCCTGGGTGAGCGGCCGGCCGCGGGGAGACATCAGCAGGCGCGGGCGCGGGTCGCCGGCCGGGCTCGCAGCGTCGATGGCGGCGGCCAGCACATCGCAGCGCAGCACCATGCCGGCACCGCCCCCCGCCGGGGTGTCGTCCACCGCCCGGTGGCGGCCGAGGCCGTGCTCCCGGATGCTGCGGGCGTCCAGGCTCCAGGTGCCCCGGGCGAGGGCATCGCCCGACAGCGAGACGCCGAGGGGGCCGGGGAACATCTCCGGATAGAGGGTGAGGATCGTGGCCCGCCAGGGCGTGTCCGTGCGCATCATGGCGCTTGATCGCGCGCGGGGTGCGGCACGGTCAACGCCGGCGGCACCGATCCGGCCTCCGGCGTGTTACCGGCCATGATCCGGATCCTGGCCCTTCTCGCCCTCATCCTCGCCGGGCCGGCCCGCGCGGCCGAACCGCTGGCGCCCCCCGGCGCCCCGGCGGAGGCGTTTCCGAAACCCGACCGGCCAGTGGCCGAGATCGTCGCGCCGCGCTGGTCCTCCGAGGCCGAGCGCGATAGGGACGGCGAATTCGCCGCGGTCGCCCGGGGGATGGGCTTCAAGGCCGGCGAGACGGTGGCGGATATCGGGGCCGGCAGCGGCTACTACGTGGTGCGGCTGAGCCCGCTCGTCGGCCCGGGCGGCCGGGTGCTGGCGGAGGACGTGACGCCCGAATACCTCGCCAGCCTCGAGAAGCGCGTAGCCGCGCTCGCCAACGTCACCGTGGTGCGGGGCGAGCCGCACGATCCGCGCCTGCCCGCGAACTCCGTGGACGCCGCGATCCTCGTGCACATGTATCACGAGATTACCCAGCCCTTCGGACTGCTCCATAACCTCGCCCCGGCGATGCGTCCGGGCGGCCGCGTCGGCATCGTCGACGCCGACGACATCCCCTCCCGCCACGGCACCCCGCCGGCGCTCCTGCGTTGCGAATTGAAGGCCGCGGGCTACCGGGAGACCGGATTCCACCCGTTGAAGGGTGGAGCCTATCTCGCGGTGTTCGCCGCACCCGCCCCCGATCGGCAACCCGCGCCGGAGACGATCCGCCCATGCAGGGACCAAGCGACACATCGGTAAGGTTGCCTGACGATCGCCGGCGGCGGGAGGCAGGCGTGGCCTACCGCGGAACATATCTGGCCAGCCCAAGGTTGGGGCATTGTTTCCAGAATGTTTCCAGCATCTGAGTGTAGCAATCATGTCCCTTCGACTCACGGGTTTGGCAGCGGGCCTGACGCTCGCGGCGATGAGTTTCACGGGTCTCGCGTCCGCGACCGTCCTCGATCGGACGATTGGCCTGCACGGCATGCCAACGACCTGGTCCAAGATGACCCGCCATCGCATGCGGGCGAACCGGCGGACCGTGCGGAACAAGGGTGCGGGGACGGCCTCATCGTCGGCGCCGAACGGTCGCGGAACGGGCCTGGGGCCAACCGGTCAGCCGAGCGGCGTCAAGTAAGCTGCCTCCCGGCCCATGGAAGCGTGGGCCCGCCGATCCGGCGGCCTGCCGCTCCGCCCCCGTCACATCGGCCGCGCGCGACATCCGCGCGTGGCCGGTCAAAGTGCCAACGCCATCGGAGATCATCCCCTTGTCGATACCCCCTGTGCGGCTCCCGTCGCGCCTCCTCGCCACCGCCGGTGGGCTCAGCCTCGTCCTGCTTGCCCTATCGGGTGCTGCGCATGCGCAATCGGTCGGTAGCCGGATCGATCAGCCGACGCCGGCGACGCTGCCCCCTGGAACACATGATGCCGGGAATGCGCCCGCTCCGGCGAACCAGCCGACCGGTCGTGTCGCGCCGCCGAGCGCCATCAGTTCGTCCACCGATGTCATCGCGGGTGGTTCCGTTCAGGGTGGCGGAAGCAGCGGCAAGGTCGATCCGATCGAGCACTTGCCGAAGGACATGAAGCGCTAACATCCGTGTCCGATCCCAACGATCGAAGGCCCCGCCGTCAGCCTGGAACGTCATCCCGGACGCCGATGACCGCCCTTCCGGATGATGCGCTCCGGTACGCCAAGGAGGTCGCCCGCGTGACGCATGCCGGCGAGCCCCTTCTCGACCCGGCCCGATGAGATCCGCGCGCCGCGCCTTCGAAAGCGTCCTGACGCTCGTTCGGCGCTCGATGCGGGAATTCATCGGCCTCCCGCTCCTCGTCGTGGCCGGATATCTCGGTCTGTTCGCGCTGAGCTATCTTCTGGATGACGTCCTCTGGGATCGCCCCGGTCCGCCGGCCTTCCCGTGGCTGGCGCATCGACTCGGCAACACGGCAGCGATCGCGAGCCTGCTCGGCACCCTCGCGTCCGGCATGATCACCGTGACGTCGATCACCTTCTCGCTCCTGCTGATCGCCGTACAGCAGACGGCCTCGACCCTTTCGACCCACGTCTACGACCAGTTCATCCAGCGACGCTCCAACAAGTTCAGTTTCGGATTCTTCGTCGGGCTCAGCGTCTTCGTGCTGCTGACGCTCGGCAGCGCCACCCCGACCCACAAGCCGATCCTCGGGGCCCTGCTGTCGCTCCTGATGACCGGGGCCGCCCTCTGCATGGTGGTGATCCTGATCTACAGCACCATCGATCAGATGCGCCCGCCCTCGGTGATCACCGCGATCCATGACCATACGCTCAAGGCGCGCGCGGTCGACCGGAGCCTGATCGCGCGCACGCGCCGGATGCCCCATGACGGCCTGTCATGGTCTCAGATCATCCGCACGGATGCCTACGGCGTGGTCTGCGGCATGGATCTGCCGGCCATCGAGCGGTCGGCGGCGGCGCACGACGTCGACATCGAGATCCTGGCGCGCACCGGCACCAATCTGGCCTTCCGCGATCCGCTCTACCGTATCCACGCCGCCCGCCCCGTGCCGGCCGACGCGCGGGGCGCCCTGGACGAGGCGATCGCCGCAGCCATCAAGATCGAGCCCCGCAGGACCATCGACAGCGATGCCGGCTTCGGGATCGAGCAGCTCTCCTCGATCGCCTGGACGACCGCTTCGACATCCAAGCAGAACCCGCAGCCGGCGATCCTCGTCTGCCATTGCCTGCGCGATCTCATCGCGCGCTGGAGCCGCGCCGATCCGATCCCGGAACGCGCCGCATCCCGGATCATCTACGCGGATGGGGCGGTGGACGATGCCATTCTGGCGATCGCCGCGATCGGTGTCGTCGCGTCGGAAAGCATGCAGAACACCCTTGCCGCCGAGGTGTGGCGGACCCTCGCGACGCTGATCGACGATGTGCCGGTCGAGCGGCTGCCGGCGCTGACGGACACGGTTCGCCGGCTGCTCTCCTCCCTCGGCGATCACGTGCTGACCCGCGATCTGGAGGAGTCCCTCGATCGATGCCGGCTCGCCCTGGACGGCAGGGGCGAGGCGCCGGTCGCCGACGAGATCCGGCTGGCGGCCGGGAAACTGGCGTCGAGTATCGGTGTCCTCAACGCGCGCGGGACGCGCGTGCCGGCACCGGCCTGAGATCCACGGCCCGCCTTCACCCTTTCTCAGCCCAAGGTTGTCACCATCGCGGCCCGTCGCCCACGATGCAGGCCGCCGCATGCTCCTCGGACTCTGGCTCGATCAACCGCTCTGGGCGATCTTCGCGGTGCTGGCCCTGCTGTTCGGCCTCCTCAGCGTTGTCCTGTACGGACTGTCGCATCGGCGCCGGACGCGTCCGCTGATGCGCCGCCTCGGCGCCGGCATGGTGCCCACCTACTTCACCGCGCTCGCGACCCTGCTGGCCCTGCTCACGGGATTCGTGGCCAACGATGCCTGGGAGCGCCAGCGCTCGGCCGCCCGCGCCCTCCAGGCCGAGCGCGCCGACGCCCTGGCGCTCTACGATCTCAGCCTCGCCTCGGCTTCCGACATGCGCAATATCCGGGCGGCCCTCGTCGCCTATCTCGACGCGGTGATCGAGCGGGAATGGCCACGGATGAGCGAGGGCGGCTACGCCCCGGAGGCCGGGGCCGGGCTGCGGAGGCTGTTGGAATCGGTGTCCGATCCGAAGATCACCGCGGAGGCGGGCGCGCCGACCCACAGCGCGCTGGTCGGCGCCGCCATGGCGCTGCGGGGCGACCGCGGCGAGCGGCTGGCTCTGAGCCAGAGCACCAGCGACGGGACCAAGTGGCTGACCCTGCTGATCCTGGCGGCGCTCACGCTCGTGGCCCTGGGGCTCGTCCACACGGAGCATCCCGCCGCCCAGGCGACGGTGCTGACCACCTTCTCGCTGGCGATGGTCACCACCCTCGGCCTGATCGCCCTGCATGAGCGCCCCTTCGACGGGCCTTTGGCGATGAGCGCGGAACCGCTGGTGATCGCCCGGGCCGCGGTGACGGTGTCGACGCCGTAGGGATCAGCCCGGATCGTCGGCCGGCTTCTCCCCCGGCGGGGCGAACAGATCCTGCGGCGCCACCACGGTGACGCGGCGCTGCGCCACGTCGAGCACCGGCACGAACGCCTTGGTGAAGGGCAGGAGCGCCGTCGCGCCGCCGTTCGGCGAGCGCAATTCCAGGAGATCGCCGCCGCCGTAATTCGGCACGGCCACGATCGTCCCGATGACGGTGCCGGTCTCGTCGACGGCCGTGGCGCCGATCAGGTCGGCGGCGTAGACCTCATCCTCGTCCTCGGGGGCGGCGAGGCGGTCGCGGGGGATGAACAGGGCGACGCGGTTCAGCGCCTCGGCAGCGCTGCGGCCGGAGACGCCCTTCACCCGGGCGATCAGCATGTCGGGGGAGGTGCCCGGCGCGGGGCGCACCTCGGCGAGCGTCAGGGTTCGGCCGTCCGCGGTCAGCAGGGCGCCGTAGCCGGCGATCGCCCGCGGTTCGGCCGCGTAGGATTTGAGGCGGACCTCGCCGGTGAGCCCGTGCGCTCGCCCGAACTCGCCCATCAGGACGAGATTCGGGTCGGCGGGCGGTGGCGCCGGCTTGGGGGTCGGCGCCTTCGGCGAGGTCGCGGCATCGGGCGCGATCGCGCCGACAGCCGCGTTCATGCGGCCCCGGCGGCCGCCGTCGCGGGGGGATGGTCCTGCGGGGCGGCGCGCCATGGGAAACGCCTTACGCTGCGGCGTCCTCGGCCGGGGCGGCGGCCTTCTCGGCCCGCTTGGCGGCGCGCTCCTTGGCCTTCTCGCCGGGCTCGGCCTTCTGCGGGTTGTTGCGGGTCGGGCGCTTGGCCAGGCCGGCTTGGTCGAGGAAGCGCAGCACGCGGTCGGTCGGCTGCGCGCCCTTGGCGAGCCAGCCCTGGATCTTATCATTGTCGAGCACGATCCGGGCCGGATCGTCCTTGGCCTTCATCGGGTCGTAGGCGCCGACCTTGTCGATGAAGCGGCCGTCGCGCGGGGCGCGGGCGTCGGCGACGACGATGCGGTAGTAGGGGCGCTTCTTGGCGCCGCCGCGTGTGAGGCGGATCTTGAGGGCCATTTTCTTACGACTTTCTCTCGGTGTCGGTCGCCGACTCGTGCGTCGCCGCGATCGACTGGTGGTGCCGGATGACTTCCTTGACCACGAAGGCCAGAAATTTCTCGGCGAAATCGGGGTCGAGCTTGGCGTCGACCGCGAGCGTGCGGAGCCGGGCGACCTGGCGGGCCTCCCGGTCCGGATCGGAAGGGGGGATCCCCTTTCGGGCCTTGAGCTCGCCGACCCGCTGCGTGCAGCGGAACCGCTCGGCGAGGAGATGGATCAGCGCCGCATCGAAATTGTCGATGCTGTCGCGCAGGCGGGCGAGTTCGGGATCGACGGCCTGCGCCGCGAGCACGTTCATTTCTTCTTCCCCGGCATGAACCCGCCGAGACCCGGCAGCCGCGGGCCGCCGAGGCCGGGAAGCCCCGGAAGCTTCGGCATGCCGCCCCCGCCGCCGAGGCCCGGCGGCATCGGCGGCAGCTTGCCGCCGAACTGCTTCTCGAGCTGCGCGATCTGCTCGGGCGTAGGCTCCGGCATGCCGGGGGGGAGTCCGGGCATGCCGCCGCCCATCCCGCCCCCGCCGCCGAGGCCGAACATCGAGCCGAGCGCCTGCCCGATCCCGCGCTTGCCGGAGCCCATCGCCTTCATCATGTCGGCCATGGTCCGGTGCATCTTCAGGAGCTTGTTGATCTCCGAGACGTCGACGCCCGAGCCCGCCGCGATGCGCTTCTTGCGGGAGTTCTTGAGGAGATCCGGGTTCTTGCGCTCCTGCGGGGTCATCGACGAGATGATGGCGCGCTGGCGCCTGAACATCTTCTCGTCGAGGTTGGCCCCTTCGACCTGCTTCTTGATCTGGCCCATGCCGGGCAGCATGCCCATCAGGCCGCCGATGCCGCCCATCTTCTCCATCTGGCCGAGCTGCATGGACAAGTCTTCGAGGTCGAACTTGCCCTTGCGCATCTTCTCCGCGGTGCGGAGCGCCTGCTCGTGGTCGATGGTCTCGGCGGCTTTCTCGACCAGGGAGACGATGTCGCCCATGCCGAGGATGCGGTTGGCGACCCGGGCCGGGTGGAAC
This sequence comes from Methylobacterium sp. J-030, assembly GCF_022829545.1. Taxonomy (GTDB): domain Bacteria; phylum Pseudomonadota; class Alphaproteobacteria; order Rhizobiales; family Beijerinckiaceae; genus Methylobacterium. The sequence continues at coordinate 87,246 of NZ_JAKSYM010000371.1, read as the reverse complement.
TCCTCCAGCGCGTCGACCTTCTCGCCGGTACCGACGAGCTTGATCGGCTTGCCGGTGACGGCGCGCATGGAGAGCGCCGCGCCGCCACGGGAATCGCCGTCCATGCGGGTCAGCACGATGCCGGTGACGCCGAGGCGCTCGTCGAAGGCGCGGGCGGTGTTGACCGCGTCCTGACCGGTGAGCGCGTCGGCGACGAGCAGCACCTCGTGGGGCTTCGTCGCGGCCTTCACCTCGGCGGCCTCGGCCATCAGGGCCTCGTCCACCGTGGTCCGGCCGGCGGTGTCGAGCATCACCACGTCGAAGCCGCCGAACCGGGCGGCGTCCATCGCGCGCTTGGCGATCTGGACCGCCGACTGGCCGGCGATGATCGGCAGGCTCTCGACGCCGACCTGCTTGGCCAGCACCGCGAGCTGCTCCATGGCGGCCGGGCGGCGGGTGTCGAGGGAGGCGAGCAGCACCTTGCGCTTCTCGCGCTCGGTGAGCCGCCGGGCGATCTTGGCGGTGGTGGTGGTTTTTCCTGAGCCCTGCAGGCCGACCATCAGGATCGGCACCGGGGCGGGGGCGTTGAGATCCACGGTCTCGGCATCGGTGCCGAGCATCGCCACGAGCTCGTCGTTGACGATCTTCACGACCATCTGGCCGGGCGTCACCGACTTGAGCACGACGGCGCCGACCGCCTTCTCGCGCACCTTGTCGGTGAAGCCGCGCACAACTTCGAGGGCGACGTCGGCCTCCAGCAGGGCGCGGCGCACCTCGCGCATGGCGGCGGTGACGTCGGCCTCGGTGAGCGCGCCGCGGCGCGTCAGCCCCGAGAGGATGCCGGAGAGGCGGTCGGACAGGCCTTCGAACATGCTCTGACGCCCCACCGTTACTGTTCGAGCCCGGCGCGCTCGACCCGGCGCGCCTGGAGATCGGCCTCGAAGCTGCGCAGGGCCTTGGCGAACTTGTCCCGGCACTCCGGGTTGCAGAAGCCCACCACGGCACCGTTGTAGAGGGTGAGCGAATCGGCCGAGATCGGCTTGCCCGACCACGGGCAGGTCTCGTTGATCGCGTCCTCGATGTGCAACGTGTGCTGATCTGGCGTCATGCGGGTGCCTCGGCCGGCGGGGCCCGCCCTCGCGGATCGGCCAACGCCCATCGCGCCCGAGGGCGCGGACGCGCTGTCGGGCGTTGACCTCCGGCCTCGGGGGGCCGGTCGGCTTGGCTTCGGTCGATCTGCTTCGGATCGGGAGGGCGGGGCGTAGCCGCGCCGGGGCGGAAAGTCAATTTCCGTGGCGGAGCCGCCGTCGCGGCGGCGGCTCGCTTTACCACTCGTTAAGCATGTTCGGATTGTCTGCGGGACGATCTCGTTCAGGATGCCGCCCATGTCGGAACCCGCCCGCTCCCTGCCGACCGAGTCCGGCGGCCGCCCCGCGCCCGGGCCGCTCCGGGACTGGCTCTCGGCGATGAAGACCCACAGCCCGGCTGAGAAACCCCGTCCCGACCCGAAGGCCGGCCACGGTGCCGCCGAGAGCGCGTGGTCGCCGCGGGTCGTCGGCCGGTCCGAGCCCACGCATGCGGCCGAGTCCGAGGATGCCGACATCTCCGAGCTGATGGCCGAGAACCTGATGCTGAAGGCGAAGCTCCGCCTGGAAGCCGAGCGTCAGGACGAGCTGCAGGCGATCCTCGCGGAGGAGATCCGCACCTTACGCGCCCACATCCAGGACGAGATCGGCTCCCTCGACGACCTACGGGCGGAGCAGGCGGAGATTCGCGCCGAGCGCGAGCGCTTCAAGGCGGAGCGCGCGTCGATGCAGGCCGAGCGCTCTGCCCTGGTCGGCGAGCGCGACGCCCTGCGCGAGGAGCGCGACCTGTGGCGCGCCCGGACCGAAGCGCTGGCCCAGCCGCTGTTCCAGGCGCAGAAGCGCTGACCCTGAAAAGCCGAAGGGCCACCCGAGTGGGTGGCCCTTCCATTGCCGAACCGTCATGTCCGGCGGAACTGTCCCGAGATCGGGTCTCTGACGCGTCTTAGAGCGACGCGCCGGAGGCGACGGTCCAGGTCCGAAGAGCCGAGACACACGGCTGATGACAATGAGACACTGGATCACCTCCTTTCGTTGGTTGCGGATGACGCGAAGGTAGGCGGCCGCGCCCGGCTTGTGAAGCCCCGGACCTGCGCCCGTTTGTCCTCCCACGGTTCTGAGCCGCTGGCCCGCGCTTTTCCGCATCGGCCGCCCGGCGTATGATGAGGCTCCCCGCCCGCCGCCCGAGCCGCCTTGAACGCGCCCTTCACCACTCCACTGCGTCCCGCCGACGAGGCCGCCCTCGATCCCGCCGCGATGCGCCAGCCGCTCGGGGATGCTTGGTACTGCGTCGGTCGATCCCGCAGCCTGGGCAAGGCGGGCCTGCGCGCCGCGGAACTGAACGGCGAGCAGATCGTGCTCGGCCGTGCCCCGGACGGCATCCCCTTCGCGCTGCGCGACCGGTGCCCCCACCGCGGCATGGCCCTGTCCAGGGGCCGGTTCGACGGCGACACGCTGATGTGCCCGTTCCACGGCTGGCGCTTCGGTACGGATGGGCGCTGCCGCGACGTTCCGACCCTCTCCGAGCACGACGCCGCCGATTTCTCGCGCATCCAGGTCCAGCGCTTCCCCGTCCGCGAGAGCGCCGGCTTCCTCTGGGTCAACCCGCATACCGGCCCGACCGGCGGCGACGTCCCGGCGGTGCCGGAGCTCGACTTCACGCCCGCCGGATCGCTGGTCGTGGAACTCGTGGTCGAAGCCTCGTTCGACCTCACGACCTTGAGCCTCGTGGATCCCGGCCACGTCGCCTTCGTCCACGATTCGTGGTGGTTCCGGCCCTCGAAGCAGCTCCGCGAGAAGGTGAAGACCTTCCAGCCGGTGCCCCACGGCTTCGTCATGACCAGCCACGCCACCACGACGAGTTCGCCGGTCTACCGGCTGCTCGGTGGCGTGCCGGAGGTCGAGATCGAGTTTCGGCTGCCGGGCGTCCGCTTGGAGCGGATCCGCGCGGGCGCGAAGCGGGTGGCGAACTACACCTTCGCGACGCCGCTGACGCCGGACCGCACGCTGCTGACCAACGCCCTCTACTGGAGCATGCCGGCGCTCAACCTGCTCAGGCCGGTCGCACGGCCGCTGATGCGGCAGTTCCTGACGCAGGACCAGCAGGTGCTGCAGCATGCGCAGGCCGGCCTCGACCGCAAGCCCACCATGGTGCTGTTCGGCCAGGGGGATCTGCCCTCGCAATGGTACTTCCGCCTGAAGCGTGAGGCACTGGAAGCGGCCCGCGACGGGCGTGCGTTCGTCAACCCGCTGGAGCGGCGGGAGCTGCGCTGGCGTTCGTGAGGGCGGGGTGGGGCGAAGCCTCCGTTGATCCCGTTCAAACCCCTCATCCCGAGGTTGCCGCGTCAGCAGGCCTCGATGGAGGGCGCCAGGGATCCCGGAGCGACCCGGAGGCCTTCGGAACGCTCCGGCGCCTCAGGAAGAGGTTGCGGGTTGGTGAGCCGTTCTCGTCGAGATGAGCGTTCTCGGCGCTCCCGGCCCGCAAATTGGCCTGCCATCGAAACCGGAACAGAACCAAAATTAAGTTCCTATTAACCATGACTAGAGCAATCATACCAGCGCAGTACCTCTTATCGAGACGCTTCGCGCCGATGCCCCGATTCTTCATCGATCTTCACGACGGCTCGCAGCCGATCCGCGATGAGGTCGGCTTCGACCTCCCGGACCTGCCGGCCGCCCGCGCCAAGGTCACCCGGATCATGTCGGCGATCGCCCGCGACATGCTGCCGGATGTCGAGCGCCAGGATTACGTGGCCTGCGTGCGGGACGGTGTCGGCAAGGTCGTCTACCGGGCGCGGCTGTCGCTCGCCGCCGAAGCGGTGGACTGAGGCTCGCCGCCGCAAGGCCCCGGAACTTGACCGGCGCCCGCCACCCGCCATCTCGTGGGTTATGAAACGGCGCAGCCTGCTCACGGTCGCGAGTGCGGCCACGGTGATGACGCTCGGCGGGGTCGGATACGCCGCCCACCGTCGCGGCCGGAACCCCTATTATCGCGGCCCGGTCTCGGACCATTTCGACGGGTTGCGCTTCTTCCTGCCGGATCAGGCGACCGACAAGTCGCTGCCCGACGTGCTCCGCTGGCAGGCCAAGCGCGAGCGCGAGCCCTGGCCCAAGAGCTTTCCGAGTCCCTTCCCGGCGGACCACCCGCCCGAGCGCGTCGGGGCCTTGAGGGTCGTGCTGATCGGGCACGCGAGCTACCTCGTGCAGGTCGCCGGCCGCAACATCCTGATCGATCCCGTCTTCGCCAAGCGCGCGAGCCCGGTCCGCATCGCCGGGCCGAAGCGCGTCAACCCGCCAGGCATCGCCCTCGGCGACCTGCCGCCGATCGACGTGGTGCTGATCACCCACAACCATTACGACCATCTCGACGGGCCGGCCGTCGCGCGGATCTGGCAGGCGCACCAGCCGCTGATCGTGACGCCCCTCGGCAACGACGCGATCCTGCGCGGCTACGACGATACGATGCATGTCGAGACCCGCGACTGGGGCCAGTCGGTCGATCTCGGCGACGGGCTGCAGGTTCACCTGACGCCGGCCAACCACTGGTCGGCCCGGGGCGTCCGGGACCGGCGGATGGCCCTGTGGTGCGCCTTCGTGATCACCTCGCCCCGGGGCGTGCATTACCACGTGGGCGATACCGGCTTCGGCGACGGCTCGTTGTTCCGGGAGATCCGCGCCCGGTTCGGTCCGCCCCGGCTGGCGACCCTGCCGATCGGCGCCTACGAGCCGCGCTGGTTCATGCGCGCCCAGCATGTCGACCCGGCCGAGGCCGTGCAGGCTTTCCGCCTCCTCGGGGCCGAGCAGGCTTTGGGCCACCATTGGGGCACGTTCCAGCTCACCGACGAGGGGATCGAGCGCCCCGCCGAGGCGCTGACGGCGGCCCTCGGGGCCGCCGGCCTCCCGCCGGAGCGGTTTCTGGCCCTGAGGCCGGGGCAGGTCTGGCAGGCGTAACAGCGGCCCGACCGGCTGGGCATGATGCGTGCATGATACTGTATGCAGCATGGGGTCGCGGTCGAGGGAACGCCGTCGCGTGCCTGGAAAGCGGGCGCCGCTCCGCGCGGCGCCCTTGCTTCCAGCCGAGAGACACGATGGACTCGATCAAGCCGACACGCCGCGCGCTGATGGTGGGAGGCGCCGCGCTGGCCGCCTTCGGGGCGACGGACCGGGCCGGTGCGCAGACCGGGGTGCAGGGCAGCCTGACCTACGGCATCTCGATGACCGACCTGCCGCTCACCACCGGCCAGCCGGACCGGGGCGCCGGCGGCTACCAGTTCACCGGCCTGACTCTCTATGATCCGCTGGTCGCCTGGGAACTCGATGTCGCCGACCGGCCCGGCAAGATGATCCCCGGGCTGGCCACCTCCTGGGAGGCCGACAAGGCGGACCCGAAGGTCTGGACCTTCCACCTGCGCGAGGGCGTGACATTCCACGACGGCTCGGCCTTCGATGCCGATGCGGTGATCTGGAACTTCGACAAGGTGCTCAACAAGGAGGCCCCGCATTTCGACCAGCGCCAGGCCGCGCAGGTCCGCCCGCGCCTGCCCGGCGTCGCGAGCTACAAGAAGCTCGATGCCCGGACCGTCCAGGTGACCACCAAGGCACCCGACAGCCTGTTCCCCTACCAGATGCTCTGGTTCCTGATCTCCTCGCCGGCACAGTACGAGAAGGTCGGCCGCGACTGGGCGAAGTTCGCCTTCGCGCCCTCGGGCACCGGGCCGTTCCGCATGGGCCAGCTGGTCCCGCGGGTCCGCCTCGACCTCCTGCCGAACGCCGGCTACTGGAACCCGAAGCGGGTGCCGAAGCTCGCCAAGCTGACGCTGACCTGCGTGCCCGAGGATCTCGCCCGGGTGAACGCGCTGCTCTCCGGATCCGTCGACCTGATCGAGGCGCCGGCTCCCGACGCGGTTCCGCGCTTGAAGGCCGCCGGCATGCGCGTCGTCGGCAACGACACGCCGCATGTCTGGAACTACCACCTCTCGATGCTGGAGGGCTCGCCCTGGCGCGACCTGCGCCTGCGCAAGGCCGCCAACCTCGCGATCGACCGCGCCGGCGTCGTCGAGCTGATGGGCGGGCTGGCGCAGCCGGCCGTGGGGCAGGTTCAGCAGTCGAGCCCGTGGTTCGGCAAGCCGGACTTCCAGATCAGGACCGACGTCGATGCGGCGCGCAAGCTCGTGGAGGAGGCGGGCTTCTCGGTGAAGAACCCGGTGAAGGCCACGGTGCTGATCCCGACCGGCGGCACCGGACAGATGCTGTCCCTGCCGATCAACGAGTACGTGCAGCAGAGCTGGGCCGAGATCGGCATCGACGTCACGTTCAAGACCGTCGAGCTGGAGGTCGCCTACACGGCCTGGCGCCAGGGCGCGGCGGATCCGAGCCTCAAGGGGGTCAGCGCCGGCAACATCGCCTACGTCACCTCGGACCCGTTCTACGCGATCCTGCGCTTCTACGATTCGAGGCAGATCGCCCCCAACGGGGTGAACTGGAGCCATTATCGCAATCCCGAGGTCGACGCTCTCTGCGATAGGGTGAAGGCCAGCCTCGATACCGACGAGCAGAACAGGTTACTGGCGCGCATCCACGAAATCGTCGTCGCTGATGCCGTCCAGGTCTGGGTGGTACACGACACCAATCCGCATGCGCTCTCGCCGCGGGTAAAGAGTTATGTGCAGGCTCAGCACTGGTTCCAGGACCTGGCGACACTGGCCTGAGCGCGGTCGATACCTGGGCGCCGCCGGCACGATTGGGGTTTTCGGGAAACGATCCTCGTGGCGATGTGTTTAGACCGCAACGCACGAAGGCGTGTCCCATGAAGACCCCGCTTGCCGGCGCCGTCCTGGCCACCTCCCTCGCGAGCGTCGTTCCCGCAGCGGCGCAGCGCATCGATATCGGGCCGGACGGTCCCAGGGTCGATCTGCGCTCCCGCGCCCAGCGTGAGCGGGACGTCCGTCGCGAAGAATACCGCCGCGACCGCGCCGACGATGAGGATCGCCTCTATCGCCGCCAGCGGTACGACGACCCGCCTGTGGTCCGCCGCGGCTACGGCTACTGATTCGGTCCGCCGACGGCGAGTCCGACGACTTCAAAGGACAGAGGGGCCGGCATCCGCCGGCCCCTTTTCACATGGCAGATGCTGTCGCGCGCACCCGCTCATCGACGGCCCGGCGATTTCGCACTTGCAGCGAAGCGGATCGCAGATTAGGAAGATCGCGCATCAAGTTTCGGGAGAATTTGGCAATGACCCTACGTGTTCTCAGCGGTTTCGCCGCGATGGTCCTCGCCGTGTCCAGCCTGTCGGTCCCGGCCGCGCTGGCGAAGACGGCGGGCGGCGCGAGCGCCGTCAAGATGATCGACACCGACAATGACGGCACGGTGGACATGAAGGAAGTCGAGGCGGTGGCCTCCGCGACCTTCGACCGGCTCGAGAAGGATTCCGACGGCACCCTCGACGCCCGCGAGCTGAAGGGCCGCCTGAGCGCGGCCGGCGTGAAGCAGGCCGATCCGGACAGCGACGGCACCCTCGACAAGAAGGAGTACCTCGCAGCGGTCGCCGAGCGCTTCAAGATGGCGGATCCGGACGGCGACGGCACCCTCGACGCCATGGAGCTGAACACCAAGGCCGGCAAGGCGCTCCTCGCCCTGATCAAGTAACCGGAACGGGCGCCCCCGCCCATCGTCCGGAGACCGAGGCCCCCGTGGACCCCAGCCACGGGGGCTTTGGACTGAAGGCCGGACTTTCCGCGCCCGATTGCCCCTCACGCCCGGCCGAGCGAAACCAGCTCCCAGCCGCGCTCGTGCAGGTAGTAGAGCACCGTCTTGGTCACGGTCTCGGTCGACGCGATCGAGCCGGCGACGAGGACGTTTCCCGTGAACAGGTACGACAGCAGCAGCGTGTCGAGGCTGCCGACGACGCGCCAGCTCACGGCTTTGGCGATCGAGCGGAGGCGTGTCTCCCCCTGTCGTCCGGTCTGACCGCGTTGAACCGATCGGTCTTGAGTCGGCGAATTATCGGCCGCCATGGTGATCCCCCGCGTATCCGTCAGGGAGCAAACGCACGAAGGCAGCCCCCGTCCTGCCCGTCGTGGGATGGGATCTCCGGGGATCCCGGATGACGATGGCGCGAGCGCGTCGGGGTGATCGCCCGATCGTGTTGCGGCCTCCAACATGAGTGAATGCGAATCGCAGTCAATCGCCCGAGAAGCCCAGCCTCTGCGGCAGGAGGGGACGAGCGATGCACGAGCCTTCAATCCGGGAACCCGCGGGCTGCCCACCCGAGTTCTGGGACACGGTCGCCGGCACGGTGACCGCCAAGGTCGAGCCGATGATCGGGCAGGGCGAGAAGCAGCGCAGCCCGGTGATCGACTACCTGCGCGACCTGGAGGCCCTGGCCCGGCGCCAGTGCAGCAGCCGCGACACGGTCCAGATCATCGCCTCGGGGCGGCGGCTCCTCGGCGACAGGAGCGAGATCGGCCCCTCGGACGGTCCGTTCGCGTGGACCTGAGCGCCGGTCCGGGCTGGATCATCGGAGCACGCCGACGCCCCGCCCCATTCGTGCGCGAAGCCAGACGATCGCGCCTGCGATTGCCCAGGCCGCGCAGGTCGGCGCCACCCACTGCTCAAGGTTCGGCAGCGACCAGCCGTACAGGAACTCAGCGCCGAGATGCGCCTGGACGGCGTCCCAGCCCATATGCTTGATGTCGTGCTCGCGCTGCCCGGCCTCCCGGCCGTAATAGTAGGTCGAGACGAGGAGCGCGGCGGTGCCCTCCGGCCGCGGGGCGCGCAGCAGGGTCAGGGCGGCTGCCATTCCGACGGTCTCGAGGATGGCCGTCAGAGCGTGACTGGTCGCGGGGTTCGCGACCATGAAGGCGACGAGCGTACCGAGCATCGGCAGCGCTTACACCGGGGCGGCCGGCGCGTCACCGATCGCGCGTCGCGAAGCCCGCGACGGGAGCGGAGGTGATGGCGGAACCCTACGATCTCGATCGGTTCGTCGAGGCTCAGGCGGGAATCTACGCGCGCGCCGTGGCGGAGCTGGAAGCGGGGGAGAAGCGGAGCCACTGGATGTGGTTCATCTTTCCGCAGATCGCGGGCCTCGGTTCCAGCCCGATGGCGCGGCGCTACGCGATCGGCTCCCTGGAGGAGGCGCGAGCCTATCTCGAGCATCCGACGCTGGGCGAGCGCCTGCGGGCCTGCACGGCGGCGGTGAACCGGGTGTCCGGCCGTTCGGCGCACGCGATCTTCGGCTCTCCGGACGACGTGAAGTTCCGCTCCAGCATGACGCTGTTCGCCGCCGCTGCGCCCGACGAGCCCCTCTTCGCCGAGGCGCTGGCGACGTATTTCGAGGCCGAACCGGACCCGCTGACCCTCGCCAAGCTCCAACGCGGCTGAGCCGTCAGCGACCCCACAAACCCACGCGCTCGGCGCGCGCCTGTTCCTCGGCGCCGAGCAGGTCCGGCGGCGCGTCCTCCGTGGCGCGGGCGCCGCCGGCCGCCAGGATCAGCCCGGCCAGGTCGTCGCCCTCGATCTGGCAGCGGGCGGTGGCGCCGTCGGACAGGCCGGTGCAGACCACCTCCCGTCGCCGCAGGTAGCTCGCGAGCTGCCGGGCGAGGTGACCGCGCTCGCCGTCGACGCCGAGCAGATGCACGACGCGTCCGCGCAGATTGAGGGTCCCGGTGTCGATCACCTCCGGGACGCCGCGCACCTCTGCGGCGGCGGCCGGGACCGCGGCGGGCGCGGCCGCCCGGGCCGGCTCCGCCCGCTCGGCCGAGGGGCGCGGCTTGCCCTTGGCGAGCTTCTCCGCCGCCCGCTGGACGAAATCGTGGAAGATGCCGGCGGGCATCTCGCCGCCGAACATCCGGTTCATCGGGCTGTCGTCGTCGTTGCCGACCCAGATCCCGACCACGAGGTCCGGCGTCATGCCGACGAACCACGCATCGCGAAAATCCTGGCTCGTGCCGGTCTTGCCGCCGATGATCTGGCCCGGCACCCGCGCCGCCTTGCCGGTCCCGGATTCGACCACGGCCTGAAGCGAGTCGAGCATCATCGTGCGTGGCTCCTGGGCGAGGCCCGGGGTCGGCGCGGGGTCGGTCTGGATGTAGAGCGGCTGCGGAGCGGACCCGCGGATCGCCTGGATGCCGTAGGCCTGGAGCGGGGTGCGGCCGGACAGGACCGAGCCGTAGGCCCGGGTCATCTCCAGCAGGCTCACCGCGCCGGAGCCGAGCACGAGGCTCGGCACGTTCGGCAGGTCGGACTGGATGCCGAGCTTGCGCGCGGTGGCGATCACCGCCGGGATGCCGACCTCCTGGCCGAGCTGGGCCGCCACCGTGTTGATCGAGAGCGCGAAGGCGGTCCGCAGCGGCACCGACCCGCGGTAGCGTCCATCGTCGTTCTCCGGCTCCCAGTCGCCGATCTGCACCGGCCGGTCGACCATGATGGAATCCGGCGTGTAGCCCTGCTCGTAGGCGGTCAGATAGACCAGCAGCTTGAACAGGGAGCCCGGCTGGCGCTTGGCCTGGACGGCGCGGTTGAACTGGCTGTCCTCGTAGTCCCGCCCGCCCACCATGGCGAGTATCGCGCCGTCCTTCGACAGCACCACCATGGCGGCCTGGCCGACCTTGCGGCGGCGCCCGTCCTTGTCGAGGCGCCGGGCCACGACGCCCTCGGCGAGGCTCTGGAGATCGAGGTTCAGGGTCGAGCGGACGGTGAGGTCGCCGTCCTTGCCGGCGAGCCGCTTCACGTCGCCCGCGATCATGTCGAGAAAGTAGTTGGTGCCCGGCGGGGCCTCGGGGGGCGACTTCAGGGTCACGCTCTGGCGGCGGGCCGCGTCGGCCTCGGCCTGGGTGATCGCGCCGGTCTCCACCATGGCCTGGAGCACCACGTCGGCCCGCTCCTTTGCGCCGCCGAGGTTGCGCGTCGGCGCGAGCTGCGAGGGCGCGCGCACCAGCCCGGCCAGCATGGCCGATTCAGGCAGGTTCAACGCCTTGGCGGGTTTGCCGAAATAGCGCCGCGCCGCCGCGTCGGCGCCGTACGCTCCGGCGCCGAAATAAGCGGTGTCCAGATAGCCGAGCAGGATCTCGTCCTTGCTCATGGTCGATTCGAGCCGGAGGGCCAGGATCGCCTCCTGGACCTTGCGCCAGAGCGTCTTCTCCTGGTTGAGGGAGGTCAGCCGGGCATATTGCTGCGTGATGGTCGAGCCGCCCTCGCGCACGCCGCCGCCGAGGACGTTGCGGTACGCGGCGCGGACGAGCCCGCGCAGGTCGATGCCCCAGTGGCTGTAGAAGCGCCGGTCCTCGATCGCCACGATCGCCTGGGCGAGGTGCGGCGGCAGGTCGGCCGCGGTGAGCTTCTGCCCGCGAAAACTGCCCCGGGTGGCGAAGACCCGCCCGTCATCGGCCTCGACCGTGATCGCCCGCTGGCCGCTCTCGACCACGGCTCCGCCCAGCGGCGGCAGGGTGAGGAAGGCGGCGAGCAGGTAGAGGAACAGCGCCAGGACCGGCAGCAGGATCGCGGCCCCGATGGTGAGCAGGATCGGCCGGCCGCGCAGGCGCGCGGCGAGCGGGAACGCGGTGCCGGGACGCGGCGGGGCCGCGGCCGTTTCCGGCGATGCGGGCGCCGGGCCGGCGCTGCGCCGCCGCTCCAGCAGGCCGCGCGACCGGACCGCTGCGGCACGCCCCACACCGGCGATGCCCAGGCCGCCCGCCACGATCAGGGACCACAGGCTGCGGATGAGGTCGCCGGCGGCGCGTCGCGCATCCCGGGCCGCCGAGCGCGGATCCGGCGCCCCGGCATCCCGGTCCCGTCCGGTATTCTGGACTGTCGGCCTGTCGGCCGGGGCGCTCTCAGGCGCATCAGGCGTCATCGCGTGCGGTTTCCAGGGCCGATCATGCCGGACGAGACTTCGTTCTAGGCCTCATCGGGCTCCCTGTCCTTCCGTCGCCACGACGCAGTCCCGTGTCCCGCGGGATCACCGCCCGGGCAGTGTCGACGGCGGCCCGGCGGGGCCGTGCCGGCTGCGGAGCCGGAACGCAAGGATCAGCAGCAGCACGCCGAAGGCCAAGCTGTAGCTGCCGATCCACCACGTCAGCACCAGGGCCGACATGCCCGGTTCGATCAGGAGCGCGATCCCGAAGAGGATCGAGACGAGCCCGCCGAGCCCCAGCCACCAGCGCCCGTAATGGAGATGCAGGCGGAAGGCCGCCGCGATCATCAGCCCTCCGGTCACCAGCGCCCAGGCCGCGAGCAGGAGCACGAAGGCCCACACGGCGGCGCTGGGCACCAGCACGGCGGCGACCGCCACGACGATGTCGACGATCCCCTCCAGGAGCAGGAAGCCCCAGCGCTCGTGATGCTGCGCGGCGCGGATCGCGCCCAGGATGGCGACGATGCCGTCGGTCAAGATGTAGGCGGCGAAGAACAGGACGAGGGACAGCACGAACGCGCCCGGCGCGAGGAAGGCGAGGGCGCCGAACAGGATCGCCACGACGCCGCGCAGGGCGACGAGCCACCAGTTGCGGGCGAGCGCCGCGCTCATGGCATCGAGGCGCGCGACGCCGACCAGTGGAATGCCGCCGGCAGAGGTGGTCGTCGGTCCGCGCGGCGGTTGGGGACTGCTGGTCATGGCGGGACTCCGGAACAAAGCCGTGAACGGCAGAGGTTTCCGGCGCAGAACGCCGCACCCGGGCAACCGTTCCTGTGAGCGGACGCCCCGTCATGGAACCTTGGGCTCGTGGCCGGCTTTTGCACGTCGAGGCGGGCGATGTGCAGCGCCCGGTCGCCGCGAGGTGGCCGGCCCATCGGGCGATGACTCCCCATGTTTGATGATCAGCGGCAGGTCTCAGAGGCCGAGGCGCGCGCGCGGCCGTCCGAGGACCGGGCCGGTGCCGGTGAACGCGATTCCGCGCAGCGCGTGGCGCCGGATCGCGATGTGCTGGATCTCGGACGGTCCGAACGGAACCGCGAGACCGCCCGGAAGAAGCCGGGCTCGGAGGACGCGGATCAGCCGGCCCAGGACGCGGGCGGGGAAACGCAGGACGAGGCGGGGGAGGACGACGCGGACGGCGATCAGCGCCGCCCCAATATCCTGCGGCGGCATCCCTGGGCCTTCCTGCTCGGCGCGCTCGCGGTCATCGCTCTGGGCGTCGGCATCTTCTTCTACTGGCTGCTCTACATGCACCCGTACGAGAACACCGACGATGCCTTCGTCGATGCCCGCAGCATCTCGATCCAACCCAAGGTCGGCGGCTATCTCGTCGACGTGCCGGTCACCGACAACCAGCACGTGGAGGCGGGCCAGATCCTGTTCCAGATCGACCAGCGGGACTACGCGATCGCCCTCGATCAGGCGAAGGCGCAGATCGAGGCCGATCAAGCCGGAATCAAGAATATCGATGCCCAGATCCAGGCTCAGAACGCCAATATCGACGTGTCGAAGGCGCAGGTCGCCACCGCCGAGGCGGCCCTGAAGTTCGCCCAGGAGGATGCGGCCCGCTACAAGGACCTCGCCGAGCGCGGCTCGGGCTCGATCCAGCAATCGCAATCGGCCACCTCGACCCTCCAGCAGCGTCAGGCCTCGCTGCAGAGCGCCAATGCTAGCGTGGTCGCGGCGCAGAAGCAGATCGGCGCGCTGGAGGCCCAGAAGGCCTCGACGCAGGCACAGCTCGCCCGCGACAGGGCCCAGGTCGAGCAGGCCGAGCTGAACCTCGGATACACCACGGTCCGTTCGGTCCAGGCGGGCCGCGTCGTGCGGCTCACCGGCGGGATCGGCCAGCTCGCCCAGGCGGGTCAGACCCTGTCGATGTTCGTGCCCGACGACATCTGGGTCACCGCGAACTTCAAGGAGACGCAGATCAACGACATGCGTCCAGGCCAGCCGGTCGATCTCGCGATCGACGCCTATCCGGGCCGGAAGATCCGCGGCACCGTGGCCTCGGTCCAGCCGGGGTCCGGCACGGCCTTCAGCCTGCTGCCGGCGCAGAACGCCACCGGCAACTACGTGAAGGTGACCCAGCGCATCCCGGTGAAGATCGTGGTCAAGGACTGGCCGACGGACGTCTCGATCGGCCCGGGCATGTCGATCGTCCCCAGCGTCACGGTGCGGTGAGCGCCGTGGCCGGCACGGCATCGTCCGGCACGACGGCCTCGAAGAAGGCGCCGGGCGGGCACAATCCCTGGCTGATCGCGGGCGTCGTGGCGCTCGCGACCTTCATGGAGGTGCTCGACACCACCATCGCCAACGTGGCGCTCCGCTACATCTCGGGCGGTCTCGCGGTCGGCCCCGACGAGGCGGCCTGGGTGGTGACGAGCTACCTCGTGGCCAACGCGATCACGCTCACGGCCTCGAGCTTCCTGGCCAAGCGCTACGGCCGCAAGGCCTTCTTCATGTGGTCGGTCGGGCTGTTCACGATCTCGTCGATCCTGTGCGGCTTCGCCTGGAGCCTGGAATCGCTCCTGTTCTTCCGCGTGCTCCAGGGGCTCGGCGGCGGCGGCATGGCGCCGCTCGCGCAGTCGATCCTGGCGGATTCCTTCCCGCCCGAGAAGCGCGGCCAGGCCTTCGCGCTCTACGGCGTCGCCATCGTGGTCGCCCCGGTGATCGGCCCGACGCTCGGCGGCTGGCTGTCCGACAACGCCTCCTGGCATTGGTGCTTTCTGATCAACGGCCCCGTCGGCGTGATCGCCCTCGGGCTGATGTACTGGCTGATCGAGGACAGCGATGCGGCCAAGAAGGAGCGCCGCGCCCTGGTGCGCAAGGGCATCCGCTTCGACATCGTGGGCTTCCTGCTGGTCGCCCTGTTCCTCGGCTCCCTGGAGGTGATCCTCGACGAGGGGCAGCGGAAGGACTGGTTCGGCACCTCCACGCTGATGAACGTCTCCGGCCTGCTGATGATCGTCTCGTTCATCGCCATGATCCCGTGGCTCCTGAACAAGAAGAACCCGGCGGTCGACCTGCGCCTGATCGGCAACCGCCAGTTCGGATCCTGCTTCATCGTCATGATGTTCACCGGCGCGATCCTGATCTCGACCACGCAGTTCATCCCGCAGATCACGCAGGATTATTACGGCTACACCGCCACCCTGTCGGGGCTGGTCCTGGGCCCGGGCGGGATCGTTACGGTGGTGATGATGTTCATGACGGGGCGCGTCTCCGCCTACATCCAGCCGAAATGGCTGATCGCCACCGGCATGCTGATCGTGGCGCTCGGCATGTACGACCTGACGCGGCTCAACGGCACAACGACCTTCGCGTTCTTCGCGTGGTCGCGCATCTATATCGGCATCGGCCTGCCGATGGTGTTCCTGTCGATCACCTCGGCCTCCTACGAGGGGATCCGCAAGGACCAGACCGATCAGGCCTCGGCGCTGATCAACGTGGCCCGCAACGTCGGCGGCTCGATGGGTGTCTCGCTCGCCCAGAACATCCTGGCCTATCGGAGCCAGTTCCATCAGAGCCGGCTGGTGGAGAGCATCACCCCGTCCGCGCCCGCCTATCAGGAGACGATGCGGCAGGCGACGCAGTACTTCTCGGAGCACGGCTATGCCGGCGTCGAGGCACAGAACCAGGCGACGGCCTGGATCGGCAGCGTGCTGAGCACGCAGGTCGCCTACTGGGCCTATATCGACGTGTTCTGGGTGCTGGGGCTGGTCGCCGCCTGCGCGGTGCCGATCGCGCTGAGCCTGAAGAGCGTCAGGCTCGGCGGCGGGGCGCCGGCTGGCGGGCATTGAGGGGGCGGGTTCGGCGTGATTCCCGCCCCCCGCGGAGGAGGGAGGGGCGTCGGTCGGACGGTCGTCACACCCCGTTCGGCGGCAGCGCTTCCGTCACCTCGATGCGGCGATTGCCGGTCGCCGGGGCCGTATCCTCACCGGCGACATCGGTCTGTGCCTGCGCCTTGTCGAGCGCCTCCGCCACCGCGGCGACGCCCTGATAGCGGCTGAGCCGCCGGTCGATCATGCCGTCGAGCCGCTCGTGCAACTCCGACACGGTCAGGCTCCGGCGCTTGCCGTTGTCCGCCTCGGTGAACAGGCCGCGATTGGCTCGGGCGGCGCTCCGGAACGCACGGCCCGCCACCTCGTCGGGCTTGTCGGAGGAGAGCGAAAGGAAGCGCCCGGCGCTCGCCGTGCCCAGGAAATGGGCGAGGTAGAGTTCGGTCGTGGTCAAAGCCCGGCCGACCCGGGCCTCGATCCGCTCGCGATCGCGCTTGATCAGCTCGGCGGCCATCAGCGCCGCCACGCGCGGGTCGTTGCGCAGGCTGAGCACCCGCGACCGCATGGGACCCGCCACCGTGATCGCGGAGCCCCGGCCCTTCACGGCGGCGGCCTCCTCGGCGAGCCCGTAACGGGCGCCGTAATCGCGGATCATCTCCAGCCACGTCCGGGCGACGAACTGGAACAGACCCTGCGCCGAGGAGGTCGCAGCCTTGGCGTCGGTGTCGAAGCTCGATTCCTTGTCAGCCAGCGCCATCATGTAGACGGGGTCGACGCCGGCCTCGTCGGAGGCCTTGACGATCGTGTCGACCACCTTGCGCGGTACGGACCGCTCGCCGAAGCGCACGGCGTCCTCGCCCTGCTCCTGCGTGACCCGAGGCAGGGCCGCGAGGTCGTCCTGGATCAGCTCCGTCGTCGCCGGCTCCTGCTCCGGCACGGGCAGGCCGTTCCATCGGGGCGACACCGCCGTTGCCGTCTCCTGCGACGCGTCCTGCGGCAGATCCTGATCGAGGCTCGAGCGGAGGACCATGTCCTGGGCCGAGGGATCTGGCGTCCCGGTCTCCTGCACCGGGGTCCCGGCCGCGAGGGCCTGGGCGGCGCGCGGGCTGATGTCGACCCGGTCGTGGGCCTGGGCCGGGGGTGCGAAATAGGCGGGCGCGAAGGCGGCCTGCGGCAGGCCGAACCCGGCGATGAGCCCCAGCGCCACGGTTCCCGTAACTTTGCCGGTGACCTGACGCAGCCGGTTCCGGTGCGCATGGCGCGACGACCGGCGCGCCGTCTTGCGGCCGGCCCGCGGCAGCCACGCCACGGCTTCATCCTCGAAACGGCTCGCGTTCGGCACGAGTCGGCTCACGTCGTCGGCGCAACGCGCCGGCTCCGGGAAAACCCCCATCTTCGGTCCTTTTCAGATTGGTCCTTGCGTCGGCCCGGCGTCTGGCGGCCGGGCTCTTTTGAGCGGCGGCCGTATCGGCGCCGGCCGTGACCAGAATGGGACGACCCCGTGATCCAAGCGTGGCACGGTCAACGAAGGGTTAACCGCCCGGATTAGGGGCGCCTTAAGGACGCGGATCGCCGCCGCCGGTACCGAAGCGGTTCCGGAGCCGTTACAGACGAGGACGGCGCCAAGGTCTTGTTTTGGTGAGTTCTCTTGCGCCGAAAGAGGCTCTGCGTGCGTGATAGCCGCGTGATGACGGGGCGAAGTTGTCGCATTCGGCTTGGAACGCGGCAGCGCTGAGCCAGTTAGGAACGGCCCCGGGGGGGTCGAACTGTCCGTCCCAGGACGTAACCGCCAAGACGCCACCCGCGTCCGCACTAAGGACACCAGTTTCCAATGAGCATGCAGTCCGGTCGCCGCGTCGGTGTCGCGTTCGTTGGCATGGGTGGCGCCGTCGCCACCACCGCCATCGCCGGCATCGAGATGATCAAATCCGGCTCGAACCGGCTCGACGGGCTGCCGCTCGCCGGCCTCTCCGTGGCAGGCATGGCCGATTACAAGGATCTGGTCTTCGGCGGCTGGGACCTGAACGGCGACGACCTCGCCACCGCCGCGAGCGGCCACGGCGTGCTCTCGAAGGACGACATCGAGGACGGCGCCACGGCGCTGAAGGGCATCACGCCCTGGCCGGCGGTGGGCAGCGCCAAGTTCTGCAAGAACATCGATGGCCAGAACCGCATCGTCGCCAAGGACCACCGCGAGGCGGTCTCGGTGATCGCCAACGACCTGCGGCGTTTCCAGAAGGAGAGCAACCTCGACGACGTGGTCGTGGTGAACCTCGCCTCCACCGAGCGCTGGCCCGACCTCAACGATCCGGCCCTCAACTCCACGGCCGCCTTCGAGAAGGGTCTGGATTCGAGCGACGAGGCGATCTCGCCCGCGATGCTCTACGCCTACGCGGCGATCAAGAGCGGGATCCCCTACGCCAACTTCACCCCGAGCGTAGCGGCCGATGTCCCGGCGCTTCTGGAGCTCTCCAAGGAGCTGAACGTTCCGGTCGCCGGCAAGGACGGCAAGACCGGCCAGACCATGATGAAGACGGTGCTGGCCCCCGCCTTCAAGGCCCGCGCGCTGCACGTCGACGGCTGGTTCTCGACCAATATCCTCGGCAACCGCGACGGCCTCGCCCTGAACGACCCGAACTCGCTCCAATCGAAGCTCAACACCAAGGGCACGGTGCTGGACTCGATCCTCGGCTACCCGGTCGAGGACCACCTGGTGCACATCCACTATTACCGCCCGCGCGGCGACGACAAGGAAGCCTGGGACAACATCGACGTCACCGGCTTCATGGGCCAGCGGATGCAGGTGAAGGTGAACTTCCTCTGCAAGGACTCGATCCTGGCGGCGCCGCTAGTGATCGAGATCGCCCGCGTGCTCGACCTCGCCCACAAGCGTGGCGACGGCGGCGTGCAGGAGCAGCTCTCGACCTTCTTCAAGGCCCCGATGGTGAAGAACGGCCACGGGCCGGAGCACGCCTTCGGCAAGCAGGAGCAGATGCTGCGGGACTGGCTCGGCGTGCACTGAACGGGCGCCGACGCCCCCTCGCATACGCTCCTCGCCCTGTGGATCGGCGTTGGCGGTGGGGACGGTGCAGGACGAGGCGATGGGGTGCCTTCCGGGCTACCCCCACCCATGACCCCTCCCCACAAGGGGGAGGGGATTCCGGTACTGATTCCCGCGGGTCGGCGGTTTGGGGACGCGTCTCCATCCGGATCAATTCCTGCGGCCTGAAAGAGACGATGTCGAGCGAGAATCCCCCATCCCGATCCGGGCCCGCCGCGCCCGAGGCGTTGCGCGATCTCCTGATCGAGATGAACGACCTCAAGCGTGTCCGTTCCGCCGGCCGCACCGGCTCGATCGCGGAGCGGCTGTTCGCCCAGGGGTGGGGGCTTCTCACCGGCGGCACGTCGCCCGACGCCGTCGCCCTCGACATCACCGCCACCACCCTCGCCGCGACGCGTCTCTGCGACCTCGACGCCGCCTTCCTGACCGCGGCCGGCCTCCCGGAGGAGGCGGCCTCCGCGGTGCTGGTCGCAGGCTTCGATGCCGTGACCGACGCCCTCGATCCCGATCTCAGAGCCCGTCTCCGGGCGCGGCTTGCGCCCCGCGCGCCCGGGCAGCCCGGACCGCTGCCGGGTTTCGTCGCCGCCCTGGCGCAGCAGCCGCGGGCCGGCGTGACCTGTCCCGGCCGCGCCCGGATCCTGCTGGAGCCGCCGGAGAACCACGCTGAGCATTGCTTGATTGTGGCGGTCTACGGCGTGTGCCTCAGCCCGTTCTACCGGGCGGATCCCGGCACCGTGTTCCTGGCCGCCATGGCCCACCATTTCCACAACGCCGCCATGCCGGATGCCGGTTTCACTGGCGAGATGCTGCTCGGCGACCATCTCGGGCCGATCATGGCGACCACCACCGCGTGGGCGCTCGATGAACTGGCCGAGCCCCTGCGGGCCCACGTCGAGCGCGCCCGCGCGGTGCTGCCGGACGATGCCACCGGGGAGGGCCGCGCCTTCCACGCGGCGGACTGCATCGACCGGGTGCTCCAGATCGCCCAGCACCTGCGCGGCGCCTCGACCACCATGGGGATGGTGCTCGACGAGTGGGAGCTGGTCCATGCCGGCCCGGTGAAGGGCTTCCACGATCGCGTCCTCGCCGACATGCGCATCCCTTGATCGCGCGCCCTGCCTTGATCGCCGGACCCCGCGGCCCATCTGCCCGGGCAGTCCCGAGAACCATGATCCCGTTCGAACTCCTCGCGCCGGACACCGGCAATCCGCTGAAGGCCGACGGCCCGCACGCCCTGCGGGACGCCGAGACCGGTGCGCGCTGGCCCGTCATCGACGGGATCCCGTACCTGCGGGTCAACCGCGAGGTGCTGGTCGAGCGGGTGCTCGCCCATCTCGACGCGGGCGAGCTCGACGAGGCGCTGGCCGCGCTGCTGGTCGATCAGGACGATTGGTGGAACGGCCCGCCTGCCGACCCTGCGGGCATCATCCGGCTCATCAAGGACCGGCGCACCGCAACCCTGCGCGATGCGGTCGCGCTGCTCGGCTGGGGGCGCGTCGGCGACTATTTCCTGCACCGCTGGAGCGATCCGACCTTCCTGGCCGGGCTGTCGCTGCTGGAGGCGCACTGGAACGAGCCGGCCTGCGTCTTCGAGTTCGCCTGCGGCATCGGCCACTACCTGCGCGAGTTGCAGCGGCGCGGCTGCAAGGTCGCGGGGGCCGACGTGGTCTTCGCCAAGCTGTGGGTGGCCCGTCACTGGGTCGTGGGCGAGAAAGCGCAGCTCGTCTGCTTCGACGCGGGCTCGCCGCACTGGGCAATTCCGGGCGCGCCGGTCGATCTCGTTGCCTGCAACGACGCCTTCTACTTCCTCGACGACAAGGCGGCCCTGCTCGAATGCCTGCGCCAGAATGCCGGCGACGACGGCTGGCTGGCGCTCAGTCACATCCACAACCGCGACTGCCCGGGCTTCTCGGCCGGCCGGGCGGTGACGGCGGAGGACATCGCCGAACTGTTCCCCGACGCCCTGGTGTACGACGACGCGGAGCTGACCCGGGCGCTCGTCGAAGTCCGGGCGCCGGCCCCGCATGAGCCCGCCGCCCTGCGGAGCTGCGAGGCTTTTTCCGTGGTGTGCGGGCCGGGAATGCGGCCGGCGCCGCGGGCCCTGGTCGATGGTCTGACCCTGCCGAAGCCCGGCACCGTGCTGAGCCTCAACCCACTCTATGCGCCCGAGGGCGACGGCTACGTCATCCGCTGGCCCTCGGAGCGCTACGCGGCGGAATACGCCCCCCGCGCGACCTATCCGCTCCATTCCCCCGGCCCAGAGCAGCTGACCTACGTGGAGAATCTCGACCCACGCGAGACGCAGCGCGTCCGCGTGCGCGAGTTCGTTGACCTGCCGGAGCGCTGGTGATGGACGCGGTCGGCTGGGGCATCGTCGGCTACGGCTGGGTCGCCCGCGATTATATGGAGCCCGGCATCCGCGCCGCCGGGCACCGGCTGGTCGCGGTCTGCGATCCCGATCCGACGAGCCGCGCGGCGGCGGAACGGGCCGGCGCCCGCGGTCACCCCGACCTCGCCGGCCTGATCGCCGAGCCCGAGGTCGAGGCGGTCTACGTGGCGACGCCGAACCATCTGCACCGCGGCGCCGTCGAGGCGCTGGCCGCCGCCGGCAAGGCGATCCTGTGCGAGAAGCCGATGGCGGCGACGCTCGGTGACGCCGAGGCGATCACGCGGGCGGTCGAGGCCCGAAAGGTCTTCTACGGGACGGCCTTCGACCAGCGGCATCATCCGGCCCACCGGACGATCCGCGCGCAGGTCGAGGCCGGGCGGGTCGGCACCGTGACCGCGGTGCGGATCGTCTACGCCTGCTGGCTCGGGCGCGACTGGTCGGAGGCCGGCCAGCCGAACTGGCGGATCGACGCCGCCCAGGCCGGCGGCGGTGCCCTGATGGACCTCGCCCCGCACGGGCTCGACCTGGTGGATTTCCTGCTCGGTGAGCCGATCGCCGACCTTGCGGCCCTGACCCAGACCAAGGCCCAGGATTACGCGGTCGATGACGGAGCCCTGCTGATCGGGCGGACCGCGGGCGGCGCGCTGGCGAGCCTGCATGTCGCCTACAATTGCCCCGACGCGCTGCCGCGCCGTCGCCTTGAGGTGGTCGGTACGAAGGGCATGCTCGTCGCCGAGGACACGATGGGCCAGACCGCCGGCGGGTCCTTGACGTTCATCGACGGCGCGAGCGGCCGCGCGGAGCCGCTCGCCTTCGACGCCGACAGCTCGCCCTTCACCGAGCAGGTGCGTGCCTTCGGCTCGGCCCTGCGGCGGCCCGAGGAGCGAGCCGCCTACTCGGCGTCCCGCGACCTTCACACCATGCGCCTCGTCGCCCGTGCCTACGGGCAGGGGTAGCGGACAGGATATTCGATTACGGAACCAAACCCCGGCATCTCCCACTCACGCCCTCATCCTGAGGTTCCAAAGCGCAGCGGAGGCCTCGAAGGAGGGCTCCAGGGATCGCGCGGCTGCCTGGAGCCCTCCTTCGAGGCTCGCTTCGCGGTCACCGCAGGATGAGGTTGGTGGGTGGGACCGAGGCGACAGGCGGTTCGAGGAAGACGGAAACACGACGTGAGCAACGCAGACGCCTTCCACGACCAGGACGACCGCGCCCGCCACGAGCGGATCAAGGCGCCGCGTCCCTACCGCTTCGGCGCCAAGCGGATGATCGAGGGCCTGCCCGAGACGCTTCCCGATCCGGTCAGGGCCTATCTCGACATCCTGCCGGAGGGGCGCATCGTCGGCTTCCCGCTGGCGCCGCTCGATCGCACCGGCGTGCCGGTCTGGTTCGTTGCCCTGTTCCTCGACGATCCGTTCTTCGTCGGCGCCATGCCGTCCGGCATCGGCTACGGCGCAACCGACGACGAGGCGCTGATCGGCGCCGTCGCGGAGATCGCCGAGAACCTGATGCCCTCGCTCGCGGTCCTGCCACGGGCCAAGGAGCGGGCGAGCTACAACGACCTCGCCCGCGTCTACGGCGCGAAATCCGTCGCCGATCCGCTGACCCTCTGCCTGCCCGCCGGCTCCCCGGTCGACCGCGACACGGTGCTCGAATGGACGCCGACGGTCCGGCACGCCACGGGCGAGATCGTGCTGATGCCGCTCGACATCGCGGCCACCGACTATTTCGAGCTGTCCGAGGGCTACAAACCCTTCACCAACCTGATCACCAACGGCCTCGGCGCTGGCCCCGACGTGCCCTTCGCCCTGGGACACGGCGTGCTGGAACTGCTCCAGCGGGACGGCAACGGCCTGCTGTTCCGGGCGTTGGACCAGGGCGTCATGCTCGACCTCGACGGCATCGGCCCGGAGAACGCCGCGATGCTGGCCCGGCTGGAGGCGCTCGGCATCCGGGCGCTGCCGAAATTCGCCACCGACCAGTTCGGCCTCACCAACCTCTACGTCGTCGGCTACGACGAGGATCCGGCGCGCACCCCGGCGCCGATCGCCCTCTCGGCCTGCGGCGAGGCCTGCGATCCGGACCGGGATCGGGCCTTGCGCAAGGCGCTCCTGGAGTTCCAGGCCGCCCGGGTCCGCAAGGCCTTCGGCCACGGCCCCCTCGACATGGCCGCCACCGTGACCCCGCCGGGCTACGTCGACGCGTTCATTCAAAAAGCGCTGCCCAGTCTGGATCTGGAGGAGAGCCGCGCCCTCCAGGCGATGCTCGAATGGATCGAGATGCCGGCCGCCGACCTGCGCGGGGTCCTCGCCGACACCGTCTATGCCCAGCGCAGCACCAAGCGCTTCTCGGATCTGCCCTCCACCCCGGCCGCCGACGGCCATGCCAGGGGGAAGATCGCCTGCGACCGTCTCTTGGAGGCCGGCTTCGACGTGCTCTACGTCGACTGCACGCCCCCCGGCGGCGGGGTCGGCGTCGTGAAGGCGATCGTGCCGGGGCTCGAGGTCGAGACCATGAGCTACTACCGGATCGGTGAGCGCAACACGAAGAAGCTCCTCGACCGCGGCCATCCGCTGATCAAGTTCGGCGCCGAGAGCGAGACCCTGCGTCCGGTGCGCCTGACCCCGGAGGCCCTGGAGCGGTTCGGCGGCCAGCCTCTGTTCGACGTGGCCCTGGCCGAGCGGATCGTCGGGCGCCACTATCCGCTCTACCGCGAGCCGGAATCGCACCACGCGCCGTTCCGCCTAGCCCAGCGGAAGGGGAGGGCGGCGTGACGCTCCGGTTCGCCTACAACACCAACGGCGCGGCCAACCACCGCCTCGACGACGCGCTCCACCTGATCAAGGCCGCGGGCTACGACGGCGTCGCGCTGACCCTCGACATCCACCACCTCGATCCCTTCGCCGAGACCTGGTCGGCGGAGGCCGGCCGGGTGGCGAGCCTGCTGGAGAAGCTGGAGCTGGCCTGCGTCATCGAGACGGGCGCGCGCTTCCTGCTCGATCCCTCCGCCAAGCACGAGCCGACACTCGTGACGGCCGACGGCGCGGGCCGCGCCCGGCGCGTCGGCTTCCTCAAGCGGGCGATCGAGATCGGCGCCATGCTCTCCGCCGAGGCGGTCTCGTTCTGGGCGGGCGTGCCGAAGCCCGGCGTCGATCACGGCGAGGCCCGGCGCTGGATGGAGGAGGGGCTGCACGCGGTCGCTTCCTTCGCCGCCGAATCCGGGGTGGTGCCCTGCCTGGAGCCCGAGCCCGGCATGCTGGTCGAGACGCTCGACGATTACGCCGCCCTCGCCATCCCGGGCCTGAAGCTCGCCCTCGATACCGGCCACTGCCTCGTCACCGGCGAGCGTGAGCCGGCGGCGGCGGTGCGGGAGTTTTCCAACCGGATCGGCACCGTGGCGATCGAGGACATGAAGCGCGGCAGCCATATCCATCTGCCTTTCGGCGAGGGCGACATGGACGTGCCGGGCGTCTTGGAGGCGCTGGAAGAGGTCGGCTTCGGCAAGCTGATCTGCGTCGAGCTGTCCCGCGAGAGCCACCGGGCCGACGTGATGATCCCGCAGGCGCTGGAATACCTCCGCGGCTGCCGCCGTCCGGGGCCGGTGCTGGCCGGCAAGCAGGAGACGCGGCGGCAATGGCAGTGAGGGCGGCAGCCCTGTCGGTCCAGGATGTCGGATCGATCTCGGGTCTTGAGCGGTACGGTCTGAACCCATTGCCGATGAACGGTCGGTCACGAGCATCCTTCCTACCCCCTCTGCGGGGGAGGGTGGCCCCCGAAGGGAGTCGGGTCGGGACGAAGTCCCGCAAGGGGGGAGCGCGGGTTCCGGATGAAGCGTGCCAGGTGACACATCCGCCAACGTCGCGCCGCCCCTCTCCCCCCCTGCTGCGCAGGGTACCCTCCCTCGCAGAGGGGGGAGGGAGGGCGCGTGCCAATGCTGAACCGCACGACCCGTTGAGGGGCGGTTACTGATGAGAATCCTCTTCCTCAGCCGCCGCTACTTTCCCGCCATATCCGGCATGAGCGTCTACGCGCAGAACCTCCTGCGCGAGCTCGCAGGTGCCGGCCACGACGTGACGATGATCTCGCAGTACCGCGGCGATGCCTTCGGTACCCGGGTCTACGGCGGCGGGCCGCCGCCGGCTGTGCCGGGGGTGCGGGTGATCGGCCTGGAGCAGCTCGGCGAGCAGACCACCGGCGATTTCGAGCGCGACATCGCCACCATGGTGGACGCCATCGCTCAAGAGCACGCCAACAAGCCCTTCGACATCCTGCACGCGCAGTACGGCTACCCGACCGGCTGGGCGGTGCTGCTCGCAGCGCGCAAGCTCGGGGTGCCGTGCGTGGTCTCGATCCAGGGCGGCGACGGCCACTGGGTCGGCTCCTGCTGTGAGACCCACCGCGTCGCCATGTGCGAAGTGCTGGCCCACGCCAACGCGCTGCTGATCGGCGGCGCCTCCTTCGTGGAGGAGGTCTGCGGGCGCCTCGGCTCGGACCCGGCCCGCTTCACCATCGTGCCCGGTGCGGTCGACACCGATCGGTTCGCGCAAGGGACACCCGACGGGCTGCCGGCGCCCCATGCCGGGCCGGTGCGCCTGTTCTACCACGGCCGGGTCGATCGCCGGAAAGGCGTGCTCGACTTCATCGAGGCCCTGGCGCTCCTGCGCGCGCAAGGCGCGCCCTTCGCCGCCACCATCTCGGGGATCGGGCCCGACGTGGACCCGGCCAAGGCGCTCGCCGCGGAGCACGCCTTCTCGGAGCGCGAGATCGCCTTCACGGGCTATGCCGACTACGGCTCCGTGCCCGATCTCTACCGCCGCGCCGACGTGTTCGTCTCGCCGACCTACGCCGAGGGTTTTTCCAACACGATCCTGGAGGCGCTGGCGGCCGGCCTCGCTACGGTCTCGTGCCACGCGGTCGGCGTCTCGGACTGCCTGCGCGACGGCGAGAACGGCCTGCTGGTCGACCCGGGCGACGTCCCGGCACTGGCGTCTGCGCTCACCCGGATCATCACCGACGCCGATCTGCGGCGCCGCATCGCGCGCACTGGCCTTGAGGAGTGCCGGCGGGTCTATTCGTGGCATGCGGTCGGGCGCCAGATCATGGAGGTCTACGCGCGGGTGCGGGGCGAGGCGCCGGCCACCGATTTCGCGGAGGACCTCCCCTTCGATCCGACCTGCCGCTTCCGCGCCGAGCCGCATCTGCTCTGAGGCCCGGTCACCCCATGCCCACCGCGCTCGCCCTCTCCCCCCATCTCGACGACGCGGCCTTCTCCTGCGGCGGCCTCCTGGCGCGGCTCGCGCAGGGCGGATGGCGCGTCGTGATGGCGACCCTGTTCACCGGCAGCGTCGCCGATCCGAAGGGCTTCGCGCTCGCCTGCCAGCTCGACAAGGGCTTGCCGGCCGAGATCGACTACATGGCGCTGCGCCGGGACGAAGACGCCGAGGCCGCTGCCGCGCTCGGCATCGCCCCGCCCGTGCACCTGCCGTTCCGGGAGGCGCCGCACCGGGGCTACGGCGCGGCATCGGAGCTGTTTTCCGAGACACGGGCCGATGACGGCATTGCAGCCGACCTCGCCCCCGCCATCGCGGACCTGATCGCGGAGAAAAATCCCGATCTCCTCCTCGCGCCGCAGGCGATCGGCGGCCATGTCGACCACGTCCAGGCGGTCCGGGCGCTGCGCGGCCTCGATCCGCGAACCCCGATCCTGTGGTGGCGCGACTTTCCCTACACGGTGCGCGAGGCCGCGCCCCGGGAACCGCTCGCCGCCCTGTTCGCCGAGCTTCCCGGGCGGACTGTGACCCTCGGTCCGGATGCTCAGGCCCGGAAGCGCGCCGCCTGCGCGGCCTATGCCAGCCAGATCGGCTTCCAGTTCGGCGGCCCGGCGGGCCTCGACGCGCGGCTTGCCCGGGAGAATGGCATCGAGCGGTTCCGCCTCTCGGGCCGGCTCGGCGCCGCGATCCCCGGCCTCGATGCCGGCTGAGCCGCTTGCGCCGAAATCGCTGGCCGATCCGGATGCCCTGGCGGCCCGCCGCGCGCTGATCGCGGCGCCTCACATCGCGCCGATCCGGACGCTCGCGGTGCGGATCTCCGCCGAGCGCGGCGCCCCGGTGCCCATACCCGATCCGCTGGACGGCGGGGTCGGCGCGCGAATGCTGCTCCTGCTGGAGACGCCCGGCCCGGCGGTGCTGCGCACCGGCTTCGTCACCCGTGACAGCGCGAACGGCACCGCCGCCAACCTGTTCCGCTTCCTCGCCGAGGCCGGCATCGCCCGGGCCGACACCTTGATCTGGAACGCCGTGCCGTGGCTGATCCACCAGGAAGGTGCCCTCAACCGGGCGCCCCGCCGGGCCGAGGTCGCGGCGGCCACGCCCTACCTGGCACCGCTCCTCGACCTGCTGCCGCGCCTCGCCGTGGCGGTCCTGGCCGGCCGCTACGCCGGCGAGGCGGCGTCAGCGATCGCGGCCCTACGTCCCCGCCTGCCGGTCATCCGGATCCCACATCCCAGTCCGACCTATGTCTGCACGTCGCCGGAGGTGCCGGCCCGGATCCGGCGCGGCCTGTCGGAGGCGGCCGCGCTGCTCGATGGGGCAACCGCCTGAGCATAGAACGTCCGTTCCGGCGGCAACTTCCCTGGCCTTGCGCGGATGTTCGGCCTACATGCGAGGCAACCGGCCGCGGTCCGGGACCATCCGGCGCGGGCCCATGGCCTTCGGCCGGGCCGCGCAGCCGGTAGGGCGGACGCCGAACGGCATGAAGTTTCCATGAACTTTCAGGGACAGCACCGGAAGCCGGCCGAGCCGGCCGAACCGGTCCAGCAGGAGGCCGCAGCCGCAGGCCGCAAGAGCCGGCGCAGCCGCTATGCCTGGATCGGCACGGCCGCCAGTATCGTGCTGTTCGCGGTCTCCCTCGGCGTGTTGTGGAAGCTCGTCCAGAGCGTGAGCTGGGCCGAGGTGCGCACCGCGATCACGGCGGCCACCGCCAGGCAACTCGGCCTCGCCTTCCTGTTCGTCGGCATCAGCTACCTGTTCCTCACCGGCTACGACGCGCTGGCCCTGCGCCAGCTCAAGATCAAGGTGCCCTATCGGATCACCGCGCTCGCCTCGTTCACGAGCTACGCGGTGAGCTTCACCCTGGGCTTCCCGCTGCTGACCGCCGGCACCATCCGTTACTGGATCTATGCCCGGCAGGGCCTGACCACCGCCAAGATCGCGGCGCTCACGGTGATCGCCGGCTTCACCTTCTGGCTCGGCATGGGCGTGGTCCTGGGCCTCAGCCTGATCATCGAGGCCGGGCAGCTCGCCGGGCTCGCCTTCACGTCGATCCGGATCAACCAGACGGTGGGGCTCGTCGCGCTCACCCTGGTGCTGGGCTACCTCGCCTGGGTCTCGGCCAAGAAGCGCAGCATCACCGTCAAGCACTGGCGGCTGGAGCTGCCCGGCGCCTCGGTGTCGATCGGCCAGATGCTGGTCGGCATCGGCGATGTCTGCGCGGCGGCGGCGGTGCTCTACGTCCTGCTGCCGCAGGAGACGACCCTCGGCTTCACCACCTTCCTGGCGATCTACGTGCTCGCCGCCATGCTGGGCATCGCGTCGAACGCGCCGGGCGGCATCGGGGTGTTCGAGGCCACCGTGCTGCTCGCCCTGTCGAGCCTGCCGCGCAACGAGGTGCTGACCTCGCTGCTGCTGTTCCGCGGCTGCTATTACGTGGTGCCGTTCGTGACCGCCCTGGCGATGCTCGGCCTCTACGAGATCGTGAAGCGCGCGGGCGGCGCGCGCGATCCCGGCCCTCCGGAGGGCACCGCCGGCCCCTCGGGCCGGACGTGGCGCGACGAGGCCGGTCCGCGATGACGGGACCGGACGGCCCGCCATGTCCGAGCGCCTGCGCAATTCACCGGCCTGGACCGGCGCCACGATCGCCGCGTGTGTCTTCGGCCTCGCCGTCGCGCTGGCCGGGGGCCTCGACCTTCCGCTGATCCTTGCGGGACTCGGCGCGATCTGCCTCGGCGGCTGGCTCGGCGGGCGCGGCCCGGCCAAATCGCCGCCGCGGCCCGCTGCGGCCACGCAGCGCCACGCGGTGGCCGAGGCGCTGCTCGCCCACGTGCCCGATCCGGTCATCCTCGTGGACCGGCGCACCTTGGTGGTGGAGGCCAATCCCGCTGCCCGGGCGCTGCTGCCGGCTCTGCACCATGCCCGACCCCTCTCCTTCGCGCTCCGCGACCCGGAAGTCCTCGACGGCATCGAGGCGGTCCTGAGTTCGGGCATGCCCCGACGGGTCGCCCTCTCGACCCGGGTGCCGCTGGAGCGGACCTTCGAGGTGCAGATCGGCGCCCTGCCGATGCCCGACGGGTCGGGCCTGAGTGCGGTCCTGTTCCTGCGCGACCTCACCTCGGCCCGGCGGCTGGAGGCGATGCGGGTCGATTTCGTCGCCAACGCGAGCCACGAGCTGCGTACCCCCCTCGCCACCCTGATCGGCTTCATCGAGACCCTGCAGGGGCCCGCCCGCGAGGATGCCACGGCGCGCGAGCGCTTCCTGGAGATCATGCGGGTCCAGGCGCTGCGGATGACGCGGCTGATCGATGACCTCCTGTCGCTCTCGCGCATCGAGCTGCGCGAGCATGTGGCACCCACCGGCGTGGTCGATCTCGGGGTGCTCGCCCGCCAGATGGTCGATGCCCAGGGGCCGCCCGCCCAGGCGAGGGGGGCCGCGATCCGGTTCGAGGACGGCGACGGTCCCTATCGCGTCGCCGGCGATCCCGACGAACTCGTCCGGGTGATCGAGAACCTGATCGAGAACGCCGTGAAGTACGGCGGTGGCCGGATCAGCGTCGGGCTGACCCGCGAGGAGGATCCCCGGCTCGGGCCGCGGATCGTCCTGTCGGTGGCGGATGACGGGCCGGGGATCGCGCCGGAGCACATCCCGCGGCTGACCGAACGGTTCTACCGGGTCGACGTCGCGTCGAGCCGGGCGCGCGGCGGCACGGGCCTGGGGCTCGCCATCGTCAAGCACAGCCTCAACCGCCACCGGGGACGGCTCACCATCGAGAGCACGGTCGGGCAGGGGACCGTGGTGCGCGTCAGCCTGCCGGAATATGGCGCGACGCCTGCGCGGCCGGCCGCCGATCAGGCCGCGCCCGGATAGGGTCCGATTCCGAGCCCCGCCTCGACGCGCCCGATCCAGGCCCGGATGGCGGGATACTCCGCGAGATTGAAGCCGCCCTCGTGGGCCATGCGGGTATAGGCCACGAGGGCCACGTCGGCGAGGCTGAGGACGTCGCCCGCCAGGAAGGCGGAGCGTACGAGCGTCCCCTCCATCAGCCGCAGGGCATCGGCACCGCGCTCGGCGAGCTTGGGGTCGAGCGTGTCCGGAGACCGCTTGAGGTAATGGAGCTGGTAGCGGCGGACCGCGATGTAGGGCTCGTGGCTGTACTGCTCCCAGAACATCCATTGCAGCATGCGGGCGCGCCCGAAGGCCGCCTGCGGGATCAGGGCGGAGCCCTCCGCGAGGTGGATGATGATGGCGTTCGATTCCGACAGCACGGCGCCGTCGGGGAAGACCACGATCGGCACCCGGCCGGCGGGGTTGAGCGCTAGGAACTCGGGCCTGCGCGTCCCGCCGCCCGGCACGTCCACGTCGCGCCACGTCGCCGGGAGGCCGAGATGGGCGGCCACCCACTTGACCTTCAGGCAGTTCCCGGAGCCCGGATCGCCGTAGATGGTCAACGGTTCGGCCATGATGATCCCTGATTCCGGTGTTTGCGGAAGCTTGGCCCAAGGCGGGTGAACGCACAACAAGCGACAGGGGCGCCGCGCATACCGGACCCTTGACCTGTTGTGTCGACGAATCCCCATCTGAGGGACCATGAACACAGCGCTCCGATCCACCCCGGCCCCCCTGGCGCTGAACCTCCCCGTCGAGGGGATGTCCTGCGCCTCCTGTGTCGGCCGGGTCGAGCGGGCGCTGTCGGCGTTGCCGGGAGCCCGCGACATCGCCGTCAACCTCGCCACCGGCCGGGCGAGCCTCGTCCTCGGCGGGCAGGCCGGCCCGGTCGAGGCCGCGGCGGCGCTGGCGGATGCGGGATACCCGGTGCCCGAGGCCCAGACCCTTCTGGTCATCGAAGGGATGTCGTGCGCGTCCTGCGTCGGCCGGGTCGAACGCGCGCTCGGTGCGGTGCCGGGCGTGAACGGCGCCAGCGTCAACCTCGCGACGAGCCGCGCCGCGATCCGCCATCCCGAAGGGCTGGTGGCGATCCAAGACCTGGTGGCCGCCGCAGACGATGCGGGCTACGAAGCGCGGCCCGTCGATACCGCCGCATCCGTCGATCCCGCGGCCCGCCGCGCCGAGGAGGGCCGGGCGCTGCGCCGCGACCTGATCGCGGCGGCGCTCCTCTCCGCGCCCGTGGTGATCCTCGACATGGGCGGCCATGTTCTGCCCGGCGATGTCTTGCACGCCGGGTCCGCGGCGGCCCTCATCCAGGCGGCGCTGGCGACCCTGGTCCTCGCCGGGCCGGGCCGACGCTTCTTCCTGCGCGGGGTGCCGGGCCTGCTCCGCGGGCATCCCGACATGAACGCCCTGGTCGCCCTGGGGGCGGGCGCCGCCTACCTGTATTCCCTGGTGTCGACCCTGGCCCCGGGCCTCCTGCCCGCGGGGGCGGCGCATCTCTACTTCGAGGCGAGCGTGCTGATCGTCACGCTCATCCTGCTCGGCCGGACCCTGGAGGCGCGGGCCAAGGGCCGGACGGGTCAGGCCATCGCCCGGCTGATGGACCTCGCGCCGAAGACGGCCCGGGTGGTGCGCGACGGCGTTGAAGTGGAGGTGCCGCTCGCCGGGCTCCGCCTCGGCGACGTGGTCCGGGTGCGTCCCGGCGAACGCGTCGCCGCCGACGGCGTGGTGGTCGCCGGCACGAGCGCCGTCGACGAGAGCATGGTCACCGGCGAGCCGGCCCCGGTGCGCAAGGCCGCAGGCGACCGGACGGTCGGCGGCACCCTCAACGGCCGCGGCAGCTTCGACCTGAAGGTCGATGCCGTGGGCGGCGCCACCGTGCTCGCCCAGATCACCGCCCTGGTGGAGCGGGCCCAGGGCGGCAAGCTGCCGATCCAGGCGCTGGTCGACCGCGTGACCGGCCGCTTCGTGCCGGCGGTGATCGGGCTCGCCGCTCTGACCTTCGTCGGATGGCTGCTGCTGGGGCCGGCGCCCGCCCTGGGGACGGCGCTCGTCAACGCCGTGGCGGTTCTGATCATCGCCTGCCCCTGCGCGATGGGCCTCGCCACCCCGACCGCCATCATGGTCGGCACCGGCCGGGCGGCGGCACGGGGCGTGCTGTTCCGCGACGGGGCCGCCCTCCAGCGCCTGCGCGACGTGCGGGTCGTCGCCCTCGACAAGACCGGCACCCTGACCGAGGGCCGCCCCCGCCTCACCGATCTCGTCGCCCGGCCCGGCCTCGCCGAGAACGAGCTGCTGGCGCTCGCCGCCGGCCTGGAGACCCGCTCCGAGCACCCGCTGGCCGGCGCCGTCGTGGCGGCGGCACGCGCGCGCGGCTTCGCCGTGCCGGAGCCGGACCGCTTCGAGGCCACGGAGGGGTTCGGCGTCTCCGGCCGGGTTTCGGATCGGGATGTGGTACTCGGCGCCCCGCGCTTCCTCGACCGGCTCGGCATCGCCCAAGATCCGAATCTCGCGGCGCAGGCCGGGCAGCTGGCTGCGGACGGCCGAAGCCCCATCCACCTCGTCCTCGACGGTCGTCACGCCGCCGTGCTGGCGGTGGCCGATCCCGTGAAGGCGGGCGCCCGGGAGGCGGTGGCTGCGCTGAAGGCCCGGGGCCTCTCGGTCGCGATGGTGACGGGCGACGATCCCGGTGCCGCCGCCGCCGTCGCCCGGAGCCTGGGCATCGCCATCGTGGCGGCCGGGGTTCTGCCGGGCGGGAAGGTCGAGGCGGTCCAGCGGTTCCGGGCGGAGCACGGGCCCGTGGCCTTCGTGGGCGACGGCATCAACGACGCGCCGGGGCTGGCCGAGGCCGATGTCGGGCTCGCCATCGGCACGGGCACCGACATCGCGGTCGACAGCGCCGACGTGGTGCTGATGTCCGGATCTCTCGACGCCCTGGTGGAGGCGCTGACGATCTCCCGGGCGGTGATGGCCAATATCCGCCAGAACCTGTTCTGGGCCTTCGCCTACAACACCGCGCTGATCCCGGTCGCGGCGGGCGTGCTGGTGCCGTTCGGCGGGCCGGCCCTGTCGCCGATCCTGGCTGCGGGCGCCATGGCGTTCTCCAGCGTGTTCGTCCTCGGCAACGCCCTGCGTCTGCGGCGGGCGGGCGGCCTGGCGGCCCGTCCAGGCGCCGCCTGAGCGCGGCGGCTCACTCGCGCCGGATGCGCCAAGCCCGGAGAGCCGAGCCGCCCGGCAGGCCGGTGACCGGCGTGAGCCAGTCCGGGGCCGGCACGGTGCCGCGGGCCAGGTCCGCGGCGAAGGGCGCCGGTCCGCCGGCCTGGCCCCCGTCGAGGGCGGCGGTGCAGAGCAGCAGGTAGTCAGCGCCGCGCGCTTGGGCGATCTGCCGCAGCGTGTCCTCCGACCCCTCCGAGGCCTCGATCGCCGCGCGCATCCCCACGAGGTTGCGGTGATAGGGGGCGCCGACGACCGCGTGGCGGGTCATCAGCAGCAGGGCCGGCCCGAGATCGATGCTGCCGAGCACGAGCCCGGGCGGGAGCCGGTCGAGGGCCGCGTAGTCCGCGGGCGCCGTGCAGGTTCGCCAGTTGGACGCGGCCCCGGTCTGCGCTCCGATGGCGGCCGGGGCCAGGAGGCCGGCCGGCTGTGCGGTGACGAAAGCCCAGGCCTTGCTCAGCATCGCCATCGCCAGCAGAACCAGCGCCAGCCGGTGCAGGCCTGATCCGGGCATCCGCAGCGCCACGATGGCGCGATCCAGCGCGATCGCGCCGAGCAGCGGCACGAAGGCCCCGGCGACGTACATGCCCCGCATCTGCCCGAGGGCGATCAGCGCGGCCGGGACGATCAGCGCCGCCACCACGATGAAGAAGCGCCGCCGGTCCGGCGCCCGCTCGCGCAGCGCCATCACGACCGCGTAGAGGGTCGCGACCAGGATCGGCATGATGGTGGGGAGCGCGACATCCGGCTCGCTGCGCAGGAACTGCGGGAAGCTGCGCATCTCGTCCACTTGGTCGAGCCAGGACGTGCGCACGAGGTCGTCCATGCCGGCAAACGGGCCCGAGAGGCAGGCGGGCGCGATCGTGAGGAATCCGGCCGCCATCCCGGCGCCGACGAGGGCGGTGAGTGCGCAGCGCGTAGTCCGGCCCATGCCGCCCCTCTCGGCCAACAGGGCCGCTCCGCCGATCGCGGCGGCACCGGCCGCCAGCAGGAGCCAGGGCGGGGACAGGGCGTCGCAGGCCGGCACGGTCCAGAGGGAAGGCGCCGTCTGGAGGCCGAACAGCAGGACGCTCGCCCCGAACAGGCCGGCCCCGTAGCCCGCGAGCATCCTAGAGGCGCGTTCGCCAAGGCGCAGCCAGTCGGCCAGGACGATGAGGCCGGCCGCCGCGATGACCGGCAGGGTCTCGAGCCCGATCGCCAGCGACAGGCCGGCGACGACCCCGGCGAGGAGACCGCGCCGCATCCGCCGGTCCGGATCCGCCAGCGCCAGGGCGATCGCCAGCACGGCGCAGAGCTGCGCGTTGTGGTGGTCGATCCGCCCGAAGCGGAACACGTTCAGGAATACGGCGGCCTGCGGCGCGACGAACAGGACCAGCAGGGCCACACGCCACCCGAACAGGCGGCGCATCCCGAGGCCGGCGACCGCGCCGTAGAGGAGGAACAGCAGGACGGGCCACGTTGCCACCGCGGCGGCCTCCGCCGCTTTCGCGCCGAGGAGCGGGGTGAAGGCCAGGATGAGCCCCGCGATCGGAAGATCGATCAGGCGCGACCAGTGCGATGCGATGCCCGCCGGGGGCAGCATCCGGTGCTGCACGGCGTCGAACCAGCCCTGGCCGGCCAGGAGGTCGCGCACGCCGACGAGGCGCATCATGTCGTCGGTGTCGGGCAGGCTCAACCCGTCGAGGACCGGCGCGAGGCTGCGCGGATCGTAGAGACCGAACAGGGCGACCAGAACCAGCACGATCAGCAGCGCCGGGCTGTCGAAGGGCGAGCGGCCGGCTTGCGCGCGGCGCGGCGGCGTTCCGACGAGGCTGCTCATTCACGGATCCCGGGCTCGGCGGGATCGTGGCATCTGAGGCTTACCGGGGCGTGAATTGGTGTGTCTGGCGGCCCGAGCCGCGGATATGGGGACGTCTCGAATTCAGGCGTGCGGATTCGCCCCGGCACCAAGCAGCGGCCCCATAAGCCCACCGCTCTCCCACCGCTCGACGCCCCCGTGGCGGGAGCAGGTCCCGCTCCGGGTATGGCTGAAGCTCCAGGTGCCGTCGCGGCACTTGGCCGAGGCGCCCTCCGGCTTGGCACCATCGAGCGATTTCGCCGGCCCGTGGACGTCACAATCGTCCCGCCGGCTGCGGTAGTGCTGGTGGCTTTCCAGCCCCGACTCGTCCGGTTGGAAACAGGCGCGGGCCAGGGCGGCATCCGGGACGCCGAGCGAGATCCACGCCGTCGCGGCCAGGGCCGCCAGAGGGAGGGCGAACCCGGGATCGATGCGCATCGCGGCGCCTCAATCCCGGAAGAAGCGGCCGGCGACGTAGTGGCGCCCCCGGCGGTTGGTCCTCCATTCCGAGCGCGGATGGCAGTGCCGCGGATGGCCGTGGCAGCCCCTTGCGTTGAGCATACCGGGCGTCGCCGACGCCGGTGCGGCGGGCAGCAGCAGCGGTGCAGCAAGAGCGACCAGGAACAGCAGCACGGATCTGCGCATGGATGCATCCTCAAGTTGAGGATCGCGACCCTATTGCACCTTGACCATAAGTCGAGTCAGTTGAAGTGCCTAACGCAATGGTTGAAGCCCGGGCGCGCCGTCAGGCCTCTTGGGCCCAAGCGCGGCCGTTGACGCCGGCTCTGGCCCCGGCTTTGCTGGTCACTGAAGATCCACAGGCGCCGAGAGTTCCGACCCGATGCCCGTTCTCGAACGGATCCGCGATCTCGCCGACACGATGACGGCCTGGCGGCACGACCTGCACGCCCATCCCGAACTGCTCTACGATGTCGAGCGGACCGCGGGGTTCGTGGCCGAGAGGCTCCGGTCGTTCGGCTGCGACGAGGTCGTCACCGGTATCGGCCGGACCGGGGTGGTGGGCGTGATCCGCGGCAAGGGCCGCGCGTCCAACCGCGCCATCGGCCTGCGCGCCGACATGGATGCGCTACCGATCCAGGAGGTGCGCGATCTGACCTACCGCTCCACCGTGCCGGGCAAGATGCACGCCTGCGGCCATGACGGGCACACCACGATGCTGCTCGGCGCCGCACGATACCTCGCCGAGACCCGCGATTTCGATGGTGCCGCCGTGCTGATCTTCCAGCCCGCCGAGGAGGGCGGCGGTGGTGGCGAGGCGATGGTCGAGGATGGCCTGATGGAGCGGTTCGGCATCGAATCGGTCTACGGGATGCACAACATCCCCGGCATGGCGGTCGGCACCTTCGCGATCCGGCCCGGGCCGATCATGGCCTCCACCGACCGGTTCACCCTCACCATCGAGGGACGAGGCGGCCACGCGGCCCTGCCGCAGAACGCCGTCGACAGCGTGCTGGTGGGAAGCCACGTGATCATCGCCCTGCAGAGCATCGTGGCGCGAAACCTCGATCCGCTCCAATCGGCGGTGGTGTCGGTCTGCGCGCTCGATGCCGGCGAGGCGTTCAACGTGCTGCCGCAGACTGTGACCATGCGGGGCACGATGCGCACGCTCTCCCAGGAGGTCCGGAGCCAGATCAAGGCGCGCATCGAGACGCTGGTGGCGGAGATCGCGGCGGGCTTCGGCGCCACGGGGGTGACCGAGTTCGGGGCAAGCTACCCGGTCACCGAGAACCACCCTGCCGAGACGGATTTCATGGCCGATGTCGCGGAGGCGCTGGTCGGCGGGGAGAACGTCGACCGGGCGGTGGCGCCGATGATGACCGCGGAGGATTTCTCCTACATGCTCGGCCGCCGCCCCGGTGCCTACATGTTCATCGGCAACGGCGACAGTGCCTCGCTCCACCACCCGCATTACGACTTCAACGACGCCGCCGCGCCCTACGGGGCGTCCCTGTGGGCGCGGCTGGTCGAGACGGGGCTGCCGCTGACGGACTGAACGCGGCCGCGCCGCCACCCGGCGCTCTCAAACGGATCACCCGCCGTAGCGCGCCTTCAACAGCGCGTAGGTGAGCCGCGCGGTCTGGACCTCGCCGCCCTCCGGCCGGCCGGGCTTGGTCGAGGGGTTCCAGCCGTAGAGGTCGAAATGGCCGTGCGCCTTCGTCTTCGGCGCGAAGCGGCGCAGGAACAACGCCGCGGTGATCGCCCCCGCGAACGGGCCGCCCGAGACGTTGTTGAGGTCGGCGACCTTCGAGTCGAGCAGGCTCGCGTAGGGGGCGTGCAGCGGCATCCGCCAGACCGGATCGGCGGCGCTCCGGCCGGCCTCCGCCACGGAGGTCGCCAGGGCCTCGTCCTCGGTGAAGAAGGCCGGCAGGTCCGGCCCGAGCGCCACCCGGGCCGCGCCGGTGAGCGTCGAATAGTCGAGGAGCAGGTCGGGCGACTCCGCCTCGGCCAGCGCCAGCGCGTCGGCGAGGATCAGCCGGCCCTCCGCGTCGGTGTTGCCGATCTCGACGCTTAAGCCCGCCCGGCTCGGCAGCACGTCGCCCGGGCGGAAGGCGTTGCCCGAGACCGCGTTCTCCACCGCGGGGATCAGCACCCGCAGGCGAATTTTGATGCCGGCGCCCATCACCATGTCGGCGGCGGCGAGCGCCGCGGCGGCCCCGCCCATGTCCTTCTTCATCAGCAGCATCGCGGCGGACGGCTTGAGGTCGAGCCCGCCCGTGTCGAAGGCGACGCCCTTGCCCACCAGGGTCACGCGCGGCGCATCCTCCGGCCCCCAGGTCAGGTCGATGAGGCGCGGCGCCCGCGGCGAGGCCGCGCCCACCGCGTGGATCAGCGGAAACGCCCTCGCGAGCGCATCGCCTTCCGTGACCGCGACGGCGGCGCCATGGCGCCCGGCGAGGGACCGGGCGGCGTCCTCGATCTCGGCGGGGCCCATGTCGTTGGCGGGGGTGTTGATCAGGTCGCGGCCGAACGCCACCGCGGCGGCGATCCGCTCCACCTCGGCGGCGTCGATCCCGGCCGGCGCCGCGAGACGCGCCTTCGGGCCGTTGCCGGCGCGGTAGCGGCCGAAGCGGTAGCTGCCCATCAGCCACGCGAGGGCGGCCTCGGCGGGGTCGGGGGCGTTCTCCAGACGGAAGCTGCCCTCCGGCAGCAGCCCCGGCAACTTGCCGATGAGCAGCCGGTCGTAGGCCGCCGCCCCGGTGTCGCCGAGTCCGAACAGCACCCGGCCGAGCCCGCCATCCGCGTCGGGCAGCAAGGCGAGGCTTCCGGCCTTCGGCTTGAACCCGAGCGCCTCCGCGAAGCGCCGCTGGGCGGGCTCCAGGGCGGCCTGAACGTCGCCCCAGGATCCGGTGGAGACCAGCGTCACCGGCAGGGACTGCGCGTCGGCGGGCAGGAGGGCGGGGGTGGTCGGCTGGGTCTCGGCCTGGGGCATGGGCCTCTTGCGCGCTGGAGGGCTTAACCGGTGGTTAGGGTTAACGCTCTATCACCGGCCGGCCGGAGGGGTGAAGCACAGGCCCGCGCCCTCCGCCCGCCCGGAGGCGCCGCGTACCATGATGACCGCCCTGATCCGGATCGCCCGCCCTGAGGTTTCGGCTGGACGCCGCGCCGCGCTGGCGGCGGCCCTGCTGGCGCTGGGGCTCGCCGGGTGCAACACCTCCGGCCCCGAGACCACCGGCTCGATCGGGAACCGCCCGGGCACCACGCGCCAGGACGTCGAGGCCTTGGCCGAGCGCTTCAACGCCAATCCGGGCGACGGTCGCGCGGCGGTCGCCTATGCGAGGGCGCTCCGGGCCAACGACCAGATCAGCCAAGCCTCGGCGGTGCTGCAGCAGGCGGCCCTGCGCAACCCGAAGGACACGTTCCTGCTCGGTGCCTACGGAAAGTCGCTGGTCGAGGTCGGCCGCTACCGGGAGGCGATCGACGTTTTGGCCAACGCCCATTCCCCGGCCGCGCCCGATTGGCGCATCCTGTCGGCGCAGGGCTCGGCCTCGGCGCAACTCGGCGATCAGGTGCGGGCGCAGGGCTTCTACGAGGCCGCCCTCAAGATCCGTCCGAACGAGCCCTCGCTCCTGTCCAATCTGGGCCTGTCCTACGCCCTCTCGCGCAACCTCGATCAGGCCGAGCAGACCCTGCGGCTTGCCGTCGACCAGCCCGGAGCCGATGCGCGGGTGCGGGCGAATCTTGCCCTGGTGCTGGGGCTGAAGGGCCGCACCGCCGATGCCGAGGCGATCCTGCGCCGGGACATGAGCCCGGCCGAGGCCGCCGCCAACGTCGCCTCCCTGCGCAAGCTCGCCGCCGAGCCGAATCGGCTCAAGGCCCTGTCGAAAGTCGGGGTGCCGGGGTAGGGGTAGGGGTAGGGGTAGGGCGCTGCGTCTTTCCCTCCCTCCTCTGCGGGGGAGGGGAGCGCGCGTGCCTACCTGCGCCACTGCGTCCCCGACAGGAAAACGCACCTGTCATCGCGACCCGGTAGCGGCCAGATTCGAAAAGTTCTATATCCTCGCTTGGCTGCGCCGCGCGGCTCCACGGGCGTCCAAATCGCCCCCGCGCATCGTCTCCTGCCCGGGCACTCCCGGGGCGGCGCGCGCCCGTTGGGCGCTACACAGGCCGAACACAACTTCGTAGCGCAGGTCTTGCCTGTGCGTGTTCGACAACCCGCAGCGAGGATAGAACCAGCCGTGCCCTCACTCGACAGCTTCAAGGCCCGCCAGACGCTCCAAGCCGGTGGCAAGACCTACACCTACTATTCCATCCCCGAGGCCGAGAAGAACGGCCTCGCCTCCGCAGCCGCACTGCCCTTCTCGATGAAGGTGATCCTGGAGAACCTGCTGCGCTACGAGGATGACCGCTCGGTCAAGAAGGCCGACATCGCGGCCGCGGTCGGCTGGCTCGAGCAGAAGGGCAAGGCCGAGGTCGAGATCGCGTTCCGCCCCGCCCGCGTGCTGATGCAGGACTTCACCGGCGTGCCGGCGGTGGTCGATCTCGCCGCGATGCGCGACGCCATGGTGGCGCTCGGCGGCGACCCGCAGAAGATCAATCCGCTGGTGCCGGTCGATCTCGTCATCGACCACTCGGTGATCGTCGACGAGTTCGGCACCCCGAAGGCGCTGGCCGACAACGTCGCCCTGGAATACCAGCGCAACGGCGAGCGCTACACCTTCCTGAAGTGGGGCCAATCGGCCTTCGACAACTTTTCCGTCGTTCCCCCGGGCACCGGCATCTGCCACCAGGTGAATCTGGAATACCTGTCGCAGACCGTCTGGACGAAGGCCGAGGACGGGTCCGACGTGGCCTACCCGGATTCCCTGGTCGGCACCGATTCGCACACCACCATGGTCAACGGCATGGCGGTTCTCGGTTGGGGCGTCGGCGGCATCGAGGCCGAGGCAGCGATGCTCGGCCAGCCGCTCTCGATGCTGATCCCTGAGGTCGTGGGCTTCAAGCTGTCGGGTAAGCTGCCCGAGGGCACCACCGCCACCGACCTCGTGCTCACCGTCACCCAGATGCTGCGCAAGAAGGGCGTGGTCGGCAAGTTCGTGGAGTTCTACGGCCCCGGCCTCGACGACATGGCGGTCGCCGACCGGGCCACGATCTCCAACATGGCCCCCGAATACGGCGCGACCTGCGGCTTCTTCCCGGTCGACCAGAAGACCATCGACTTCCTGAAGGTCACCGGCCGGGCCGACGACCGGATCGCCCTGGTCGAGGCCTACGCCAAGGCGCAGGGCATGTGGCGCGACGCCAGCACGCCCGACCCGGTCTTCACCGACACGCTGGAACTCGACATGGGCGAGGTCAGGCCCTCGCTCGCCGGCCCGAAGCGCCCGCAGGACCGGGTGCTGCTCGACGGCGCGAAACCCGGTTTCGCCGCCTCGATGGAGACCGAGTTCAAGAAGGCCGCCGACCTCGCGCGCCGCTACCCCGTCGAGGGCACGAACTTCGACATCGGGCACGGCGACGTGGTGATCGCTGCGATCACGAGCTGCACCAACACGTCGAACCCCTCGGTGATGATCGGCGCGGGGCTGCTCGCCCGCAACGCCGTCGCCAAGGGACTGCGCTCCAAGCCGTGGGTGAAGACCTCTCTGGCGCCCGGATCGCAGGTGGTGGGCGAGTACCTGGAGAAGTCGGGGCTGCAGGAGCCCTTGGACGCGTTGGGCTTCAACCTCGTTGGCTTCGGCTGCACCACCTGCATCGGCAATTCCGGGCCGCTGCCGGAGGCGATTTCGAAGGCGATCAACGACAACGACGTGGTCGCCGCCGCGGTGCTCTCGGGCAACCGCAACTTCGAGGGCCGCGTGAACCCCGACGTGCGGGCGAACTACCTCGCCTCGCCGCCGCTGGTCGTCGCCTATGCGCTCGCCGGCTCGCTCCAGATCGACATCACCACCGAGCCGCTGGGTCAGGGGTCGGATGGCAAGCCGGTCTACCTCAAGGACATCTGGCCGTCCTCGGCCGAGGTGCAGCAGTTCATCGAGGAGAACATCACCTCGGCGCTGTTCAAGTCCCGCTACGCCGACGTGTTCGGCGGCGACCAGAACTGGAAGGACGTCGAGGTCACCGAGGCCGAGACCTTCGCGTGGAACCCGGGCTCCACCTACGTGCAGAACCCGCCCTACTTCGTCGGCATGGAGAAGACCCCGAAGCCGGTGGAGGACATCGCGGATGCCCGGATCCTCGGCCTGTTCCTCGACTCGATCACCACCGACCACATCTCGCCCGCGGGCAACATCCGCGCGGCCTCACCGGCCGGTGCGTACCTGCAGTCGCATCAGGTGCGCGTGCAGGACTTCAACCAGTACGGCACGCGTCGCGGCAACCACGAGGTGATGATGCG
The DNA here is from genome assembly GCF_022829545.1 of Methylobacterium sp. J-030. Lineage (GTDB taxonomy): Bacteria > Pseudomonadota > Alphaproteobacteria > Rhizobiales > Beijerinckiaceae > Methylobacterium. The sequence continues at coordinate 44,979 of NZ_JAKSYM010000371.1, read as the reverse complement.
GGGCACCTTCGCCAACATCCGCATCAAGAACCAGATGGTGCGGGACGAGACCGGCACCGTGGTCGAGGGCGGGTGGACGCTGTTCCAGCCGTCCGGCGAGAAGATGTTCATCTACGACGCGGCGCAGAAATACGCCGAGCAGAGCACGCCGCTCGTCATCTTCGCCGGCAAGGAATACGGCACCGGCTCGTCGCGCGACTGGGCGGCGAAGGGCACGAAGCTGCTCGGCGTCCGCGCCGTGGTGGCCGAGAGCTTCGAGCGGATCCACCGCTCGAACCTCGTCGGCATGGGCGTGGTGCCGCTGGTGTTCCAGGGCGACACGTCCTGGCAGTCGCTGGGCCTGAAGGGCGACGAGACCGTCACCATCAAGGGGCTGGCCGGCGAGCTGAAGCCGCGCCAGACGCTGACCGCGGAGATCAAGTCCGCCGACGGCTCGGTGAAGCAGGTCCCGCTGACCTGCCGCATCGATACGCTCGACGAGCTGGAATATTTCCGCAACGGCGGCATCCTTCCTTACGTGCTGCGCTCGCTCGCGGCCTGAGCATCGCGACGGGCGGCCTGAGGGCCGCCCGATCGTTCCGAGGCAGCGCCCACCCGGCGCCGCCTTTTTTCGTGGGTCACATCGTGTGCTTTGCCTTGCGCACAACCTTGTTTTGCGCGCGCCGAACCCCATAACCCGGCTCCTGAAGCCAGGATGGGACACCGATGAAGAACCTCAGCAAGACCCTCGCCGCCGCCGGCCTGACGGCCCTCCTGTCGAGCGCGGCTTTCGCCGCCCAGGTCGAGCGCGTCCGCGGCACCATCGACAAGGCCGACGGCAGCACGGTCACGATCAAGACCGACGACGGCAAGTCCGAGACCGTCGACGTGAGCGGCGCTAAGTTCGCCTGGGTGGTCCCGTCGAGCCTCGACCAGATCAAGGATGGCGTCTTCATCGGCACCGCCACCAAGGGTGAGAACCCGATGACCGCCCTGGAGGTGGTCCTGTTCCCCGAGTCGATGCGCGGCACCGGCGAAGGCCATTACGGCTGGGATTCGATCACCGACCAGACGGCAGGCGCCGGATCGAAGGTGAAGAGTTCCATGACTAACGGCACCGTGAAGGCCGAGACCTCGAACGCCCCGAAGGTCAAGAGCGCGATGACCAACGGCACCGTGAAGGCCGACAAGGCAGCCTCGGGCGGCGAGCGCACCCTGACGGTGAGCTACGGCAAGGACGGCTCCAAGGAGATCGTGGTGCCGTCCTCGGCGCCGATCGTCGCCTTCGAGCCCGCCGACAAGGCGATTCTGAAGCCCGGTTCCAAGGTCTTCGCCGTGGTCGCCAAGGACGGCGCGAAGGCCGAGGGCAAGCTCGTGGCGGTCGGCAAGGACGGCCTGACCCCGCCGATGTAAGACGAAACGGCCCGCGCGACGATCCTCGTCCGCGGACCGCGCGCATTCGAGAAAAGGGCCCGGCGCGAACGCTCGCCGGGCCCTTGCGTGTCAGGCTTTCAGAGCAACCGTATAATCCGCTTCGGTCTTGCCACGGATCTCCTCCTCGGTGACGCCGTCGGCGAGCTCGATCAGCTTCATGCCGCCGTCGCCCTTCTTGTCGATCGCGAACACGCCGAGATCGGTGATCACGAGATCGACCACCTGGGTGCCGGTGAGCGGCAGGTCGCAGGCCTTGAGCAGCTTCGGGCTCTCGGTGCCGTCCTTGTTCTTGGCGACGTGCTCCATCACCACGACGACGCGCTTCACGCCCGCCACGAGGTCCATGGCGCCGCCCATCCCCTTCACCATCTTGCCGGGGATCATCCAGTTGGCGAGGTCGCCGTTGCCGGCCACCTGCATGGCACCGAGGATCGACAGGTTGATGTGCCCGCCGCGGATCATCCCGAAGGAATCGGACGAGGAGAAGTAGCTCGTCGTCGGCAGCGCGGTGATCGTCTGCTTGCCGGCGTTGATCAGGTCCGGATCCTCCTCGCCCTCGTAGGGGAAGGGACCCATGCCGAGCATGCCGTTCTCCGACTGGAGCTGCACCGACATGCCCTCGGGGATGTAGTTCGACACCAGCGTTGGGATGCCGATGCCGAGATTCACGTAGAAGCCGTCTTCCAGCTCCTTGGCGGCACGCGCCGCCATCTGCTCGCGGGTCCAGGCCATGGGGGTCTCCTCTCCCTCGATCAGTGGGTGCCGCCGCCGGCCGCCGCGGCCGGGGTGCTGTCGCCGCGCTTGCGCGTCGTGCGCTGCTCGATGCGCTTGTCGCGCACGCCCACGTCGATGATGCGCTTCACGAAGATGCCCGGCGTGTGGATCGTGTCCGGGTCGATCTCGCCCGGCTTCACGAGGTGCTCCACCTGCGCCACCGTCATCCTGGCGGCGGTGGCCATCATCGGGTTGAAGTTGCGCGCGGTCATCCGGTAGCGCAGGTTCCCCTCGGTGTCGCCGGTATGGGCGTGGACCAGGGCGAGGTCGGCGAACAGGCCGCGCTCCATCACGTAGTGCTCGCCGTCGAACTCCCGCACCTCCTTGCCCTCGGCAACCTTGGTGCCGACGCCGGTCTTGGTGAAGAAGGCCGGGATACCGGCGCCGCCCGCGCGGATCCGCTCGGCCAGCGTCCCCTGCGGGTTGAACTCGATCTCGAGCTCGCCGCCGAGATACTGGCGGGCGAATTCCTTGTTCTCGCCGACATAGGACGAGATCATCTTGGCGACCTGCCGCGTGTCGAGGAGCTTGCCGAGGCCGACGCCGTCGATGCCGGCATTGTTCGACACGACCGTGAGACCCTTGACGCCCGAGAGGCGGACCGCCTCGATCAGCGCGTCCGGGATGCCGCACAGGCCGAAGCCGCCGCACATCACCATCATGTCGTCGTGCAGGAGGCCGGCGAGCGCCGCTGCGGCATCCGAGTGGACCTTCTTCATCGAACTTCCTTTCCACGCCGGACGAGACCGGCCGCACCCGGGCCCCATCCGCGAAGCGCGCGTTTCCTCAGCGCCTGCTTTCCCGATTCCGGGCGTGAAATCCAGTGCTGCGCCGCTCAAGCCAGTACGCTCCAGGGCGATCCGTAACGTCGGTCTCGCGCGCCGAGGTGGACGCCCGCTCAAGCACAGCAGACAAATCCTGCCGCGGACGCTAAAAAGCCACCTCGACATGCAGTCCCTGTCGGGTCGCGGCGGCTCGGGGGGCCGGCGCGGTACCCGGCTTCGGCCGCATCCGCGGTCCCGTTCAGAGCAAGATGTCGCTGCGTCGCCCGATTATCCTCCTCGCACTGTTCTGTCTGACTGCCGTCGGGCTCGGCCTGCACGATTGGCCGGTCGACAGCGGCCAGGCTCAGGCCTTCGCGGATCGCGCCCTCAACGATTACGGCCTCGCCCTGACCGTCCGGGGTCCGGCCACTCTGACGCCGCTGCCGCTGCCCAAGCTCACGTTCGAACGCGTGCGCATCACCGGTGACCGCGCCGGGCCACCCCTGGTGGACGAGGGCCGCCTCGGTATCGACCTCGATCCCATCAGTCTCCTGGCCGGCCGCGCCGCGGCCGGCGGTCTGCATCTCGCAGGGGGCGTCCTGTCCGGGCGTGCCGACGACTGGAGCGGCATCCGCGCGCGCCTCGCCGAGCGGGCGCGCTCCGGCGCGACGGCACATCCCACGCGGCTCACCGTGAGCGGCGCGCGCATCGCCGGGGATGGCACGGCCCGGGACATCGACCTCGATGTCTCGTGGCCGGCCTGGAGCGCGTCGGCCGAGGGCACTGCGCGCCTGACATGGCGGGGCGTGCCGACAGGGATCACGCTGGCGCATGTCCGCCCGAACGATGTCGCGCTCGGTCGGCGCAGCCCGATCACCGGCGCGGTGACGTGGCCGGAAGGCAGCCTAACGGTCGACGGTACCGTGGTGACGGCCGTGTCGGGCGCGGCCTGGCCCATCTTGGCCGGGCAGATGCGCGTCGAAACCCGGTCGCTGCCGGACAGCTTGGCCTGGGTCGGCCTGAACGTGCCTCTCTCGCCGCTCGCCGGGGCCTTCTCGCTCGCTGGTTTGTTCGAGACGGCGGATCGATCCGTATCCTGGACGCGCCTGCGCCTCGGGCTCGGCCAGAACGTGCTGGAAGGCGCGGGTGCCGTTGTGCTCGGTCCCGGCCCCGCGCCCCGCCTCTCGGTACAGGCGACGCTCGCCGCCGAAGCGCTCAATCTCGCCCCCCTGGTGGACGATGCCGCGCGGCTGTTCGGGCATGAGCCCGTGCCGCTGGCCTTGGCGCCGGTGACTCGCGGCGATCTCGACCTGCGCCTGTCGGCGGCGGCGGGTCAGGTCGGATTGATACAGGTTCAGGATCTGGCGGCGAGCGTCCTGGTGCGGGATGCGGCCCTGGAAATCGCGGTCAATCGGGCGCGGGTCGAGGATGGCCTGATCAAGGGGCGTGTGACGCTCGCCAGCGGTACCGATCCGGCCGAGACGGAGATGCGTCTTCAGGGAAGCCTCGACCGCGTCGATCTCGGGGGGCTGCTGGGCGGGATCGGCGGATCGCGCTGGCTGGTCGGCCCGACGCAGGGGCAATTCAATTTCGAGGCGCGCGCACCCGATACCGTCACGCTGCTCGCGCGCCTCGGCGGACGGGTGGCGCTCAGCATGGCGGGCGGAGCGATCACCGGGCTCGACCTCATCGATGTCGTTCACCGCAACGGCGCCGTGGCCGCCGGGTCGCTCGCCCGGCGCAATGGGCGCACGGCGATCGAGCGCGCCGCCGTCAGCCTGCGGTTTGCCGACGGCATCGGCGAGTTCGTCGAGGCGGGTCTGCTGGGGCCGGGCGTCGGCGCGAGCGTGCACGGGCACGTATCCGTCCCGGAGCGGCGGCTCGATATCCGCGGCAGTCTCGCCCTGCGCAGCCCGGCTGATCCGTCCCGCGGGCTCCTGTTCGAGGTTTCAGGTCCCTGGACGGCCCTGGCCGCCCGGACCGCCGCCCACGTCGAAGTCCCGGACCCGACCGCCGCGGGGGAGGCGGCGCCGGAAGCCTTCGGCCCCCCTGTTTCGCAGGCTCTGACCGCCGGGGCGCAGGGCCTGCCGGTGAATGCCCGCGCTCACGCGCCATGACTCGGCGCCCTCGAGTCTGGGATCGCGATGGCGTCGCGGGCGGCCAAGCTCTAGGATCGCGGCGCGAAGCCCGTCCATGAGTGCCATGCGCCGCCTGCTCATCGAGGAACCCGTCACCCGCGCGGGGCCGCTGGCCCTCTACCTCGCCGTGTTCTCCGTCGTCGCCACCGGGATCGCCCTGATCCTGGTGCGGGATCCGCGGGCCGACACGGATGCCGCGCTCGTTGCTCTCCTGGCCGGACTCAGCGTCGCGCTGGCGGCGATTGCGGCGTCCGTGTTCGCCTTCGTGCGGGTGTGGCGCGAGGGCGCGCGCGGGCTCGGCGCCGCCCTGGGCGGACTGATCCTGGCGCTGCTGGTGCTGGGCTATCCCGCCTACCGGGGCCTGCGCGGCCTGCGGCTGCCCGCCCTGTCGGACGTCACCACCGACATCGACAATCCGCCGGCCTTCTCGCGCTCGCGCGCGGCCTTCGCGGCCCGCGGCGGGCGCTATCCCCCCGATCCGGGTCCCGCCTTGCGCGAGCGCCAGCGGGGCGCCTATCCGCAGATCGCGCCGCTGACCCTCGATATCGGCGCCGACGAGGCGTTCGAGCTGGCCCGCCAGGCCGCGCTCAAGCGTCACTGGCAGATCGTCGAGGCGATCCGGCCGGGCGGCCGCACCGGCAACGGCCGGATCGAGGCCGTGGCGCGCGGCCTCGTCCTCAACCTGCCCGACGACGTGACCGTCCGCATCCGCCCCCGCGCTGACGGCGCGCGGGTCGACGTGCGCTCGGCCTCCCGGATCGGCGGGCGCGATTTCGGCGGCAACGCCGACCGGATTCGCACCTACCTCGACGATGTCGCCAACCTCGCCCTCGCGATGAAGTGATCCGAGCGGCTCAGGCCGGCATGAAGGTGCCGTCGAGGCGTGGCGCCCCGTCGGTCGCCACCAGTCCGCGCCCGACCAGATCCTCCAGATGGGCGAAGACCGACAACGCCGCCGCGCCGCGCAGGCGCGGATCGAGACCCTGGTAGATCGCCGCGACGATCTGCGCGATGCCGGTGTCGCCGATGGCGAGCCGCGCGCGGATCGCGGCCTCGCGCTGGCGCCGATGACACGCCAAGCCCCGGAGGAACCGCGCCGGTTCGCGGACCGGACCGCCGTGGGCCGGCCAGTAAATCGTCTCGTCGCGTCGGCGCAGCTTGTCGAGGGAGGCCATGTAGGCCTGCATCGCGCCATCGGGCGGGGCCACGATGGTGGTCGACCACGCCATGACGTGATCGCCCGAGAACAGGGCTCGCGCCTCCGGCAGCGCGAAGGCGAGGTGGTTCATGGTATGGCCGGGGGTCTCCACCGCCGCCAGCGTCCATCCGGGACCCGAGACGACGTCCCCCTCCATCATGACGCGGTCCGGGGCATGGGCGCGATCGGCGCTGGCATCGAGCAGCGGAACCTCGCCTTCGGCCAGGGCCCGCGCCGCCCGATGCGGGCCGCAACCGACGATCGGTGCCCCGGTGCGCGCCGCGAGGCGCCGTGCGCCCGGCGAATGGTCCCGGTGGGTGTGCGTGACGACGATCGCCGCAATCCGTTCGCCGGCGAGGTCGTCCAGCAGCGCGTCGATATGGGCCGGATCGTCCGGGCCGGGATCGAGGATCGCGACCTGACCCGTTCCGATCACGTAGGTGCAGGTTCCCGTCGCCGTGAATGGGCCGCCATTCGGTGCGACCCGCCGCCGGATCAGCGGAGCGACTGGTTCCAGCCGCCCGGGTGCCGGCATCGATGGATCGAGGGTCAGGCTGCTCTCGTCCGTGTCCGCCATCGCTGCCCCGCCGATCGGTCCGGCGGTTCTTGAACCGCTCCCGGGGACGTTGCAACAGTGCGGCGCCGCGATCTCAGGGATGTCCCCGCCCGGCGAGCCAGGTTCGTCTCGGGCAGCCCTGCCTGCCCCGTGCGCGGTCAGCCGATCCGATCGGACCGGCGGTTACGCACACGGACCGGTACGAGCACGGGAGCGGGGCCCGGAACGAGCCCGATCGCGGCGGCACGCAGGGCATCGCTGGCGGCCACCACGCGGGCCCGCAGCGCGGCCACCTTCACCCGGACGACGTTCTTGGCAGATTGCAGCATCACGGATCCCGAATCGAACGTGAGGACCTATCTTCGAACGCTACCGACCCTATCCCGTTCCGTACTCCATCGTCGCGCCCGGGCAACCCGCCCACGCAGTCCACATCGGACTTCGACAACGCGGCGGAACCAGAGCAGAACCTTGGCGTTTTCGTGTTCAGAACGACGCGGCTCGCCCGCGCCGATACTTTCGAAGGATACGATCGATGCTCGGTTGGGCCGTAACTTTCCTCGTCGTTGCCCTCGTGGCTGCGCTGCTCGGCTTCGGTGGCATTGCCGGCACGGCAATGGAAGCCGCCAAGTTGGTGTTCTTCGTGGCGATTGTCCTGTTCGCGATCTCGGCCGTGATTGGCCTGATGCGGGGTCGCTCGCCGACTCTCTGACGGGTCTTCGATAGCAGCCAGCCCTCTCGTGGGGCTGGCGGCGCGATGCCAATAAAGCCGTCGCACCCAGCGGCGGCTTTTTTTGTTCCCAAATCCGCGCCGATACTTAAGCCATCACTTCGAGGACTTGCCGCGTTCGCCGCTGTCGAGCTTCGCGATGAGCTCGGCAAACCGGTCGGGCACAGGTTGCTTGGTGACGGTGTCGTACAGGGCGCGCAACTGCAGGGCGAGGCGGTTGCGGGTCTGCTCGCTGAGGCCCCCGCGCGAGGCTGCGCGGCCCGGCTGCCCGGCGGTCCCGTCTTGGTCATGCGTCCGGTGATCCGAAGCAGTACTCCCGTGCGCTCCAAGCACGTGAAGACCTGCTTCCTTCCCCTGATCCACCATCCACACGCCCCTTGTTGCCGAACTTGGCCCGGCCACATTGTGCTGCGGCTCGACATACGCCATGGCTGCGGCTGCAACGCCTGCGCGCTGGGATCGGTTCCGCTGCGAGCGTGGAACGGAGTGCCGGCCTCCGCGTTGGGCGGTAAGCTGCGCAGGACACAATGCCGGCCCCGACATGTCTTCGGGTATGGACCGAAGGGACGTGGTCGGGCAACACGGCGAGGCACAGGGGATCGAATGTCGACATCGCAACTCGTGGTACAGCATCTGCCGTACCTGCGCCGCTACGCGCGCGCGCTCACGGGGAGCCAAGTGGCGGGTGACGCGTATGTCGCCGCTACCCTGGAGACCCTCGTCAACGAGCCGGACACGCTGGGCCGGAGCACCAACATCAAGGCCGACCTGTTCCGGGTCTTCACCCGGATCTGGAATTCGCTCTCGGTGAACGGCCGCAGCGAGCAGGTTCAGCACGATCTGCCCGCGGAGGTCCGCCTCGGCCAGATCACGCCGCTGCCGCGGCAGGCGTTCCTGCTCTCCTGCCTGGAGGGATTCTCCGAGGAGGACGCGGCGATCATCCTGGGTGTCGACGTCTCCGAGGTCCGCGACCTCGTGGACGAAGCCGGCCGCGAACTCGCCGCCGACATGGCGACCGAGATCCTCATCATCGAGGACGAGCCGCTGATCGCCATGGATCTGGAGGCGCTGGTCGAGGGCCTGGGGCACAACGTCATCGGCGTGGCGCGGACCCGGACCGAGGCGATCAAGATCGCCGGCGAGGGCGGCAAGCGCCCCGGCCTGATCCTGGCCGACATCCAGCTCGCCGACGGATCATCCGGGCTCGACGCGGTCAACGACCTGCTGAAGACCTTTGAGGTTCCGGTGATCTTCATCACCGCCTACCCGGAGCGCTTCCTCACCGGCGAGCGGCCGGAGCCGGCCTTCCTCATCGCCAAGCCGTTCCAGCCTGCGAACGTCTCCGCGGTGATCAGCCAAGCGCTGTTCTTCCAGCAGACGGCCCGTCGGCGCGAGGCAAAGACGGCGTAAACCTCACAGGGATGCCGGCGCGGATCGTCGCGCCGGCTGACGGACAGGCGATGTCACCAGCCCCGGCGCGAGCCGGGGTTTTTTTGTTGCCCTGCCGGGGTGCGAAGCGCGCACAAAAAAACGGGCCGGAGGAAGCTCCAGCCCGTCGACGAGGTTCCGGCCGATGCACAAGGGGAATGCGGGGAGGACCAGGTGGCCGGGTGCTGGTAGAACGGCTGCCGCCCCGGGAGGTTCCAAAAAACGCACTTTGTTGGCGAGCGTTGCATCGAGGGCACAGGGGATGGTTGTGGATAGCGGGCGTGCGCCGCCGCACCACCTTCCGTGGCACGGTCGAATACTCAGTGTTCGAAGATGCGCGGTAGTCGAGGAACCTGCGATTGCCGACCGCGTTGTTGAAACATCCTGTCAAGCTCTCACGATGAGGTCGGGACGATGCTGCGGTCTGGTTTCATCCTGGGCGTGAGTGCTCCCGCTGCCCTTCTGACCGTTCTGGTTCAGCCGGTCGTCCGCGAGTCGGCGGATTATTGGGTGCCGCCGGCCCCGGTGGCGCAGCTTGTCCCGGCGCCGCTGCCGGGCATGCGCCCGATGTCGCTGGCGATCAGCCCGACGCGGGTCGCGGGTGTTCAGAAGATTGGCGGTTCCGCCTCTCCGGTGGCGGGCGACGCGCAGGATCAGAGCATCAAGCCGATCCTCAGGGCGCCGAGCCGCCGGATGGTCCGCGAAGGCTGTGAGACCGCGCTGAGTTCCCTCGTCGGACCCGAGGCGCGGCGGATGACACCGGGCCGCTGCATTTCCTGATCCGAAGCGCGACGTTCCACTGAAGGGGGCCCTGCCGACGAGGCGGGCCCCTTTTGCGTTGGTGGGACCTGTCGTGGGGCGGGGGCCAGAACAAACGAAAACGGCGCCGGTCCCCTAGGACGCGGCGCCGCTACGCGAAACAGGTCCAGTCTGGCCTCACTCGGCGCGGCCGGTACCCGTCGACTGGCCACCCTTGCGCCCTGCGGATGAGGCGAGCTCTCGGTCCTGGGAGAAGGAGCGCTTCTCGGCCGGCACGCTGCGTCCGCCCTTGCTGGCGATCTCGCGCTGCCGCTCCAAGTCCATCGAGGCAAAGCCCCGCTTCGAGGTCGAATTTCCGGATGCCATCAGTTCCTCCTCAGGCTTCGCTTCACCTCGCAACAACCTTCAGCAATAACCAAGGTTCCTGTGCCCAGACGTGGCCAAGTTTCCCACAGTCAAGCTTGGCAGCAACCGGGCTCTTGTCCGCAGCGTTGGTGGTGGGTTGACCTGCACGGATGCGGGTCTGCCGGGCGACGGATGCCTCGGAGCCGCAGCGTACTGCTCGGGCTGGGCCCGCGCGATCTATCCCGCCGATCGGTCAGGAAAAGGATTGGGCCGCATGACGAACCGCAACATGGTGAAGGACGCCGCTGGCGGTACCGCGACGCCGCAGCCCAACACACCGCCTTTGCCTCCGATGCCCGCCCCGGAGGATTCGCCGACGCCGACCACCCGGGACGAGCCGATCGACTCGCCGCATCTCAATGCGAGCCCCAAGCGCGGAGCGCCCGAGCCGGGCGAGCAAGGGCTCGCGACCAAGCGCTGAGCCGTGGTGGCCTCAGGCGGTCCGCCTCCGTGCGAGGCGGGTCAGCCCGAAAACGAGACCGCCGATCGCCAGGACCGTCGCGATGCCCGCAACGGTGAGGATACGCTGGATCAGGGGCGTATAGAGTCCGCGGGCGGCGTCGTAACCGTAGCAGAGCAGGGCAAGGCGGTCGGCCAAACCCCCGACGCGGCCTTCGCCGGCCTCGGTCAGGGCGAGGCGGAGGTCCCGGCCGGTGAGGGCGAGCGGCGAGAGAACCCGGGCCACCCGCCCGTCGCCGGCGAGCAGCACGGCGGCAGCGGGATGGGCGAAGCTGTCGGTTCCGGCATCGTAGACCGCCGTGTAGCCGAGCGATGACGTGAGTCGACCCAGAGCCGCATCCGTGACGATCAGCGCCTGGGGCTGCACGGCCGCGGTACGCCCGCCCAGCGTCTCCGCCAGCATGCGGCGTGCGGCCGCGGCGTCGTCACGGGGATCGATGCCGACCAGAACAAGCGCGTAAGCGTCCGGTGCGAGGTCGGTCGCCGCCAGGGCATCGGCCGACATCGACACCATGGGATCGCACACGTTGCTGCAGGTGTAATCGACGGGCAGCAGCAGGACCGGCCGCCCCGCGGTGACGGTCCCCAACGTCACCGCCTGTCCCGTGCGCGCGTCCGTGGCGGCGAGGTCGAGCGGGACACGGGCTCCCGGTGGAGGCGCCACGGCGACGCGGGCGAGATCGGCCTGGACCAGTCGGGCATGGGCCGGCGCGCCTGTCAGTACGAGAGCGCCGGCCATCACGGCCGCGTGGCCGAAAAGACGGGCAGGGCTGGACAAGCGTCCGGCGAACCGCATGGATGTGCGGGCCCGTCCGGCCCCGCCGTCCTGGGCTTCAGACCCGACGCGGAGCCACCCCATGACCCTCGACACCGAGGTTTCCTCCCTCAAGCAGGTGCCGCTCTTCCGCGAGGTCGAGCCGGCGCGGCTGAAGCTCCTGGCCTTCACCAGCGAGCGTGTGCATTTCGAGCCGGGGCAGCGCTTCTTCGCCCGCGGCGACGTGGCGGATGCGGCCTACGTGATCCTCAAGGGGAGCGCGGAGGTCAGCATCGACGGTCCCGCCGGCCCGGTGCGGTTGGCGCTCCTCGGCCAGGACGCCCTGGTGGGCGAGATGGGCATTCTCGCCGAGCAACCCCGGTCGGCCACCGTGACGGCCGAAACCGCCGTGACGGCCCTGCGCATCGACCGCGGCGTGTTCCTGGAATTGCTGGCACAGTTTCCACAGATCAGTATCGCCCTCATGCGCGTGTTGGCCCTGCGTTTGGAGCAGACCAACCAGGCTCTGGCCGAAAGCCGGGGTTAGGCGGCGTCACGGGGTCGGATAGGTGATGAACTCCAGCAGGGACCCGTCGGGATCCCGGAAATAGACGCTGATGCCATCTCCCGCGGCACCGAAGGTGTCGACGGGGCCAAGCTCGACCGGGACGCCAAGCCGTTCCAGATGCGTGATCGCTCCCTCGATGGGACCGGACCAGCGGAAGCAGAGGTCGCTGTTGCCCGGCATCACCGGATGGTCCGCCACCATCTTCGGATTGACGCCTGGCCCGTGGCAATTGAGCTGCACCCCACCGAAGCGATAGGCGTAGCCGTCGCCCCGCGCGACGATCTCGGCGCCCACGACGTCACGATAGAAGGCGTTCGACCGCGCCCAGTCGCCGACATGGATCACGCAATGGTCAAGGTGGATCGCGGGACTCAGCGTGTCCGCGGAAGCGATCGCCGTCTCATCGGGAAGCGTCTCGGTCTCGGGCATCGGTCACTCCGCGCGGGCAACGACAGCGCTCGGCTGCCGATCTGAATTAGGGCGCGATCGTGGCCGCGGGAGCCGGCCGGGCGCGGGCCGCTGCGGCGGAAAAACTACATCGTCACCGGCGGGGAGTCGGTACGCATGTGCGGAGGATCGGACACCGCATGACCCATCTGATGAACGCGCTTCATGGCCCGAGCTGGAGCCTCAGGCTCCTGGGCGCGCGAGTTCTGCTCGCCCTCGTGGTGATCGCGCCGGTCGCCGCTTGTCAGACCCGGCCGATGCAGCTCGCGCAGGACGACGATGCGGCCTGGTACACCGGCTCGAAGCCCGACAAGCCGTTCGACATCCCCCTGGTCGATACCCAGAGGCTCGATCCCAAATTCCGTCGTCAGCAGGTCAGCTATAACGGTCCCGAGCAGGCCGGGACGATCGTCGTCGACATCGACAAGCGGCAGCTCCTGCTGGTGCAGGCTGACGGAACAGCCATGCAATACGGCGTCGGGGTCGGCAAAGCCGGCTTCTCCTGGAAGGGCGAGGCCCGGGTCGGCCGCAAGGGCGTCTGGCCGGATTGGAGCCCGACGACCACCATGGTGTCGTTGAACCCGGATCTGCCGCGCGTCCGGAAGGGTGGACTCGACAACCCGCTCGGCGCCCGCGCGCTGTACCTCTATCAAGGCAACCGCGACATCCTGTTCCGGATCCACGGCACCAACGAGCCCTGGAGCATCGGCGAGCAACTCTCGTCGGGTTGCGTGCGGATGCTGAACGAGGACGTCGCCGACCTCTACGAGCGCGTTCCGGTCGGGACCCGCGTCCTCGTCAAGCGCAACGGCAAGTACCGCACCTGACGGCGGGGCGCTCAGCCTGCGGGCAGAGCGTCCTCGGTGCCGCCGACAACGATACGTTCGGGTCTCGGCCCCATGCCGTCGCTGGCCAGGACGTCGGCCGCCGTCAGCCCCGGCGGTTCAACGTGCGGATCGGGCCGGTCCGGGCCGACGGCGAAGCTCAGGATGGTCAGGAGCGCCGCGCTCAAGGTGACGGCACCCAGCAGGGTCTTCAGCAGGCTCATACCGGTCAAACCGGGATCCGAGGATGACCGTTCCCGCGACCGGCCATTTGCGTCCCATGATGGACAGGCCGCGGCCTTGAAGAGGCCGAAACAGCGACCTGCGCGGCGGCGTCCGAATCCGGATCGCGGATGGAGGCGTCCGCGACCGCCGAGGCGGCCCTTGCCCGCGCCGGGCCGCGCCCGACGGCGGAATCGAACGTGATCGGTCACGGCGCTCGATGCGCTGACCCTGATGGAAGTCGCGTCGGGAAATGTCCGATCCCGGCTCCTCCTTGATGGTAAGATCGTCTACACTCGACGAGGCCGGCGTCGTGATCGCGCAATGGCGAATGCGTCACGACAGCATTCGCCCGCATTCCCCGTCGGGCAACCTCGGCCACCGGCCGACCACGCGAGAGATCGTCATCTGCCCAGCGGGATCGAGCGCCTCGGCACCGTCCGCCCGCTCAGCCATCGTCCCGCAATCGACGATGCACCAACCTTGCATTTGGGCTACCGGATGGGGGCAGGCCACATGGATCCGTCCCAAAAGGACAAGCTCGGCATGCGCGGTTCGGAGCAGCGGCACAGTTTGGGGCAGCGCCTCTTTGCTCGCTTCGGCACGCCCGCGATCCTGATCACGGTGCTGCTCGTGGTCGTGGCCTGGACCGGCTTCCTAGGCTGGGGCCTGATCGCGCTGTTCGGCCGCCTTACGCAATAGGGGACCACCCTCGAACATCCCTTCCCGCATCCCGGGCGCCAGAGGGACCGCATCCGCAGCTCTTCGAGGACGACGCGCGCCTTGCCGCCGGCGACCTGTCTCGCCGGTTCACACCGAGGCGGCCTCGCCGCAGATTGCGGGGTTCGATCACATCGTAGCGAGTGGCGACGGACCCCATCGCTTCCGCGCCGGACCAGAGCAGGCGTCATAGGGGGCATGCTGAAAATGCTGCCCTGCGGGAGAAATCTGTTCCCGGCCTGGTTATCCCGTGGAATAGCCCGGTGCACAGGCGGTCGCGCACCGGTGCAACGGTTTCGGCCCTTCGACCGTTTGTGCGTTCGCTGCTCTGCGATAACGACCGCGCTGCACGCGTCCGGCTGATTCAGGCTGCAGATGGAAGGTGTTCCGGGTGATGCGTAAGGCGGCGGGCCGCCGCGTTGCGCGGGACTCACTCTGACCTGATTCCGTGCCGGGTAAACAATACGTGTCCGTAGAAATTACCGAGCGGACTGCCGCATCGGACGTCCGTGTAGTGCCTAACACATGTCAACTGCGTGGCCGAAAACTTCTCTGATCTGTGAAAACGGCCGAAGAATCGGGTTGCCGCGGTGCAATTATCAGATTATGAGCGTGGCGATAACCAATCATAAACGTTCGCCATTGGGCTCGCCAAAGGAGCTGAGACCATGCTGACTCGTGCTGAGCCCGCCTCCGCCGATTTTGCTGCGCTGCACCGTCGCGCCGATAGGCCGGAGGTCGCAGAGCAGGCCACAAGCCATATCATTGGTCACGTCAGCGCCGCCGAGGCCGTGGGCGGCCTCGTCCTGCCCGAGACCCCTTTTGTCGCCCGCGGCCTGCGTCTCAACTGGGCGACCAAGCGCGGCCTGGACGTCGGCGTGGCCGTCACCGCCCTGTTCCTGCTTCTGCCGCTGCTCCTGCTCATCGCCCTCCTGGTCTGGGCCGGCGACGGCCGCGCCCCGATCTTCCGCCATATGCGCCTGGGCCGTGACGGCCGCAGCTTCGGCTGCCTCAAGTTCCGCTCGATGGTGACCGACGGCGAGCCTGTGTTGGCCGCCCATCTGGCCGCCGACCCCAACGCCCGGGCCGAGTGGGCCGCCACCCACAAGCTGTCGAACGATCCCCGTATCACCCCGATCGGGCAGGTGCTGCGCAAGACCTCGCTCGACGAGCTGCCCCAGCTCTGGAACGTCCTGCGCGGCGAGATGAGCTTGGTCGGCCCGCGTCCGATCGTGCCGGCCGAGGTCGCCCGCTACGGCCGGGCGTTCCCGACCTGCTTTGCGGTACCCCCCGGGGTGACCGGGCTGTGGCAGGTGTCGGGCCGCTCGGACACGAGCTACGCCGAGCGGGTGGCGCTGGACCTCGACTATGCCAGCCGGTGGACCCTGCGCCGGGACATCGCGATCATGCTGCGCACCATCCCGGCCGTACTGGCCCAGCGCGGCAGCCGCTGAGGCCGCCCACCCGAGCGGGTGACGGAGAACGCTGAGGCGCTGCGACAAGGCCTCGGCCGCGATGGCGCCGGCGACGGGATCGGTCTACCACCCGACCCAGACGGGACGGGGACGGGCGGCGATGAAAGGTCTGTTGCTGAACGCGCTGCTCGGGCTGGGTCTGGGGCGGTTCGGCTCGGTGTGGTGGCTTCTGGCGTTCGTGCCGGTGGTTGCGGGCGAACTGGCCTACGGCGTGTATGTCCATCACCTGAGCACGGGCGGCAGCATGCGCCGCGGCCTGACTCTGCTGGTCTGCGGGCAGCTCGGTTTCCTCCTCGGCGCACTGATGCGACCCATGCGCGGCGAAACGTGAGATCGGCCGCACAGAGCGCGTATCTCGGCGGCGATCGAGTCGCGGGCCCGCTACCTAGCCTGGAACGATAGCGCCGCACGCACCACCGCCGCGGCGTGGAAGTGGTGCAGCATGTGGCCGGACCCGGGCAGGAGGTCGAGCTGCGCATCGGGGATCAGGCCGGTTGCGCGCTGGGCGTGCAGAGCGGTGTTCACCACCAGATCAGCGCTGCCGGCGAGGAGGCGCACCGGAACCCGCAACGTCGGATAGCCCAGCATGCTGCGGGTGAGCCCGGGCCAGAGCCAGCCGGCATCCTCGCCTTCGGCCGTGATCTGCGCGGGCCGCGCCGCCAGATCGAACGGAAAGGCGCGGGCCATGATCTCCGGCATCGTTCCGGGTAAGAACATGGCGTTCCAGAGCAGCGGAAGGAGCGCCTTGTCGCTGGTCGCGCCGAGCATGTGGGACAGCGGTTCGCCGCCGAAGGGCAGGGCGCGGGGCCCGAACAGCATCTGCTCCAGGCGGAGTTCCGGAAAGCAGATCGGCGCGACTGCGACGACGCCGGCGATCTCCTCCGGATGGAGCATGCCGTAGGCCAGCGCGACCGCGCCGCCGAAGGAGTGCCCGAGGATCACCGGCTTGTGCAGGCCGATCTGCCGCACCGCGTCCCGGATGCGTGCGGCCTGATCCCAGAGGTCGGCCGCCCGCCCGCGCGGCCGCAGGCTGAACCCGTGGCCGGGACGGTCGACCGCGACAACGCGAAAATGCTCGGCGAGCGCCGGCACCGGTCCGAGCCAGAGATCCTCCAGGCACATGAGCGTCCCGTGGATCGCCACCAGGTCGGGGCCGGACCCGTTTTCCGCGTAGGCGATCGTTCGGTCATCCGACAGGTGCAGGATCCTGCGCGGCACGATGCGGGGATCGCGCTCCGCATCCTGGATCGGGGCCGTCGGGCCGGGCAGGAACTCGGCTGCGGCGGCCAAGTTACCGGCGCCGCCTGCGGCTCGAAGGACCCATGACGGCGAACGCCGTCACCGCACCGACGCCGAGCAGACCGGCGGCGAGCGGATGCAGGCTCGCCCGCGTGTAGGCGCTGGTGCGCATCACCGGCACGGGCGGATCGCCCCGCGTCTCGCCGGCCGCCACGGGTGCGTGCAGGGCGCCGTCCGGGTTGCGCGGCGCGCCCGAACGCTTCTGCAGGGCGATGATCACGGAGGCGAGATAGTCGTAGGCGCCCGGCGCGAATTCCTTGCCGGCCGTGAAGACCTTGCCGGCGCCGCCGACGACGATGTCGCGCTGCGGACGCACGGCCGCGTGCAGGATGGCGTTCGCCACCTCCTCGGGCGGGTAGATCGGCGGCGGCAGGCTCGGCTCGCGGTCCATGTAGTTGCGCGCCCGCTGGGGGAGGGGCGTATCGATCGAGGCCGGCTTGATCAGCGTGACCGAGATCGGGGCCTTCTCGTGGAGCAGCTCCATCCGCAGGGCGTCGGTGAATCCCTTCACCGCGTGCTTGGAGGCCGCGTACATCCCCTGGTACGGGAAGGCGAGGTCCGAGGCGATGCTGCCCACGTTGATGAGGGCGCCGCCGTTCTGCCGCAGGTGCTCCGTCGCCACCAGCGAGCCGAACACGGTCCCCCAGAAATTCGTCCGGATCAGGCGTTCGTGGTCGGCGTCGCTGATGTCGCGCAGCCGTCCGTAGATCGAGCCCCCCGCCACGTTCACCCAGGTGTCGAATCCGCCGAAGGTCGCGACCGCCTTGGCGGCGACTGCCTCGACGTCGGCCCGGCTGCCGACATCGGCGACGACGTGGATCGCCTTGCCGCCGACACCCTCGATCTCGGCCTGGATGCGTGCCAGGGCATCGCCGCTGCGCGCCGCCAGGACCACCCGCGCGCCGTGTTCGGCTGCCATGCGGGCGGTGGCGAGGCCGATGCCCGAGGAGGCGCCGGTGATCACGACGACCTGCTCGCGGAGCGGCTTGTGCTTCATGCTGTATCCCCGATGCCTCGACATGCGGCGGTCGGCAGCCTGGGCCGCGGCGTCCACACGGTCTGCTATCCATCGGGAGCGCCGCATGTTCCTGAAACGCCGCGGACAATCGGGTCGCAGGGGCTGTCGCGTTCAGCGCCCGTAGATGTCCTCGACGCGAATGATGTCGTCCTCGCCGGTATAGGAGCCGACCTGCACCTCGATCAGCTCCAGCGGGATCTTGCCGGGGTTGGCCAGCCGATGCATCGAGCCGATCGGCAGGTAGATCGCCTCGTTCTCGTGAACCAGCGTCACCCGCTCGTCCACCGTCACCTCTGCGGTGCCGCGCACCACCACCCAGTGCTCGGCCCGGTGATAGTGCTTCTGCAGCGACAGCCGCCCGCCCGGCACCACCTGGATCCGCTTCACCTGGAAGCGCTCGCCGATATCGATCCGCTGGTACCAGCCCCAGGGCCGGTACATCCGCAGATGCGCGTCCGCCTCCGGCTCGCCTCTGGCCCGCAGGGCATTGACCAGCTCCTTCACCTGACCCGAATGCGCCTTGGAGGCCACCAGCACCGCGTCGGGGGTGGACACCACCACCACGTCCTCCAGCCCCACCACCGCGGTCAGGCCCTCGCCCTGGCTGTGCACGAGGCTGTTCTTCGTCCCGATCAGCGACACCCGGCCGCGCACGGCGTTGCCCGACTCGTCGTGGTCGAGAACCTGCCAGACCGCGTCCCAGGTGCCGACATCCGACCACGCGAACGACACCGGCAGCACGCCGGCCGTGGCGGTGCGCTCCATGACGGCGTAATCGATCGAGATCTTGGGCGCCTGAGCGAAGGCCTCGGCGTCGAGCCGCACGAAATCGAGGTCCGTCACCGCCGCCGCGTAGGCGGCGCGGGCGGCGGCCAGCACCGCGGGGGCGAAGGTCTCGAGTTCGGCCAGCATCAGGTCGGCGCGGAACAGGAAGTAGCCGGAGTTCCATAGGGCGCCGTCGGTGATCAGCGCCTCCGCGCCGGCGCGGTCGGGCTTCTCGACGAAACGGGCGACGCGGGCGGCGCCCGGCGCCTCGTGGATCGGCTCGCCGCGGCGGATGTAGCCGTAATCGGTGGCGGGCCGGTCGGGCTCGATCCCCAGCGTCATCGTGTAGCCGGCCGAGGCGCCTTCGGCGGCGCGCCGCACGGCGTCCACGAAGGCGGCGATGTCGGGCACCACGTGATCGGCGGCCATGATCAGCACCACGGCCCGCGGGTCGGTGGCGGCGGCATGCAGCGCGGCGACCGCCACGGCGGCGGCGGAGTCGCGCCCCTGCGGCTCCAGCAGGATGTCGGCGGAGAGCCCCACCTGGTCGCGCTGCTCGGCGACGATGAAGCGGGCCTCGGCCGAGGCGATGACGGTGGGCTTGGCGAACACGGTCGTGTCGGCGACGCGTTCCAGGCTGGCCTGGAAGGTCGAGGCTTTGGCGTCCACCAGCTTGGCGAACTGCTTGGGCATGCTCTCGCGCGAGGCCGGCCACAGGCGTGTCCCCGTCCCCCCGCAGAGGATCATCGGGTGGATGGAGGCAACAGATCGGGACATGCGGCGTCTCCTGCGGCGAGGTGCGGTCGTCGCGTGATCGCGCGGACCGGACAAAGCCGCAAGGATGCGGAATGCCGGAGCCCGCGATTTTCCAGACTTGCCCTTAACGTTGCACCGCGGATGGAACAACCTGCGCGGATTATCCGCGGTCGTCGCCGGCTGACCCGAGCCGGTCGCGACATTATCTCTGGTTGCGCAATGACGTCATCGACGAGACCCCGATCGATCCCGGATGATGCGGCGCAGGGCCCACGGCGGATCCCGTCCGTGGAGCGCCTGGTCGGCGGCGCGTCGCCGGCGGATCTGGCCGCCTACGGGCGCACGGCCTTCACGGGGGCGATCCGCGCCGTGCTGGCCGGCATCCGGGCCGAGGGCGGAGCGGTGCCCGATGCGGCGGAGATCCGAACGGCCGCGACCCGGCGGCTCGCCGCCGAGCGTCGTCCCTCTCTGCGGCCGGTCTTCAACCTGACCGGCACGGTGCTGCACACCAATCTGGGCCGCGCGCTGCTGCCCCGCTCGGCCGCCGAGGCGGTGGCCGCCGTGATGGTGCAGGCGAGCAACCTCGAATTCGACCTCGAGACCGGAGCCCGCGGCGAGCGGGACGATCATGTCGAGGCTCTGATCTGCCGCCTGACCGGCGCCGAGGCCGCCGTGGTGGTCAACAACAACGCGGCGGCCGTCCTGCTGCTGCTGAACGCGCTCGCCATGCGCAAGGAAGTCGTGGTCTCGCGCGGCGAACTCGTCGAGATCGGTGGCTCGTTCCGCGTTCCGGACGTGATGGTGCGGGCCGGCTGCCGGCTGCGCGAGGTCGGCACCACCAACCGCACCCATCTGCGCGACTACGCCGAGGCGATCGGCCCGCGCACCGGCCTCGTCATGAAGGTGCATCCGAGCAACTACGCCATCGCGGGCTTCACGGCCGCCGCCGATCCGGACGCCCTCCACGCCCTCTGCCGGGAGCGCGGCGTGCCGCTGGCGGACGATCTCGGCAGCGGCAACCTCGTCGATCTGGCCGCCTACGGCCTACCCCCCGAACCAACCGTCCGGGCGGCCCTGGAGCGGGCCGACATCGTGACCTTCAGCGGCGACAAGCTTCTGGGCGCGGTCCAGTGCGGCATCGTGGCGGGCCGAAAGGACCTGATCGGCCGCGTGCGCAAGAACCCGCTGAAGCGCGCGCTGCGGGTCGACAAGATGACCTACGCGGCCCTCGAAGCGGTGCTGCGGCTCTACCTCCATCCCGAGCGGCTGGCCGACGAGCTGCCGACCCTGCGGCTGCTGACCCGGGATCGGGCTTCGATCGCCGCGCAGGCGGAGCGCCTCGCCGCCGCGGTGGCGGAGCGCCTCGCCGGCTGGGCACGGGTCTCGGTCGCGGATTGCATCAGCCAGATCGGATCCGGCGCCCTTCCGGTCGAGACCCTGCCCAGCGCCGCCCTGGTGCTGACACCGGACGCGGGGGATGGATCGCTGCGGCGCGGCGCGGGCGGGCGGTGCAAGCGCCTGGCCGAGCGCCTGCGCGCGCTGCCGGTGCCGGTGATCGGCCGGATCAGCGGCGACGTCATCCTCCTCGACCTGCGCACGCTGGAAGACGAGGCCGGTCTCCTCGACAGCCTGACGTCCATCGCGCAGCCTGCGGCCTCGGCCGAACGGGTTTGTTGAGAGATGGAGATCTCCGGCGGAAGCTCGTGTGCCGGCTTCGCGTGTTGTGGTATAATGACGAGCCCGCGGTCGCGGTCGAGAGGTGCGGTGCCTGGACCGCGATAGGCGAACGATATGGTGCAGAGTGCCGACATCGCGGAGGCCGAGCGCGTGACCGACCCGCTCCTCCTCGACAATCAGCTTTGCTACGCGCTCTACGCGGCGGCGCACCGGATGACGAAATCCTACCGGCCGCTCCTGGAGCGCCTGGGGCTGACCTATCCGCAGTACCTCGTGCTTCTGGTGCTCTGGGAGCAGGACGGCGTCACCGTCTCGGAGATCGGCCGACGGCTGCGGCTCGATTCCGGCACGCTGACGCCGGTGCTGAAACGTCTGGAGAGCGCCGGCTTCCTGCTGCGCACCCGCCGCCAGTCGGACGAGCGCGAGGTCGAGATCGCGCTGACGCCGGAAGGCGCGGCGCTGCGCGCCGATGCCGTGTCGGTTCGCGAGGCCGTGATGTGCCAGCTCGAACTCAGCGAGCCGGAGATTCGCGCCCTGCGCAAGGATCTCAGCCTCGTGATCGAGCGGCTGAGCGTGGGGGAGTGAGGGCCTGGCGGTGAGCCGATGCGTGGCGCGTTCCTCTGCGGGGTTCCGGGTCGCATTCCGCTAGCGCTGCATGCGCCCGGGAAAAGGATGACGTCTCAGTCCGCACCGACCCTTTCCCGGACCGGTGGAGCGATAGCGGAACCGGATCCGGGACCCGGCGCGAGACGCGCCGCGAAGCCGCCCTATAGAACCCGCCGCGCTCACCGCCGCAGCCGGTTGCCCAGCACGAAGCCGTAGAGGCCCATCAGGATGATGCCGACCGCGCCCTCGATCCCGACCAAGAGGTTGGTGACACGGCCAGTGGGCTTGAGGCCGATCTCCGGCGGGTTCGCGGTCATCATATTGAGGGCGCTGTAACTCAGGAGATCGAGGGGGTTGTAGGTCGGCCCCGCCTCCGGTCCCTCCAGGATGATCAGGCCGCCGGTCAGCCCGTAGAGGCCCGCAAAAACCGCGATCAGCAGCGCGAAGGCGCGCGCGATGCGCGACAGGCTCTCGCCGTAATCGCACAGCCACTCGACGAAGCGATCCGCGCTCCAGCGGTAGCCGTGACGCAGCACCCCGACCCAGTCGCGCTCGCTCCAGGCGGCGCGGGCCTGCCGGCCGGCGTGGAAGCGTCCCATCCGGCGGCCGCGCTTGTAGGCCCAGCTCGCCGCGTCGTGGCTGCCGATGCTCTTCCAGTTCTGCTCCAGGGCGAGATAGCTCGATTGCGCCGCCTCGAAGGCGCCCGCCACCTCCTCGCCGACTGCGCCGCCGAGCTGCTCGACGCTCATCCGCGTCCCGTTGAGCCACGCCCCGGAGAAGCGGGCATGCCGCAGCTGGCAGGTGGCGAGGTTCAGGCGCACGAGGTCGGTATCCGACAGATCGGCCCCGGACAGGTCCGCCCCGTCGAGCTTCGCCCCGGAGAAATTCGCGCCCCGCAGGCGCGAGCCCGCCAGCGTCGCCTTGGCGAGGCTGGCGTCGGCGAAATCCGCATGGGTCAGGTTGGCGTCGGCGAGCTTGGCCTCGTCGAGCCGCGCCCCACGGAACACGGTGTCGTCCGCGTCCGCCCCGGTGAAGTCCGCCCCCCAGAGGTCGGCCCCGGCGAAGTCCGTGCCGTCGAGGAGCGCGCCGGACAGGTCGGCGAAGCGCATCGCGGCCTGACCGAAGCGCGCATCCTCCAGCATGGCGCCGGCGAATCGCACCTGCCCCGCCACGATGCCGGAGAAATCCGCCCCCGACAGGTCGGCGTCGGAGAGGTCGGCCGCCTCCAGGATCGCGCCGGTGAAGCGGGTGGAGCGCCCGACCGCCCCCACGAGATTGGCCCCCCGCAGGTTCGCGGCGGAGAGATCGGCCTCC
Organism: Methylobacterium sp. J-030; assembly: GCF_022829545.1. Classification (GTDB taxonomy): domain Bacteria; phylum Pseudomonadota; class Alphaproteobacteria; order Rhizobiales; family Beijerinckiaceae; genus Methylobacterium. The sequence continues at coordinate 21,910 of NZ_JAKSYM010000371.1, read as the reverse complement.
TCCATGCGGGCCCGGGACAGGTCGGCCCCCGCGAGGGGGAGGCCACCCGATTCGGGATCCGTGCCATCGCTGAATCCCGCCGCGGCGAGCGCAGCGCGCGATGCGTTCAGCTGCGAGAGGTCCGAGCCCGCCTCCAGCACGCGCGTCCCGGCAGCGATTCGGTCGAGGAGCGCGCACAGCCGGGCATCCGCCTGAATGTCCGGCCGCGCATCCGGTGGTGTCGCCTGATCCATGGCCGTTCCTTGCCGGAGAGCGCGACCGCGCGCCAGATCCTCCGGCTCGTTCAGGCGGCGCGTGTCGATGCGGTCACCCTTACCGTGATCGCCTTGGCGGCCGGGGTCTTGGCCTGCTCGTCATGATGCCAGAGCGGCAGCAGGACGTTCAATTCCGGGTAGTAGCCGCCGCAATTCCCCTCGGGAATATCGTAGGCGACCACCCGGAGGCCGTTCACGCGCCGCGTCACCTGATCGCCCGCCTCGGTCGCCACGTCGACGCCGCCGCCATCCTTCAGCCCGAGCCGAGCGATATCCTGACGGTTCATGAACAGCACGGCGCGGGTGCCCTTCACGCCGCGGAAGCGGTCATCGTAGCCGTAGACCGTGGTGTTGAACTGGTCGTTCGACCGCAGCGTGATGAGGTCGAGGACGTCGTGTCCGCGGGCCGGCAGGTCCGGATCGGCCTCGAGACCTTCAGGCACGGCGAAATTCGCCCGTCCCGTCTCGGTTTCCCATTTCCGGTCGCGGGCCCCGAGGGGCTTGAGCAGGCCGCCGGGCTGGAACATCCGGCCGTTCAGATCATGGAACACCGTCGGGTAGGTCGCCTCGATGGCCGAACGGACTCGGCCGTAATCGCCGACCCAGGAATCCCACGCGACGCGCGGGTTGGCCGGCAGGGTCGCCTTGGCGATCTCCGCGACGATCCAGGGCTCGGAACGCAGATGCGGCCCGACCGGTTCGGCTGCCCCCCGGGAGCCGTGGAACTGCGCGGTGGAACTCTCCATCGAGACCGCCTGCGGCCCGCTGGCCTGCTGGTCGATCTCGATCCGACCGAGGCAGGGCAGGATATAGGCCACGGCGCCGTTGACGAGGTGCGAGCGGTTGAGCTTGGTCGAGATCTGCACAGTCAGGCGCTGGCGCCGCCACGCCGGCTCCATCCGGCCGGTATCGGGAATCGCACGCACGAAATTGCCGCCGAGCCCGATGAACGCCTTCACGCTGCCGTCGAGGATCCCCTCGCAGGCCTCGACCGTGTTGAGGCCCTTCTCCCGCGGGGGCTCGAAGCCGTAGAGTTCCTTGAGCTTGTCCAGGGGCGCCAGCTCCGGCTTCTCGGTGATGCCGACCGTGCGCTGCCCCTGCACGTTCGAATGTCCGCGCACCGGGCAGATCCCGGCGCCGGGCTTGCCGATGTTGCCGCGCAGGAGCAGCAGATTGACCAGCATCCGCACGGTCTCGGTGCCCTTGCGATGCTGGGTCAGGCCCATCCCGTAAATGCCGATCACCGCCTTGGAACGCGCGTAGACCGCGGCCGCGGCTTCCAGCCCCTGCCGCCCCAGCCCGGAGCGCCGCTCGAGCGCAGCCCAATCCTGGCCATCGCAGAAGCGCACGAAATCCGCGAAGCCGTGGGTGTGCTCGGCGATGAAGGCGTGATCGAGCACCCGGGGCTTGCCCGCCGCTTCCGCCTCCCGGTCCAGGGCGAGCAGCGCCTTGCACAGGCCGGTGAGCGCCGCGAGGTCGCCGCCGGCCTTCACCTGATGGTACTGGGTCGAGATCCGGGTGGAGGAGCGCGTCAGCATCTCCACCGGCGATTGCGGATCGGTGAAGCGCTCCAGGCCGCGCTCGCGCAGCGGGTTGAAGGTGATGATCTGCGCCCCCCGGCGCCGCGCCTCCTGGAGCGGGTGCAGCATCCGGGGCGCGTTCGAGCCGACATTCTGGCCGAAGAAGAGGATCAGATCGGTGGTCTCGAAATCCTCCAGCAGGACCGTGCCGACCGGCGCGCCGATCGATTGCGGCAGCGCCACCGAGGTGGGCTCGTGGCACATGTTGGAGGAGTCCGGCAGGTTGTTGTTGCCGTAGAGCCGCGCCAGCAGCGCCCACATGTAGCTGGTCTCCAGCGAGGCCCGTCCGGAGGCGTAGAACACCACCGATTTCGGGTCCTCCTGGCGCAGGACCTTCAGCTCCCGGCCGATCTCCGCCATGGCCTCGCCCCAGGTGACCGGCCGGTAGCGGTCGGTCCCGGGATCGTAGCGCATCGGATGGGTGAGGCGGCCCTGCTCCTCCAGGGCGTAGTCGCTCCAGCCGAGCAGGTCCGTGACGGAGTGGGCGGCGAAGAAATCCGGGGTGGCGCGGCGGCGCGTCTGCTCCCAGGCGGTCGCCTTGGCGCCGTTCTCGCAGTACTCGAAGGCCAGCGGCTTGGCGGGCTTCGCCCAGGCGCAGGACGTGCACATGTAGCCGTTCGGCTTGTTCTGCTTCACCAGCAGCGCCGAGCCGGTGATCGGCACGCCCTCCCGGGTCAGGATCTCGACCAGCGACTTGGCCGAACCCCAGCCCCCCGCCGGGCCGTCATAGGGCGCGATCCGCACGTCACCGGTTTCCTGCTCGGCCATGCCGTCCTCCGTCCAGTCCATCAGCGACCGGATGGGGGGAACGCGCGAAGGCCGCGTCGGATCAGGGGTGCGTCGCTGCGCCGGGCAATCGGGTCAGGAGACGGCCGCGAGCTTGTCGGCCATGGACTGATCCTTATCCCGCCGCGTCGAGAAGATCAGCGTGAAGAACGTCCGCTGAACGCCCATCGCGGCGAGCTTCGCCTCGCACCGCTCCGCCAGCGCGCAGATCTCCGACAGCTCGCCCTCGATGTTGGTGCCGTTGGGATGCATCGTGGCGGTCAGCCCGCTCGCCTCGACGATCGCCTTGACCTCGCGGACATAGGGCGACACGGACGGGCCGACGCCCATCGGCACGATGCACAGATCGGCGGATACTTTCATGGTTGTGCATTTCCGGTGAACGGTAGCGCGCCGCGTCGGCGCCGGACTCGCGCAGGACGTCGAACGACCTGGCGCGGTCGCGCATTCTACGGGCAACGCGCGCCGTGATCGAGCCTCAGGGCCGCCCGGATCCGGACGCCCCGTCGACGATCAGAGCTTGCTGATCAGGAGCCCGAGGCCCAAGCCGACCAAGCCCGCGACCACGAGCGATGCGTGGGGCCATTCGACCGACTTCTGATGGCCCTTCCAAGCATAATGGCGGCCCTGGTCGTAGGCATCCTCGGCTTGGTGCGCGACCGTGTCAACGGCATGGTGGACAGCATCCTTCGCTTGGCCAAAGAGATTCTCGGCCGTACCCTGTGCCTCGTTCAGCCGGCCCTCGATCGAGGCCCGATGCGAGCCGGCGGCATCCCCGATCGCGCCCTGTACCTTGCCGCCGAACTCCCGCGCGGCCCCGGTGATCCTGTTCGTGTCGACCATGACGTCCTCCGATGCTGTCGACCTGAACCCGGTGCCCGATCGCTCGTTCCGTCATCCTGTCTCTGAGACGGCGTTCCAACGGCGCGCGAGGGCACCCGAGGGTTCAAGCGCTTCCCGGAACGCTGGGACGAATGGCCGAAGCCAGTGACCCGACAGGACCGAGGCTCACCGATGCCGTAGACCACCGGTAGGTGCCCGCCGACGCGGTCGCCCGCGACCGCACCTTGGTAGGCAACCCGTCAAAAGCGAGGGAGATGCTCGGTTGGCATCCCACCACCGACCTGCAGACGCTATGCCGCCTTATTGTCGGGGCTGACCTGCGGCAAGTTGGACGCGACAACACGCCGTCAGGCGAAGCGTTGGGCTCACGCCCCCCCAGCCGCCATGCCGATGGGTTCGCATTCCGACGTCAGCGCGCAGGGTCGTAGGATCGGCAGCCGATAAAATACGTGCGTTGTATTATTTGTTGATAAAGCATTGTTTTTCGGCATGTCCGTGATATAGGAATTGATTGATACTATGCCGAAAAATTAGATTGGCACACTGCGCGACTATTAAGCTTAAATCTGCTGATTATTGAGGGAGAGATCTATGGTGGCGCGACAGGAGCCCTCCGAAACCAAAGCGACAAATATTGCTTTTAATGGAAAGTTTTTAACAGCCTCTCCGACAGGCGTCCATCGCGTCGCGGACGAACTGATCAAAGCGTATTGCCGGCTCAACGCAGAAAAATCAGGTCTGCAAAGGCACGTATTGAGCGTTGCGGCTCCAAAAAATATCCGACGTTCACCGGCCTACGAAGGCGCGCCCGTCGTGCGACGAGGCGTTCTGACTTGGCAGTTTTGGGAGCAGATCGATCTTCCTTTTTTGACCAAGAATGAGTTGCTAATCAATGTATGTAATCTCGGCCCGATAGCTCGAACTTTTGCCATAACGATGATGCACGACGCTCAAATTTACAGTAATCCTGCGTCTTATTCTTTCGGCTTTCGCAATTGGTATAAGATCGTCTGGCGCCTGATCGGGCGGCGGCATGACAAAATCATCACCGTATCCGAATTTTCGAAGCAAGAGCTGATACGCCGAGGCATCGTTGCTCCTGAAAATATATCGGTTGTTCCGAACGGTGTGGACCACGTGTTGGATACACCGGCAGATACGTCGATTGTGCAACGGTTGGGCTTGAACCTTTGTCAATTCGTCCTGGGTCTTGCAAATACACAAGAGCACAAGAATATATCGCATCTGCTGAAGGTTTTCTCCGACGAGAGGATGTCTCATTTCACTTTGGTGCTGGTCGGGCGTGCCACGGCGGAGGATTTCGTTAGGGACGGACACACAGTTCCTAAAAACGTCGTTTTCGTTGGGACCATATCGGATGGAGAATTTCGCGCGTTGATGGAGAGGGCATTATGCCTTGCCTTTCCTTCGTTGACGGAAGGCTTTGGACTCCCTCCGCTTGAGGCCATGTTGCTCGGATGCCCGGCGGTGGTCTCCCCGTGTGGCGCGTTGCCGGAGGTCTGCGGCGAAGCTGCTATCTACGCAGAGCCGCACGACATCGAGCCCTGGATCGCCGCGATTAGGCGTCTTGACAGCGACAAATTACAATACGCGCACCTGCGTGATGAAGCCCGCCGGCACGCGTCAGGCTATACGTGGTCCCGTTCCGCTCAGATCCTCGATCGTGTCATCACAGATGCCCTGGAACGACGGGGACGCGATAGTCGCATACCATGAGGGGCCCGTAGTTGAGCAGCGAGATCGTGGGAAACTCGCAACGGCGAATGGAGACGGTGCCGGACGGTGCGTTGGTCTAGGGATCGTTTGCCAACGCCGGACTCAACAGAGTCCTAAGTTCTGTCTCGTGAATCAAGGAATTCAGACGATGAGATGGCACGCGTGGAGGTGCACTGCTTACAATTCGATCTCCAAGGATCGATTCGGGGTCAGTCTTGATCGATGCTTTCTCAAAGCCAGGGGGCTTTGACAGTGAATCGCAATCCGATTTTCTTTGTCGGCCTTGTTTATTATCCGAATTACCTCGACTATTTTATTGCGCGAATCGAATACCTGCATAAGCTATTTAAATTTGATGCCGTCCGGATTGTCTTAAATAACCCGACCATCGCGAGGGCTGAACTCGAACGCCTATGCGATCGCAAATGGCCGAATTTTGCTGTTCTCATACACGATAATGTGGGGCAGGAGTTTGGTGGATATCAGCGCGGCGTTGATAATTTCCTGTCGGTGAGTTCGACCTTTGATCTTGTCGTAGCGAATGATACACTCGATATCCATCACAGGACTTATACGGCGGGTCTTCGTTCATTTTGTCACACTTTTTGTGGCGCGGAAGAGCCGAATATATTTGTTGGCAAAATTGATCATTACAGACGTGTTTTGCGGATTGACGGCCTTGCGACTGCGAGGTGGGTCAGATCAAATTTCTTCGCACTAGATTCTGAAGCGCTGGAAGCGATCAAGTTTAAGATTTACGATGAGTCCGTGAATACCTTGATTTTTGACACGGTTATTGAGGATGAATTCTTTTCTGAGGCGATTGGTCCCGAACTTCGGAATTATTTGCGAAATTGGCTGTTCGTTCCGACGAACGATAGCTGGTACAAAGCTGCTCCTCTGGACGTGACGAACTCCCGGGCTTTGGCCGTCAAAGCAAGAGCCATACTTCAAGAGAAGTATCTCTCGATGCGGCTGAGCGAAGCTGGCACGGCTTTCATTAGCTCCGATCCGTCGGGGATGGAGAAAGTTGTCGTTTTGCTGCGACGTCGGCTGGAAGCTATGGCCGTTCGCGCGCGTACCAAGGTGCAGCTCTCGGGCCATCGACGTGCGTCATCCGGGGATCATTCGTGAAGCCGCCGCCGTGCGAGCGATATACGTGGTGGTCGAAGTTCCGGATTGTCGACCACACCCTCGTAGAGGTGGCTCGGGGAATCTGCACAGGCAGATTGAGTGAAGTTTCTGCCGGATGACAGCCAGGATGGCCGCAGATCAGGAGCGACGATGAGCAAGCGTACCCGTCGGAACCACGCCTTGACTTTCAAGGCGAAGGTGGCCCTGGCCGCCCGGCGCGGCGAGAAGACCCTGGCCGAGTTGGCCCAGCATGTCGATGTTCATCCGCGCTCGCCAAGGCCGGTTTGCTGAGCGCAAAGCGATGATCGATCGCGAGCACGACCTCCCGATCGCCAAATAAGCCGAGGCCCTCGGGATCGGCCGCGGCGGCGTGTACGACCTGCCGCGTCCTGTTCCAGCCGCGGATCTGGCCGTGATGCGACGGCTGGACGAACTGCATCGCGAACTCCCCTTCGCCGGGAGCCGGATGCTGCGGGACCTCCTGAACAAGGCGTCGTGAGCGGACGCTGCCATGTCGCGACGCTGATGACGCGCCTGCGCATCGAGGCACTGTACCGCAAGCCGACCACCCCGAAGCCTGCGCTGGGGCACAGGATCTACCCGCATCTTCTGCGCGGGTTGACCATCGACCGGCCCAATCCGGTCTGGGCGATGGACATCACGTATGGTCCGATGCCCGTGGGTTCGTCTACTTGGCCGCCGTGATCGATGGGTTCAGCCGCAAAGTCTTGTCGTGGCGGCTATCGATCACCATGGAGGCCGACTTCTGTGTCGAGGCTGTGGCGGTCGGTCAAGTACGAGGAGATTTACCTCCGGGCCTACGACACCGTCAGCACGGCGCGCGCCTCGATCGGCCGGTACTTCGCCGTCTACCATGGACGGAGGCCTCATTCGCGTCTTGACCGACGCACCGCCGACCAAACCTCCTTCGACAGGCTGCCGCATCCCGCGGCCGCCTGAACCCGGCAGGAACCCACTCATCCAGGCCCAGGTCACTGTTCAGACAAACCGAGCCACCTCTCGGGAGCCGTCTGCAGTCCGCCCTATTGTGGGTGATCTGGAGCGTCTTGGTAGACTACGTTTCGCTATTTAAAACGCGCGTAGTGATCAGGATCCTTGGACGGCATACCCTGTGGAGCCCGCTGGTCTGCATAGCGGACTTCGCCTTTGGGTTCATGATTTACGTCGTCGGCGTGACGATCCTGCCTCCTCTGCCGATCCTGCTGCGAAGCGAATGGATCCGGCCCCCGGCCGTCTCGTTCGGGATGGCGATGGTGTTCATGTTCATCATCGTGTGGTGGGTAAGGATCTTCGTTCCTGACATAGAGGCGAAAGCGATCACGCTAGGCGCCCCCGTCGATCAGATCGCTGCCCTCCTACATGGCGATGTCCCTCAGACCGTTCTGGGCATGGCCTTCATGATTCAACTGATCCCTTTCGTCACGATCGGATCAGATCTGTTCTACGCATCCATAATGCCGTCGATCTGGCTTTGGCTGTTCGTGACGTCCGTCTTCGTCGCCAAGGTGGTCAGCGGGATCGGCGCGTACCTGCAGTTCGCCTTGATGCGGTTCCGGAAACGGAAGTGTACGCTGGCCGTGACTGGCACGCTCCTGATCCCCATCATTATCATGCGAGTCTACGTCGCGATGCTGCTGCCATACGTCTTGGTTGGACACGGATTCCTCGCGGAAGCCGTGGTTGGCGCGACAGGCCTGCTTGCAGATCATCTGCCGACGCCGCCAACGCCTTGATGCGCCAACCCTGGCTCTGCCTCCGGTCAGAAGGCCGACCTCCAGCAGATCAGGGCGCAAAGGTGATCGTGCGCCGCCTGCGCGGCTTGTCATCGGCAACCGCTGCCGTGAGCACCCGAACCTCGACCGCACCGTCATCGTCCTTCGTCAAGCTTGGAACCGAGAACCGGGTGATCGCTTCGTTCATCTGCCCCACGTCGATATGCCGGTACGTGGCCGCCGCCCCCGTGGCCGCGTCACCCTGTACAGCGTCTGCGATCGAATCCGGGATGCCCAGGCGAGAGGCCGTCGATTTCCACCAGTGCCGGAGGCCGTGGGCCGGCGCGATCCGTTCGTTCTCGAAGCCCTGTTCTCGGATCCACTGCGCCAAGTGGTTGGCCGTACCCTTGGACGGGTGCTGCCCCTCGGACGATCCCCGCGCGGGCTTGCCATAGAATAAGGGGGCCTTGCCCTTCGCCTGGGCGAACGCAAGGAACCCCGCCTCCACCAGGGTGGGTTGGAGGGGTACGAACCGTATGGAGTCCGTGGCGAGACAGCACCCACCAAGTCAGGCGCCCGCACCGATCCCCCAGCGCGGCCCGATCCCCAGAGGGCGGTAGGGCGTCGATCCCCGCCGTCAGGTCCGGCCCGAACAGGCGTGCGGCTTCGGCCCGTTCGTCGGCCAACTCGCCCGGGGTGATCGTCGGCGCCGTCGGGATCCGGCCCTGCCGCGCCGCGCGGACGAATCCTTTCCACGCCTCCCAAGCGGCCATGTCTCCCGGATCGTCATAGAAGTTCGCCCGCAGGAGCGCGTAGACCTCACCCGCGAGACCGATCATCTGCCGGTGCGAGAGCGTCGATCCCCCTGCCCTGGCCGAGGCGTACAGCCGTTCTAGGTGCTCCAGCACGCGCAAGCGCCTGACCATCGCCACAGCGTCGTCTCGGGTCTGAAGCGAAGCCTTGATCTTGTCGCCGACGCGGCAGGTGATCTGGCATTCCGGCGCCGCGCCCACGGCCGGGCATTCAACGGTCACGGAGGACCCGCGCAGCCGATCAATGACATCGCCAGGGATACGGGCCTGGATCTGGTGGAACTTCGAATCAGGTCGGGAAGCGTGTCGCTGCATCGCGCGGATCATCGGATCGTGTACCCCGGTATAGTACCCCGGTCCGATCCAAAAAATCCAATGTTCTCAATGATGCAGCGACTTAGCGGGCGGTGGTGCCCAGGAAAGGATTGGGCATCTTTGCTTCGAAATTCAACTACATCAATGAGTTAGCGAGCCGCTGATAGGTCGATGTGTAGCACGGCAGTGGAGCACCGAACATCCCCTCGAGGCGACAGAATGCGCCTTCTTGCCACTGCCTTGAACCCTGCCAAACGCTCCAATCTTGCCTCTGCGACCCCGCAGCCTCTAAGCTTTACAGTATGCCGACACACCGTCGCCAATAGGCGCCATTCGCAGCCCCCTCCCCGGTCAGAATGCTCTTGCGGCAGTGCCTATGAACGATCGCGACTACTTCGCTGAGTGCGGAGTGCCGGCTTGGACGAACGGCTATCATGCCATCCCCGTCAAACCGGCGGAGAAAAAGATCACTTGGTGGCGCTGGACGGTCTGGTGTCATCGCCGTCCGCGAGAGGTTCAGGTCGCGCGCTGGGCGACGAAGTACAGGGGGTACTCCGTCGGCATCGCCTGTGGGGCGAGCGTTGTGGCGATCGACATCGACGAGGACGAGGGCGTCCGTGCCGACGCGCTCCAGAAAATGGCCGAGCTATTCCTCGGCCAGACGCCGCTCGTGCGCTTCGGCCGGGCGCCGCGGCGCGTGCTCGTCTACCGCGTCGTGGGCGATACACCGATCCTTTCTCGGGACTTCGACGCGGATCAAGCGCGCGTGCAGATCCTCGGCGCGGGGCGCCAGTTCGTCGCCTTCGGCTTGCATCCCACCACCGGTCAACCGTACCGCTGGGTCAACCACAGCCCGACCACCCTGCCCCTCAGCGAGCTGCCATCCGTGAGGCCGGACCAAGTCGAGCGATACATCCGCGCCCTCGAGCTACTCAGCGAACAAGATGATGCACGGCCGTCGAATTGGACTGTAACGGCCAATGACCATCCGCCGCGGCGCCCGCTCCAGCCGTTCCGCGCTTGGCCTTGGCGCATCGAGGGCGGGCTCGTCACCGATGGGCGCGACAGCTACCTCACCCATCTCGTCTGGCGTGAAGCCCGCAGCGGCCTCACCGATGCACAGGCGATCGCTCGCATGGCTTGGGCCAGCTTCGAACAGGCTGCCGAGTTGAAGCGGGGCAGGCGAAACTCGTCAAGGCCTTGGTCGAGCAGCGATGCCTTGATCAAGGCGCGCGCCCTTGTGGCGAACCGCAAGGCTCATACAGCCCTGGCCAACGGCGAGAAAGGCGCCCTCACCTATCTACGCCATCGGGCTGTGGCCGCGCAGGCCGCGGGTCAAGAGGATGCCTTCTGGACTCCCGCAACCAAGCAGGCGTTCGCCCTGTCTGTTTTGCGGGCGACGGCCAAGCGCCAGCTATCACCTGCCGCCTTGAAGGTCTCGGAGCACATGCTCGGCCTTGTCTACGATGGGGGCGCCTGCTTTGCCTCCGCCGCCACGCTGGCTGAGGCGACGGGACTTGCCGAAGACAGCGTCAAGCGCGCTAAGCGTGAGCTGCGACAGCAGGGCTTCTGGACGACACACCTGGATAGGGGTGGGAAGGGCTACATCGCTTGCTCCACGCCAAATCCCGCGATGATCGCCGGAGAGCCTGATTGCGAGGAGGCATCAGCCGAGCCGCAAACGGTGGCGATTTCTGACATCATGATAACCCAGCGTAGCGTGGGTCTGGGGGGGAAGGACCAGCCCGATTTCAGCGACTTGGTCGCCGACCCGCCCCGGCCTCAGGACGAGCGCCCCTTTCTGGGCTTCGAATAAAAATGTCCCTGGGCACGAGTTCCAAGTTGCTAATCAAGCGTCGTCCAAGTAACGTCACCGCGTCGCCGAGGTGACGCGCAATCCGTTGCCAAAGTAACGCGAACGGGTCTCGGGGATATCAGCGAGCGCCATGAATTCCACAGATGCAGGAGCTGACGTGCAGCCCGCTTCGGATGCAAACCCATCCGCGCCCTTCCTGCGCGACTTCACCGCATTCCTGAAACACCCATTCCTGGCACTCGGGCCAAGAAGCCGAGGCGACGACCAGCGTGGCCGCGGCACCGAGTTCGAAGCGACCCTGGGTGGTAGTTGCAGGGGCGTAAGCGTCGAGCCTCTGAAGCCCGACCGGTTTGGCGTGGCCACCCTCGCCGACGGTGACGTGCTCGTCTACGCCGCCTCAGTCCTGACACAGCGTCTTAACGCCGGGCAGGACCTGCACCCGCCTATCACGGCGTCGCCGAACGAGATTTTGCGCACCCTTGGCAAGCCGACCGACGGTCGTCACCATACCTTGCTTGCAGCCTCCTTCGAGCGGCTCGCTACGACCAACGTGCGTTTCGCTCTCCTTAGGGTTCGACACAGCGCTGGCCAACACAACCACAGCCCACAAAACTTCGCCTACGCTGGCCCCGGCTTCAGTCTGATCGAATGGTGGGAGCGCCCGCCCCGTGGCAGCCGAGCTCCCTGGCGGTTCCGTCTGCCCACGTGGCTCGTCAGCGAGATCGAGTCGAAGCAAATCCTGAAGATCGAACCTAGCCTGCTACAGCGGCGCGGGCTCGAACGTCGCGTCGCCGGCTGGGCACGGGCCTACCTCGGCCAGCGTTCGAGTTGGGAGATCGACATCGCTCAGGTCTACCGTCTGGCGGGCGCTCTTACTGCACCGCGTCAGTTCCGTCACGAGCTGCGCGCGCTCGTCGCGCGACAGCCAATCCACAGCGTCACCCTCGTCTTCGATCCCACGCAACAGAAGCTGCGAGTGACACACGAGAACGCGCTGATCAGAGCGTCGATTGACGGTCCATCGTTAGGAACGGAACACCCGGCTGAAGGTGAACCCTTCGACATCCCAGAGGAGGAACTTCGTGCCCTACTTGCGCACCGTACGTAAGACAGACGTAATTGAGCGAAGTTCTTTGCCTTCTCACAATCTGAAGCGGTGTATACTCTTTGGCGGTCAGCGATAGCGTACACGGCACAGCCCGCTTGACCCACGGCGGGGGTGCGCGCACAAGTTGAAGCGAGAGGTGCAAAATGGCGACTGAACCAGTTCGTCCGCCCTTGAATCCGTTCGCGGCGGTGGCTGCAGGCGATGCTGCGTCTTACCAAAGTCAACCTAATGGGGATGGTCCGCCCTATCGCCCGTTAAGCGTCTTTCCGGACGATGCCCGCGCGTTCATCCAGGATCTCATAGATCGTGGCGAGGTCGTTCCGATCGTGCACGGCGGTGTGCCGTGCATCTCGTACTGGGCGCTCGATCCTTACCTGCCGGCAGGCTCCGATCCGAGCGAATGGGACCCTGCCTGGGACTCAAAGGCTTCCTGACGCGCAATGCTGTGGTCTTCAGACCAGGATGCGGCACTGCGGGCTGTGCAGGCCTGGCTTCGCTCCCCCGCACCGGCGCCTGTGTTCCGCCTGTTTGGCTACGCCGGCAGCGGGAAGACCACGCTCGCGCGCCACTTGGCGGAAGGGCTCGACGGCGACGTGCTATTTGCCGCCTACACTGGCAAAGCGGCTGACGTTCTGAGGCGCAAAGGCTGCCCCGGCGCCGGCACGCTGCATAGCCTGCTTTATCACCCTGTTTCGACTGCAGATGGCGGTGTCCGATTCGAGCTCAACCCGGACAGTCTCCTGAGTTCCGCCCGCCTGCTGATCGTGGACGAGTGCTCCATGGTCGATGCCGCGCTCGCCCAGGATATCCTCGCCTTCGGCCGCCTCGTCCTCGTCCTCGGCGACCCCTTTCAGCTGCCGCCGGTAAAGGGGGCCGGTTACTTCACCGAGCATAAGCCGGACGTGCTCCTGACCGAGGTCCACCGGCAGGCGCGGGACAATCCTATTATCGCGTTGGCGACGCAGGTGCGGCAGAACGGTGCGTTGCCAACCGATCCGAACGACGAGCGCGCCATCGTGGTCACCGCGCGCGACCTCGATCCCGCCGCCGTCATCGCGGCCGACCAAGTGCTCGTCGGGCGCAACCTCACTCGGACCCGCTTCAACACACGGCTGCGCGAGCTGCGCGGGCGCCGGGGGTCGGAGCCGGTCGTAGGCGACAAGCTCGTCTGTCTCGCTAACAACCGTAGCAAGGGCTTACTCAACGGCGGTCTCTGGTGGGTCGACGAGCTGCTAACATCGGACAAGCCCGACTTCGTCCGCCTGCGTCTGCGTGCCGATGTGGAGCTCTCTGCTACAGCGCAAGAGATGGACGACGAACCCGATGCTGAGGGTGAAACGTCGGCGGCAGCCGGAGTGGTAGACGAGATCGAGCTTCCGGCCGATTGCGGAGAGAACGCCCGCCGCGTGCAGGTGCAGGTGCAGATGCATCGCGCCTACCTGTCCGGTGACGATAGCGCTGTCAACGCTCTCGAGCCTAAAGTTCGGCGGCGTTCCGATGCTTTCTATTACGGGCACGCCCTAACGGTGCACAAGGCGCAAGGTTCACAGTGGAATGAAGTCGTTTTATTCGACGAGTCCCACACTTTTCGCGAGCACGCGGCGCGCTGGCTCTACACCGGTCTGACGCGGGCGGCCGAGCGCATCACGGTCGTGGTCGAACCATGAGCGACGATCCGGGACCGGAGGATTTAGAGCAGAGCTCCGTGCCAGGGACCGTTGTCTACGATCTCTCTCGAAGTCTGTCGCGCGAGGCCACATGCGACGGCACCATTTTAGCACACTGCGCCAGCCAAGGCGGGCCCGTAAGGAAAGGTCAGATCGTCCTTCTAGTGAGCAGCGAGAGCCTGCGTCAGGTACAAGAACAGTTCATCTGGCTGATCACAGAAGGGCGAACCACGGCGACCCGCAACGAGCCCGATGTCAGGGCGATGCTACGAGACCCCTATCACATCCTAGCTATGCACAAGTTCGCTCGTAGCCAAATCGCCGAACTCCGACGCCGACGCCGGCCGTTGGACCCCGTGCCGATCCTCGCTCCCAAGGACGCGCTCTTGGTCGAGGCGCTGCCGATCGAGGGGCAGTTCGCGTCGGGTACCCCCCTGTTCCGCTTTGCCCACACGCGTGTAGTCCAACTCGACATCAGCACAGAGGCTAAGGTCTTTGCCGCAAGGCATATACTGACCGTTCGTAGCGTCGACGCACAGCTTACTGCGACGGCGCGCGTCTCAACGCTGGCCGGAGATGGCATCGAGACGGTGCGTCTTGAGTTGCTCGACAGCGAGAGACGCCTGCCCGTCGGCACGCGCGTTGCTGTCGAGTTGCCCCCATTGAAGTCGAATGCGACCGCACCGGTGCACGGCGCTCAGCATGATCTACCCGCCACCGTCTGGCCTTACGTGATACCGCCGCGGGGTGAGGATCGCATCAGGCTAGGTCTTGCGCCGCCGTTGCCGCGGCAACCACTTGCACCCACTCGGATCACAGCCAAACAGCAACTAAATCCGTTCGCGGTAAGTAGCAGGACGCGTCGCACCGTCGCCCCTTTCGCACAAGCGCAGAGCATCGCGTCTCCTGCCGGCGCTGCACACCGTTTCTCGCTGCATCTGTCTGTCCAGCGCTGGCCGACACTGCCCGTAAGCACGGCATCAGCGGAGCTGCGGCGGTTCGAACGCCGTTGGACACTGCACGGTCGCATAGTCGCCGTACCACGCCCCGCAGACATCGCCGTCATTCAAGCACCGGTGGCGGGTACCTTCGTGCCGCGTCAGTTCTCAAATGATACTATTCTCTTAGCAGGCACCGTGCTCGGTGAGATCATCCCTGCCCCGGCGCTCATCGAGGCTCAGCAGGCCTACCTTGCTGCCTCAGGAGCACCCGCACGCGCGTCGGCCGACGCAGTTCTGCGCGTGGCAGGTCTGACCACGCGCGATCTGGCTACATTGCGTCGAGGGCGTATTCCACTGATGAGCTTGCCCATCGTGCTGCCCATCAACGGTCTTTTCGGCGCCCACACACTGCCCTCTCCACGGGCGGTGGATCGAGGTGCGGCGCTCGTGAACGTTCTCCCGAAGCAAACCTTCGCCGTCGAGGGGATCGTCTCCACGCATAGCCTCGCCGACATGCCGCTTCAAATGAGGGCTGCTATCCGCCAGGCCGCAGCGCCCGTCAGCGAGACATCAATCTTCAACACGGGGCCAGCTGAGTGCCTGCCCGTCGTCGAAAGTGAGGGCGACGCAACTACCGTGCGAATGCGGGTGCCGCTGTCTACACCCGCTGAGACATCCCTCGCAGTAGACGCAGTCGTCGAGGTGACGTTGACTGACACGGCTGGCGCTTGGACGGCGCTTGCCGTTCCCTCGGACTGCATTCTGCCCGTGTGCGGGGCGCACGAAGTCCTCGTCCACACCGCTCGCGGCGCGCTCACGCCCGTCAGCGTCGGACGTGGCCTGACGCAGGATGGCTGGACCGAAATCATTGATGGGCTGGAATCAGGCCACGCGCTGGTGAGAGATCTCCATGCCCTGGCACACGCCGAGGTGGATATTCGCGCCATCCTCGGCGGGTTCTGGAACCCCAACGCTCATTACGAGAAGGCAGGCTTACGGGCGAGAGCCTCAGAGGCTCGGCCTGTCGGTCCACTCCTTGCCGGCGGCCCGCCTCTTGGTAAAGCTCGATGAGTCGAGCAGATGTGAGCCTCACCCCGGTGATTAGGGAAGGACTGCTAAATCTCACGGTTCGAACGCTGCGGCGCTAGGATCCTTTTCCACTGCAAAATTTGGTGCACGCGCCACCATATCGCTGCGCTCTAGGCCCAGACGCGAACCGGCAAGGGGTGCCGGTACCCGATGGGACGGCTTTGTCTTCTGCGGCGAGAACATCCACATGCCTCAATCAGATCCGGCCCCACTGGCCGTCCCGCAGCACCGGTCGCGCAAACGCTCGGCGTCGCCTTATCCCCGCGGTCGCGTCATCCAGCCCAACGATGATCCACGCATGGTGGAGGCCTTGCTGTGGCTCCTCCGCAGCGGCATCCGCTTCGAGCGAGTGTCGACCCATCACGTCAAGATCGCGCGGGTCAACTTTTTCCCGACAACCGGCAATATCACGATAGATGGCGGTGGTCCGGCACTGCCGCAATCTGGGTTAACCGCTCTGCAAGCCCTACTGTCAACGACCGTGACGGGTGAGGCGCCGAACGGACGGGTGAATGAGATTAACGAACTTTCAAGCCCCGAAACAGCATCCGAGCCCCTGTCCAACGTAAAATTTCAAGCTTTTGACGATGTCGTGCAGGGCGGTGGGCCAACTCAATCCGCCAACGCCCTTGCTGCGCCGATGCGCCGCCGGCTGCCAACCAACGACACACCGCCCTGGGAGGACTGACCCAAGCAAACGCTGGGAGTGTGGCCGCACGAGCCACGGCCCGCGCCTGTGGTCTGCCGCCCGTTGAAGCTATCTGACCTTGTAGGGGTTTGTTTTGTGTGCCGGCAATGTGTGGGTGTGCCGGACGATCGCCGGGTCGGTTGCCCGGCGGCGCGATGCCGATCTCCAGGCATCCGGCATACTCTGCCGGATGCAATAAAAGATGCGAGCTTCATCAGAGGGGGATGTCCATACAATGCCGCCCGAGATACGGAGGTGCGGAATGGCGTCACCAGATTCATTTGGCAGGCCGGTCTCATCGATTCACGACTGAACTTCGGCGCGCCGCCATGAAGCTCGTTTCGGCTAATCCCGGCCGGTACGAGCCTACATCCCATGCGGAAATCTATTCTGCCGCGCGACGTCGCAGTCACCTGGACATCCCCGTCACCTGATCCTTCGTCCAGCCCCACCCCGCAGCAGACTGGCCCCGCCGCTTCCCTCATCATCGCCCCGCTCTGCCCCCCTACCCTGCTGAAGGGGCACGCGGCGTTTATCGCCACGGATTCGAGGTTCGCCGCAGCTAGCCGTCTGCTCGCCTCCGCGTGGCGCAACGATCAGGGGCTGCCCGCGGGCGTCCACATCTCCCGGTTCCAGGACGGGCGCACCCGCCGCAGTCGGGCCGGCTGGCGCCTGCGCCCGGACGCCGCCCGCGCCGGAGTAGCATTCTTGAACAGCGCCATCGCCCGTTTCGTCCATCAAGCCCTCGTGCTGCGCGAGCCCGGCAGTCTGTGGGATGAGACCAAGATTCGATCCAACCTGCTGTCGAGCCAGAACCTCTGCCTCAACTTGTGTGTGCCGCTGGCGCTAGATCTTGACCTCGCCACCGCCGTCTGGCGCCGCCTTTTGCCGGACTTCGTTCACACGGTAACCAACCTGAGGTTTGAGAGCAGTCCGGGCCGTAACGATCCTCTGTGGTTGGAGGACGGCACCGCTTTTGACGCCGTCCTCGACGTGATCACGCCCGACGGTGTGGTTGCTTTCGTCATCATCGAATTGAAGTACATCGAGAATTTCTCTGGACCTGCCGCGACTTCGCGCCCCCGATACCAAGCCGCTGCCCACGCCGCCGACCTCTTCATCGATCCCGACGCCCCCGAACTTTACCGAGTAGGGGTCGAGCAGTTGCGCCGCGAACATTGTCTCGCGCAACTTATGATTCAACGCGGTCTCGCTGCCCGCGGTCGCTTCGTGCTCGTCGGTCCGCGCCTCAACCCGCGCGTGGCCGCCGCCGCTCAAGCCTACAGCGCCCACCTCATCGATCCGGCTGGCCTCGCCGAGCAACGGGTCGGCTTCAACCACATTACGGTCGAGGCGATCCTCGCTGCGCTGAGCGCGGCCGGCGCCGGCGAGCACGCGCTGGTGCTTCATCGCCGCTTTCTCGACCTTGAGCGTGTGGCGGCACTCGCCCTGGGTGACGACTCCCCCGCCCCGCCCGCAGCACCTGCGCCACTACTCCGCTTGCCACCCCCAACCTCGCCAGATGGGGCACCAAATGAGCCCGACGGCGCAACGCCCACAGCAGCGCCGACCTCAAGCCGCGCACGGCAGCGGCACGCCGACGTCGGCCAGCGCCTCGCTTCGTCACAGCAGAGGCGAGCCGCGCAGCGGACGAAGCGGTCAACCACAGCCCGGCGCTCCCGGCGACGGCGTTCCTCCATACAGCCCGGGACGGAGGTGCGCTGATGCCGGCCCTTTTCACCGCCGCCCAGCGCCACCGCCTGCTTGCCAACGGTCGCCGCTCGGCGGCCGGCGAGGAAATCGATCCCCGCCCCGTCGTCAAATTGTTCCTGCCAGATGGCCAGGCGACCTGGCTCCTAACCGAGCTTGATCCCACTGAGCTGACCCGCGCCTTCGGCCTGTGCGATCTCGGCCTCGGCGCGCCCGAGCTCGGCTACGTCGACCTCGTCGAACTCGCGCGCCTGCGCGGCTGTCAGCGCCTGCCGGTCGAACGCGACCGGCACTTTGTGGCCAATCAACCACTGTCGGCCTACGCCAGTGCGGCCCGAACTGCTGGGAAGATCACGGCATGAGGCACCCGCATTTCATACCAGCACCTGATCTCGACCCCGACGACAGGCCGGTACCGCAACTCGACCACGACCCCGTCACTGGCCTGCGCTGGTCCGAGCCGACGGTACCGGAGCCGGCCTTCATCATGCTCGCCAGCTTCATCTTCGACGCCTGCGCCCAGGCGACCGACAGCTGCCGCGTCGAGCCGGACGGCATCTGCGAGCACGGCCACCCCTCTTGGCTGCGCCGCCTCGGCGTGATCTGACGCCCAGCAGACTTGTTCGGGTGAAAGCGCGGCCGTGAGCGATCTGATGGCCGCGCTTGAAACGCTCTACCTGTTGCTACGATTGGTTATGCCGGCGGCTGTCGTCCGGCTGCTTTTCGGCCTATCTACAGTATAGGCGGTAGTTGATGTGTCCCCGGCAAGCCGGTGTGTGGTTGTGTTCGTCACGGATGCGCCGAGATCCATAGTAAGTCTGTCGACCGCGATCCGTCCGTGTCCGTCAGCCCGGTTATGTCGCTGAACGGTCCACCCACACCCACACAACACAACTTGCACACTACGGCGCCGACACCCGCGCCGCCACTATAGCCGCGCTTCCACCGCTGCAGCTCATCCGAGCTAATCCCGGCGATCGCGCCCTCGATGACGCTGCGGGTCGCCTCGCGGCGATTGACGCGGACTGCAGGCGCATCATGGCAGCAATCCTCCGTCGCGAGCGAGATGCAGGCACGCGCTATGCAGACGCACCGCTCGCGCGTGCGAGACTTCATGTCTGCCCATCTATCGTAGGCACGCCGGGCCGGCCTCATTTGATCTGATCTGATCGGCCCGCTTTCCTGTGCAGACGCGCTCGATCCGCAGTCAGGGCTTCTGCGTACACGGTCTCGGTCCGGGCTGCGCTGCCTCGATGTCAGCTGATACCGAGGCACAGTGCCGGTGCAGACCCCGCCGCACCGGCGACGCTCCAACCTTAGCCCCTTTTCAGCCTGCAGCCTCGAAGTCGCCGCCAGCTATATCACCGCGCCCCGCAGAAACCCCGCCATTCGGCGTGCGGCGGGGTTCGGAGTGCATAACATTGCCCCAGCGTCCCACCTCCCTCACGACCGCCCCGCGCGGCCCTTTCATCCTCTCTGTCATCGCCGAACCCCCGGGGGCGTTTGCCGTCGTCGAAAGTCGCAAGCGACCGGATGCGGAACTGTGGAACACCGTGGCGCGCCTGACACCGCCGCGGCGCGGCAAGCGCTTCGACCGCGGTACTAGGCTAGGCCGTGTCCTGCACATGCTACACGCGGACGGCGCCCTAAGTCTTGTCTTGATCAACCTACCCGACTGCTACGCCAGCATCGCCGCCTTCAGGCGGCACCCGAACCCTGATGTCCTTCATCTCCTGCGGACGCTGGCGCGGATCCAGGTGCCGGCCGCGCTCACGGTGACGTGTCTGTGGCGGCCCGACGCTGACGCTCCGGACGCATCCGGTGCCCTGGTCACCGATCTCACAGCTTATCTGCCGGATTGCCTGAAGGTCCCGCCGCACGAAGAGGCGCAGTGCATCGAAGCCCTGCTGCTCGGCGTCGCCGCCGCCGCCGACGTGCCCGGCGGTGGGATCGGGTTGATCATCGATCCGCACTGACGGCATGGCGGCGTCCACGTATCGCTTGCCTGTGCCCCGCCCGCACCGCCGCTCCAGACCTCAGGCGATCATCTATGAGCTGCGGCTATCGGTTCACTATATTCATCAGCAACTTACTGGGCCGACCCAGTCCTCTTCATTTGGATGCCGATCATGACTGCTTCCGCCATCCTCACGAATAAAGGCGCCCTATCCCTCGGCGAGTTCTTGGTGTGGTCGAGCCTCGGACGCACCAAGGCACTGGAGGAGATTGCCGCCGGACGCCTACACGCCGTCAAGGTCGGGCGCCGGCTACTCATCCCGGTCGAAGCGGCGCAAGCGTGGCTGGCCGCGCAGCCGCGCGCCGCCTTCGTAGCCTCAGAGGAAGCGTCGCAGGGACGAGCTTCCCTTCGTCACTGACAAACATAAGTGCGCTATACTGTTAATAACCTGATTGTGTTACCATGCACCCGTCGGAAAAACTGTTCTCATCGGTAAGCGCTAGTTGAAACGCTGTGACCCTGCCGCGAAAAGATCCGCACGACAGCTGTTGACTGGCTGTTTGACGCGCTATCTACCAGCGAGGGTGTTTTGGTGTGTCGGCGGTGAGGTGTTGGGCCAGTGCGGGGTGAGAAAGGCCGCCGGCATAACGGCGAGCGTGCCGGCATCAAGCCCGTGCCGCGATACGTGCCGCGATGCCGATCCCGACGTACATGCTTCCGGCCTGCATACCGATGCCATACCTGCATCGTCACACAGGCCCACATGTCAGTCTTTGGAGCCGCGAAGTCGCTGTCATTACCTCTTCCTCCGCGACGCTGAACTTATCGCGACTGAACTAAAGCTGATCCGGACACCCCGCCCCGGGGTCCACATCTGGATCACCGATGCCCGCAGGCCGCCTTTCATCTCTCGACAAATCAACGTCCGTGCACTCGCGCCCCGATCCGCATGCTCGGGTCGCCGCAGCCATTCTCGCCCAGCTCGACACCGCCGATCCAGCCTCATTGAGCCCACCCTAGCACGGCGCTGATTCCCTCCCCCGCAACGCGCTCACCGGCTGACGCTACCGCGGCGTCAACGTGCTGGTCCTGTGGGCCGCCGCGCAGAGCAACGGTTACGCCGACGCGCGCTGGGCAACCTACTGCCAATGGTCGGCATTCGGCGCGCAGGTTCGTCGGGGCGAACGGGGAACGCCTGTGCTCTTCTTCAAGGACCTGACGGTCGACGGCACCAACACCGCCGCTGCGGCAGACGACGCTCTTCGCTTCGTCGCCAGGACCAGCGCCGTCTCCAACGCTGCCCAGGTCGACGGGGCGCCAGATCTTGCGGCCCCGCCCTCCCTTCCCCTCACCGAGCCGCTGCCGGTCCTCACAGCCTTCGTCGCCGCCACCGGCGCGCGGATCAGCAAGGGCGGCACCCGCGCCTGCTACGTGCCGGTCACCGACACCATCCGCCTGCCGCCGCTCGCCGCCTTCCACAGCCCCGAGGGCTACGCCGGCACGCTGGCACACGAGCTGGTCCACTGGACCGGTGCCCCGTCTCGCCTTCATCGCGACCTCGCCGGCCGCCTCGGAAGCCACGCCTACGCCGCTGAGGAACTACCGTCCGGACTCATAACCAGTAGCTGACGGTGGCAGCGATGCAGACGGCAGCGAGATAGTTCGTGGCCGAGCGGTCGTAGCGGGTGGCGATGCGGCGAAAGTCCTTGAGCCGGCCGAACATGCGCTCGATGGCATTGC
>NZ_JAKSYM010000352.1 GCF_022829545.1 Methylobacterium sp. J-030 | reverse complement strand
GCTGATACCCAGCGCGTCTCCGAGATCATCCTGGGTCATTGGGAATTCGAAGCTGTCCTCGCTCACCAGGCCTACGACCCGCAAGCGCACGAGCAACTCGCACACGAGATGCGCAATCTGCCGGTCGGCGGCCCGTTGCCCCATGTTGACGAGCCAAGCCCGCAGCGTGCCCCTATCGACCAGGGTCGCCCACCAGAGCGCTCGCGCGCTGCGGGGATGGCGGGCCGTGCGATCCTCGATGACCGAGCGCGGAATCTACACGATGGTGCAGCCCCAGATGGTGCCGATGCTGTGGTCCATCTCGCCGAGGATGGCCACGTGCAGGTCGCAGAAGTCGCCCGGTACCAGGAAGGCCATGATCTGGCGCCCCCCATCGGTCAGGGTTTTGTAGCGGCAGGCGAAGCCTTCCACGACCAGGTGTACGTCCTCTGGCAGCTCGCCTTCGGGGCTGATGTCAATACGCCGCGCGACGCGACGTGTTTTTCTGGTGACGTCGTGTAGGACGGCACGGTCCTCGTCATTCAGACGCGCTCCGTATTCGGGCTTCATGATCAGCGGATTGGACATTCGTGCTCTCTCGCGGCTCGGCCGCGCCGAGAACGAGGAACCGTGAAGCTTCCTTCCGCCGTCAGTCGGACGTCGGTCCGAGACCGAACAGCTATATGTGCGGGGCAAATCCCCAACACACATTGAGTTCCGCTTTACTACATATGTAGGTCGTTTTAGCTGAGACAGTGCAGTCGTGGAGTCCTGCGTCAATTTATTCAGCTTGCGCAGTTACGTAGCTTGCAAACCAAATGTGTGTTGTAGCGCCTCCCGGTCGGACACGGCACAGGAAGGCATCGTTGGCTGATCGACCGTAGGCGCCGGCGGCTGGGTGAGGCGCGCGCTCCCGCCTGCGACGCGGAGGGCCTGATGCCCCGTTTCTTCATCGACACCTTCGACAGCATTGTCGTCATAGATGACGTCGGCTACGAGTTGCCGGACGAGGCCGCTGTGCGGGAGGTTGTCCGCAAGACTTTGGCCGACATGCTCGGG
>NZ_JAKSYM010000350.1 GCF_022829545.1 Methylobacterium sp. J-030 | reverse complement strand
ATCAGTTCTTGCCTGACAGCGCGCGGCAGAACCGATCGACATTTCTGATAGATTCTGTTAATTAATAGTTTATTCCCCTAATAATCGTTCAGAATTGTAGTGATCAGTTCTAAACAGCCTTCAAATCTCGTCATATGACTGCTTTTTGACGTGTTGCGCGAGAAAAAACCCTTAATTGTACCCTAAATGGTGGGCCGGCGTTCGATACCTCGTCATCTAGAATTCCATCATTTGATAAATCCTAGACGTTTCGCTCAGGCTGGATCACGCGATCCGAGGGAAAGCGACGTCGACCCATATCCATGCGGTAAAATCCTCTAATCCGCCGCCTTGCCACAAAGGCATGGGGCGGCACGAGGAATGAACCTGGGCATTCGTTCGTTCTGCCAAACGTGCGCAGACCCTCACCGCATAGCTCGGCCGCCTCCACCACCCTCGCGGATTCTCGCACGGCCTGATCGGTCGAGGTCGCCCGCTGCCCCTCGGCAGCCTTTCTTGGGTTCCGTTTTCCTTGATTCTCCTAGATCTAGAACCTGAGTATGCGTGGTGGTCGCGGATTTGACCCCTCTCCCTGATGACAGGGTGCGCCGCGCCAACTGCAGCCATGCCGTCCATTCCCGGCTGGTGATGCGGACCACATTGGTGTCATTCCGCCAGCCCGTGACCTGCCGCTCCTCGACGGTGAGCAGGCCGAGCCGTGTCGCCTCGCGGATCGCGTTCTTGACGGTCGTTCGGGACACGCCGGTCACGGCCGCCAGATTGTCGATCGCCAGCCGGCAGTCACCGCGGCGCGCCACCTCGGCCGCCACCAGAGCAAGGACGGCGGTCTCGGCCAGGGTGAACCGAGCGGCGAGACCGGGCGGCAGACGGCCAGAGGCGGCCCAACGGCGGCGGCGCTCCATGCTGGCGTCCGTGCGTGGCCGAGAGCCGGCGCCGGGTCTCCTGACGCTTCCTACGAGACCTGATGTGCTCCCGACCGTATCCCCCATCCGGGGTGTGACAGTTGCCGACCCGTTCGGGCTCTGTCCGGATCGGGGTCCACCTGTGGACAGCGTCCGCGCCTCAATCAGGCCGGACAGCGCCTCGGCTTCGGCCTCTGTGACCTTCCCCTCCCCGTAGGCACGCCATAGCGCGGCCGTGACCGCCGGTAGCGCCGCGCACGGAGCCACCTCCGCCTGTCGGCGGATCTCATCGGCATAGATCATCGAACCCGGTCCCTCACGGGCCGCGGCTAGGGTCCAGGCAAAGCCTTCCCGTTGACGGAAACGGGTTCCGTCTTGACTCCCGGGGGGAGTTCATGCCTTGTGGGGGGACCAGCTACGGCCCTCACACGGCCCCAGGTTTTCAGCACCCTCGTCCTTGCCGGGACGGGGGTGTTGGCTTTTCAGGGTCTATCTCGCGGCGATGGTCTCCTGAATGGCGGCCGCGACTCGCCGGAGCGAGCCTAGCCGTGACCGCCCATGTCGGCCGGCAGAGGCGTCCAAGTCAACGTTAGGGGGCGATCAGCGCGCCTATGACCGCCGACAGCTGCCGACTTGCGAAGGACGGGTGTTATCGGCAGCCTGCAGGTTGCCAGGGTGATCGACGCCGACGCACAGGACCCCATGGTCGTAACGGCCGCAGCCATTTACCGGCTACTGGATGCCGATATCCGTCCTATGACGAAGTATTGTGCCCTAGACCAATCATAGGATGGCAAATTGCCCTTTGCCGCCGTAGCCCAATGCAAGATGCACTGATCCGCAAGCTTGAGAGCTTCGAGGAACTCACCGACGCCGATCGTGAAGCGTTGCGGGCGTTCGTTCTGCGGTTGCGGCAGGTGCCGGCACGGACGGACCTCATCAAGGAGGGCGACGTTCCCGGCAATGTC
>NZ_JAKSYM010000347.1 GCF_022829545.1 Methylobacterium sp. J-030 | reverse complement strand
GTGGGGAATCCGGACCAATGGGATAGGGAAGCTGATGCCTTGGCTGGGCGAGGACGTGAACGGGGTGGAGAGTGCGGCCGAACTGGAAGGTTGGGGCCAGGCGCCCGGCACACAGGTCCATCGCGACACCCTTCTTTCGATGTGCGCCGTGACGGCTATCGACGGCGGCGGCCGTGACGCGATCAAGGCCTTTGCTCCTGAGCTGCTGGCCCACGCCGAGGCCGAGCGCGAGGGCCGCTGATAGCGGTTCTCCCCCTTCTGTCGCCGTGCGTACCGCCCCGGCCGGATCCCGCCGGGCCTTCCCTTCATCGCGACCCGAGACCTGATCCATGGGCGACGTGCTCACCTTCACCCCGCGGCCGAAACCGGCCGCTCCGATCCTCCCGGAGCCGCTGGCGGGCGCCGCGCTCCGCGCCAGCCTGGAGGAGGCGGCACAGACCGCCCTCGACGCGGCTGACCGCATCATCGCCGTGCTGGACCGCATGGACGGCGACGCGGACCTTGAGGACGGCGCCGACGATGAGCCGTTCCTGGCCGCGCCCGCGAACGCGACCGGCTCGCAGATGACATGGTTGCGCGGGGACGACGCCGACCGCGAGGCCGACCAACC
>NZ_JAKSYM010000344.1 GCF_022829545.1 Methylobacterium sp. J-030 | reverse complement strand
GAGCCGGCGTACCATCAGCGAGAGGCCGCGAGCCGCAGCCGGCCGGCGCCGGGCGTGCGCAGGATGGCGAGCCGCGCCCGGATCACCCCGCGCGGGATGATGCCGAGCCGCTCGGCCGCCCCGCGCGCGAGGTCGAGGGTGCGGTGCAGGCGCGGGTGCGGGCCGCGGTCCGTCACCGTCACGTCGACGCTGCGGCCGGTCGCCAGATCCGTCACCCGCACCCGGGTCCCGCACGGGAGCGTCCAGTGCGCCGCCGTCATTCCGGCCGGATCGAACCGACCGGCGAGGTGCCCGACCGTTCGGCGGCTGCAGGCGACCGCGTTCCGGGTCTGCCCGTGCTCCGAGCCGTACCAGGAGACGCGGCCTTCCCACGCACGGGCGGACGCGGGGGCGAGCAGCAGCGCGCAAGCGACGGCTGCCCGCAGCGCGAGGCGCTGCAGGAGCATGGCGGATCTCCGGGTGGCGGGGGTTAAGCGGCCGCGCTCAGTCGCTGTCTTCGGCGGACAGGTGCAGCGTCACGGCGGTGGTGGCGGCCTGGAAGGTGTCGAAGCCGGCGAGCGCGCCGAGCGTCGCGATCACCGCCGGCATCGTGCGGGACTCGCGGATCACCCCGGTGACCATCACTGACTTGTCGGCGTTCAGCACTAGGCCCGAGCAGCGGAACACGTAGTCCCGGGTGCCGGTCGCCTGGATCGTGTGGCGCAGGACCGGGAGCGCGGTGAAGATCCCGGCGGGGATCGTGACCGACACCGCGCCGCCGACGGCGACCGCGACGGCCTTCGCCCAGGTGGCGACGGGCTGCTCGGTCAGCCCGGGCGAGCCGAGGCCGAGGGGCTTGCGGCGGGGCATGCCACCCGTAGCCTCAGGCGCGGGTGACCGGGACCTGCGGGTCGAACTGCAGGTGCCCGGCCTGGGTTACCACGCCGACCTGCTGGAAGGTGTGACCGGCCGCGGTCGCGCCCGCCGCGGCGACCGCGCCGACCGCCGTGTCGGATAGGAAGCCGAGGCCCGGGGTGAGCCCGGCGAGCGCGGTGTTCAGCCCGGACAGGAAGACGGTCGCGGTGCCGCCGGCGGCGACCGCAGCCAGCACGAAGCCGTCGGCCTGCTTGCCGGTGGTCGAGCCGTCGGCGTTGCGCGCCGTGGCCACCCCGCCGTTCGCGTAGACGTTGACCAGCGCGCCGGCCGACAGCGCCTCGGAGGCCGGCATCTGCTCGGTGTCCGGACCGATGCCGGTCGGCATCATGGTGACGGGGAGCAGGCCGTTGGCGTCCAGCGCCGGGATCTGGAACGCGTTGGCGACGCCGCCCGCCAGGACCGGCACGTACTCGGCGAGCGACTTCACGCCCTGCACCAGGAGGCGCTGGACGGCGGTGAGGGCGGCCATGGGAGGGTCCTGTCAGGCGAGGAGGATCGGGTGCGCGAGGCCGACGACGATGCGGGTCGGGCCCGTCGCGTCGGCGAGCTTCTGTCGGAAGGCGGCCGCCGGCAGTTCGGGCGGATCCTGGGTCAGGGCGCCGTCCAGGCCGAGCCAGATCGGCCCCGGCGTCCAGGTCCACGACGGATCGACCATCGGCCCGGCTTGGACGACGATCACCGCCGCGCCATCGGCGGCCGCGCCGGCGCTGAGGCCGAGCACGCTGCCGCAATGGTCCGGCGTATCCGCGGAGGCGTGGACGACTTGGTCTGCGCCTGCGGCAACCACCGCGCGCTGGCCGCCGACGGCACCGCTCGCGGTCAGCGCCGCCTGGGGTAGCGCGGGCTGCTGCGTGCAGGTGGCGTCGAGGTAGGCGAAGGCGTCGTCTGCGGAGGCGAACGCGAGCGGATCGCCGCCGGCGGGGTTCGGCATGGTCCATAGGCTGAAGTCCGCCCAGCCACAGACAAGGGTGCCGTCGTGCGGGCTCGCCACCGCGAGCTGAGCACCCTGGCGCAGCGCCACGAGCGAGCCTGCGGGGAACGGCGCGGCGATGCCGGACACGCACAGGACGTTGCGCGCCTCGAGGTACTGAACCGTGATCATGGCGCGGTGCCCGGGGGTAGACCACGAGGCTCTCGCTGGTGACCATGATCGGCACCGAGGGCGTCAGGTAGAACGCCCCGCCATTGGTCATGAAGGTCTCGGCCATGTAGTCGACGAACAGGAAGCGGACGATCTCGGGCGTCGACGGCGCCTTGAGCAGCGGCTTCGGATCGGTCTCGAAGGAGCCGATCGTCCCGCCGATGTCGATGTCGGCCACCACGTTGCCGCCGATCACGAACGAGGTGACCGTCAGGATGAGCCGGATCTCGCCGTTGTCGTCGACCGCGTGCGGCCGGAGCCGCGTGCCGTCCCAGAACACGTGCCCGGCGAAGGGGCCCTTCAGCCGGTCGCGGGTCTTCGTCGGATCGGGCGTGAACGGCAGCGCGTTGCGCTGACCGGGCGCGAACAGCAGCGGCGCGCCCGCGGCCTGCTGGTAGGAGATGTAGCCGTAGTCGGAGCCGGCGATCCCCGGCGGTCCCTGGAACGGAGCGAGGCCAGCCGGCCCGAGCCCGGCGCAGCGCGAGCAGGTCATGCGACGCTCCGAGGTTTGGCGTCAGGACGCCATCAGGAACAGCGGGCGGCGGCGAACCAGAACCGTCCCTCCCGTGTAGACGGGCGGCGGGGTAAAGTTGCTGTCCTTGTAAAGAGCAGTATTGTCTATCGAATAGTCGGCCATGAGACCGTTCAGGACGTTACCGCCGTCCTTACTCTCGCCGATTAAGAACGACTCTCCCCAGTCGCCAGGATCGGGGCCGCCTCCCGATCCGGTTCCCCTGAAGACCGACGAACCATTGACGTAGATGTTGAAGATGTCGCCGTAGCGCTCGACGGCTATGTGCGTCTTCTGGGCGGCCACGAGCGTAGCGACGGAAACTCCGGTACCGTCTCCAGTAATATAACCGCCGAGAAACTTAAGATTACTGCTGGCGACGTATAGAAGCGGCCCGCCCGTCGCTCTGTAGTCGAAGAACGTCCCGGAACCGACGCTGTTGAGATATACCCAGAACTGCTCTGTCAGGTCGGCGGGTCGCGTGGGTAAATTGGTGACGGCGAGGTGCGATCCCCCCGTCCCGTCTAACGACAAGGCGCCGGCCGGGAAATTCGAATTGGTCCGCGTGACTTTGGCGTTGCCCGTGGCCGTGACGGTACAATTACCGGTCGAGTCTGGGAAAGAAGTTGAGCCTTCTGCGCCGTTGCCGTGTACGAGGAGGACGGTCGCCATAGGCGCTCCTTACGAGAACGCGGCGAGCGCGGCCGTGATGTGTGATGCCGGCGGCGTGAGCATGCCGGGATCGACGGTGAGGCCAGCGACGCACGCCTGCGCGCTCGCCTGATCGGGGTGGACGTAGAGGCGGGGCATCAGCGCACAGCCACGAAGGTGAAAGTGACGTCGGAGAGCGCGCTGTCCTGAGTTGCGGGCGCCTTCAGCCGCAGGATGTCGCCGACCCCGACGCTGATCGCCGCTTGTGTCGAGAAGCTCGCGAGCGTGCCGCTGGCCGCGAAGGTGAGCGTGGCGATCGTCGCCTCGGTCGTGGAACCGGCCGGGATCCGGGTCAGGGTCCAGGCCGCGCTGGCGGCCGCCGCGGTGAGCGCTCGGGCTATGCTGCCGGCGAGGTTGGCCGGAAGGGTGAAGGGGACGTCGGCCACGAGGAAGCCGATCACCTCTCCCGCGCCGGGCTTGCCGACGCAGGGGAAGACGATCTTCAGGCTGCCGATCAGCGTGTCGCCGCTCGGCAGTTCCCCCGGCTGGCCGTTGAGGTTGACGAGCGGACGACGGCTGGCCATGGCCTACCCTTCGGATCAGGCGTTGCCGATCGGGGCGCCGGGCTGGACGTCGAGGACGCCGGCCGCGGTGGCGGTGCCCGCGTACTGAGTGGTGTGGCCGGAGGCGGTGTCGGGGGATGAGGCCGCCGCGCCGGCGGCGCCGAGCCAGTAGTCGGAGCCCGGGGTGAGACCGGTTACGGCGGTGTTCGGGCCCGAGCGGTAGACCGAGGCGGTGCCGCCCTGCGCGACGGCGGCGAGCACGAAGCCGGAGATCTTCTTGCCGCCGGACGCGGACGAGGAGTCGGCGTTGCGCGCGGCGAGCGCGCCGGCGTTGCTCCACAGGTTGACCAGCGCGCCGGCCGACAGCGCCTCGCTCGCCGGCGCCGTGACGATGTCGGCGCCCTGGCCGGCCGGCAGGAAGGACGGGTCGATCAGGCCGGAGGCGTTGGTGGCCACGAGCTGGTTGGCGGAACCGGCGCCGCCGAGGACGGCCGCGGTGACCGAGGTGACGACGCCGGCGATGGCCTGAAGGAACTTGGGGGCAGCCATGGTGAACCTCTGGGTCTAGAGCAGGATGGCGGGGGTGATCGCGACGAGGAGGCGGGTCGGCAGCAGCGCGAGGCCGATCGGCTGGAGCATCCCGGCCTGCGGGACGGCCTGGGTCAGGGCGCCGTTCAGGCCGAGCCACACGGGGCCGGGCGCCCAGGCCCAGGACGGCTCGTCGACCGGGCCCGCGGTCACGACGCTGACCTGCGCGCCGGCTTGAGCGGCCCCGGTGGTGATGCCGAGCACGGTGCCGGCCTGGGCGGGTTGATCGGCAGAGGCGTAGAGGACGGAGCCGTCGCCGACCGCGCGCACCGCCATGTGCCCGCTGAGCGCGGCGCCGGCCGTGAACAGCGGCGCGGTCTGATCGGCGGACGCGCCGGGCGCACCCTGGGCACCCGGCGCGCCCTGCGGGCCGGTCTGCAGCGCGGGCAGGAGCACGCCCGTGCAGGGCTGGCCCGCCACCAGCACCGACTGAAAGCCGGAGGCCTGCGCGGTGACGGCCGCGGAGTCGGTGGCCGGGTAGACCAGCACCGAGGAGCGGCCGAGCCACGCGTCGCCCGTCGAGCCCGCCACCATGCGGTGGACGTCGAAGAACAGGGTGACGGGCCCGGGCTGACCGCTTGGGCCGAGCGCGGACCAGTCGCCCCGCGCGGCCTTCGGGACGTTGATCAGCAGCGCGCCGGTGAGCCCGGTCACCGGGTCCGCCGTCCAGGTGATCGAGCCGGCCGCGCTGTCGATCGTGGCCGCCGGCGTGCCCCCGAACTGCCCGGTCATCGCGGCGGTGAGCCGGGAGCCGGCGAGGTTCAGTGCGGTCCTCAGGGGGACGACGAGGGCCCAGTCCGCGGTGTCGATGACCGTGGTGGCCATGGATGGAGACCTCGTCCAAGTGCGGGCATGCGATCGGAGCGCGGGGGGAACCGCTCACCGGGGTTGAGGTCGAGCGGTCGGCGTCGGCGCGGCCGGGTCCGGTGCCTCAGGCGACGGCGCGGATGTCCCAACCGTCGATCGCCACCCCGAGCGCGTTGTCGTTGGTCTGAAGCCGCCCGCGCAGGGACGCGGCGGAGGTCTGCCCGGTGAGGTCGATCGGCGCGCTGCGCAGGGTGATGACGCCGGTCACCGGGTCCGCATCGATCTGCGTGAACGTGGCCGCGGAGCCGTCCGCGACGTTGCCGGTGCGACTGACCGAGCCGGTGAGATTGCCGCCCGAGCCGAAGTTCAGCGAGCCCGCCGTCTTCAGGACGCGCGCGTACAGGATCGCCTTGGTCGGGACGACGAGCAGCGCGCGCGGGATGGAGCGCAGGTCGAGCAGGCCCGAGCTGCCGACCGTGAAGGCCGAAGTCGCCGGAGTGTAGGTCGTCGTCTCGCGCGAGATGTTGGAAATGCGCAGTTCGTCGTAGTATCCCGGCGCGGAGTACCCGCCGTTATACTGATTGCCGAGCGTGAGCGGCATCGACGTGCCGTAGTTCGACGTGCAGGCGCCGGACGCGTCGGGGTTGCCATTGATGAGTTGGTAGATGACGCCCGATTTGCGCGCGACCCTGAGCTTGAAGCCGGTGCCGCCCACCAGCGTCGTCGTGCCCTGAGTGATGTACCCGCCCGTGTTCCAGTCATAGTACCGGAGCACGCCGCCGATCATCTGCAACTGGAACCCGACCGCACTGGAAGCGCGCGTGTCGAGCAGCACCTGCGTGCCCGAGTTCGATGTCGGGTCGAACCAAAATTCAAAGCAGAAGTCGCCGGTGCCGAACCCGAAATCAGCGGTCGAGGCGATCGTGACGGTATCGCTCGAACCGGTGATCTGCACGGACGACCCGCCGAACAGCGACTGTGCCGTCGAGAGCTTGGCCGAGCCGTTAAAGGTCGTGGTGTGGCCGCTGGTCGCCTCGGCGGAAGAGGTCGCGCCGTTGGTTCCGTCGAAATGGTTGAGGTATTTGCAGTTGGCGTCGGTCGCTTGATTGAGGATCTGGCCGTTCTGGAGCGTGGCGTTGACCGAGTTGACCGTGTCGTAGCCGGTGCTGCTCAGGAAGCCGTCGACCAGACCGCCGGGCGGGAACAGCACGCCGCGCAGCTTGGCCAGTTGGATGGCGTCGTAGGACTGGGCGTCGAGCGGGGCCGCGAGCAGGTTCATGCGGCTGAGCGGGACGCTGGCGACGTCGGCGAGGTTGTAGCTCGCCTGGAGCGCCCCGGCCGAGGCCGCTCCGGCCTGGGCGAGCAGCGCCCACTTCGTCGCGTCGAAGCTCGCCCCCGACGTGTGACTGGTCGCGCAGACGTAGCTCGAGCCCTGATAGGTGATGCAATCGGCCGGCGCGGTCGCGCTGTAGCCCGTCGAGGCCGCCCAGGCTGCGGGCTGCGTCTTCCACGGCTGGGTGCCGTTGACCCCGTTGATCCCGTCCTGGCCCTTGGCGGCGACCTTGAGCCAGCGACCGGCCGCCAGATCGACCGCGAAGGCGCCGGCGATGTGGGAGGCCGTGCAGACGTAGGCCTCGTTGCCGAAGGTCACCTGCGTCGCCGGCGCGGAGGCGACGCAGACCAGCCCGGTCACCCAGGCGGTGATGTTGCCCCACGGCACCGGGCCGGTCGGCCCGACGGGCCCCTGCGGGACGGTGAGATCCAGCGTCTGGACCGGCGCCGTGCCGTTGATCGCGGCCGCGGCCTGCGAGCCCGGCGCGCCCGTGGTGACGTTTCGGATCGAGAGGGCGTTGGCGGGCCCGGGCGGGCCGCCGACGAAGGTGGTCTTACCCACGCCGCTGAGCATCGGGGAACCTCAGGCCTGGAGGACGGCGGCGTGCGTGATCAGCCCGTAGAAGGCGGTCACGGGCGAGAGGCCGCTCGGGTCGGCGACGGGATCGGCGGCGAGGATGTTGTACGGGTAGGTCCCAGGCGGCTGCGCGGCCATCGCGGGCTGCAGGAGCCGCATGGCGATGTTGCCGCCGGTGGTGCCGGCCGCGATCGTCTGCGGGTTGGCCGCCGAGCTCGCCTGGAACGCGAAGCTCGCCGAGGTCGCCGAGAGCCGCGAGTCCAGCGTGAAGACGAGCCCGGTGATGTCGACCGGCACCGGCAGGACCGACACCGCGAAGGTGTCGCCCACCGCGAACGGGATGGTGCCTTGCGCCAGGGAGACGTGGATCCCGCCGGCCGCGAGCGGCAGACCGACCACGCCCTGACCGGTCACGTCCCCGTCCGGGTCGGTCACCGTCAGGTACGCGAACCCGGACGCGATGCCGGTGACCTGGACGACGTGGACGCCCTGCTCGGCGCCGATGTCGACGCCCGTGACCGTCAGCGCCCCGTTGCCGACGTTGGCCGAGCCCGAAACGACGCCGCCCGCGCCCGACTGCCCGATGATCGGCAGGCCGTCGAGCCACGCGCTGTTCTGCGCAGTCAGGAAGTCCTGCCGCTGCGCCTGGATCCGGGCGAGGTTCGACACGGGCTAAAACCTCGGGCGGCGGGCATGGAAAAGCCGCCCGGAGGCGGCGCGGACGGACGGTCGGGCTCGGCCGCGATCAGGATGCGGCGGGGGCCTGCACCATCGCGGCGAAGGCCGCGTCGATCTGGGCCGTCGCGGTGATCGTCGGCGGGCTCGCCTGGATGCCGGCGGCGACCTGGTTGAGGATCGTGTAGCTCTGCGCGTCGACGACGCCGGCCTGCACGGCGAGCGCGGAGGCCTCGGACGGGTTGAGGGTCGTCGCGCTGAAGTCGACGTTCGAGTACGGCAGCGCCGCGGTCGCGCTCGCGGCGTTCGTCTGCGCCCAGACGTCGACCTTCATCATCGCGAACTGCCCTTGGTCGTCGAGCTTCGTCGTGACCGTGTGGGCGGGCTGGCCCGCGGGGGCGACGTTGAAGCTCCATACCCCGGCGAGCACGCCGTTCTGCCGGTTGGAGGCGTACCTGAGGAGTTCCGCGACCGTCGCCCCGGACCGGAAGGCGAGGTAGGCCGGATCGTCGTCAGCGATCTCGGCGTAGCCCACGAGGTCGGGCTGCGCCTGCGGGAACGCCCCGGCGATGTTGCCGGCGGCGTCCCTCTGAACATAGGCCATCGGTGTCTCCCCTGCTCAGATGCGGCGCCCGAAGACCCAGCCGGTCGTCACGACGTAGAAGCCGCCGTAGGACTGGTTCGCGCGCACGGCGACCCGGCCCAGCGCGTCCGTGAAGCGGCGCTTGCTCTGGATGTTGATGCTGTAGACGCCGCCGCCGACCGAGCCGAAGATGTCCGGCAGCGGCAGGGCGGACGGCTCCTGCGACACCGGCCCGGTGAACGTGTTGCCGGGCGGGACGTCGGGGTCGGCCGGGCTGCCGAAGATCACGGCGAGCTGCGAGCTGGGCG
Source organism: Methylobacterium sp. J-030 (assembly GCF_022829545.1). Lineage (GTDB taxonomy): Bacteria > Pseudomonadota > Alphaproteobacteria > Rhizobiales > Beijerinckiaceae > Methylobacterium. The sequence goes on along the minus strand of NZ_JAKSYM010000344.1, from coordinate 430 downwards.
CGGACGAGATCGCGAACTCGGCCGCACCCCGCCATTCCAGGCTCAGGCCCACCGGCAGGCTGGTGAGGAGGAGCTGCCGGGTCGCGGTCACCGTCATGGGGTTTGCGTCCATGACGAAGGTCGCCAGCGTGCACTCCAGCGCGCCGCCCGCGATCTCGACCGCCGTGAACGGGATCGGGTTGCCCGAGGTATCGGTGGTGAACGGAAACAGCGGCCTGGCGTAGGCGTAGCCCGAGGGCAGCGTCAGGCTCAGGCTCGCCGAGGCGAAGGGCGCCACGCCGGCCGTGCCCCAGATCAGGAACATGAACAGGGTCGACGCGCCGGGGAGCGTCGTGCCGCCCTGGAAGCCGCCGGCGGCGTTGCCGTTCGAGACCGCCCAGGCGAGCGCGCCGCCGGTCTTCTGCGCGGAGGCGCCGGTGCTGTCGACGCA
>NZ_JAKSYM010000343.1 GCF_022829545.1 Methylobacterium sp. J-030 | reverse complement strand
GGCAAACAGAAGACCGCCCGGCGACTTCGCCAGCCAGTCAACCCGCTTGTCAGAAGATAACTCAGCGCCCGGTCCACTCTCGCGGCCGGCGCCGATGAACCGGGGTATAGATCCGCAATCCGGGCCCGTCAACAGCCTTCTCGTGAATGACCGGTCGCAGCCGGTGCTCACGGGTTGGAGGCGCGGGATCCGAAGGCGCTTGCGGGTGGGCGCGATGCGCCTCAATGTCGACACGCTGCGCCGTCAGATGGTCGGGCCGGTGGCGCTCACCGGCTCCGGCGCGGCAGAACCAAGCTGCGGGTCATCATGGACTTCGCGGTGTCGCGTTCGCCATCGTCTTCTCAGGGCCTGCGAGTGAAGCGCGAGCGACTCAAGATCGGCGATGTGGCCGCCTCCAGCTTCGGGCGTGGGCTCCAGGCGCCGCTCGACGAGCTTGGCGCGACCACGAACCAGATCGACCGGCGGGCCGTCAATCTCCGCTGGCTCTGCGCCAGTACCCTCACCGGTCTGACCGGCGCCGGCCTGATCGCGGCCGCGCTTCATGTCTCTCTTCAGGGTGATGCGTCCTTCGCGGCCATCCCTGAGCGCGCCACCGTCGTCGCCCGGCCGCAGCCGAGCGAGAGTGGGGCCAATCTCGCCCGCAAGGGCGACCGGCTGGTCCGCAACCTGATGATCGCCTCGGCCAAGCAGAGTTTTCGAGCCCCGGTGACGGTCCGGATCGGGGATCGCGAGATCATCAAGGCCAAGGCGTTCGTGCGGCTCAGCGCGCCGTTGTCGATGACGACCGGCGTCTATGCGGGCGAGCCGCCGCGCTTCGACCCCATGAAGTTCGTGTCCGACGAACCGCTCGAGCGTGCGCCGGACGCAGCCGCCGACGCCCCGGGCGCCGAGGTCTCCGTCGTCAAGCGTGACCTCTCGGATTCCGCCGACAGCGCCAACGCGCCTGGGCTGACCGATGACGATGTCACCGCACAGGTCGAGGAGGAGCGCCGCATCGCCGCCGAGGCGGGGCGCCGGGCCGCCATCCCGATCGCGCCACAGATCATGCTGTCGCGGACGCTTCAGCAGGGGGCCTCCGCCGACGCCGAGGGGACTGCGCCGAAGGACGCCAATCCGTTCAAGACCATCGAGGTGCTGGTTGTCCCAGAGAACGTCACGAAGGTCGCCAAGACCGAGCTGAAGCCCAATGAGACGCCGCTCGTGGATGAGCGCGACCTTGCGCTCAAGCGCGGCGAGACCGTCGAGAGTACGCTCAAGGCGACCGGGTTTGCGGGCGACGAGGCAATCCGCGGTATCGTTGCGGCGCTCGGCGGCAAGGCCCGCACCGCCGCGCTCAACGAGGGTCAGCCGATGCGCGTGCAGATCGCGCCCGGGCCCCGGCCCGGCGATCCGCGTCAGGTCACCCGCGTGGTGCTGTACGGCGAGGGCGGCATCGAGGGCATCGCCGCCCTGAACGACCGGGGCGCCTTCGTCTCGGTAGCGCCCCCCGCCGAGGAGGCTCCCTCCCCCAAGCCACAGGCCCAGGCCGAGGCCAACGACGACGACGATGCCGATTCCGGCTCGGGGCCCCGCCTGTATCAGAGCCTCTATGAGACGGCCGCCCGGCACGATCTGCCGCGCGCCACCGTGGAGGACATCGTCCGGGTGTTCAGCTACGACCTCGACTTCCAGCGGCGGATCGCCAACGGAGACGGACTCGACGTCTTCTACACCTACGACGATGACGCCGGTGCGGACCGGCCGGACCTCCTCTACGCAGCCCTGACGCTCGGCGGCGAGACCCGGAAAGTCTATCGTTTCCAGTCCCCCGACGACGGCACCATCGACTATCTCGACGAACAGGGGCGCTCGCTCAAGAAGTTCCTGCTGCGCAAGCCGATCGCGGATGGGATCATGCGCTCCGGCTTCGGCTACCGGCGGCATCCCGTGCTGGGCTACGCCAAGCTGCACACGGGCGTCGACTGGGCGAACCCGATCGGTACGCCGATCATGGCGGCGGGCAACGGCGTGGTGATCCGGTCCGAGATGACCTCGGGCTACGGCAACCGGGTCGAGATCCAGCACGTCAACGGCTACGTGACGACCTACAACCATATGTCGCGGTTCGGCCGCGGCATCCGGGAAGGCGTGAAGGTCCGTCAGGGGCAAGTGATCGGCTATGTCGGCTCGACGGGCCTGTCGACCGGCGCCCACCTCCACTACGAGGTCATCATCAACGGTCACTTCGTGGATCCGATGAAAATCCGCGTCCCCCGCGGTCGCGAGCTCGATGGCCGACTGCTGGCCGAGTTCAAGCGGCAGCGCGAGCAGATCGACGCGACCATGCAGAAGTCGAAGAGCGCAACTGCGCTCGCCCAGCGCGACGCGATCGTGCGCTGACTTCGCCCGATCAGGCGAAGCCGAGCCGCGCGCGAATCTGCGCCGGCTGGACGCCGGCATCCCGCAGGTCCGCGAGTGACCGCGACCCCCGCGACTTGGCGAGTTTTACGCCCGTGGCGTCGACGAGCAGCGGATGGTGGCGATATCGCGGCGTCGGGAGGCCCAGGAGCGTCTGCAGGAGCACGTGAAGGTCGGTGGCAGCTTCCAGGTCCCGGCCGCGGACCACGTGGGTGATCCCCTCTCCCGCGTCATCGTGCACGACAGCGAGATGGTAGCTCGTCGGGACGTCGCGTCGGGCGATCACCGCATCGCCCCAGCGGGCGGGATCGGCGCTGACCCATCGCTCGCCGGCTCCATCGAAGGCGATGTAGCCGTGTTCGGAGCCCGCGCAGCGGAGCGCGGCCGTCATGTCGAGGCGCCATGTATGCGGCGCGCCCCGGGCGAGGTTCTCGGCGACGCGGGCGGGGTGGAGGGGCCGGCAGGTGCCGGGATAGAGCGGCACGCCGTCCGGGTCGCAGGCGGTTTCGCCGTCCGATGCTATGCGAAGCCGGATCTGCCCGCGGGAGCAGAAGCACGGATAGGTGAGCCCCCGGTCGATCAGGCCGTCGCGGACGGCCCGGTACGCCGCCATGTGGTCGGATTGCCGCCGGACCGGTTCGGGATAGCGCAGGCCGAGCCAAGCGAGATCCGCGACGATGGCGTCGATCAGTGCGGGCTTCGAGCGCTGCGGGTCGATGTCCTCGACCCGCAGGCGGCAGGTCCCGCCCATCCGGCGGGCGAGGTCGGCGTTCAGAAGGGCCGAGTAGGCGTGGCCGAGATGGAGGCGACCGTTCGGGCTGGGCGCGAAGCGCAGGACGGGCGCGCTGGGGCTCACCCGTCGGCGCGGCGCAGGCAGTGCGGGGCGGCGGGCTGGCAGGCGATTCCCGGGAGCGAGCAGGCCGGTCCCTCGGCGAGACGCCGGCAGACCTGGCAGCCATCGGTCCATTCGAGGCAAGCCGGATCCTCGGCGACCGAGCGCGCCGGCGCCGGGTGATGGGCCGGGAGAAGCGCGCCGAGCAGGACCGTCGCGACGACGATTGCCGCGATGCCCCAGGCGGCGAGCGCGCCGCTCGACGCGCGCGGTTCTGGCGATGACGAGGCGGCAGACGACATAAGAACCTGTTGGCGTGGGAGGGGCCGGCCTGTCAACGCGCTCACGCCGCCCGCGCAGCGCCGCGTTCCAGCAGGGCCGGCAGAAGTTTCAGGTTGAGGGGCTTGGCTAGGAACCCGTCGAACCCGGCGGCCCGGGCGGCGGCCTCGTCCTCGCTTCCGACATTGGCGGTGAGCGCCACGAGATGAAGCCGGCCGGTGCCGGCCGATTCGGTGGCGCGGATCCGGCGGGCGGTCTCGTGACCGTCGAGGCGTGGCATGCGCACGTCGATCAGCGCGAGGTCGAACGGACCGTTCGCGTCAAGCTGTTCCAGCGCCGCGAGGCCATCGACGGCATGGACCACCTCGGCGCCGAGACGTTCCAGGGCGCGGGTCGCCAGCAGGGCGTTGATCGGGTTGTCCTCGGCCAGCAGGACGCGCATCCCGGCGCCGGCCCGCGGCAGGGCGGCGGGCGGGATTGCCTGGATCTCGGCCGTTGCAGGCGGCGCCTTCAGGCGCTCGATCAGGGACCGCTCCCGGACGGGCTTGATCAGGTAGCCGTCGAAGCCCGCCGCGCCCGGCGCGCCGAAGCCCCGCCGGTCGAAGGGCGAGAGCAGCACGAGGCTGCAGCCGACGCCGCAGGCGCGGGCCGCGTCCGCGAGCTGCCGCACGGCGGCATCCCCCAGAGCCCGATCGGCCAGCATGGCGTCGAACGCCGCCCCCGAGAGGGCGTCGAGGCCCGATTCCAGCGTGTCCACGATCACGGTCGCCGCGCCGGCCCGGGACAGGCAGCGGGCGAGGTACGGGGCCTGGAACGGTGAATCGGCCACGATCAGGCAGCGCTGCCCGTCGAGGCGCGGCAGCGGCTCGGGCGGTGCGATCGCCACGACCTCCGGCAGGGGCAGCAGGACCCGAAAGGTCGTGCCGCGCCCGACCCGGGAGGCCGCCTCGATCCGCCCGCCCATCCGGGTCACGAGGCGCCGCGTGATGGCGAGGCCGAGCCCGGTGCCCTCGTGGCTGCGGCTGGCGCTGCCGTCGCCCTGCTCGAACTCCTCGAACAGGATCGGCAGACGGTCCTCCGGAATCCCCGGGCCGGTATCGGCGACGGCGAGCACCACCTCGCCCGGCCCCATCTCGGCGCGGGTGAAGGCGAGGCTGACCCCGACGCCGCCGCGCGCGGTGAATTTGATGGCGTTGCCCGCCAGGTTGATCAGGATCTGCCGCACCCGGTCGGCATCGCCCACGAGACCCTTGGGGAAGCCGTCGGCGACATCCAGGGCGATCTCGATCCCCTTGTCCTGCGCCCGGGGCGCCAGGAGCTCGACCACGCCTTCGGCCACCGACGGAAGGCTGAACGGTTCGTCGGCGAGATCGAGGCGCCCCGCCTCGATCCGAGAGAAGTCGAGGACGCCGTCGATCAGCCCGAGCAGCGCCTGCCCGCTGGTGCGCACCGCCTCCACATAGGTGCGCTGCTCCGGATCGAGCGGCGTGCCGAGCACGAGCTCGGCCATCCCCAGGATTCCGTTGAGCGGCGTACGCATCTCGTGGCTCACGGTCGCCAGGAACCGCGATTTCGCGACGCTCGCGGATTCGGCCCGCTCCAGGGCGGCGTCGCGGCTGCGGACCGCCTCCACCCGGGCGGTCACGTCCCGGCCCGCGCGCAGCCAGTGCATCGCGTCGCCGTGCGCCACCGGCATCTCCACGAAGGCGAACCAGCGCAGGCGGCCGTCGGCCGAGCGGATCTGCGCCTCCATGCGGCGCACCCCGTCTGCGCCGATCTCGACGCCGCCGCGGTCCAGAATCTCCAGGTCGATCTGCGCGCCCAGCAATTCGATCGGCTCGCGCCCGAGCAGGTGCGCGTAATCGTCGTTGGCGTAGGTTATGCGGCCCCGGGCGTCGCGCTGGACGATCACCTCGGTGGTGGCGGCCACGAGGGCCCGGTAGCGGTCCTCGCTCTCGCTGATCCGCCACAGGCGGTCGTGCAGCCGCTCTGACTCGCCCTCGTCCGGTCGGGCCTGCCGCGCGCGCCAGCGATCGACCGCGAGGGCCGCGGCGACCAGCAGCGCCAGAACCAGCGCGATGTCCTCGAAGACCATCGATGCCTCCCCGGCAGGAGGCCGGTTCAGCGCAGGATCGCAGGCGAAGCTGAAGGCCGTGTTGGGAAATGCCCTTAACCGGCAGTTGCAACACGCGGTGACGGAAACGTCGCCGCGGCGCGATCCGAATGGCGCGTCGCGAGTTGCCTGCCAGGATAAAGGCCTCGACAGCGGCCCGGACGGAGAAACCACATGCCCGGAGAGCACTACGACGTCATCATCGTCGGATCCGGCCCCGGGGGCGGGACGATGGCGTGGCGCCTGGCCCAGACCGGCAAGCGCATCCTGCTGATCGAGCGCGGCGACTACCTCCTGCGCGAGCCGCGCAACTGGGACAGCCAGGCGGTGATCGTCGATGGATACTACCAAGCCAAGGAGACGTGGTACTCCTCGGATGGCAAGAGCTTCCATCCCGGACTGCACTACTACGTCGGCGGGAACTCGAAGTTCTACGGCTCGATTCTGTTCCGACTCCGCGAGAAGGACTTTTCCGAGGTTCGCCACGAGGACGGGATCGCCCCCGCCTGGCCGGTCGGCTACGACGAATTCGAGCCCTACTACCAAGCCGCCGAGGAGCTGTTTCACGTCCACGGTCTGCGCGGCGAGGATCCGACCGAGCCGTGGTCGAAAAAACCCTACGCCCATCCGCCGGTGGCGAACGAGCCGCGGATCCAGGAGCTGTTCGACAATCTGAAACAGGCCGGCCACCGCCCGTTCCACCTCCCCGTGGGCGTGCGCCTCGTCGAGAAGGACGGACGGGCGGTGCCGACCTCACCCTGCATCAAGTGCGAATCCTTCGATGGCTTCCCCTGCCCTACCAACGGGAAGTCCGACGCGCAGACCATGGTGGTCGACCCGGCCCTGCGGGACTGCCCGAACCTGACGCTGCTCACGCGGACCTATATCGAGCGCCTCGTCACCGATCCGGCTGGGCGCACCGTCACCGGGGTGGTCGGCAACCGCGACGGCGCACCGTTCCAGGCCTCGGCCGACCTCGTGGTGGTGGCCTGCGGCGCCCTGTCGTCCGCGCTGCTACTGCTGCGCTCGGCCAGCGACCAGCATCCGAACGGCCTCGCCAACGGCTCCGATCAGGTCGGGCGCAATTACATGCGCCACAACAACTCGACCGTGCTGGCGATCTCCAAGACGCCGAACCCGACGCGCTTCCAGAAGACGCTCGGGATCAACGACTTTTACTTCGGCGATCCGGACCCGAAGGACGGCTGGGACTTTCCACTCGGTCACATCCAGATGGTCGGCAAATCCGATGGCGCCCAGATCCACGGCGAGGGCCTGCCCGGCTTCCTGCAATGGTTCCCCAACAAGCCGTTCGACTGGCTTGCCAAGCATTCCGTCGACTTCTGGCTGACCTCGGAGGATCTTCCGCTGGCGCAGAACCGGATCTTCTACAAGGACGGCAAGGTCCACCTCGATCTCACCGAGACGAACGCGGAGGCGCACAAGCGGCTGCGGCAGAAGCTGCAGGTGATCTGCAGCTTCACCGATATCCACCCACACCTGTTCGACCGGTCGCTCTACCTCGGCAAGAACGTGCCGATCGGCGGGACGGCCCATCAGGCCGGCACGCTCCGGTTCGGCGACGATCCGGCGACCTCGGTCCTGGACCGGAATTGCAAAGCCCATCAGCTCGACAACTTGTACGTGACGGACGCGAGCTTCTTCCCGTCGATCGGCGCCGTGAATCCGACGCTGACGATCATCGCCAACGCCCTGCGGATCGCCGATCATCTCGTGGCGCGGATGGGCGCCAAGGACGAGATCCCTGCGCCTCGCCTGTTCGACTACACTGAGCCGCGCGAGCCGATGCCTGCGTGACCGGCAACGTGGACATGCGCCATCCTCCCCACCCGCCTTTCGGAGCCGCGGGCAAGGTCCAAGGATGACAACACGAGGGACGTGGAACGCCGTGGGAACCCAGGTATCGGCCAGATGACGCGCGGGATCCGATCCCCGCAACACCGTCCCGTCCGCAGACCCGCCCAGTCAGCCACCGGGCGGGCTCCGCGACGATGCTGCCGGATCACCCAGAGGGGTCAGCCCGGCAGCGCCGCGGACCGGTGATGGCTAATGAGCACAAAATAGGAACATTATCGAGTGCGGGCGGGCGGGCGATCGGCGGCTGGCTCCCCCTCCCCCGCAGGGGGGAGGGAGACGCGCGGAGCTGTTCAGTGCTCCTCCAAAGAAGATGCATCGAGGCGGCCGCAGCGTCAGAACGCCGCCAAAACCCCAAGACCCACCGATGTTGCTATAGCTCGGCCGTGAGACCAACCAACCGATTCGCCCGTGGCCATCGACCATATCGACCTCACCCGGATCGACCTGAACCTGCTGGTTGCCCTCGACGCGCTGCTGGATGAGCGCAGCGTCACCCGGGCGGCCGCCCGGGTCGGCGTCGGCCAGTCGGCGATGAGTTCGAGCCTCGCCCGGCTGCGCCGCCTGTTCGACGACGAACTCCTGACCCGCGCCCCGGACGGCATGCGCCCGACGCCTCGGGCGCTCAAGATCGCCGAGCCCCTGCGTGCCACGCTCCGGCAGGTCCAGGCGCTGGTCCACCGCGAAGAGACATTCGATCCGGCGACCGTGGAGCGCAGCTTCACGCTCAGCCTGCCCGACAGCGTCGAGGTGCTGCTCGGCCCCCGGCTCATCGCGCAACTGCGGAAGGAGGCGCCCGGGATCCGGCTGCTGCTGCGTTCCGTCGAGCGCTCCCGGATCCTCGACGAGCTCGATGCCGATCAAGTCGATATCGCCATCGGGCTGTTCTCGGAGGGGCAGATCCACCACAAGCAGCGGCTGCTCTACCGGGACAGCTACGTCGTGCTGTTCAACGCTGCGCTGATCGGCCTCGAGCCGCCGATCGGGCTCGACGACTACCTGCGCTTCCCCCACGTGCTGACCTCCCTGCGGGAGACCGCCCACGGGGTGGTGGACGACGCGCTCGCCCTAATCGGCCGGTCGCGGCTGCTCGCCGTGACGACGCCCCGATTCCTCGTCGTCCCCTTCCTGGTGCGGGCCGCTCCGGTGATCGCCACGATGCATGCCCGGCTCGCAACCTCCTTCGCCAGCGCGCTGGCACTCAGCGTCAGCCCGGTGCCGGTCGACTTGGAGGATGTCGCTGTGTCGATGCTCTGGCACGCCTCCTACGACCGCGACCCCGCCCATCGCTGGCTGCGCGATCTGCTGGTCCGGCTCGCCCACGAGCCGCCGGCGCCGGGCATCATCTGATCCGGTTTCCGGTTCACGCCACGACCGACGCTTCCCTCACCGACATCACGAGCGGAGCGCCGTGACCCGGGGCGGCGCGAGGCTGGTCGGGGTGTCTGGATCGCTTCGCTCCGCTGCCAGGGACGGACGTGCCCTGCTCGTCGAACGGAAACGCGATCTTGCCACGCGTCACAAGCACGGATCCTCCGCGGCCTCCAGCCGGCCGCCCGCGATCGCCGCGCGGAACAGGTCGAAATCGGCGGCGTTGCGCGCGGCATAGGCCGCGGCCCAGTCGGCGATCGCGGCGGCGAGATGGTCGTTCTTGCCGCTGCCGCAATAGCCGGTGATCGCCGCCGCGTCCCCGGTGCGGGCATGCGCCCGGGCGAGCAGCGTCCCGTAGGCATACGAGAAGGTCAGGAGCGAAGCGCCCGTCATCCGGGCCAGCGGGATCGTGCCCTTCAGATTCTTCATCTGGCGCACGTAGAACGGGCGGTCGGCGATGCTGGTCCAGCCGAGCAGTGGATCGCCCACCGCCTGAAGCAGGCGCTGGCCGTAGATCACCCGTTCGCCCTCGTGGCCGGCGTAAGGATCGGGCATTCCCGGCAGATACGGCGCGTGGGCCGGGCGGACCGCTTCCTTGACCTGGAGGAACAGCGCGTCGGCGTCGGAATTGCCGAACAGCAACGCGAGATAGGCCCGGGTCCCGACGCTGCCCACGCCGACCACCCGGTGGGCCACGTCGACCACGTGGTAGCGATCGAGCATGAAGCGCCGCTCGCGCGGCAGAGTCTCGGCGTAGCGCTCCAGCCCGGTGACGACGCCCTCTCGGACGGCGTCGTCCACCGGCGTCAGGATCGGCGCGTCCGTCTTGAGGCGCCAGCTCCCGTCGGTGCGCCGCTCGGCCACCTGGGACAGCAGGCTTCGGTTGTTGCGTCGACGGGCCTTGTCGACCGCGCGGCGGATCACGGCCCGGGCCTCGACGTCGAGCCGCAGGCCGGAGAGACGGGGTACGTCGACCCGCGTGGTCTGATACCAGACGTCGAGCGAGCCCTGGGGCGCCAGACGCCGCATCGTGTGCTGGTAGCCCAGGACCGCCTCCATCACGGCCCCGCGGGATTCGCGCGCGGGCGCCCCAGCCTCCGCGGTCGCTACGGCGAGGCCGGCGGCGAGGCGCTTCAGGTCCCATTCCCACGGGCCGATCGTCACCTCGTCGAAATCGTTGAGATCGAGGACGATGTCCTGCTGGGGCGTGCCGAACAGGCCGAAATTGTCGGTGTGGGCGTCGCCGTTCATCACCACGTCGATGCCGCTACGCGGCCCGCGCGACAGGTCCCAGGCCATGACATGCGCGGCCCCGCGCAGGAACGCGAAGGGCGAGGTCGCCATCCGGGCGACCCGCAGCGGGATCAGGTGGGGCTGGCGCCCCGCGTGGGCCGCCTCGATCAGGGCGACCGGATCGGGCCGGTCCGGATCGGCCGCGAAGGTCCCCTGCGCTGCGTGGGGAACCTCGTCCCGGAGCTTCTTCCCGGCGTGGCGCCGCTTGTCCCAGGATTCGACGCCGACGCGCAGGTCGATGCGCGGGAAATCCGCGATCGGTGCCAGAACCAGATCCGGCGCCGGCGATGGCGGCGGCTCGCCCGCCTCCGCATCCTGCTCGATGACCGCGCGTTCCATGAATTCAAAATTCCTCGACCGCACGACAACCTTGACCGTGCCGCAGCGTTCCGCGGTGCGACAAGTCTTGCGGGGATAGCATCGCGCTGCCTCTGTGACTGTTCGGGCTCGGACCGGTCTTGACCACCTCCGGTGGCGGCCCTCTAACCAGCCGACGCGCCGCCAGGACGTCCTTCGCCGAGCGACGCAGGTACGCCGACGCATCAGCGGGACTACGCATGCCCAAGGGTTCAGATCTCCTCGTCGCAGCTCTCGAGAACGAGGGCGTCGACCGCATCTTCGGCATCCCTGGCGAGGAAAACCTCGACGTGGTCGAATCCCTGCGCAACTCGAAGATCGAGCTGGTGCTCACCCGCCACGAGCAGGCGGCGAGCTTCATGGCCGCCACCTACGGCCGGCTGACGGGCCGGCCCGGCGTCTGCCTCTCGACGCTCGGCCCGGGCGCCCTGAACTTCTCGACGGGGGCGGCCTACGCGCATCTCGGCGCGATGCCGATGATCATCCTGACCGGCCAGAAGGGTATCCTGTCCTCGCGCCAAGCCAAGTTCCAGATCGTCGACGTGATCTCGTCGATGAAGCCGATCACCAAGATGGCCCGCCAGATCGTCTCGGCCTCCTCGATCCCCACCATCGTGCGCGACGCCTTCCGGGTCGCCACCGAGGAGCGGCCCGGCCCAGTGCTGCTGGAGCTGCCGGAGGACATCGCCTCCGAGCAGGCCGAGGCGGATCTGGTGCCCTCGCATCCGATCGACATCCCGGTCGCCCACCCGGCCGCGATCGAGCGCGCCGCCGCGATGATCCTGCGGGCCAAGCGCCCGCTGGTGATGCTGGGCGCCGCCGCGAGCCGGCCCCGCGCCACGGGCGACCTCGGCGGCTTCGTGCGGCGCACCCAGATCCCGTTCTTCACCACCCAGATGGGCAAGGGGACGGTGGCCAGCGGCACCAACCTCTACATGGGTACCGCGGCGCTCTCCGAGCGCGACTACGTCCACGAGGCGATCGACAAGGCCGACCTGATCATCGCGATCGGCCACGACACCATCGAGAAGCCGCCGTTCTTCATGGGCCAAGCCGACCAGAAGGTGCTGCACATCAGCTACATGCCGGCCAACGTCGAGCAGGTCTATTATCCCGACGCCGAGGTGGTCGGCGACCTGGGGCCGACCCTCAAGATCCTCGCCGACCAACTGGAGGGCAAGCTGCCGAACGCGGGTGCGCTTCTGCCCCTGCGCGAGCACATCCTCGACCACATCGCCGACCGGGCGGGCGAGGACCGGTTCCCGGTGACGCCCCAGCGCCTCGTGCGCGACGTGCGCCGGGTCATCCCCGAGGACGGCATCGTCTGTCTCGACAACGGGATGTACAAGATCTGGTTCGCCCGAAACTACCGGACCTACGTGGCCAACACGCTGCTGCTCGACAACGCGCTGGCCACCATGGGCGCGGGCCTGCCCTCGGCCATGATGGCGGCGATGCTCTACCCGAACCGGCGCGTGATGGCAGTGTGCGGCGACGGCGGCTTCATGATGAACAGCCAGGAGCTGGAGACCGCCGTGCGGCTCAAGCTCAACCTCGTCGTGCTGGTGCTCGACGACTCGGCCTACGGGATGATCCGCTGGAAGCAGGCGGTCGACAAGTTCGCCGATTACGGCATGACCTTCAACAACCCGGACTTCGTGCTCTACGCGAAGGCCTACGGCGCCACCGGCCACCGGGTCGAGGCGGTCAACGACCTCGTGCCGACGCTCGACCGGGCCTTCGCGGCGGGGGGCGTCCACCTCGTGGCGGTGCCGATCGACTATTCCGAGAACACCCGCGTGCTGGTCGACGAGCTGCGCGCCAAGGTGAAGGATTTCGAGCCCGCCGAGTGAGTTCGGCATCGCAGACGGTCGGCCAGCAAGACAGGGCAGCGCGATGAACCCGTTCACCTTCCAGACCACGCCGAACGTGCTGTTCGAGGCCGGCGCCTCTAGAAAACTGCCGGAGATCGTCGGCAGCTTCGGGGCCAAGCGCGTCCTGCTGGTGACCGACAAGGGCGTGCGCAGCGCCGGGCTGACGCAGGCCGCCGAGGCGGCGTTGGCCGCCGCGGGCGTCACCCTCGACGTCTACGAGGACGTGGTCGCCGATCCGCCCTCGACGGTGATCGAGGCGGCGGCCAAACACGCGCGCGAGCTCGGGACCGACCTCGTCCTGTCGATCGGCGGCGGTTCGGCGCTCGATACCGCCAAGCTCGTGGCCTATCTCGCCAAGTCCGACGAGCCCCTCGATTCGATCTACGGCGTCGGCCTCGCCAAGGGCGACCGGCTGCCGCTGATCCTCGTGCCCACCACCGCGGGCACCGGCTCGGAGGTGACGCCGATCTCGATCGTCACGACGCCCACCACCGAGAAGAAGGGTGTCGTGGCACCGAAACTTCTGCCCGACTGGGCAGTGCTCGATCCGGAGCTGACACTGGGCCTGCCCGCGCACGTCACGGCGGCGACCGGCATCGACGCCATGGTCCACGCCATCGAGGCCTTCACCAGCAAGAACAAGAAGAACCCGATCTCCGACCAGCTCGCCAAGCAGGCGCTGGCGCTGCTCTCGGCCAACATCCGCACGGCCTGCACCGACGGCAAGAACCTCGAGGCGCGCTCCGGCATGCTGCTCGGCTCGATGCTGGCCGGCATGGCCTTCGCCAACGCGCCGGTGGCGGCGGTCCATGCCCTGGCCTATCCGGTCGGCGCGATCTTCCACGTGCCGCACGGGCTCTCGAACGCCCTGGTGCTGATGGGGGTGATGCGCTTCAACCTCTCCCACGCGGAGGCGCTCTACGCGGAACTCGCGCCGATCCTCGATCCCGCGGCGGCGGACCTGCCGCGGCCCGAGGCCGCCAAGCGCTTCGTGGACAGCCTCGACGCGATCTGCCGCGACTGCAAGGTCCCGGCATCCCTAGCGGAGGTCGGCGTCGCCCGGCAGGATCTGGAGCGCATGGCCACCGACGCGATGAAGCAGACGCGGCTCCTCGTGAACAACCCGCGCGAGGTCACCTACGGCGACGCCTTCAAGATCTACGCTGAGGCGCTCGGGGAGGCCCGGCCGGCGGCGTGAGTGAGCGATTGATTCGCGGTGTTCCACCCGCCCCGAATCGCTCGAATGAGGGCAACGACGACCAACCTACGTGCGCATCCCCTCCTCCGCAGAGGGGGTGGGAGGAAGCGGGTCCAGCGATTGAGGCTGTGAACTGACGACAGGCTTCGCGATCGCGCGAAGCCCAATAGGACCGGGAGGGAACGCCAAGCATGGACCAGTTCGACGCGTTCCGGGCGATGGGCGAGTTCTGGACGCGGGCGGCTGCCGGCTTCCTCGCCCCCGGGTTTGGGAAAACCGCCCCGCCCTTCGGCTGGTCGGACTTCCCGAGCGCGGACCTCGGCGGACTCGCGTCGGCGCAGTCCAAGCTGACCGAGGCCTGGACCGCCGCCGCCAACCTCTCGCAGGCCCTGACCAAGTCGCTCCAGGGCGGCCCCGACGCGCCGGATCCGACCGCTGGCGCGGTGCTCGCCCGGATCTTCGATCCCCAAGCGTGGCTCGGCGGCTCGGCCGAGTTCGACGCGGCGCTCACCCGCATGTCCGAGGGCCCGCAACTCGCCGACCTGTGGCAGACCGAGCGGCGCTACGCGGCCCTGTTCACCGCCTGGATCGCGCTCCGGCGGGCGCAGAGCGAGCACCAGGCCGTGATGCTCGACGCCTGGACCCGGGCGGCCGGCACCTTCGCCCAGGAGGCGAACGCCCGGGCCGAGCGCGGCGAGAGCTTTGCCTCCGCCCGCGAGATGATGAGCCGGTGGATCGAGACCGCCAACGGGATCCTGCTGGAGGTCCAGCGCAAGGACACATTCCTGGCCTCGCAGCGGGCTGTGCTCCGCGCCTCCACCGAGTTGCGTCTCGCCCAGCAGGACGTCGCCGCCTTCCTCGCCGAATTCTACGGCCAGCCGACCCGGACCGAGCTCGACGACGTGCACAAGAGCCTGACCGAGCTGCGCCGGGAAGTCCGGGCGCTGCGCCGGGAGCGCCGGCAGGCCGGCAAGCTCGCGAAGGCGGGCGTTTCACGGGTTGGGGAGGAAGCCCATGGCTGATCAGGAGAGCCCAAAGACGGCCGCACCGCTGTCCCTCACCCCCGCTGAGTTGCTGGCCGAAGTCGGAACCCTCGGCCGCCGCATCAGCGAGGGCACCAAGCTGTTCGCCGATGTCAGCGACGCCGATGTCGAGATCGCCACCACGCCGAAGGATCTGGTCTGGAGCCAGGACAAGGTCAGCCTCTACCGCTACCGGCCGCTCGCAGAGAGCAAATGCCTGCCGCCGGTGCTGATCGTCTATGGTCTGATCGGCCGCTACACGATGGCCGACCTGCAGGAAGACCGCTCGCTCGTCCGCAACCTGCTCAACCTCGGCCTCGACCTCTACGTGGTCGACTGGGGCAATCCCGGCCGGGCCGACCGCTACGTCACCATCGACGATTACGTGGACGGCTACCTCGCCGAGTGCGTCGCCTACATCCAGGAGGCGGCCGGACGCGAGAAGGTGAGCTTGCTCGGCATCTGCGAGGGCGGCGTCTTCACCACCTGCTACGCGGCGCTCTACCCCGAGACCGTCAACGCGATGGTGCTGACCATCACGCCGATCGACTTCCACGCCGACACCCAGAACGTCCGGGCCGGCCACGGCTTCATCAACGTCTGGACGCGCTCGCTCACCCCCGAGGATGTCGACCGGCTGATCGAGGCGCAAGGCTCCCTGCCCGGCGCCTTCATGGGCTCGGTGTTCTCGATGATGACGCCGATGCGCACCATGACGAAGTACAACCTCGATCTGCTCGACGCGCTCGACGACAAGAAGAAGTTCTTGAACTTCCTGCGGATGGAGAAGTGGATCGCCGACCGGCCGGACCATCCCGGCGAGGCGGCCAAGCAGTGGTTGAAGGATCTCTATCAGGACAACAAGCTGGTCCAGAGTGCGTTCGAACTCGGCGGCCGGAGGGTGGATCTGCAGCAGATCACCTGCCCGGTTCTGAACGTGTTCGCCCAGGACGATCACATCATCCCGCCCGCCACCTCTCAGGCGTTGAAGGACAAGATCGGCACCGACGATTACACCGAGATGGGGCTGCCCGGCGGGCATGTCGGCGTGTTCGTGGGCGGCAAGGCACAGAAGCTGCTGGGTTCGGGCATCGCCGATTGGCTCGGCCAGCGAGGGTAGGATGGTCGCTGATCGGTTCTCACATAGCGCAACGCCCCTCCCCTCCCCCGCGGAGGGGGGAGGGAAAGGCGCGCGGTCCGGCCGCCGAGGACCGTCCCATGGCTAACCTGAAGAACAAGATCGTCAGCGCCGACGAGGCCGCTGCCATCCTGCAGGACGGCGACATGGTCGCGGTCTCGGGGTTCGTCGGCATCGGCACGCCGGACGAGCTGATCCTGGCGCTGGCCCGACGCTTCGAGGCCGGCAACGGCCCACACGGGATCGGCCTGATGTTCGCCGCCGCCCCCGGCGACGGCAAGGAGCGCGGCCTCAATCGCCTGGCGATCCCCGGCCTCGTGAAGCGCGTCGTCGGCGGCCACTGGGCGCTAGTGCCGAAGCTCGGCGCCATGGCGGTCGAGGGTCGAATCGAGGCCTACAACCTGCCGCTCGGCGTGGTCTCGCACCTCTACCGCGAGATCGCCGCTCACACGCCCGGCCACATCACCAAGGTGGGCCTGCGCACCTTCGTCGACCCGCGCCTGGAGGGCGGCAAGCTCAACGGGGTGACCCGCGAGGATCTGGTCAGCGTCGTCGAACTCGGCGGCGAGTCCTGGCTCCACTACAAGGCCTTCCCGGTGAACGTCGCGCTGATCCGCGGCACCACGGCCGACCCGGCCGGCAACATCACCATGGAGCGCGAGGCGCTGACGCTGGACAATCTCGCCGCCGCCATGGCGGCGCGGAACTCGGGCGGCTTCGTGATCGCGCAGGTCGAGCGCTTGGCCGAGGCCGGTTCGCTCAACCCGCGCGAGGTGCAGGTACCCGGCATCCTGGTCGACTGCGTGGTGCTCAGCCAGCCGGAGAACCACCGCCAGACCTACGGCACGCCCTACAACCACGCCTTCACGGGCCGGCAGCGCGTGCCGCTGGACCGGATCCCGCCGATGGCGCTCGACGCCCGAAAAATCGTGGCCCGGCGTTGCGCCTTCGAGTTGCCGCCCGGCGGCGTGGTCAATCTCGGCATCGGCATGCCGGAGGGCGTCGCGGCGGTCGCCGCCGAGGAGCGGGTGCTGAGATACCTGACGCTCACCGCCGAGCCGGGGGTGATCGGCGGCCTGCCGCAGGGCGGGCTCGATTTCGGCGCCGCACTGAACCCGGCCGCGGTGCTGCACCAGAACCAGCAGTTCGACTTCTACGACGGCGGCGGCCTCGATCTCGCCTGCCTCGGCCTCGCCCAGTGCGACGCGGAGGGCAACGTCAACGTCAGTCGGTTCGGTAAACGGCTCGCGGGGGCGGGCGGCTTCATCAACATTTCGCAGAACGCGAAGAGCCTCGTGTTCGCCGGCACCTTCACGGCCGACGGGCTGACGGTTGCAGTCGAGGGCGACGGCATCCGGATCCTCAGCGAGGGCCGCTCCCAGAAATTCATGGCGGCGGTCGAGCAGGTGACCTTCTCGGGGGCCTACGCGGCCGAGCGCGGCCAGCCGGTGCTCTACGTGACCGAGCGTTGCGTCTTCCGCCGGACCCGGGCCGGCATGGAACTCGTGGAGGTCGCGCCGGGGATCGACATCGACCGCGACATCCTCGGCCAGATGGGGTTCGCGCCGATCGTGCGCGCCCCGAAGCCGATGGATCCGCGCCTGTTCCGCGATACCGTGATGGGGCTGGAGCCCTGGCTGCTCGGCCTCTCCATGGCGGAGCGGATCAGCTACGATCCGGAGCGCAACATCCTGTTCTCGAACCTCGAGGGATTTCAGGTCCGGACCATCGAGGATGTCGAGCTGGTCCGCCGGGAATACGAGCGCGCCTGCCAGGAGATCGGCCGCAAGGTCCACCTGATCGCCAATTACGACGGGTTCGAGATCGACCCGACGGTGAGCGATGCCTATTTCTCGGCGATCGCTTATCTGGAAAAGCGGTATTATGAGACGGCATCGCGCTACACCACGAGCGCGTTCCTGCGATTGAAACTCGGCGCCTCGCTGGCGAGCCGCGATCTGGCTCCCCACGTATTCGAGACAAGAGCCGAGGCACAGGCGAGGAATACGGCCCAAGGGGTGACCCTCAAGCCGCGGACTGCGATGTCGGACTCCGAGAGATCGGTCCCCGGCCTGCCGCAGCCGCCGAAGGAACCGTTGGATGCCTGAGACCGAGATTCCCACCCTGAAGGATCGCGCCCTGCTGGTCGAAGCCTGCCTCGTCGGCGGCGCATGGACCAAGGCCGGCTCCGGCAGCATCGATGTCACCAACCCGGCGACCGGCGCCGTCATCGCCCGCGTGCCGAATGCCGGCGCCGAAGAGACCCGGCAGGCGATCGAGGCGGCGCACGCGGCCTATCCGGCGTGGCGCGCCAGGACCGCCAACGAGCGCGCCGTGCTGCTGCGCAAGCTCGCGGCGCTGGTCACCGAGCATCAGGAGGACCTGGCGCAGATCCTCACCGCCGAGCAGGGCAAGTCGCTCACGGAATCCCGCGGCGAGGTCGCCATGTCGGCGGCCTATGTCCTGTGGTTCGCGGAGGAGGCGCGGCGCGTCTACGGCGACGTGATCCCCTCACCCTGGGGCGACCGCAAGATCCTCGTCACCAAGGAGCCGATGGGCGTGGTCGCGGCGATCACACCGTGGAATTTTCCGTCCTCGATGATCGCCCGCAAGATCGCCCCGGCTCTGGCCGCCGGCTGCCCGATCGTGATCAAGCCCGCCTCGCAGACCCCGCTCTCGGGCTTGGCCTGGGGCGTGCTGTGCGAGCGCGCCGGCTTCCCGGCCGGGGTGGTGAGCATCCTCACCGGCTCGGCCCGCGCCATCGGCGCCGAGATGACGGGCAATCCGCTGGTCAAGAAGATCACGTTCACCGGCTCCACCGAGGTCGGCAAGGTACTGCTGGAGCAGGCCTCCCACACGGTGAAGAAGGTCTCGATGGAACTCGGCGGCAACGCGCCGTTCATCGTGTTCGACGATGCCGACCTCGATCGGGCGGTGGCCGGCGCGATGCTCGCCAAGTACCGCAATTCCGGCCAGACCTGCATCTGCACCAACCGCTTCCTGGTGCAGGACGGGATCTACGACGCCTTCGCGGAGAAGATGGCCGAGGCCGCCAACCGCTTGAAAGTCGGCAACGGCATCGAGGACGGCGTCGCCCAAGGCCCGCTGATCGACATGGCCGCCGTGGAGAAGACCGAGGCGCATATCCGCGACGCCGTCGAGAAAGGCGGTCGGGTGATCGCGGGCGGGCATCGCCACGCGCTCGGCGGCCAGTTCTTCGAGCCCACCGTGATCACCGGTGTGACGCCCGCCATGGATGTGGCCCGCGAGGAGACGTTCGGGCCGCTCGCACCGCTGTTCCGCTTCCGCGACGAGGCGGAGGCGATCGGGATGGCCAACGACACGGAGTACGGGCTCGCCTGCTACGTCTACACGCGCGACCTCGGCCGGACCTTCCGGGTGGCGGAGGCGCTGGAATACGGCATGGTCGGGATCAACGAGGGGATCATCACCACCGAGGTGGCCCCCTTCGGCGGCGTGAAGGAATCGGGTCTCGGCCGCGAGGGCTCGTATCAGGGTATCGAGGATTACTTGAACACGAAGTACCTGTGCGTGGGCGGGCTCGGGGCGTGAGGACGCCGCTTCGGTAGACCCTTGTTCGGTACAAAAAGGTCCCCTCCCCCCGCCGAGGGGGAGGGAACGCCGGCACGTCTTACTTTCCGCTGGGAGCCGCGCCGCTGCCGGTCGCGCCGTTGCCCATGCTGCTGCCGGCGGGCGCGCCGGGTGTGCTCACCCGCGGACCGCCGCTCGTCCCGGGCGCCATGCCGGTTCCGGTCGATCCGGTCCGCTCCATGGACTTCTCGGAATTGCTCTTCACGCTGCCCGGGTTGTTCATGTTGCCCTGGGACGAGCCGTTCCCGGCTGCGCTCTGCGCCAGCGCCGCGCTCGAAACCATCAGCGACAGGGCGGCCGCCAGGGCCAAAGTCTTCTTCATCATCGCGTTATCCTCCGGACGAAACGGTTCGTTCACCCGTGAGGCCAACGCCTTCAGACTGAACTTCGTTCAGTTCACCCGCGCCGATACTGATCGTGCGCGACGCATCAGGCCGGAAGGGCGTTGTGGATCTGGTCGAAATCCAGGGACGCCGTGTCGATCACGATCTGCGTCCGGCTGATCACTTCCAGCTTGCGCAGGATCTCGGAGACATGCGCCTTCACGGTCGAGTCGCCGACCTGAAGCTCGTGGGCGATCTGCTTGTTGAGTTTGCCCTGCCGGATCATCATCAGCACCCGCAATTGCTGCGGGGTCAGCCGGGCGAGGCGCTCGGGGAGCGGCGCCTTCTTGGAGCGCGGCGCGGACGCATTCGCCTCGGCGAGGCCCGGCGGCAGGAACAGCGCGCCGCTCAGCACCGCGTCGATCGCCCGGGTCAGCGTGGCCTTGTCCATCGCCTTCGGGACGAAGCCGGCAGCGCCGTGCTGCAGCGCCTCGCGCACGATGCGCGGATCCTCGTGGCCGGAGACGACCAGGATCGGGATGCGCGGAAAGCTCGCCCGGATCGTGATCAGCCCGTCGAAGCCGGAGGTGCCGCGCATCGACAGGTCGAGGAGCGTCAGGTCGATGCTCCGGTTGGCGGCGAGCACCGCGCAGGCCGCCGCGATGCCGTCGGCCTCGTGCAGCACCGCGTCCGGATGCGCGAGGCGGATCGTGGCCGCGAGCGCGTCCCGGAATAGCGGGTGGTCGTCGACGATCAGGAGATGCACGGACTGCGCGGTCCTTCGCTCAAGATCCCCACGGGATCCCTCGAAAACTGATCGAAGCGGCCCCGGCGCGCAAGCGGGTGTTGAGAGAACCGCCCGCGCTCCGAGGCCTGGGCATGCCGGCTCGCGCGGAGCCGACATGCTTTCTTGGGGACTTCAGCGCGACGCCACCGTCTTCGGCAGCTTGAACGCCCAGAAGCTGCCGCCCTGGTTGATGCCGGCGGTCGACTTGGCGACCTCGCCGCCCCAGAGCGGCACGGCGCCGCCCCAGCCGGCCGCGACGCCGACCCACTGCTCGCCGTCCTGTTCCCAGGTGATCGGCGAGGAGACCACGCCGGTGCCGACCTGGAACTTCCAGACTTCCTCGCCGGTCTTGGCGTCGAAGGCCTTCAGGAAGCCCTCCGGTGTGCCGGTGAAGACGAGGTTGCCCGCGGTGGTGAGCACGCCGGCCCAGAGCGGAGCCTTGTTCTTGTACTCCCACACGATCTTGCCCGTGGCCGGGTCGATCGCCTTGAGCGAGCCGATATGGTCGTCGAAGACCGGCTTGATGGTGAAGCCGGCGCCGAGATAGGCCGCGCCCTTCTTGTAGTTCACCGGCTCGTTCCAGATGTCCATGCCCCACTCGTTGGAGGGCACGTAGAACAGCTTGGTGTCGGGGCTGTAGCCGATCGGCATCCAGTTCTTGCCGCCGAGGAAGCTCGGCACCGCGAAGACCGACTTGCCCTTCTTGTCGTCGCCCTGCGCCTGGCTCGGGTCGCCGGGGCGGTTTTCGGGATTGTAGATCGGGCGGCCGTTCTCATCGATGCCCTTGGCCCAGTTGATCTTGTTCACGAACGGCGTCGCCGAGATGAACTTCCCGTTGGTGCGGTCGAGGACGTAGAAGAAGCCGTTGCGGTCGGCGGTGGCGCCGGCCTTGATGGTCTTGCCGCCCTTGCTCAGGTCGAACGGCACGAACTCGTTGACCCCGTCGAAGTCCCAGCCGTCATGTGGCGTGGTCTGGAAGCCCCAGACGATCTCGCCATTGTCGGGGTTGAGGGCGAGACGCGAGGCGGTCCACTTGTTGTCGCCCGGCCGCAGCCAGGAGTTCCACGGGCCCGGGTTGCCGGTGCCGAAATAGACGAGGTTGGTCTCCGGATCGTAGGTGCCGCCGAGCCACGTAGCGCCGCCGCCGAACTTCCACATGTCGCCGGGCCAGGACTCGTTGACCTTGCCGGTCATGGACGAGGGCTTGCCGTTGAGCTCGCCCATATGGCCCTCGATCACGGGGCGCTTCCACACGATCTCGCCGGTCTCGGCGTCGCGGGCCTCGATGCGGCCGACCACGCCGAATTCGCCGCCCGAGACGCCGGTGATGATCTTGCCCTTCACGATGATCGGAGCGGCCGTGTAGCTGTAGCCGGCCTTGAAGTCGTCGATGTCCTTGCGCCAGACCACCTTTCCGGTCTTGACGTTCAACGCGACGAGCTTGGCGTCGAGGGTGCCGAAATAGACGTTGTCTTTGTAGAGGGCGGCACCGCGGTTCACCACGTCGCAGCAGGGCAGGATGCCCTCCGGCAAGCGGGCATCGTATTCCCACTTCTTCTCGCCGGTGTGGGAATCGATCGCGTACATGCGCGAATACGAGCCCGTGACGTAGATGATGCCGTCCTTGACCAGCGCCTGGCTCTCCTGTCCGCGCTGCTTCTCGCCGCCGAAGGAGAACGACCACGCTGGCACGAGGCTCTTGATGTTGTCGCGGTTGAGGGTCTTCAACGGACTGAAGCGCTGAGCCTGCGGGCCGAGGCCGTAGGTGACCACGTCGCCCGGTGTCTTGGCGTCGTTCAGGATATCCTGCTCGCTCACGCCCTCGGCGAGGGCCGGCAGGGCTCCGCCCGCCACGAGGGCGGCGACGCCCACCGCGGCGAGGAACTGGGTCCGCATTCTCATGACGTGTCCTCCGTCTGCGGCCCCGGTCCGTCTGGCCGGGGCATCGGGGTTTCGGCGCGGACCGCACAAGTCGCGGGGCGCCCCCTTGGGAATTGAGGCTATCGGGCTTCTCAGGAAAGTCTTATTGGTCTTTGGTCGAATGACTGGATAGATTTGGCGCCACAAGAGACTGTATTTGATAGACTAAACAGCAATCCGGATGTGGCACGCGTCTCCCTCCCCCGCAGAGGGGGAGGGAGACGCGCGTCGCCCGTCCGTCAATACCCCTTCGGCGGCGTGTAGCTGACGCCGTAGCTCGCGCAGATCGCCTTCAGCCGGCCGTCCGTGTTCAGGGCTGTCACCGCATCCGCCACCGCGTAGGCGAGGTCGCGCGAGTCGGTCTTCACCGCCCCGCCGATCTCCCATCGCGTCTTAACCAGCCCGGAGGACGGCACCGTCGCGATCGGGTTGTCGTCCTTGGGCGCCTTGGCGGCGAACAGGGCGGCCTCGATCGCCGCGCGGGTGCCGGCCAGGATCGGCGCCTCACCCGCCAGATAGGCCTTCGCGGCCTCCTCGAAGCTCTTGTAGTGCTTCAGATTCCCGCGAAACCGGCCCCCCTGGGCGGTGAGCAGCATCAGGTCGGCGGCGCTCGTCCCTTCAAGCGCCACGGTCTTGTCGCCGATGTCGTCGAGCGTGTCGAAGCCTTCCAGATCACCCTTGCGGTACGCGAAGGCGATCTCCTGCTCGAAGTACGGGGCGGTGAAGAACGTTTGATCGTTGCGAAGCGCGAGCTGCCGGTCGGTCGGCACGTGCAGCATCAGGTCGGCCAGCGGCGAGCCGGCGAGGTCCCCTTTCCACAGGTTGAGGCGCAGATCCCCGTCGACGTTCTCGCCGGCATCGACCACGCGCAGGTCGAGCTTGACCTTGAGCGCGTCCGCGATGGCCTGCGCGAGGTCGGCGTCGATGCCCCGGGCTTTGCCCTTCACGTCTTCGGAGAACGGCGCGTTGTCGCCGTAGACCGCGACGCGCAGGGTGCCGTCGGCCACGACCTGATCGAGCGGCCGCGCGACGACCGCCGGCTGGAAACCGAGCGCCAGCAGGAGGCCCCAGGCGAGCGTGCGGCTACTCCTCATGCTTCGACTCGATGTAGCTGCGGATCGCCCACAGGCCCTCCTGGGAGATCAGCCCGTCGAAGACCGGCATCTTGGTCACGCCGTTGATGACGGCGCCGTGCTTCATGCGCTCGACGAAGTATTCGTCGCCCTCCTTGCCCTGCGGCAGGTAGCGCAGGTCCGGGGCGAGGCCGCCGGAGATCATCTCCAGGCCGTGGCAGCGGGCGCAGTTCTGATTGAAGCCGGAGGCGCCGAGCGAGATCGCGTGGGGATCGCCCTTGTAGGGGTTCTCGGCGAGCCATTCGGCGCCGAGCGGTTTCAGGCCGTCGGTCTTGACCGGCTGAGGCTGCACGTCGCCGTGCCCCAGGGCGCCGCCGGCTGCCAGGACGAGACCCAAGACCATCAATCCGCCGGCCGCCGCGGTCTTCGTTGCGCCCATCTCCCGCCTCCCATCGTCGTTGGATCACGGTTAGCAAGTACCGGGGATCAGACCCATTCTGCTTTGGTACGGATCACCCGGATTTCGTCAGTGGATGACTTGTGTTGCGTTGCACAAAGACTGACGGGTGCACCTTGGTCCAATATCCGCAGGCTGCTCTCCGCTCCTAAGACTCTCCAACAACGTGACCGGGTCGGAGGAGACGGACGGGGATGGTGCGCTTCGGGGCGCGGCCGACGGACAGGGTGATGCGACGTCCCGGCGCGGGCGTGATCCCGGCCGCCCTGTTGCTCCTGGCCTCGTGCCGCACGGCTGAGGCAGCAGGAGCGCCGCTGCCGATCCAGTATCTGGAGCGGCGGATCGAGCGCCCGGTGCCGTTGAACAACGAGGATCCGATCCCCGACGACGAGGGCGCGCGGGGCGCCGAACTCGGCCTGAAGGACTCGATTGCGACGGGCCACTTCCTGGGGCTGTCGTTCACTCTGGACGCGAAGGTCGTCCAGCCCGGGGCGGATATCCGCGCGGCGTTCCGGGAGATCGCGGACCCGCGCTTCGTGGTGCTCAACGCCCCGGCCGACGATGTGCTCGCCATCGCCGATCTTCCCGAGGCGCGGGGCAGCGTGCTCCTCAACATCGGCGCGCCCGACACGCGCCTGCGCGATGCGGATTGCCGAAAAAATTTGCTCCACGTCCTGCCTTCGCGCGCCATGCTGGCCGACGCGCTGGTCCAGTTCCTGGCGTTCAAGCGCTGGTCGCGGATCCTGCTGGTGGCGGGGCCGGAATCCGGAGACGCCCTCTACGCCGAGGCCCTTCGGCGCAGCGCGAAGAAGTTCGGCGCGCGGGTCGTCGCCGAATCGCGCTATGATCCCAAGGGTGGCGATGTCCGCGACACGGCTTTGCGCGAGTTCGCCCTGCCGACCCGCGGCCCGGAGCACGATGTGGTCGCGGTCGCCGACGAGGCGGGCGCGTTCGGCACGAGCTTGAACTACAACACCGCCGCCCCGCGCCCGCTCGTGGGTACGTAGGGCCTGTCGCCCGCCGCCTGGGGACGGTCGGTCGAGGCCTGGGCGGCGGTGCAGCTCCAGGGCCGCTTCCGCAAGCTCGCGGGCCGGGCGATGCGGCCGATCGACTGGGCGGGCTGGATGGCGGTCCACACGGTCGGCGAGGCGTCCGTCAAGGCGCGCAGCACCGATCCCGGCGCGGTCCGCGCCGCGCTGACCGCGCCGGCTTTCGAGGTCGGCGGCTTCAAGGGGCGGGCGCTGAGCTTCCGCGCCTGGAATGGCCAGTTGCGCCAGCCGATCTTCCTGCTTTGGCCGGGGGCCGTGATCGCCACGGCGCCGATCGAGGGTTTCCTCCACCACCGCACGGAACTCGATACCCTCGGCCTCGACGAGCCCGAGAGCGTCTGCCGCGCATTCACCGGACGCGCAGGATGACCCGCTTCGCCCCCCTCGCCGTCGTCCTGCTCGCCGTCGCCACCCCGGCGAAGTCCGAAGAGATCTTCGTCACCAACGAACGCGACAACACGATCACGGTGATCGACGGCGACAGCTTGGAGGTGCTGCGCACCTTCCCGGTGGGCCGGCGGCCCCGGGGCGTGGCCTTCGCGAAGGACGGCCAGTCCCTCTACGTCTGCGCAAGCGATTCCGATGCCGTGCAGGTGATCGACCCGGATACCGGCCAGGTCCGGCATGACCTGCCCTCCGGCGAGGATCCGGAGCAGTTCGCGCTGGCGCCTGACGGCCGCACGCTGTTCATCGCCAACGAGGAGAACGCCACCACCACGGTGGTCGACGCTCAATCCCGCAAGGTCCTGGCGCAGATCGATGTCGGCATCGAGCCCGAGGGCGTGGCGGTGAGCCCGGACGGCCGCCTCGCCGTGACGACCTCGGAGACCACCAACATGGTCCACTGGATCGACACGAAGACGCTTCAGGCGGTGGATGCCACGCCGGTCGGACAACGCCCGCGCTTCGCGGCCTTCACGGCGGACGGGACCCGGCTCTGGGCCTCCTCGGAGATCGGCGGCACCGTCTCGGTGATCGACGTGGCGAGCCGGAAAGTCATCGAGACGGTCGGATTTGCCGTGAAGGGGATCGCCTCGGACCGGATCCAGCCGGTGGGGATCCAGCTCGCGAAGGACGGGCGCCACGCCTTCGTGGCCCTGGGCCCGTCCGACCGCGTGGCGGTCGTGGACACCGCGACCTACAGGGTCGAGAGCTACATCCTGGTCGGGCGGCGGGTCTGGCAGCTCGCGCTCAACAGCGCGGGCACGCGGCTCTTCACCACCAACGGCGTCTCGGGCGACGTGACGGTGATCGACGCGGAGACGTTCAGGCCGATCCGCACCGTGAAGGTCGGCCGCTTCCCGTGGGGCGCCGCGGCCCGGCCGACGCCGGACGCCAAGACCCCCGACGGCCGCGCTGCCGGTGCGGCGCCGTGAGGTTTTCTGGAACGCGGGACGCTGCCACGGAGCCACCCTCCCCCCTCTGCGGGGAGAGAGAGAACGCGTCGCGCAAAAACGGCCGCGCCGGCTCAAGCCTTCCCCTGTACCTCACGCTCCTGCTCGCAATTCTGTTCCACACCCTCCCCGCCCAAGCCGGCCAGCTCGGCCGCGCGGGCCTCGAGAAACACTTCCCCCCGCCCCTCGTGGTCGGCGAGAAGGACGATACACTTCCGGTCTGGCCGATCCTGAAGCAGCAGGCGGGGTCCTACGAGGTGTTCGCCTACGCCTTCGAATCGGTCGATCTCGCCCCGATCCCCGGCTTCGGCGGCACGCCGCCGGACCTGCTGGTGGCGCTGGCGCCGGACGGCACCTTCCGGGACGTCAAGGTCATCAGCCAGCACGAGCCGGTCTTCCTCGAAGGGCTCGGGCCGGAGCCGCTCATCGCCTTCGTCGAGCAATATGCCGGCCTCTCGGCGCGGCAGGCGATCCGGGTCGGTCGGCCGAATGCCCGGGCGGGCGGTGCGGCACCCCAGACCACGGTCGACGGCATATCGATGGCCACCGCATCGACCCGGGTGATCAATCAGTCGATCCTGGCCTCGGCCCTGACCGTGGCCCGGGGCAAGCTCGGCTTCGGGGCGACCAATGTCGGCCTGAAGGTCGAGGCCAAGCCCGATCTCTATGAAAGGCTCAGCCTCCCGGACCTGCTGGCCCGCGGCTGGGTCAGGCGGCTCACCGTGACGGGCGCGACCGCGGCCACGGCCTTCAAGGGGACCGGCGTCGAGGATCGGGTAGACGGGCCGCCCGATACCGTCCTCACCGACCTGTACGTCGCCTATCTCGACGCCCCGTCGATCGGCCGCAACCTCCTGGGCGAGGCCCGGTTCGACGCGCTGATGCGGGAACTCGGCCCCGGCAACCACGCCGTGATGGTCCTGAGCGCCGGCCCGGAGGATGCACCCGCGAATCCCATCGGCGAGCGATTCGTCCTGGGGGCCGTGCCCGACAGGCTGGCGGTCAGCCAGGGTGGGCTGATCGTGACGGCGCGGGACATGGCGGTGGAGCGCCGCGACGCCGGCCTCGCCGAGGGCCTGCCGCCCGGCAACTGGACGATCCTCCGGATCGATCAGGCCGCGGGCTTCGACCCCTCCGCCCCCTGGACCTTGACGGAAACGATCGTGCGCGAGCGCGGCCAGATCCTGTCGGAGAAGATCGCTCGCACGTTTCCGGTCGAGACCGCCCTGCCCGCCGACCTGTTCACCCGGATCAAGCCGGATGCGGGGCCGAGCTGGACCGACCCCTGGCGCGCCCGGGCGCCGGAACTCGGGCTGATCGGGCTCGCGCTGGCGGTGCTGGTGCCCGTGTTGGCGCGTCAGCGCGGGCTGGTGGCCGATGGGCCTCGCTTCGCGGCCTTCCGACTCGGCTTCCTGACGCTGACGCTCGGCTTCATCGGCTGGTTCGCACAGGCGCAGCTCTCGATCGTCACCCTGGTCGGCCTCGTGCGCGCCGCCGCCACGACCCACGACCTCGCCTTCCTGCTCTACGATCCGCCTTCGCTGGTGCTCTGGGCGTTCGCGCTCGCCGCCCTCGTCGTCTGGGGGCGGGGCACCTTCTGCGGCTGGCTCTGCCCCTTCGGGGCGCTTCAGGAATTCGTGGCGCTGGTCGCGCGACCGCTGCGGATCCGGCAGGTCGCGGTCCCGCCCGGGCTCGACCGGGTGCTGCGGCAGGCGAAGTATGGTGTCCTCGCCGGCATCCTGCTGGCCGCGGCCGCCGGGTCTCCGCTGGCCGACAGCTTCAGCGAGATCGAGCCCTTCAAGACCGCCGTCACCCTGTACTTCGTGCGGTCCTGGCCGTTCGTCGCCTACGCGACTGGGCTGCTGGTGCTCAACCTTGTCGTCTACAAGGGCTTCTGCCGCTATCTCTGCCCGCTCGGCGCCAGCCTCGCCCTGCTCGGCCGGGTGCGGATCCTCGACTGGATCCCGCGCCGGGCCGAGTGCGGCACACCCTGCCAGCTCTGCAAGGTCCGCTGCCGCTACGGCGCCATCGCGCCGAGCGGCCGGATCGACTATCCCGAGTGCTTCCAGTGCATGGATTGCGTGACGATCATTCACGATCCGGGGCAGTGCGTCCCGCAAGTCTTGGCGCACAAGCGCGGGCGCCGGTCGGCGCCGCATCCGGTCGGGGCCGCATGAGCGGCGGCGGTCACCCACGCCCCGCCCGCCGCCGCATCCTCGTGGGTGCCGCCGGGCTCGCCGCCGCGGCCGGGCTCGGCGGCCTCGCGGCGTTCCGGGCCGCCGCCGCGTCGGCTGGGCTGACGCTGCGCACCCGGGCCGGTCTCGCCTTCGGCACCACCGTGGCGCTGACGGCCGCGGGTGGGGATGCCGCTCGGCTCGAAGCCGCGCTGACCGACGGGTTCGCGGCGATGCGCGCCGTCGAGGTGGCCGCGAGCCTATTCCGCCCCGACAGCGCCCTGTCGCGCCTCAACCGCGACGGCGCGCTCGACGCGCCCGACCCGCACCTCGTGGTGCTGCTGCGCTTCGCCCTGGCGCTGGCGGCCGAGACCGGGGGGGCGTTCGATCCGACGGTACAGCCGCTCTGGCCGGTCTGGGCCGCAGCGGCGGCCCGGGGGGCGCGGCCGGCGGCCGGGGTGCTCCACGCCGTCCTGGGACGGATCGGCTGGCGCCGCGTGCGGCTCGAACCGGACCGCATCACCTTGGAGCCCGGTACCGCCCTGACCCTCAATGCCGTGATCCAGGGCTACGCCGCCGACCGCGTCATGGCGGCGTTCCGGGGTCACGGCATCGAAGACGCCTTCGTGGATACCGGCGAGTTCGGCGCCTCCGGGGCGCATCCCGACGGGTCGCCCTGGCGCCTCGGTCTCGCCGATCCGCGCGATCCCGCCACGCTCGCCGCGGTGATCGCCCCGTTCACGGGCTTTGCGGCGACATCGGGCGACTACAACATGCGCTTCTCGGACGACCGGGCCGACCACCACATCTTCGATCCCGCAACCGGCTACTCCCCAGGCGCCCTCTCCTCCGTCACCGTCACGGCGCCGACCGGCCTCCTCGCCGACGGTCTGTCCACCGCCTGCATGGTGCTCGGGCGGGAACGCGGCGCGCGCCTGGTCGCCGGCCATGCGGGCGCCGCCGTGCGCTTCACCGACAAGGCCTGATCGTCGGCGATCGTGGTCGTCTCAGGCGGCGCGCACCTGACTCAGGAAGTCGGCGACCTGCCGGGAGAGCTGGTTCGCCTCGGTGGTGAGTTGTGACGAGGAGGCGAGCACTTCCTCGGCGGCCGTTCCCGACTGCTTGAGCGATCGCGCCACGGTAGCGATGTTGGCGGTGACCTCGTTCGTGCCGCCGGACGCCTCCGCGATGTTGCGGATGATGTCGTTCGTCGCCGCACTCTGCCGGCCGACGGCGCCGACGATGGTCGATGCCATTGCGTTCATATGCTGAACCCGTTCGGCGATCGACCGGATGGCACCGACGGCCCGGGTCGTCGACGCCTGGATCGCATCGATCTGCGCCGAGATGTCGTTCGTCGCCACGGAGGTCTGAGTGGCGAGAACCTTGACTTCCGCGGCCACCACCGCGAAGCCGCGCCCCGCCTCGCCTGCCCGGGCCGCCTCGATGGTCGCGTTGAGCGCCAGCAGATTGGTCTGGCTGGCGATAGCGGAGATCAGCGCGACCACCGCGCTGACCTTCTCGGCGCTGACGGCGAGATCCTGCACGATCGCGGTGGTGGCGTCGGCCTCTTCCGAGGCGGCGGACGACATGGCCCGGGACTCCGCGAGCTGTCGCCCGATCTCTTCCACCCACGACCCCAGGCCCTCGGCCGCGCCTGCTACGGTCGACACATTGGCGGAGGCCTGTTCGGCCGCCGCCGCCACGGCGCTCGCGCTGGCGATCGAGCCGGTCACCGCCGCATTCATCCGACCCGCGCTGGATTCCAGCGCGCTCGCCGAGCCGGCCACGATCTCGACCACCTTGCCGACGCTCGCCTGGAAGTCGTGACTCAAGGCTTCGAGCATCGCCTTGCGGCGGCTGTCGGCCTCCATGCGGTTGCGCTGGCTCTCGGCCTCGAGTTCGCGCGTGCGCGTCAAACCGGTTCCAAAGACTTCGACGGCCGCCGCCATACCGCCGATCTCATCGGTGCGGCCGATGCCGGGGACGGTCTGACCGAGGTTGCCGGCTGCAATGGAGGACATGCTGTCCGTCATCAGGCGGATCGGCCGTGAGACGCGGCGGTCGACCAGGATCAGGATCCCGATGCCGACCGCCAGCGAACCCAGCATGGCGGCGACAGCGAGATAGAGACGCCCTTTCGCGTCGGCCAGCTTGCTCTGGATCGACGCATCGCCCTCGGCAAAAGCGGCATCGCGCAGTGCGATCACCGGTTTCCAGATCGGCACCGTCTTTGATCTGAATTCTTCGTGGCTTAACGGATAAGTTCCGGTTTCCGAAGCTTTGAGGACAGCCTGATTCAAGGTGCTGAATTCGCCGATATAAGACTGCTTGACCGCCAGCACCGCGTCCCTGAGCTTCGCGGGTGTCGATTCCTGATCGGCCAGCGGACCGAGGCGGGACCAAGCTTCGGCGACCTGTCCTCCGAGCCTGATGATGGTTTCCCGATCGGCCTTCGAGGCGGGCTTGGCACTCATGATCAGGTTCATCAGCATGCCCGCTTCCCGCCCGCCCGCGTCGCGCAGGGCCAGCACGATGCTCGCGAAATTGGCATACCGGAAGGCGTTGCCGTCGACGGCCGCGACCAGACGCGTCTGATCGTGCATCGTCATCAGGGCATCATTGTTGATCTCGTAACTGCGATTCATAACGGTTTCGATGAAACCGGCCCGAGCCTCCGGGGGCGCGCGGCGGATCTGGTCCGCGGCGGACACGCGCGTGTCCGTCCAGAGTTTCGTCAGCCGTGCGATCTGTTCAATCAGCGGCTGCGCGGTCGGCTCCGTCGCTGCCAGAGCCTCGATCGACGATCGGGCTGCGGCCAGCGCCGCGTCGGTCGCCCTGCGCAATGCCGTGTGCTCCGCGTTGTCCGGTATATCGCCGGTGGGGGCGCTGTTGATCACCATGACCAATTGCCCGCGCTCGATGTTGAGCGTCGCGGGGATATTCGACATCGATTTCGCAACATTGAGCCGCAGGGCTGTCCGCTTCACCGCCTCGATGGTCGACACTTCATCGACGGTGATCGTTGATCCCAGACCAAACACAATCAACGTGAGGGTAAAAATTGAAAAAAATAAAAGTCGACTGAGTGACATCGTGTACCTCAATATTGACGGATGGGGGAGGCAAGACTTTCGCGACGTGGCGACATCAGGTGTTGGCGGCGGACAGGGCCGGCGCACCGTATTCCGTTGACGCGCGGCTCAACCCATCGTCGCTCCCAGAATCGGGGAGGCTCTTTCGGGACGTTGTCCGGGACCGTGCTCGGCCGAGCGGGACACCGGTTCGGGGCGGGATCGCGCATCACAAGGATCTAGACGTCCCGCCCGCCCGGTTTCGTCGGATCGGTGAGGTGATGCCGGGTCGGCCCTGGATCCCTGTTGGCGATGATCGCCGGTCCGTCGATGCCGGCCGGAACCGGCACCGTCGCTTCGCGCCGTCTGGCACCGGGATCGGTCATCGGCCAACTCCGCTCGGTTCACAACGCCTACGCTGATCTTGATCCGTGCTTAAACCGGTTCATCCATAAGAATAATCTCGTGCAGAAGTTGTATTTCGCATGAATGATTCGATAAAAAACCAAGATGTGTCCTGCGACATTCCAGGATATCGCACAACTTTATCTTAGGTGATTCGCGTTAACTTGCAAGAAGATATGGATAAGCAAATTATTTAGGTAGAAAAACTGATCGGTATGCCGATTTTCATATTCAAATGTTAAGGAATATAATATTTTATCTATAGATCCGGTCGAATATCGACGACATCGCGAGTGGCGTCCTGCGTCCGGCGCAATCGCGATTGGCCGCACGCGACCGCGTCGTT
Source organism: Methylobacterium sp. J-030 (assembly GCF_022829545.1). GTDB lineage: Bacteria > Pseudomonadota > Alphaproteobacteria > Rhizobiales > Beijerinckiaceae > Methylobacterium. The sequence goes on along the minus strand of NZ_JAKSYM010000343.1, from coordinate 61,653 downwards.
CGGGGCACCCATTCCGGGCTCGACATGCATGCCCGATCGGGCGTGCCAGGATGGGCGGACGTCCTCCCGCGAGCCGGGCGGACCGCCGCCTCAGGCGGCGCGGACCGAGGCGAGGAAGCGGCCGACCTCCTGACCGAGCGTGTCGAACTCAACCGAGAGCTCCGAGGCAGACGCCAGGAGGCTGCTGGCGGTCGCCCCGGTCGCCTCGACGGCGCCGGCCACGGTCGACACGGTCGAGCTCACGGCGCCGGTGCCGGCTGCCGCCTCCGCGACGGTGCGGACGATGCGCTCGGCGGCGGCGCCCTGGTCGCGCACGGAGGCGGTGATCTGCGTGGCCAGGGCGTTCATGTCGCGGATGTGGACCGTGATCCCGTTCACCGCGACGACGGCCCGCTGCGTCGAGGACTGGATCCGCCCGACCTGCGTGGCGATGTCCTCGGTCGCCTTCGCGGTCTGGCCGGCGAGTTCCTTTACCTCTGCCGCCACGACGGCGAAGCCGCGCCCGGCCTCGCCGGCCCGGGCGGCCTCGATCGTGGCGTTGAGGGCGAGCAGGTTGGTCTGGGCCGCTACCGTCGAGATCAGCGCCACCACGTCGCCGATCCGCTCCGCGGCCGCGCTCAGCTCCTGAACGAGCGGCACCGCGTCGGCCGCTTCCGCGGCGGTCCGGCTGGCGAGGTCGGCAGAGCCGCTCACCTGCCGCTCGATCTCGCCGAGCGACGCCCCGAGCTGCGCGGTCGCCGCGGCTGCGCTCTCGGCCGCGCGCGCCGCGTCCCCGGCCGAGGCGGCCACGTCCGACGACCGGCGCGCCGAATCGGTCGCCGTTTCCGACATGTCGGCGGCCGCGCTGCGCAGGCTCGTCGCCGCGCTGGAGACGTGGTCCAGAATGCCGCCGACGGTCGTCTCGAAGGTCCGGGCGAGCTGTTCGGTCGCGTTGCGCCGCGCCGCCTCCAGCGCGGCCTGGGCCGCCCCGGCTTCCCGCTCCAGAACGCTAGCCCGGGCCAGCTGCGCCTGGGCCTCCATCTCCGATTCGCCCAGGGCCCGGAAGGAGTTGACCGTGGTCCGGCAGACCCAGATCAGCACGGCGGCCTCCACCACGACGATCACCGCATGCAGCACGACGCGGCCGAGGTCGCCGGCGGCGTGCGGGAAGATCAACGCCGGCATCGCCAGATCGAGGGCGAGGTGATGGACCGCGGTGGCGGCCGTGGCCGCCAGGATCACGCGCCAGTCGCACCAACCGACCAGCACGGCGAGGCAGGCGAAGAAGTACATGTGCAGATCGATCTGCCAGGGATGCCCGGCGAAGACGATCAGGAAGATCGCCGCCATGCCGATCAGTGCGACCCCGCTGACGATGCGCGTGGCCGCGCCGATCGGATCCTGCCACCAGAGCAGGGTCGCCGTCCCGGCCAGGATCGCTGCGGCCACGACCGGGCCCGGCGTCGGCAGGCCGCCTGTCAGCGCGGACTCGGCGCCCGCGATGACCAGCCCGTGCGCCCACAGGATCGCGATGAGGGAGCGGCCGAACTTCAGCCGCAGAGCGTCGAGGTGGTTCATCGGTCCGAGTTTCCGGAGGCGGGTTGCGTATTGCGGGGGGGCGTACGGGCTTGGTCGGCACGGCCGCAGCCGCCGGCGACGCCGCCGTCGAGGACGAGCCGCGCCCCCGCCTCATAGAGGCGGCCGACGAAGCCGGCGCTGTCGGAGCGGGCGATCAACACGTTCGGCCGCCCACCCCGGTTCAGGATCGAGCCCCCCGCCTCCGCGACCATGCGGACCAGCTCTCCGGTATCGGATCCCGCGCGGCCGACGAGGGCCACGGTTTCGGAGCGGGGCATCGCCACCAGCGCCAGGGGCGTAACCAGGGCGACGGTGCTTCCGAGTAGGCCGAGCCCAACTTGGGATCGTATTCGTTCAATAAACATCGGAGATTTTCAGCCCGCTGCCGCCGTCATACCCGCACACGACTGGAGCGAATGCTGAAACGAAGCATGACATCTTGAAGATCAGGGGTGCATTGATCGGATGATCCGAACGAGACGATTCTAGCGCGACAAATCTGACATATCGTGACCATGTAACGGAGTGTGATAAAATATAATTGTCATTGCGTAAACGAACGATCATTCTGGTGGCGACTCGTTTCAAAAGTTATTTGGTTGTAATAATTCGAGTACAACTATAAAATTGACTTTGTAAGGAAACGAATACGAAGTATCGCGATATTTACCGCCACGATCATGTCACTTCAGGTGTCCGACGATTCCAGTCATGGGGTGGGTCGAGCCCGATCGGCCAACCGCTCCGCCGGCAGGCGACCCGTTGCTGCCGCATTCGCAGCTCGCGGCGGGCTTTCCTTTCGGTCGGCGCCGTGGGACGCCCAAGTCCGGAGGCCGTCCCGCGCCGATCGGCCGAGGGGCACTCGCGTGACCGGCTCCGCAAGTGCGGTAGCGGTCCGCGCCTGGATGGTGGAGGTGAGGCGTGGAGCAGAGACTGGCGCCGTCTTGGCCGGGGGAGACGTGGGAACAGGGCGATCCCGCCGCAGCCGGCTTCGATCCCGGGCGCCTCGCGGAGGCGGTCGCCTATGCCGCGGCGCACGAGAGCGCGTGGCCGCGCAGCCTGTACTATCCGGATGGCCGCTATGTCGGGATCGTCGAGTGGAACGAGACCGGGCCGTGGAGCGCCATCGCGGGGCCGGTGCGGGAGCGGGGTGGCCCGGCCGGCGTGATCCTGAAGGGCGGCCGCCGGGTCGCCGCCTGGGGCGATACGGCTCGACCCGACATGACCTTCTCGATCGCCAAGAGCTACCTCGCTGTCCTGGCGGGCCTTGCCCACGATGACGGGCTGATCCCCGACGTGGACGCGCCGGTGCGCGACAGCGTGCCGGATCCGCTCCTCGACGGCCCGCACAACGGCGCGATCACGTGGCGGCACCTGCTTCAGCAATCGAGCGAGTGGCAGGGGACGCTCTTCGAGAAATCCGATCAGGTCGACCATTTCCGGCAGATCGGCCCGGGGGCGGACAACAGCCGTAAGGGCGAGAAGCGGGCGCTGAAGCCGCCGGGCACCCACTACGAGTACAACGACGTGCGGGTGAACCTGCTGTCCTACTGCCTGATGCGCCGCTTCGGCCGTGCTTTGCCGGAGGTGCTGCGCGAGCGGATCTTGGATCCGATCGGCGCCTCCCGGGACTGGGCGTGGCACGGTTACGACAACGCCTGGGTCGAGATCGACGGGCGACGGATCCAGTCGGTTCCGGGCGGCGGCCATTGGGGCGGCGGCCTGTTCATCGGCGCCGACGACCATGCCCGCTTCGGGCTGCTTATCGCCCGCGGCGGCGCCTGGGACGGGCGACGACTGCTGTCGGAGCGCTGGATCCGCGCCATGCTGACCCCATCGCCGACGCTCGCGAGCTATGGCTATCTCTGGTGGCTGAACCGGGGGCCGGCCGCCAAGCCGCTCCTCTCCGCCGCATCGTTCAGCGCGCTCGGCGCCGGCAACAACGTGATCTGGTGCGATCCGGACCGCGACCTCGTCGCGGTGCTGCGCTGGATCGACAAGGGCGCCGTCGACGGGTTCCTGTTGCGCCTCGTGGAGGCTTTGCGGGCTTAGCCGATCGTCAGCGCGGCGATGGTCTGCGCCATCGCCCGCGCCCGGGGCACGAGGCTTCCCACCTCCAGGTACTCCTCAGGCGAGTGGGCCTTGCCGCCGACCGGCCCGACGGCGCAGAGGGTCGGGCAGCCGACGCTGGCGGTGAAGCCGGAATCGGCGCAGCCGCCCGCGAACTCGCCCTCGACCGGCCGGCCCAGCCCCGCGCTCACCTGAGCGTAAGTCTCGAACAGGGCCCGGGCGCCTTCGTCCTGCACCAGTGGCAGGAACTCGCCCTTGATGGCCAGGTGCGCAGTGGTGCCCGGGACCGTGGCGGCCGCCACGATGGCGGCGATCCGGTCCATGGCCTCCGCGCGGTCGGCCGGGGTGACGTAGCGCAGGTCGATCTCGCAGATGGCCCGGGGCGCCACGGTGTTGACCGACTGGCCGCCGGAGACGAGCCCGACATTCACCGTGATGCCGCGGTCTAGATCCGTGATCGCGTGGAACGCCACGGTCTTGTGGGCCAGTTCGAGGATGGCGCTGCGGCCATCCGCGTAATTGCCGCCGGAATGGGCCGCCTTGCCCAGCACGTCGAGCTGCATGAACACGCCGCCCTTGCGGCCGGTGACGACGTTGCCGGTCGGCCGGCCCGGCTCGGAATTCAGCACCGCGCGGGCGCCGCGTGCGGTCTCCTCGATGATCGGCCGGCAGGCCGGCGAGCCGATCTCCTCGTCGCTGGTGAACAGGCCGACCAGCGGCACCGTCGCCCCGCCGGCCCGGTGATAGGCCGCCAGCACGAAGGCGTTCATCACGAGCCCGGCCTTCATGTCGGCGACGCCGGGGCCGTAGGCGCGGCCGTCGGCCACGTGGAACGGGCGGCGCGCCACCACGCCCTTCGGGAAGACCGTGTCGCGGTGACCCATCAGCACCACCGGCCGGTTGCCGCCGCCGGAGCCCGCGACCTCGGCCTTCAGAGCATCGCCGTAGCCCTCTACCGGGATCGTGGCGACGGGGATGCCCTCGCCGGCCAGGAACGCCGCGATGCGGGTGCCGACCGCGTCCACGCCCGGCTTGTCGTAGGAGCCCGAATCGATGTTCACGAGCTCTTCGAGGAGCGCCAGCATCGCGCCCTCCTGCCCATCGAGCCAGCGGAGTGCGTCGGTCTGACGTGCGGTCATGCGGAGCCTCGTTCCGGAATCAACTGAATTGCGCGAACCGTCTTCGCGCGCCCAGCGAAGCAAGCCAGGCGCGCGTGTAATCCGTGAACCTCGCGCCGACCGGATTGCTTCGCTCCGCTCGCAAAGACGGCGCCGTATCCAGACACACGCGGATGCGATCGGCCGCGCCTACTCCACCGTCACCGATTTTGCGAGATTCCGCGGCTGGTCGACGTCTTTCCCCATGAACACCGCCGTGTGATAGGCCAGCAGCTGGATCGGCACCGCATAGACGATCGGCGCCACGGTGGCGTCGAGCGCCGGCATGGTGAAGGTCGCGAGCGTCTCGAGCCCGTGCTCGGCCGCGCCCTTGGCGTCGCCGATCAGGACGATCCGCCCGCCGCGGGCTGCCACCTCCTGCATGTTCGAGACCGTCTTCTCGAACACCGCGTCGTGGGGCGCGATCACGATCACCGGGACGCTCTCGTCGATCAGGGCGATCGGCCCGTGCTTCAGCTCGCCCGCCGCGTAGCCCTCGGCGTGGATGTAGCTGATCTCCTTGAGCTTCAGCGCGCCCTCCAGCGCCATCGGGTAGCTGGTGCCGCGCCCGAGATAGAGCACGTCCCGCGCCTTCGCGACCTCACGGGCGAGGCCCTCGATCGCGCTCTCCTGGGTCAGCGCCTCGGCCATCAGGCCCGGCGCCTTGATCAGCGCGTCGACGAGACGCCGCTCGCCCGCCGCGTCGAGGGTGCCCCGCGCCCGGCCAGCCGCGATGGCGAGGCACAGCAGCACGGTGAGCTGGCAGGAGAACGCCTTGGTCGATGCCACGCCGATCTCCGGGCCGGCCAGTGTCGGCATCACCACGGAGGATTCCCGCGCGATGGTCGAGGTCGGCACGTTGACCACGCTCAGCGTGTGCTGGCCCTGCGATTTCGCGTAGCGCAGCGAGGCCAGGGTGTCGGCGGTCTCGCCCGATTGCGAGATGACCAGCGTCAGCCCGTCTCGCTCGAGCGGCGCCTCGCGGTAACGCGCCTCGGAGGCGACATCGATCTCGACCGGCAGGCGCGCCACCTGCTCGAACCAGTACCGGGCGACGAGGCCCGCGTAATAGGCCGTGCCGCAGGCGGTGATGGTGATGCGGCTGAGCTTGGCGAAATCGAAGGGCAGCGCCTCGGGCAGCATCACCCGGCCCTGCGCCAGGTCAACATAATGGGCGAGCGTGCGGCCGACGACCTCCGGCTGCTCGTGGATCTCCTTTGCCATGAAGTGGCGGTACTCGCCCTTGTCGATCCGGTAGGCCTGCGTGGCGATCTTTTGGCGCGGGCGCTCGACGGTGGCGCCCGACGCGTCGCGAATCTCGGCGCCGTCGCGGGTCAGGATCGCCCAGTCGCCTTCGTCGAGGTAGGTGAGTGCGTCGGTGAAGGGGGCGAGCGCCAGGGCGTCCGAGCCGAGATAGGTCTCGCCCTCGCCGAACCCGACCGCGAGCGGGGCGCCGTGCCGGGCGCCGATCAGCAGGTTCTCCTCACCGGCGAACAGGAAGCCCAGCGCGAAGGCGCCGCGCAGCCGCGGCAGGGCGGCGGCCACCGCCTCCACGGGGGCCATCTGCCGGTCCATGTTGCGGCTCACCAGCTGGGCGATGACTTCGGTGTCGGTCTCGGTCTCGAAGACGACGCCGTCGGCCTCCAGCTCCTGCTTCAGCTCGCGAAAGTTCTCGATGATGCCGTTGTGCACGACCGCCAGTCGCTTCGTGGCGTGCGGATGGGCGTTGGTCTCGTTGGGCCGGCCGTGGGTCGCCCAGCGGGTGTGGCCGATGCCGATCGTGCCGGTGAGCGGCTCCTTCGCGAGCCGCGCTTCCAGATTGACGAGCTTGCCCGACGCCCGGCGCCGCTCCAGCCGCCCGTGCTCCAAGGTGGCGATGCCGGCGGAATCGTACCCGCGGTATTCGAGCCGCCGCAGCGCCTCGATCACCTCTCCCGCCACCGCGTCGCGCCCGACGATGCCGACGATGCCGCACATGGGATTGTCTCTCGCTCTGTGGCCGGGATCGCCGCGCGGACGCGCCGCGCAAGGTCCGGACCGTTCGCTCAGGCCCAAGCCAAGCGTGACGTGTACCGGATCAAGGCCGTTCAGGGCCAGCCCCGGCCAGACCGCGGCTCGACCAGTAGCTGGCCAGCACCGAGCCCGACAGGTTGTGCCACACGGAGAAGACCGCCCCCGGCAGGGCGGCGAGCGGCGAGAAATAGAGCTTGCCGAGGGCCGCCGCGAGGCCGGAATTCTGCATGCCGACCTCCAGCGCCAGGGTGCGGCAGGTGCCCTCATCGAAGCCGAGCAGGCGCCCGCTCCAGTAGCCGCAGACCAGACCGGCTCCGTTGTGGAGCACCACCGCCAGCAGCACGAGGGGCCCGACCGCGGCGATGCTTCCCCGGCTGCCGGCCACGACGGCGCCGATGATCAGCAGGATGGCGGCCATTGAGATGGCGGGCAACGCGCGCTCGACGCGTCCGACGAGGCGCGGTGCGAGCTGGTTGAGCGCCAGTCCCAGGGCCACCGGCGCGGCCACGATCTGCGCGAGGCTGGCCAGGAGCCCCGCCACGTCCACCGGCACGGCGGCGTCGACGTAGAGGCGCACCAGAAGGGGCGTCGCCACGAGGCCGACCAGCGTCGAGGCCACCGCGACCGTGACCGACAGGGCGACATCGCCGCCGGCGATGTAGACCATCAGGGTGGAACTCGTGCCGCTGGCGACGCTGCCGACTAGAACCATGCCGGTCGTGAGGTCCGTGCCCATGCCGAGGGCGTGGGCGATGGCCCAGGCGGCGGCGGGCATCACGAGGTAATGGACGACCACGCCGGCCGCGACCGGCGCGGGGCGGGCCAGGATCCGCCCAAAATCCGCGGGCCGCAGCGTCACGCCGAGGGCGAACATGATCACGGCCAGCAGGACGGCGACGTGCGGGAGTATCGGGAGGAACGCGTCCGGCGCGACATAGGCCGTGGCCGCAGCCAGGACGGCGCAGACGGGAAACAGGCGGTTAAGCAGCATCGTGCGGGCCGATGTCCGGGGAGGCGGCGGCCGTGTCCCAGCTGCGCCGAAGCCCGTCAAGCGTGGGCCGCCCCGCGGGCCCCGCTGTTGGATCCGAGCCTGCCGCCGCCGGGGCGCGGCGGTCTTCCCGGCGCCGCCGGATCGACGGGTTGCCCGGGCCACGCGCGGGCGGCTGTCCGCAGGGCGGCCATCGGGTGTATGCCGAACGCGAGATCCGAGGGGAACCAGCTCTCGACGCCTGAACCGGAACCAGACATCCCGTCGCCGACCCGAGCGAGTCACTTCGTCTATCGTGCTGCTCGCCAGCGCGGGGACGTCGAGCCGCGCGGAGTAGAATTCAATTTCTGTAGCGAGGATAAAGAGATTTCGGTTCGACTTACTTCGCGTGGAGGGTCCGCCGCGCCACGAAGCGGAGGGTCGAGCCCTGGACGACGATGGTGAACAGCACCACCGCATAGGTCGCGGCCAGGATGGCGGGCTTGGCTTCGCTCTCCGGTATTGAGAGCGCCAGCGCCACCGAAATGCCGCCGCGCACGCCCGCCCAGGTCAGGAACGGTACGTTGCCGAAGGAGAGGTGGCCGCCCCAGCGGAACAGCAGGACAGGCGCCGAAACCGCCACGACGCGGCCGAGCAGCACGATCGGCACGGCGCAAGCGGCCAGCGTCAGCCCGGCGACCTGAAAGCGCAGGACGAGGACCTCCAATCCGATCAGGAGGAACAGGACCGAGTTCAGCACCTCGTCGATCAATGTCCACAGGGCGGATACGTACTTCTGGGTGTTGTCACTCATCGCGTAGCGCGGGGCGCGCTCGCCGACGAGCAGCCCGGCTGCCACGACCGCGAGGGGGCCGCTCGCGCCGAGCTTCTGCGCGAGCGCGTAGGTACCCGTGACGAGGGCGAGCGTGATCAGCACCTCGACCGGAAAATCGTCGATGGCCCGCATGGCCCGGTAGGCGGCGTAGCCGGTCGCCACGCCGAGGGCGAGGCCACCGCCCGCCTCCTGCAGGAGCAGCCGCGCGACGCCGCCGGCCTCCGTCGCCTCGCCGCCCGACCCGGCCGCGAACGCGACGAGCACCGTGAACAGGACGATGCCGATGCCGTCGTTGAACAGGGCCTCGCCCTGCATCTCGATTTCGAGGGCCTCCGGCACCTCCACGTTCTTCAGGGTCGCCAGGACCGCGACCGGATCCGTCGGGCTGATCAACGCTCCGAACACCAGCGCCCAGGGCAGCGGCACGGGGCGGCCGACGAAGTGCCCCGCGGCCCAGAAGGCGCCACCGACGAGCGCCGTCGAGATCAGGGTCCCGACGAGCGCCAGCGTCGCGACCGCAACGGCCCGGTCGCGCAGGGCCCGCAGATCGAGGCTCATCGCCCCCGCGAACAGGAGGAAGGCCAGCATGCCGTTCATCACCACCTCGGTGAAGTCGACTTGCTCCAGGATGCGGGTGAGATCGCCGTAGAGGTGCTGTTTCGGGAAGACGACGTCGAGGCTCACGAGGGCGAGCGAGGCGAGCAGCCCCATCACCAGGAGGCCGATGGTGTGCGGCATCCGCAAGAAGCGGCGGTTGAGCCAGCCGAACAGGGCCGACAGCGTCAGCAGCATCGCCGCGAGGTCGAAGATCGAGATCAAGGGAGGTCCTTCCCGCCCGCGGCCTTCCGGGCCGCCGCGTTCGATGTGCCACGACCGGAACGCCCCTACGTGCCGTCCGTTGCCGGCGTCGGAAGGTATCGGTCCGCAACGATGAACGCGCGCGTCAAAGCCTGGCTCGAGATCCTGGGCGACCTGTTCTGGCTCCGCCCGGCCCTGGTCGTCCTCGGCTGCATTCTGCTGGCCCAGTTCGGGGTCTGGCTGGAAACGGCCCACGTCGCCGGCTACGACACCTCCTCGCCCGACGCGAATTGGGGTTATTCCGGCGGCGCCGAGGGCGCGCGGGCGCTGCTCAGCGCTATCGCCTCCTCCAACATCGGGGTCGCCGGCACGACCTTCTCCATCACGATTGCCGCGCTGACCCTGGCGTCCGGCCAGATGGGTCCCCGCCTGCTGCGCAACTTCATCCGCGATGCCCGCAACCAGACGGTGCTCGGCATCTTCCTCGGGACCTTCGCCTACGCCCTGATGGTCCTGCGTACGGTGCGCACCGTGGAGGAGAACCCGTTCGTCCCGCACCTCGCCATCACCGGCGCTCTGGTCCTGGTGCTTGTCGCGGTCGGCACGCTGGTCTGGTTCGTCCACCACATCGCCACCAGCATCAACGTCGAAACCGTGGTCGACGTCGTCCAGCAGGATCTCTGCAGGGCCATCGCGAGCCATACCCGCGACGCGCCCGGGGCCGTCCGCCCCGCCGACGCGCCGACCGGACATGCCGTCGCCACGACCCGGGGCGGCTATGTCCAAGCCATGGACGATGCAGCGCTGGCGGACTGGGCCGATGCGAACGGGGCCATCGTCACCTTGCGGGTGCGGCCGGGCGACTACGTGCCTGTTGGATATCCGATCGCCTTCCTGTCGACGGAGGTCGAAGGGGCCGAGACCACCATCCTCGACGCGCTGAGGCTGGGCCGCCGTCCCGCCGCGCTCCAGGACCCGGAATACTCGGTCCGGCAGTTGGTGGAGATCGCGGTTCGCGCCCTCTCGCCCGGCATCAACGACCCGTTCACCGCCGGCAGCGTGGTCGACCATCTCGGCGATGCCCTGTGCCGGATCGCTCCGCGGCACCTCCCGACCGGGGTGATGCTCCGGGGCGGCCGAGCCGTACTCGTCCGTCCAGTTACGGACTACGACGGGCTGTGCGACGCCATGCTTCACATGATCCGGCAGAACTCTGCCGGCTCGGTCCACGTCCTCGGCCGGATGCTCGACGTCCTCGCCCGCGTCGCCGAGGTCGAGAGGCTGCCGGATCGGGTGGCCGAACTCTCCCGGCACGCCGGTCTCGTCATCGCCACCGCCCGCCGCGAAGTCGCCGACCCGTCCGACCTCGCCGAACTCGAAGACCGCTATCACCGGTTCCGCGATACCACGTCGGGCGATGGCTACGGGGCTTCCGATCGGGAATGTTGAGGCCCGTGCCGCAACATCTGCGGATCACCGTGTTCAACCCGTAGCGCCGCATCCCGCAGGTCGTGCAGCGGGAACGCACGGCGCGGCTGCTCCGCACCCCGTGAGCGAGGCGGACGAACACGGAAGTCAGCCGGGCCGTCGGTCCCGGTCGGGGAATGTCTACTTAATTCGCCGATGGCCGTGTCCCGACGTATCGCCCGAGGAGCGGCCCGTCCGCTTCCCGACCCGCTCGGATGGAGGGGCGGTTCCCGCCGATTGGCCGGAAACGGACCTTCCGGACTCCGGACAGGGCTCGTCCCTAACCCTGCCCTTGTCTGCACGGGAGAGGGGACCCGCGCCACATTCGGCGGGGATGGCGTGACTGTCGTCGGCCGTCGGCAGGCCAACGCTTCATCCGCTCAGGTCCTTGTTCGGCCCCAGGGTTCATCTCAGATTCGGAGGCCGCTTTCGCGGAATCTGCTCGGGCCAGCGCGTCTCAACGCCCGCCGCGCAAAGCCTTCTCGGCGAGCAGCGCGGCCCGCTTCAGCTTCGCCCAGCCGGGCTTGACCGCCTGTCGGCCGCGGGCGACGGCCATGGCGTCCGCCGGTACGTCGGCGGTGATGACCGAGCCCGACGCCACGTAGGCCCCCTCCCCCACGGTCACCGGGGCGACCAGCGCGGAGTTCGAGCCGATGAACGCGTGGGCGCCGATCGTGGTGCGGTGCTTGAGCACCCCGTCGTAATTGCAGGTGATCGTGCCGGCGCCGATATTGGCTTTCGCTCCGATCTCGGCATCGCCGAGATAGGTCAGGTGCGCGGCCTTGGCGCCGGCGCCCATGTGGGCGTTTTTCAGCTCGACGAAGTTGCCGAGTTCGGCGCCGCTCTCCAGCAGCGCATGCCCGCGCAGGCGCACGAAAGGCCCGATGCGGACGCCCGCCTTCAGCTCGGTCTCTGTGAGATGCGCGAAGGCCCGCACGGTGCAGCCGTCGCCGACCCGCACGCCGGGTCCGAACACCACGTTGGGCTCAACGATCACGTCGCGCCCGAGCACCGTGTCGTAGCTGAGGAACACCGTCTCGGGGGCGATCAGGGTGGCGCCGCCGAGCATCGCGTCGCGCCGAAGCCGGCCTTGGATCGCCGCCTCGGCGACGCCGAGCTGCACCCGGTCGTTGACGCCCTGCGCCTCGGCCTCGTCCACCGGCACGACGGTGACCGCGAGTCCGTCCGCCACCGCCAGCGCCACGGCATCCGGCAGATAGTATTCACCGGCGGCGTTATCGTTGCCGATGCGGGTGAGCAGGCCCAGCGCGTGCCGCCCGGAAAGCGCCATCAGCCCGGCATTGCACAGGGTCACGGCCCGCTCGGCCTCGCTCGCATCCTTCTCCTCGCGGATCGCCAGGACGCGGCTGCCCTCGGTGAGCACCCGCCCGTACCCGGTCGGGTTCGCGCCCTCGAAGGCCAGCACCGCCACCGCCGCACCGTCGGCCAAGGGCGCGCGCAACCGCAGAAACGTCTCGGCGGTGATGAGCGGCGTGTCGCCGAAGGCGATGACCAGGTCGTCGTCGGGACCGGCCAGCACGTCCCGGGCGGCCAGGACCGCGTGGGCCGTGCCGAGCCGCTCTGCCTGCGGAAAGACCCGCGCGCCGGGGGCGGCCTTCGCGATCTCGGCGGCGACGTCGTCGCGGCCGGGCTCGGCCACCACGGCGATCCGGCCGGCACCGGCCGCCTGGACCGCCGCCAGGACATGGCCGAGCATGCTCCGGCCGGCGATCGTGTGGAGCACCTTCGGCAGGTCCGAGCGCATCCGCGTGCCCTTCCCGGCCGCGAGCACGATGGCGGTGAGGCTGCGCGTTCCTGTTCCGGTCGGTGTCATCGCGAGTCCAGACGTCGGGATGGGGCGCCACCGATGGGCCGGACCCGCCCGCCGCGCAAGTCCGGACTCAGCGCAGCGCCAGCGCCGCGTGGTGGGCCGAACCGTTGGCGAAATGCTCCCGGCGGCGCTCGATCGAACTCGGGATCCGTAAGGATTCCCGATACTTCGCCACCGTCCGCCGGGCGATGTCGATGCCTTCGCCGCGCAGCTTCTGCACGAGCGCGTCGTCGGAGAACACGTCGTCCGGCGTCTCGCCGTCCACGAGTTGCTTGATCCGGTGGCGCACGGCCTCCGAGGAATGGGCCGCCGCGCCGGCCGCCCCCGGGATTGCCGCGGTGAAGAAGTACTTCATCTCCAGCGTGCCGCGGCTCGTGCCGATCGCCTTGTTGGAGGTGACCCGCGAGACGGTCGATTCGTGCATGCCGATCGCTTCCGCCACCGTCTTCAGGTTGAGCGGGCGCAGGTGCGCGACGCCGTACATGAAGAAGCCGTCCTGCTGTCGCACGATCTCGGTGGCGACCTTCAGGATCGTGCGGGCGCGCTGCTCCAGGGAGCGCGTGAGCCAGTTGGCGTTCTGGAGCGCTTCCGACAGGAAGGCCTTGTCGCCCTCGGCGGTCGCGCCGCGCACGACCCGGGCGTAATAGCTCTGGTTCACCAGGACCCGGGGCAGCGCCTCGCTGTTGAGTTCGACCAGCCAGGACCCGTCCGGCGCCGCACGCACGAACACGTCCGGGATCAGAACCTCCGCGGCGCTCGAGCCGAAAGCTCGGCCGGGCTTCGGATCGAGCCGGCGGATCTCGCCCAGCATGTCGACGAGATCCTCGTCGTCCACGCCGCAGAGCCGGCGCAGCGCCCCGAAATCGCGCTTGGCCACGAGATCGAGGCGCGAGACCAGCGCCTGCATGGCCGGATCGAACCGGTCACGCTCGCGCAACTGGATCGTCAGGCATTCCGCGAGGTCGCGGGCGGCGATCCCGGGCGGGTCGAAGGTCTGCACCAGGCTCAGGACCCGCGCCACGGTCTCCGTTTCGGCGCCCAGGCGCTCGGCCACGCCCTCGACCGATTCGCGCAGGTACCCGGCCTCGTCGACCGCATCGATCAGGAAGCCGCCGATCAGCCGCTCCTTCGGGTCTCGCGTTGCGAGGTCGAGCTGGCTCGCGAGATGGTCCCGCAGGGAGGTCTCGGCCGTGAGGGTAGCCTCGAAATCCGGGGCCTCGGCGTCGAAGCTGCCGCCGGTGCTGCCGTAGGGCGGCGGCGTCAGCGAGAGCATGTCGCCGCCGCCGACCTCCCGCGCCTGGACCGGCACCTCGTCGGGGAAGACGTTGTCGAGCCGCGTATCGAAATCGCTCTCGATCTCGCCCCGGCTCGGATCGAGATCCGATGAGAGCCAGGGTTCGGGCTCGGCCGCCTCGAAGCCGTCTCCGGCTCCGTCCTCTGCGTAGCCGGGTTCGGCCGGCTCGTCGGCACCGGCGGGCTCGGTTTCCGCCCGTTCAAGGAGGGGATTCCGTTCCAGCTCGGCCTCGACATAGGCGGCGAGGTCGAGCTGCGAGAGTTGGAGAAGCTTGATCGCTTGCAGGAGCTGCGGCGTCATCACCAGGGCTTGGCCCTGACGTACTTCCAGCCGTTGCACCAAACTCATGCGGGGCCCCGATGCCTTCCTGCGCGGTTCGCCGACAGCCGCCGAGGGACTGGCGGCATGAATTTTGCTTGGGTCAGTCTGTCCTCTCTAGCCCGATCGCGGCGGCGCGTCAAAGCGTGTGCGCGACGATCCTGCTCCCACGAATGCCGTCGAACGAATCGCGCACTGAACATGACGCATTTCACGTCGTCGCAGGCAACCTAGAGGTTTCCCTTCAACGAAGCTTTGCGCGCCGATCCCGTTGTCGGACCGAAAGTCCGTAGCAAGTTATCCCCATCTCGATCCGTCGCGATTGTCCGATTGCAGACGCTTTGAACGCCGGACACACTATCAGCTCGCATTCATGAGACGTTCCGAGCCCGGTTCGAACGCTGTCCTGGCTCACGAGGGTAAGCCTACGGCCGTACGTCTTGTCCTGCGTAAGCCTCGATGGATGAACACAATCGTCTTCTGACTGCTCTGTCCGTGTCGGACCGGGCGGCTCACCAGCCGCAATTCGGGACCGGCGGCTGAGCTTTCGCGAGCGCCGACTTCTCGATCTGCACCATGGCCCCCCAGGCGTATTTCTGAGCGTAGGGCGTGACGTTCGTGAATAGGCACCCGAGCTGGAAATGGGTCGCGCCCATCTCGCCCGAGAAGGCCATGCAGTCCACGAAGGTCCAGGTCTTGGGGACCGGGGTCATCGAGCGCCAGCGCGGCATCGCCACCGGCGAGCAGACCTTCACGGCGCCGGTCGCCGCATCCGCGTTGAGGGCATCTCCGGGCGCCTGAGCCGCCGCGGACCAGACGGCCGGGGCGAACGGGAGAAGCGCGGCGCACGCAGACAGGCGCGCGCAGGCGCGGAGACGGTCGTATCGCATCATCGGGTCAGTGCATCGTCCGCCAGAGGGTCGCGAGGATCGCGAAGCCGACGAGATTATACAGGATCGCCCAGAGCCAGACACCCAGGACGGCGCGGCTCGGCTGGCGCGGCCTCTGGCGGCCGAGCCGCGGGCGGTGCCGGTCCTCCGGCGTCGGCCAGATCGCGCTCTTGGGGGCCCGGAGCAGGCGCGTCAGCGTCTCGGGCAGGTTCGGGCCGGGCGGTCGTTCGCCGTTCATGACGGCCTCGGAGGCGACGGGCGAGCCGGCCTCCAGGCCGACCCATGCCGGGCTTCTACAGGGGGCGGACCGGACCCGGCAATGCGGCCCGCACGGCCGGTCGGTCAGAGGACCGTTCCGGGGGCCTCCGGGTCATAGCGATATGCCCAGGTCTCGGAGAGCAACCGGTCGCCGGATTTGAGCTGCAGCCGCATCTCGACCGGCTCCGGACCCTCGGCATAGACTTTGAAGAAAACCCGCCACGGGCTCGGCTTGCGGTAAGGCGCCCAGGTGGCGCCGACCTCCTCGGCGCTGCCGCGGGAGAGCGTCAGCGCGACGGCGGCCGTCTCCGGATCGAGTCCCGCCAGGGCCGCGCCCTCGAATTCCAGCACGAATTGCCGCACGAGGTCGGCCCGGCCCGGGCGGCGGTCCGCATCGGCGAGCCAGGATGCCTTCGTGGCGCGGGTGGCGACGCAGCGGGCGAGATCGGTCGCGACCGGCTCCTGCACGGTCCAGCGCAGGCGGTAGGCGAAGCTGCGCGTGTCTCCGGCCTTCGGCGGGTCGGCCGGCACCCACATCGCGCCGATGTTGTCGTCGGTCTCCTGATGCGTCGGGATCTCCACGAGCTGGACGCTGCCCGGTCCCCAATCCCCCTGCGGCTCGACCCAGATGTCGGGCCGGTTCTCCTCGAACCCGTCGTCGATGTAGTGGTCGAAGACGCGGTCGCGCTGGAGCAGACCGAACCCCTTGGGCGCGCGGTCGGCGAAGGCGCTGACGCTGAGCCGCGGCGGGTTGTTGAGCGGGCGCCAGATCAGCTCGCCGGCCCCGGTCTGCATCAGCAGACCGTCGGAATCGTGGACCTCCGGCCGCCAGTCGCTGGCGACGAACCGGCTCATCCCCTCCGAGTACCACAGCATCGAAGTGAGCGGCGCCATCCCGAACCGCTCGACCTTCCGGCGCATGTAGAGCGTGCAGGCAACGTCGATGACGACGTGCGGCGCCTTGCGGGCGACGAACCGGTAGGCGCCGGTCAGGCTCGGCCCGTCCAGCAGGGCGAGCACCGTGACCGCGCCCTCTACGGCCGGGCCGACGTAGAATCGTGTGAAGATCGGGAACTCTTCGGTCTTGCCGGGTCCGGGCGCCGTGTCGATGGCGATGCCCCGGGCCGAGGCGCCGTACTGCTCGCCGTCGCCGGCGGCGCGGAAGTAGGAGGCGCCCAGGAAGGCCAGCCAGTCGCCGTCGTCGCCGGGCTGGCCGGCCGGGAATTTCTGGTAGCGGAAGCCCGCGAAGCCGGCGCCGTCCGGCACGTCCTTGGCGGGGTTGCCGGGCGGGTAGGTGAACAGGTCGTGGCTGTAGAGCACCGGGCGGGCCTGTCCGCCTTCGAGCGCGTAGACCTGCACGGGGTGCCGGAAGAAGTTGCCGAGGTGGAAGAAGGTCACCGGGTATTGGCTGTCGGCGTAGAGCGCCCGGGCGGGCGGATAGCGGATCTCCTGAAGCGGCCCGTACGTCAGGGCGTCGAGCGCCTTCGCGGCCGGTGCCTCCGGCGGCGGGGCATAGGGCCGGTCCCGCACGCTGCGGGCGAGGTCCTTCAGCCGGTCGAGATCCATCGGCTCGGGCGGGCCCAGGCGCGGCCCGGCGGCGGCGCGCGCGGGCTCTGGGAACGGCGCGAGAGCGAGGAGCCCGAGGGCGGTCAGGACGCGACGCGTGATCAAGCGAGTGCCTCGGCGATTCGGCCGGGCCTTGAGGCCGGCGTCGCCGTCTAAGCAGACTTGCGCAGGCAGGCCAAACGGGACGCGACAGCACCGCGTGTCAGGTTCATCGGGTGATCCGACCCAGACCCCCGATCCGGAGGCAACCGCGATGCGGGCCTCGAAGGAGGGCTCCAGCCGGCCGCGCGACTCCTCGGGGGCTCCTTCGAGGCCGCGCTGCGCTCCGGCACCTCACGATGAGGGTGTTGATAGAGATCCAACTTTTGGTTGCAGGCCGGCACCTTGGTCGTCGGGTCAGACGGGCTCTCAGCTCCGCGGGCCGCAGGTGTCCGTTGCGCCGTTCGCCGACCAGAGATCGGCCCCGCCGCCCGGGGCGCACTGCCCCGGCAGCGCCAGGGTGATCAGCTTGGACAAAGCCCGATCCTCATCCTCACCGTAGCCGATCTCCCCGACCATGCGGCCATTCCTGTCGAACAGCGCGACGGTGGCCGAATGCTCCATCGTGTAGTCGCCGTCCTTCATCGGGATGCGCCGATAGGCGACGTGATACGCGTCCGCCATGCGGGCGACCTGATCCGGCGTGCCGACGAAGCCCCGGATGCGCGGATCGAACGTCGTGAGGTAATCGCGCAGCGAGTCCGGCGTGTCGCGCTCCGGGTCCAGGGTGACGAAGACCACGTTGAGGCGGTCCGCGTCCCGGCCCATCCGGTTGAGGGCCGCCGACAGGGTGGCCAGCGTCGTCGGGCAGACCTCCGGGCAATGGGTGAAGCCGAAGAACAGCGCGGTCGGCTTGCCGAGGAGATCGGCCTGGCTCACCGGACGGCCGTCGAGATCCGCCATGGCGAAGGGACCGCCGACCTTGCGCGGATGGCTGAATTGCGAGCCTTGCTGAGCGACGATCGCCCCGGTACCGGCGGCGACCGCGCCGATCAGGGCGGCGGAGGCGATGAGGGCGAGCGGGCTCGGTGCCATGCTGTGACCTGCGACGACGCGTCGATGCCCGCCATATGGGATCCCCGTCGACCGGCGCGATGGCGCGCGGGGTCGCAATCCTGGGAACACCCATAGGGGCGGCCGGTCGGTTGGTCGAGACCGGTGCCGCGGCGCTGCCGGCACCCTGCGTCTCCCTCCCCCCCCCGTCCGGGCTACGATGTTCACGAAGCTCCGGCGAACACCGAGGCTGGCGATGGAGCGCGACCGGCCGTCTTTCCCGTGCGGGAGAGGGTCGGGGTGAGCGACGAGAATGCGCAGGAGCACGCGCGTTCGGCGCGCCAAGTCCGAATTCGTCACACCCCTCACCCGGCTCGCTGCGCGAGGAGACCTCGCCCGTCCGGTGAGCGGTCCCGCGCCTGGACCGGACCAGATGGCGTTCTCGTCGTGTCCTAGGTGGCCTACCGACGCAGATCTGCTCAGGACGGTGGCGGCTCGTCGTTCAGGGAGCGCGCGTAGGCATTCATGATCGCGGGCAAAAGACCGGGAAAACGCGCTTCCACTTCGAGGATCCGCGAGTGGTTGCGCATTTCGGTGCCGTGGCGTTCGCACCGGATCAGTCCGGCCTCGCGCAGCACCTTGAAGTGGCTGGAGAGCGACGATTTCGGGATGACCCTGTCGCCGAGCGCCGAGACGGCCGAGCAGGCCTCGACGCAGCCCTCCCGCGTGATTCTGGCGAAAATGGCCGCGCGCGTCGGATCGGACAGCGCATGGAGGATCGCCGCCGGCTGGACATCCTCGACCGCGGGATGAAACAGGGGCCTCATCTTTCTTCTCTACCGCGCTTGAACCGCGATCCCATAGTTCCGAAATTCGGAACTATGGGATCGCGGCACTCGGACCGAGGCCGGCCCATGGAGAAGGTTGGCGCGCATGTCAAAGCTCGATGGGAAGGTTGCCGTCGTGACCGGTGCCTCGAAGGGGATCGGTGCGGCGATCGCCAAGACCTTGGCGAAGAACGGAGCGGCCGTCGTGGTCAATTACGCGTCGAGCAGAGCCGGCGCGGATGCGGTCGTCGCGGCGATCACCGCGGCAGGCGGCAAGGCCGTTGCCGTGCCGGGCGACGTCTCCAAGGCTTCGCAGGCGGATGGATTGATCGAGGCCGCCGTCGAACGGTTCGGCCGGCTCGATATCGTGGTCAACAATTCCGGCGTCTACGAATTCGCAGCGATCGCCGACATGACCGAGGAGCAGTACCGGCGCCTGTTCGACGTCAACGTCCTGGGCGTCCTGCTGGTGACACGGGCTGCGGCCCGGCATCTCGGTGAAGGCGGCAGCATCGTCAACATCTCGTCGGTCGTCACGAGCGTCAACATGCCGACCACGGCGGTCTATACCGGGACGAAGGGCGCGGTGAACGCGATTTCGGGCGTTCTCGCCAAGGAACTGGCGCCGCGCAGGATCCGGGTGAATGTGGTGAGCCCCGGTTACGTGGTGACCGAAGGCACCCATGCGGCAGGCGTTGCCGGCTCTGAGATGGAAGCCGATCTGGTCGCGCAGACTCCGCTCGGACGCGCCGGCCAGCCGGACGACATCGCCGAGGTGGTGGCATTCCTGGCATCCGACGAGGCCCGCTGGGTCACCGGTGAGGTGATCTCCGCCAGCGGCGGCACGCGCTGAGCTGCCGCTTGCGACCGGAACCCCGCTCGGGCTGAACGATGCCCCGGCCCCTGAATGCCGGGCCGTGCCCGATCGCGACGCGGTCGGGCACACGGTCAGGAGGCGCGCGCGAACGCCTCTTGCGGCATCGGACGGTGCGCCGCCGTCCCCACCTTGAGCACGTCGTCCATCTCGGCCTTGGGCATGGCGTGCCCGAACAGGTAGCCCTGCCCGAAATGGCAGCCCTGGTCCGACAACCAGTCGAGGCTGGCATCGGTCTCAATGCCCTCCGCCGTCGTGGTGAGGCCGAGGCTGGTGCCGAGCTTGATGATCGCGTCGACCAGCTTGGCGCGCTCGTCGCTCATCGTGATGGCGTCGACATAGCTCCGGTCGATCTTCAGCTTGTCGAACTTCAATTCGCGCAGGTGGTAGAGGCTCGAATAGCCGGTGCCGAAATCGTCGAGCGCGATGCGCACGCCGAGCTGCCGCAGCGACAGGAGCGTCGCGCGCGTCGCCTCCAGATCCTGGATCAGGGCGCTCTCGGTGATCTCCACCTCGAGCCGCTGCGGCGGGAAGCCGGTTTCAATCAGGATCGCCAGGATCCGCTGGGCCAGCCACGCGTCCTGGAACTGGTGCGGGGCGATGTTGACCGCCATGATCAGGTGGGAGGGCCAGGCTCTGGCATCGAGGCAGGCGCGGCGGATCAGGTTGTAGCTGAGATCGGCGATCATCCCGGTCTCCTCGGCGACCGGGATGAACTCCGAGGGGCCGATCAGGCCGCGGACCGGATGGCGCCAGCGCGCCAGCACCTCGACGCCGACGATGTCCTTCTCGGGCAGCGAGACGACGGGCTGGTAGAAGGGCTCGATCGCCCCGGTCTCGATCGCGACCCGCAGCTCCGATTCCGTCCGCGCCCGGGCGCGCAGTTCCTCGTCCATGGCGCTGCGGAAGAAGCGGTAATTGCCGCGCCCGTCCTTCTTGCCCTGGTACATGGCGAGGTCCGCCGCGTGCAGGACGGCGTCGGAATCCACGTGCTCCGCGGCTACCACGGCGACGCCGACGGTCGCGCCGACCTTGAGGTCGTTCTGGTTCCACGAGACCGGTTCGGAGATCGTGGCGATCACCGCCTGGGCGAGGCGCGTGAGGCCCTCGCTGCCGTGCTCGACCGGGACCAGCATGGCGAACTCGTCGCCGCCGAGCCGGGCCGCGACGCCCCCTGCGGGCAGGAGGTGCTGTAGCCGCTCGGCCACGGCGCAGAGCACCGCGTTGCCGGCCGCGTGGCTATAGAGGTCGTTGACCGGTTTGAACCGGTCGAGGTCGATCAGCAGCACGGCCGAGGACGGCTCGGTCCCGACGACCGCGTGGGCCCGGGTGACGGCATCGATGAAGCGGCGCCGGTTGGCGAGACCCGTGAGGCCGTCGTGCCGGGCGATCGCCTCGGCCTGGGCGGCCGCCGCGTCGCGCTCCAGCATCAGGCGGCGCAGGAGGATCGACTTGCGCACCACCGCGCCCCACAGCGCCACGCCCATGCAGGCGGCCAGCATCAGCAGGTCGTTGAGATGGTACACGGATACGAAGCTGCTCAGGGAGTCGAAGGTCCCGAGATTGACGCCGACGAACCAGATTCCGGTGCCGATGATCAGGAGGCACAGTGTCTCGTACAGCTGACCCCGGCCCCACGCGTTCGACGTTTCGCTCGGCATGTTTTGCGTCCAACTTTTGACACTGCAAGAAAGCATGCCAATCACTAAAAGGCTGTGAATCCAATTATCATCAAGTCGTTCCGATATTCATGGACGACCATCGATTTCGTTGCGACGAATTAACCGCGATCTCAAGCCGCCTCGATTCGGCGAGACGCCCGCGCCACGGCTTCGGGGGTGGCCTCCGCATGCGCGGGCGCGACGGGTTCCAGGTCGCGTCCAGAACCCCCGATCTCCCCGCTGCGTCAGCGCCCGTCCTGCGGGGTCGGTTCGGGCGACCGGGCGAGCGAGGCCAAGATGAACGCCATGAAGAACAGGAAGTACTGGTTGACCGAGAGTTCCTCGAACATCATCGACGGGATCAGGAACAGGGCGCTGTAAGTCAGGAACGGGCCAAACCGTCCCGGTGCCGACAGGATCCGCACCAGCCCGGCGATCAGCAGCAGGGCCACCGCGACGCCGTTCTGGAGCGCCAGCGAGACGAAGCCGTTATGCGGCGTCACGAGGCCGGTCAGCGCCTTCAGCTCTTCCCGGCGGGCGATCTCGCCGACGCCGAACGGGTAGGCGACGACGAGGCGCAGCGCCGTGATGCCGGAGAGGAACCGCTCGTCGAAATTCTCCGACACGTTGTGATCGTCCGCGAACCGCCGCTCGATCGCCTGCGCCAGCTTGTCGGGCAGCGGGATCTCCCCGGTCACTGACCACACGATGACGAGGACGCCCAAAATCCCGAGCACGCTCAGGACCATGGAGGCCTTGAGGTCGCGCCGCATCAGAAGGGCGAAGACGATGAGCGGCATGAACAGGCCGGCCCGGTTGTTGGTGAGCGGGAAGCTCGCCATCAGGGCGGCGAAGTACACGAGGTAGATCGCCTTCATCCGGTGGCGCAGGCTCAGGATCAGCGCCGCGACGCCGCCCAAGGCGAAGACATGGCCGGTCTCGTTGCCGGACGCCCAGAGCCCGCCCTGCTTGTCCTCCACGAACAGTTTCAATTCCTCGTCGAGACCGTCGGTCGGGACCGCGAGGCCGAAGCGCTCCAGCGCCATGCCGGACGAGGCGAGCATCAGCACCGCCAGGGAGGCCAGCAGGCCCGCGAGCAGCCCGAGGCAGAAGGCGTCCTCGACGCGCGTGTCCGCGAACAGGACCAGCAGGATGAAGGCCTGCACGACGTAGAGCAGCAGGACGAGCGTCAGGTAGACGTCGCCCGCCTGCTTGTGCGCCTTCAGCACCATCGCGATCCCGACGAGCGCCAGGATCCCGGCGAGCGGCGCGGCGCTGCGCAAGGCCTCGGCGATCACGGGACGGCGAAGCCCGAGCCAGGGGATGAGCAGGAACGGCAGCAGGTCGGACAGGCGCTGGAACGGCAGCCCGAAGCTGGAGGTCAGCACGTTGAGCTGGAGCGCGGCCCCGAGCAGGAAGACGGCCGCGCGCTGGGTCCCGACGGAGACCGCCGGAACCCCTGCACTGATCGGCACCGCCTGTCCTGCCATCGTCCCGATCCGTTCGAAGCGCGCCGATTCCCGACCGCCATCCTGGCGTACAAAGGTTGGCGGAGGGTGGAGATCAGGCGGTTCGGCGCAGGAAGAAGCCGAGCGCGCTGCGGACCGTGTCCCGCATGAACACCTGCGCGAGGCCGGCATAGGTTAGGAGGCCGACCCCCACCGTGGCGAACAGGCCGAACCGGTCACCCAAAGCCGCATGGATCGGCTCCTGAGCCAGCAGCACGAGGGCCGCCATGGCAGCCGAGCACGTCGTGACCGGCAGGAGCGCCCGGGCGAGTTGCCGGTTGCCCAGCGGAACGAACCGTCCCGCCGCGGACACGATCGCCGGCGTGAACAGGTACGCCCGCGCCACGTGCCCGACCGCCAGGGCGACGAGCCCGAGCGGCGCGGTCAGCACGGCCGCCAGGGCGCCGAGGCCGAACTGGGCGCCCGCCAGCCGGAGCGCCGTGCCGTTGCGACCGAGCGCCGTGAAAATCATCCACAGCATCGAGGTCGCGACGAATTCGGGGGCCAGCAGGGCCAGGATCCGCAGGACCGGCGCTGCCTCGTGCCACTGGTCGCCGAACAGGAACGGGATCAGCGTCGGCGCGACCGCCGCCATGCCGAAGAAGGCCGGCACCGCCACGAAGGACGAGGCCACGGTGAAATTCCGGAAGGCGGTCGCCAGCTCCTCCGGGCGGTCCTGGAGGCGGGCGTAGGTGGTCAGGCCGACCGTCGTCAGCGGGATCACCGCGACCTGGCTCACGAGGTCGATGCAGCGCCACGCGAGGCGGAGGTAGCCGACATCGGCGGCCGACAGGAAATAGGCCGCGATCACCTCCTGGCTGCGGATCGACAGGACCAGCAGCAGGTAGGTGCAGAACACCCGCGAGCCGAAGGCGATCTGGCTCCGCGCTGCCGCGAGGTCGAGGCGGCGGGCCGGCACCCAGCGGGAGGCCACCCAGGTCAGGAGCGTCGTGGCAGTGGCGGCGACGAGGCGCTGGACCACGAGGCTCCAGACGCCGTAGCCAGCATACGCCATCGCCAGGGCGACCGCCCCGCCGACGAGGTTGGAGCTCAGGGCGCGCAGGGCGAGCTTGCGAAAGCCGAAGCTGCGCTGGAGCCGCGCCTCGTGGATCGCGCCGGCGGCCGTGATGACGAAGCAGACCGAGAGGGCGCTCAGGACGGGGCGCAGCTCCGGCAGATCGAACATCCAGGCGATCGGGCCGGCGAGGGCCGCCAACGCGACCGCGCAGAGGGTGCCCGCCCCGAGCATCACCCAGAAAGCGGTGGCGGCGAAATCCTCGTCGAGGTCGGCCCGCTGCACCACCGCGTCCGGCAGGCCGCAGCGCGCCACGATCTGCAGGATGTCGATGAAGACGGCGGCGATTGCCACCATCCCGAACTCGGCCGGAGCGATCAGGCGGGCGAGCACAAGGAACACCCCGAAGCTCAGCACGACGTTGCCCACCGAGGCGAGCGCGACCCAGCGCGCCGCCGCGAAGGAGCGGCCGGTCACCTCCGCGCCGGTGGCGCCCGGTACGATGTCGGTGGCGTCGGCCGCCGCGGCGGCCTCGGTGAGCGTCGGCGTGCCGGCGGTCACGGCCGGGCCGCCCGACGCTCGGCCACGAGCTCGGCGTAGAGGGCGAGGTATTTTTCGGCGACGCGCTCCGAGGTCGATTCCCGGATCACGTCCTGGAAGTTGCGCTCGTCCGGCAGATCGCCCCGGCCGCGGGCGATCACGGCAGCCAGGCGCTTGGCGAGGTCGGCATCGTCGCCCGGGGTGAACAGCCAGTCGGTGTTGTCCTCGCCGATCAGCTCGGGGATCCCGCCCGAGGCCGCGCCGATCACCGGCACGCCCATCATGTAGGCCTCGTAAATCGTCCGCGGCGAGGGCTCCGCCCAGAACGAGGGCACGACCAGCACGTCGACTTCGCTCAAGAAGTCGGCTGGCTTCGCCCAGCCGACGAATTCGATCGGCAGCCCCTCGGCCTGTGCCGTGAAACGCTCGATCGAGTTGTCCATCGCGTGTCCGGCCACGAGGCAGCGCCAGTTGCCAGGGCCGATCCGCCGGAACGCGTCGACCAGCGTGCCGACCCCCTTCTCGGTGTTGATCCGGCCGAGATAGCCGAAGGTCATCGGCTTGCCCGCGCGGTCGATCCGGCGGCGGACCTCGGGATCACCCCCCGGGACGGTGCACGAGTAGAAGATGACACGGCGGCGCTCCGGCGGGAGGTGCGTGAACAGGCCGTGATCGACGTGGGTCTTCAGGATCTCGGTGCCGACGCTGACGACCGCGTCCACCGCGCGGTTGGTGATCTGCTTGCCCGCGTTGACCACCTTGCAGCCGAGGTGCCAGCGCTCGCAGGGCTTGCCGTTCTTGAACATGGCGGCGTTGCCGCAGATCAGGTCGTACTCGCAGACCGTGTGGACGATCGGGATGTTGCGCTTGGCCGCCTCGCGCCAGACCAGGGTCGAGACGTCGAGCAGCGAATGCGTGTTAACGATGTCGGGCTTGAAGTCGTCAAGGACCCGGCCGAACTCGGCGGCGACCGCGAAATTCCACTGCTGCTTGAGCTTCGCCCAGGCGCGGCCGAACCGCGTCGCCTTGGGCCAGTCCTCCAGCCAGAAATCGTTGTGATGCGCCATGCGGTAGACGGTGACGCCGCCGCGCACGGTCTTCGGCTCGGGCTCCCGGGTGATGCAGGCCGCCGCCACGGTGTGGCCGGCCGCGACCAGCTCCTCGGCGAGATGCTCCACCGAGCGCTCGGCGCCACCCACGATGTAGGGTGGGTAGAGGGTGCTAAGATGCAGAATGCGCAGGGGGCCGGTCGCGGCGGGCGGGGCAGCAACGTCCGGCGCCCTGTCGCGGGCGGCGGTGATTGGGGCCTGGGGCAGGTCCCGGGCGTAGGCCTGGGACAGCGACGGGGTGATCATGGACGGCACTCGCTGAGCTGCGGGCGCTCCGCGGTCGCGGGGCGTGGTTCGGGGCACGCGGCGTCGCGGGTCGCCGCGTAGAGGTCGAGGTAGGCGTCCGCCACGGCGGCGGGGTCGATTCCGGCGCGGATCGCCGCGGCGCGGCCGAGGCCCTCCGCGAGCCGGCCCGGCTCGGCGACGATCCGGGTCATGGCGCTCGCGAGGGCGTCGGCATCCCCGGGCGGGACCAGCCAGGGGCCGGGGCCGATCTGCTCCCCGATGCCGCCGATGGCGGTCCCGATCACCGGAACGCCCCGGGCATAGGCCTCCGCGACGGTACGGCCGAAGGGCTCCGGCCAGATCGGGGGGACGACCAGGCAGTCGATCCCGTCGAGGAAGGCGTCACGCTCGGCGAAGCCCAGGAAGCTGACGGGCAGCCCCTCGGCCATGGCGCGATAGGGGGCGAGCCCGTCCACCGCACGCCCGGCCACCGCGAGGCTCCAGCCCTGCGGCGGCAGGCTGCGGCAGGCGGTGAACAGGATGTCGGCGCCCTTGCAGGCTTCGATGCGGCCGAGATAGCCGAAGCGCACGGGCTCACCCGGCGCCCGCGGCCGCCGCGTCGAAGGGGCGCCGGGCGGGATCGGGTTCCATATGACCCGGCGCAGGGCCGGCGCAACCGTGCCGAAGAAGCCGGCGGCGAGGTGGCGGTCGAGCAGGTCGGTCCCCACGGCGGCGACGGCGGAGATTGCCCGCTGGCAGTGACGATGCGGCTCCGCGTAGAGCCGGCATTTCAGGTGCTGGCCGGCGCAGGCCTTGCCGTGCCGGGACATCGCGCCGTTGGTGCAGAGGCTGGTGAAGTCGTGGAGCGTGTGCACCACCGGCACGCCGAGCCTCTCCAGCATCGGCCAGACCGCAGGCGGCAGCTCCGAGATCGAGTGCGTGTTCGCCACGTCCGGCGCGAAATCGCGGACCGCCGCGGCCATCCGGGCGAGGATCGTCCGGTTCCACTGGTTCGCAAGCTTGAAGCGCAGGCGGCTGAGGCGCCCGTGCTTCGGCCAGTCGAGGATGTGGAACGGCGTGGCGTATCCGGTCCGGTAGACCGTGACACCGTCCTGTACGACCGGCGCCGCCTCCTGCCGCGCCGTGCAGGCGACCGCGACGGCGTGGCCGAGGGCGGCCTGCGTCCGAGCGAGGGTCTCCACCATCAGCTCGGCGCCGCCGACCTGCTCGGGCGTGTAGAGGGAGCTAAGGTGCAGGATGCGCATGGGGCACCTCTTGGGCGGGTTTTCCACGCGCGGCCTCGCGGAGCACGTCGAGCATCAGCGCCTCGTAGCGGCGGGCGGTCTCGGCCCAGTCGTACTGGCGCACGTTCCCATGCCCGCGGGCGATCAGCGCGGCGCGCAGATCCGGCGTGTCGAGGAGGCGGGCGAGGCAGGCGGCGAGCGCCCCAGCGTCGTCCGGGTCGAAGGTCAGCGCGCCCGCGCCCGCGATCTCGGGCGTCGCGGACCGGTCGGAGCAGATCACCGGGCAGCCCAGGGCCTGCGCTTCCAGGATTGGGAGGCAGAACCCCTCCGAGAACGATGGCACGCACAGGCACAGGGCGGTCCGGTAGAGCGAAGCCAGTTGGCCGTCGCTGATCCGGGAGAGGCGCATCAGCCGGACCGGCGCCCCGTCGAGCGCCGCGGCGATCGTCTCGCCGGGATCCTCGCCGACGTGGACGATGCCGATTTCCGGGCGTCCCAGGGCGGACACGGCCCGGGCGAGCGTGGAGAAATTCTTGTTGTACAGGGCGTTGCCGACCGCAAGGACGAACGGTCCGGCCGGCGGCTCGGGGGCCGGGTCGGCGGCCTCCGGATCGAGCATCGCGGCCGAGGGAACGGTGTGGGTGCGGTCCCGGACGAAGGGGTAGGACCGGCAGAGGTCGGTCCTCGTCGATTCGGAGACGGTGATCACACGGGCGCTGTTGGCCAGGACGAAGCGGAAGATCGGATCGGTGGTCAGCGCTTCGCGCGAGCGGCGCCGGCCGGGCATCGTGCGGAAGTAGAGGTCGTGCACGACGCTGACCCGCGCGCGGCCCCCGAAGGCCGCGCCGTAGGGGTCGGCGTTCAGCACGAGATCGATGTCCAGGGCGCGGCACAGCCTCGGCACGGCGACGGCCTGCCGCACGACGTCGAGCAGCATGATGCGCGGGCGCGGCACGGTCACGACCTCGATCCGGTCGCGGATGGCGGGTGGGAGCTGTTCGCGGGTCCAGGGCGAGCGCAGCACCACCGCGAAGGCGCCCCGGTCGAGCAGGCCGGCGATGACCCGGAAGGCCACGAGGGCCACACCTGACGGGCGGCCGCCGAACTGGCTCGGCATGTTCACGAGGACGCGCGGCATGGCGGCTCCGGCAACTCCGATCGCGGTCAGGATCGCCCGTCAGGCGCGGGCAACGGTTTCGAGGATGAGGGTCGCGAGGGCCTGCTGCATGCCGGCCGCGCCGTAGCGCGTGCGCGCCCGGTCCCGCGCGAGGCGGGTGCGCTCTGCGAACGCATCAGGATCGGCCAAGACCGCGGCCAGGGCGGCGGCGAGACGATCGGGCCGGCGCGGCGGTACGAGCGTGCCGGCCGCACCGCCATCGAGGATCTCGGCGGAGGCGCCCGCATCGGTGGCGATCACCGGCACGCCGGCCAGCATCGCCTCCACGAGCGTCCGGCCGAAGGGCTCGGGATCGACCGAGGGATGCACCACCGCGTCGACCGCCTGCATCAGCCGGGGTACATCGGAGCGCTGGCCGAGGAACAGCACCCGGTCCGCCACGCCGAGTTCCGCCGCCAGCGTGCGCAGCCGGGCCGCGTAGGCATCCTCACCGAACAGCGCCGTTCCGACCACGATGCCGCGAAGATCCGGGATCCTCGCCAGCGCCTCGATCACCACATCCTGACCCTTCCAGGGCGCGAGGCGGCTGAACACCCCGATCAGGGGGCCGGCCGGCAGGCCGAGTTCCGCCCGCAGGGCCGCCGGGGATCGGGGATCGAGGTCGAGATCGAGCCCGTTCGGCACGACGCTGACGCGGGACGCAGATCCGCCAACCTTGATGAAAGCGTCCGCCGCGGCCCGCGAGGGCACGACGACCCGGGCCGCGCACAGGTTGGCGAGGCGCGCCTGCACGATGCGCTGGGCGCGACCGAAATGGGCGCCGTCGAGGATGTCGTGCAGGTGCCAGAGGATCGGCCGCCCGACGAGGCGCGCGGGAATCGCCGCGAGCAGGAAGGCCTTTTGCGAGTTGGCGTAGACGACATCGCAGGCGCGGGCCGCGCGGGCGATCTCCAGCGCGAGCCCGGCGAGCCGCCCGAGTTTCGGCAGAGCCCGCAGGACCGAGGCGTCCCGGCGCAGGCCCGACAGGCCGCTGCCCCGCCGGGCGAGGCGGATCGTGAGGCCGGCGCCGCGGAGGACATCGGCCAGCGCGCCGTCCTCGAACAGGAACGCCGTCGAGCCGGTCCAGGGGCGAACGGCGTCGCGCAGGACGAGCTCGGCCCCCGACATCGTGCCGGTGTGGGACACGAACAGGACGCGGGGGCGGGTCCCGGGCTCGCCGGTGCGGATGGCCAACCCGTCGGCGGACAGCGCACCGGTCATCGCGCGGCCCCGGCGGCACGGGGCTCGGGCAGCCGCATGACCTCGTAGGTCGGCTGGCGGCCCGAGCGGACCATGGTCATCGCAATCCCGAGCACGGTGCCGCCGGCCTGCCGGAGGTTCGTGACGGTCTCGACGATGTCCGAGAGCTGCGAGCGGCCGTAGCGGGCGCAGCAGAGCACGCCGTCCGCGTGGCGGGCGAGCATCGCGGCGTCCATCAGCAGGCTGGTCGGCGGGCTGTCGAGCAGCACGAGGTCGTAGCGGCGGGTCCAGCGCAGGAAGTCCGCCATGCGCTCGCTCATGAGCAGGTCGGTCGAGCCCGAGGTCGGCGTGCCCGCCGGGATCACGTCGTACCGGTCCGCCCTGATCACCGCCTCGGCGGGGCTGACCTCGCCACGCAGCACCCCGACGAGACCCGGTCCCCGCCCGAGACCGAGCGAGGCATCGAAGTTCGGCCGGCGCAGGTCGCACTCGACCACCAGCACCCGCCGCCCGCCCGCCGCGCCGACGGCGGCGAGCGCGAAGGCCGTGAAGGATTTGCCCTCGCGCGGCTTCGACGAGGTTACCAGGACGAGCCGGGACTCGCCGCCCCCCGCCAGGACGAGATGGGCGTGCAGGTTGCGCAGCACGGTCTGCATCACCGGATCGACCCGGGCGCGCTCCAGGGCCTCCGGCAGATCGAGCTCCCGGCGCCGGTCGGAGAGGCGCTCGACCAGCCCGGGGGCCTCCAGCGAGGGAAGCTGGGCGAAGACCGGGGCGCCGGTGCCGGCCATGATCTGTGCCGGGTTGCGGACCCTCTGGTCGGTGAAGTCGCGCAGCAGGGCCGCCGCCGCCGCCAACACGCCCGCCAGCACGAACCCGCCCGCCAGGAACGGCACGGCCTTGGGCGAGAACGGCTCCTGCGGCAGCTCGGCGAGGCTCACGAGCCGCGTGCTGCCGGTGAGGATGCGTCGCTCGGTCTCCAGCTCGCCCGCGCGCTTCACGAGGTCGGCGTAGCGGGTGCGCTTGATCTCCGCGTTGCGGACCATGCCCTCGATCGAGGCCTCGTCGTCCATGGCTGCGGCGGCCTCGGTCTTGGCACTTTCCAATTGCGCGCGCAGGGACTGGGCCAGGGCGTTCGAGGCGTCGTAGGTCTTGCGCAGGCCCTGGGCGACGTTGCGGATCTCCTGGTCGATGCGCTCGCGCAGGCTGGCCCGCTCCGTCGTCAGCGCCCGGATGGCCGGGTGGTTCGCCCCCAGCAGCGTGCTCTGGTTGGCGAGCTGCGCGGAGACGCCGCTCAATTGCTGCTTCAGCGCAACGATCGTGGGGCTCGATAGGACCGCCGGGGCGGTGTCGGCGCCGCGCGGATTCCGGCTCTCGATCTCGCCGAGGCGCGCGGCGGCGTCCGCCTTGGACGCCTCGGCGGCGGCGAGCTGCTGGCTGATGCTGGTCAGGCGCTCGGCGCTGATCGGCGCGTTGGTGCCCTTCAAAAGGCCCTTGCGGCGGCGGAACGTCTGGATCCGGGTCTCGTCCTCGCGGATCGAGGCATCGAGCTGGCTGATCTCCGTGTGGAGCCAGTCGGAGGCCGCCTTGCGGCTGGAGGCCTGGGCCTCGCGCTGGTCGTCGAGGAAGGCGTCGATCAGCGCGTTGGTCATCGTCTGCGCCACCTCGGGCAGCGGCGACCGGTAGGCGATGGTGATGATCCGCGAGCGCCCCGAGCTGATCACGGTGTAGCGCTTGAGCAGGTACTCGACCAAGGCGTTGCGGTCGGCCACGAGCTTGGTGCAGGCGGCCTCCTTCTTCTCCGAGATCGGTCCCGGCTTCCCGCCGCTGGCGGCGGCGCGGCACTCGGCCAGGACGGATGTGGTGAGGCCCGCATCGATCGCGAGCCGCAGCAGCCGCGGCGAGCGGATCACCAGGATCTGGCTCTCGATGTCGGCCGGGTCGCCGATCTTCTGGATCCAGGCCATGGAGGCGTTGTGAGCGCCGGGCTCCGCTTCGGCGACGATCACCGAGCCGCTCGCCACGTATTGCGGCGGGATCATCGTCAGCGCGGTCACGGCGAGGCCGAAGACCAGGACGAAGACCGTCGCGAACAGGTAGCGCCGCCGCCAGATCCGCAGCAGCGGCGCGGCGAGCGGGCTGCCGCGCGTCTGCTCCGGCGGCCCGGCGCGGACCGGATTCCGCTCGTTCAGATCGACCGTGACCAGAGACATGGACATCGGCGTCAGCTCACAGCTTCCAGGCGCGGCAGGATGCGCGTCGGCGGTTCGCAGACCGTTTGGTGCAGGGCCATCTGTTCATCCACGAAGCGGGAGAAGCGGACCCGGAACAGTTCGGCCGAGAACTGGTCGGCCTGCGCCCGGCAGGCCTCGCGGGTGAAGTTGTGTTCCTGCTGGATGAAGCCGCGCACGCAGCCGGCGATCGCCTCAGGCTCCGGCTTGTCGAAGAACATTCCGGACCGCTGGGGGCCGCGCACCTGGACCGTCTCGCGCGCGCCGCCGCGGCCGAGCGCGAGGACCGGCGTGCCCTCCGAGGAGGCCTCCAGCACGATGATCCCGAAATCCTCCTCGGCGGCGAAGATGAAGCCGCGGGCGGTGGCCATGAGCTGGCGCAGCCCCGCGTCGGACACGAAGCCCGTGAACGAGACATTGGGGCCGGCGATCGCCCGCAGCCGCGCGGCATCGGGACCGCTGCCGGCCACCACGAGGTGGAGATCCGGGAGTTCCGCGAAGGCCCGGACCACGGCCTCCACGTTCTTGTAGGGGACGAGCCGGCTCGCCACCAGGAAGTGGTCGCCGCGCGGGCCGTCGGACCGGTCGCTCGACAGCGTGATTGGCGGATGGATCACCTTGGCGGTGCGGCCGTAGACCTTCCGGATGCGCCGGGCCACGAAGGCGGAGTTGGCCACGACCGCGTCGGGTCCGGCGGCCGTGCGGACGTCCCACAGGCGCATCCAGTGCAGGACGATGCGGGCGAGCGCCCCCTTCAGACCCGTGTCGCAGCCGCTCTCGCGCAGGTAGGTGTGCTGCAGGTCCCAGGCGTAGCGCATGGGCGAGTGCACGTATGAGATGTGGAGTTGGTCGGGGCCGGTCAGGACACCCTTGGCGACGGCGTAGCTCGACGAGATGATGAGATCGTAGCCCGACAGGTCGAACTGCTCGATCGCGATCGGCATCAGCGGCAGATAGGCCCGGTGCCGGGTGCGCGCGAAGGGCATGCGCTGCAGGAAGCTCGTTTGCGCGTGCGTGTAGCCGATCCGTGCCCGATCCGCCGCAGGCAGGAAGTCGAACAGCGTGAAAACGTCCGCGTCCGGGTAGATCCGCAGGATTTGCTCGAGGACGCGCTCGGCTCCGCCGACGACATACAACCAATCGTGAACGATGGCGACCCGCATTACAACTTCCTCGTCGATGCGCCGGGATCGGAAAAAGACTATCCGCCTGCCGACCTCACGAGGGACGGTGAGCAGAGGCGCACTGGCTACGTTAGATGAGCCCGGGTGTTTAAAAAAGAAGTGAATACGTAGCGTTTGGCCTCAATTAGTGCTGATGTTGAGTCAACGCCCGATATTAAGCTTAATTTCTGTTTCAATTTTTGGTTAATGATTTGGCGGTGTCGCGCCGCGTCTTTCCGGGGTCGCAAGGCCCGTAACGGGACGACGCCGAACAGGAGCTGCACCGGAGCCGTGCCGATCCGGCTCCGTCTCTTGCACGCGCACATTGCCGGGAGTTGGTCCGTGCGGGCTGGATCGCGATCAGGGCGTCAGTGCGCTGCGGAGCGGTGCGGGGATCGGTCGGCGGTCGAACCGGCGCCGCAGGATCGCGTTCATCGGGGCTTCGACCCAGCGAAACAGCGCTTCTCCCAGAGCGGCGGAGGCCCCGAACGCGATCAGGAAGATCAGCCCGGCCCGGGTGAGGCCTGAGACGGGCAGGACGGAGACGACCTTGGACGTGGCGTGCAGCATCAGATTGTGGACGAGGTAGAACGAGTAGCTGGCGTTCCCCTGAGACAAGAGCCAGGGCGAGCGCAGCCTGATGCCGCCGCGCTCCAGCAGCAGCATCGCACCGACGACGAGGGTCGCGGCGGAACCCCAGACCAGGGGCCGGACGAAGCCCGAAAATTCGGGCTGCACACCGAAGGCGAAGGCGGCGGCGTGGCCGCCGAGGATCAGCAGTCCGGCCGCCGCGAAGGCGGTGCCCGCAGCGCGCCGGACTGGGAACCCCGCCGGCGGTGTCCTCAGCCGCAGATAGGCGTAGCCGAGCCCGATGCCGGCGGCGAATTCGAGCAGGATCGGCTTTGTATAGTAGGCCCAGTACAGGCCCGGGACCGGCACGAGACCCAGCAGGGTCAGGCCGAGGAAGATTCCGGCCGCCGCCACGGCGCGCTGCCCCAAAGCCGGCACCAGCAGCAGCCCTGCGAAGACCACGTAGAAGAACATCTCGTAGTTGAGGGTCCAGCCGACGGAGTTCAGCGGCTCGATGTAGCCGCCCCGGGAGAACGGCAGGAACAGCAGCGACTGGATCAGGTAGTCCGGCCGGAACTCCACGATGCCGATCGGCTTCAGGCCGGCCAGCGCCATCGACGCGAGTGCCAGGGTGACGAGCCAGTAGACGGGAACCACCCGTGC
Source organism: Methylobacterium sp. J-030 (assembly GCF_022829545.1). Classification (GTDB taxonomy): domain Bacteria; phylum Pseudomonadota; class Alphaproteobacteria; order Rhizobiales; family Beijerinckiaceae; genus Methylobacterium. The sequence continues at coordinate 27,614 of NZ_JAKSYM010000343.1, read as the reverse complement.
GACCCGCCGCAGCAGGAACGCGCCGACGCCCTCATCGCGCCCGCCCGTGCTCACGAACATGATGAAGCCCGACAGGACGAAGAACACGTCCACGCCGGCCGCCCCGAAGGCAAGGAAGTCTGGTCGCGGCAGGACCGGGCCGGCGTACAGGCCGAAATGCGTCACGAAGACGAGGTAGGCCGCCAGGGCACGCAGGATCTGCAGATTGTAGAGCATCGCGCGTCGGCCACCTGCCAGAGATCACTCGCCCGGCCGGGGCGAGGCGGCACCATGCCGGATCCGCCCGTGCGGAGTCACGAAGTCTCGGGATTCTTGCTGAACAGGCGGCGGCGATGACGGCACTCAGGGGCCGAACGTCAGTCTTGTCCACATGTCCAGGCTGAAACATGCGCCGATTCGCGCTCGAAAGTCATTGGAAAGCGAATGCGTGCAAGAAGGAGCAGCCGATGGCGTCCCGGCCTACGCCAAGCCCGACATCTTAACGGCTCCGATCGGCCGGTTATTTACTATTAATCACCAGAATATTTGACGCCCCGCAGCGCGGATCAATAAAGTGCCGGTCACTGAATTAAGGAGTTCCGCCTTGAACATCGCTCACGATATCCGCGAGATCCTGGGCTCGAACGAGGCCTTCGCGGGCAAGGCCGATCAGCTCTCGGACGACGACAGCCTGTTCGACAAGGGCCTCGATTCGTTCGGCTCGGTGCAACTGATGCTGGCGCTCGAAGAGCGCTTCAACATCGAGTTCCCCGACGAGCTTCTCAACCGCAAATCGTTCTCGTCGATCCGGGCGATCAGCGAGGCCGTGTCCACCCTGATCCAGCAGGAAGCCGCATGAGCACGCTTGCCGCGCGTGCGGAGCGGGCGGCGGCGGTGGCGGCACGCCACGCCGACGCCGTCGACCGCGAGGGCCGCTTCCCCGCGGAGGCGGTCGCCGCCCTGAAGGAGGAGCGCCTTCTGGGCCTCCAGATCCCGGGACAGTTCGGCGGCGAGGGCGCCGGGCTGGTGCAGATCGCCGAGGTCTGCAGCACGCTCGGCCATGCCTGCAGCGCGGCCGCGATGGTCTTCGCCATGCACCACATCAAGGTGTCGAGCCTCGTGACCCACGGGCTCGACAGCGCGTGGCACTGCCGGCTGATGGAGCGGATCGCCCGCGAGCAACTGCTGGTCGCCTCCTCGACGACCGAAGCCGGCATCGGCGGCGACCTGCGCAACTCCCTCTGCGCCGTCGAGACGACCGGCGAGACCTTCTCGCTCGGCAAGGACGCCTCCGTGATCTCCTATGGGGCGCAGGCCGACCTCATCCTCGCGACTGCCCGCCGCCACCCGGAGGCGGCGACCTCCGACCAGGTGCTGGTCGCGCTGATGGCCGATCAGATCTCGCTCGACCGCACCAGCCAGTGGGACACGCTCGGCATGCGCGGCACCTGCAGCGACGGCTTCCGGCTGGAGGCCCGCGGCGTTCCGGTCGAGCAGATCCTGCCCAAACCCTTCGCGGAGATCGCCGCGGTGTCGATGCTGGCCTCCTCGCACCTGCTCTGGAGCAGCGTGTGGTACGGCATCGCCACCTACGCGGTCGATCGCGCCCGGGCCTTCGTCCAGGCCGAGGCGCGCCGTGCCCCCGGCAAGGTGCCGCCGACGGCCCTGCGGCTTGCCGAGGTCGTGAACGCGCACCAGGCCATGCGCGGCACCGTCGTGGCGGCTTTGCGCCGCTTCGAGGACGCGCACGGCGACGCCGACACGATCGGGTCGCTCGGCTTCAGCGTGATGCTCAACAACCTGAAAGTCACCGTCTCCGACATGGCGGTCGACATCGTGCGCCGCGCCCTCTCGATCGTGGGGCTGTCCGGCTACAAGAACGACACCCCCTTCAGCCTCGGCCGACCGCTGCGCGACGTCCTCTCGGCGCCGCTGATGATCGGCAACGACCGCATCCTCGCCAACACCGCCAAGCTCCTGCTCGTGCAGAAGGGCAGCGGCCAGCTCATGAGCGCGTGATGGACTCGATCTCCTCTCCCCAGGGCGACCTCATCCTCGACGAGGAGCCCGAAGGCGGCCCGACCTTCCTCGACCGCCTGTTCGACCACGGCCTGCTGATCCGCACCGGGGTCGACGGCCTCTACGGCCGCAGCGGCGCCTTCGAGAGCGTGGTCGAGGGCCTCGACCGGCTGATCTCGCGCCTCGGCGCCGCCGATGGCGCCGAAGTCATGCGCTTCCCGCCCGGCATGAGCCGGCCGGCCTTCGAGCGCAGCGGCTATCTCAAGGGCTTCCCGAACCTCGCCGGCACGATCCACAGTTTCTGCGGCGACGGGGCAGGACATGCCGAGATCCTGGCCTGCGTCGAGGAGGGCCGGGACTGGACTGGCCAGCAGGAGGCGACCGACGTCGTCCTGACGCCGGCGGCCTGCTACCCGCTCTACCCGGTCGCCGCCGCCCGGGGGCCGCTGCCCGCCGAGGGCCGCCTGTTCGACTTGCAATCCTACTGCTTCCGGCGCGAGCCCTCGCTGGAGCCCACCCGCATGCAGCTGTTCCGGATGCGCGAATACGTGCGCATGGGCAGCCCCGAGCAGGTGCTGGCCTTCCGCGAATCCTGGCTGGAGCGCGGCACCGCCATGATGCGTGACCTCGGCCTGCCGGTCGCCATCGACGCCGCCAACGACCCGTTCTTCGGCCGCGCCGGCCGGATGCTCGCCAACAACCAGCGGGCGCAGGGCCTGAAGTTCGAGCTGAACGTCCCGGTCAACAGCGTCGAGAAGCCGACCGCGTGCCTCAGCTTCAACTACCACCAGGACCATTTCGGCAGCACCTGGGAGCTGCGCCAGGCGGACGGCAGCGTCGCCCACACGGCCTGCGTCGGCTTCGGCCTGGAGCGGATCACCCTGGCGCTCCTGAAGCATCACGGCCTGGACCTCGCCGCATGGCCCGAGGCCGTGCGCACCGCGCTCTGGGGCTGAAGCCGTGACCGCCGCGTTGCGCCTGCCCACGGGGCTCTCGATCGCCAGTCCATACGTCCCGCACCCGCTCCATGACGGGGAGCGGGACTGGCCGGAAACCAACTGCTACGTCGATCTCTGGATCGAGCTGCTGCACGGGCGCGGCCTCGTCCCGGAGGCGATGCTGGGCTTCACGCTCCGGCAGGATTTCGAGGGCGACCAGTTCACCTTCTTCAAGCCGCCGCCCGGCGAGATCGAGCGGCTCTACGGCCTGGAGGTGCTTGAACTCGCCGTCTACGCGGGTCTCGAGGCGCATGCCCTGATGCAGATGGCGGCGGGCCGGCCGGTTCTGGTCGAGGTCGACGCGATCCACCTACCCGACACGCACGGGACGACCTACAGGCGCGACCACGGCAAGACCACGATCGGCATCCTGGCCCTCGACCCCGTCTCCGGCGAACTCGACTACCTGCACAATGCCGGCCGCTTCCGGCTCGCGGGGGCGGATTACGCCGGGATCTTCGGCCCCGCGACGCTGCCGCCCTACGCGGAGTTCGTGAAGTCGGTCGCCCCGCCCCTGCCGGCCTCGGAGCTTCCGGGCGTCGCGCTGGAGCTGCTCGCCAAGCATCGCGCCCGGGCGCCGGAGCGGAACCCGGTCCTGGCCTTCCGCGACGCGCTGAGCGTCACGGCCGACGGGCTCGTGTGCCAGTCGCTCGGCGTGTTCCACGCCTACGCGTTCAACACGACCCGCCAGCTCGGCGCGAATTTCGAGATGCTGGCGAGCCACCTCGCCTGGCTCGACGCCAAAGGGGCCGGCGCCTTCGCGCCCGCCGCCGAGGCGGCCGCCGAGCTGAGCCGCGAGGCGAAAGCGTTCCAGTTCCAGCTCGCCCGCGCCTTCCACCGCCGCAAGGCCGACGGGCTGGCCCCGCGCCTCGACAAGCTGGCCGCAACCTACGAACGCGTCTTCGCGTCCCTGGACGACGCGCTCGGCCGCTAGGGGCGCGCGATGGCCCTCATCCGCAGCGTCGACCGACGGGCGCCGCGGGACCTGCCCGGTCCCTGGCGGCTCGCTGTGACGCCGCCCGGCGCCTGCGCGGGCCCGGGCGATCTCGACGGCGTGACCGACTGGATCGCCGCCGAGGTCCCGGGAACAGCGGCGTCGGCCCTGCGGGCGGCCGGGCGCTGGTCGGAGACGGCGCCGACGCCGATCCACGATCGGGACGTCTGGTATCGGACGCGGCTTGCCGGCCCCGGCCGGTTCCGCCTGCGCTTCGAGGGCTTGGCCACGCTCGGCGAGGTCTGGCTCGACGGCGTTGCGATCCTCACCACGCGCTCGATGTTCGAAGCGCATGCGGTGGAGGTTGAAGTCTGCGCGGAATCCAATCTGGCGCTCTGTTTCCGATCGCTGCGCGCGGAACTCGACCGGCCTTCCAAGCGCGGACGCTGGCGGCCGCGGATGATCACGCCGGGCGCGCTGCGCCATGTGCGGACCAGCGCGTTGGGCTTCATGCCGGGCTGGTGCCCCGAGATCGACCATGTCGGCCCCTACCGGCCGATCACGATCGAGCCCGTGGGTCCCGGCGCCATATCGGCCGATCTCCGCGCCAGTCTGGACGGGGAGACCGGCCGTCTGAGGGCGCACGTGACTGTCGATGGCGGGGCCGCGGCAGTCACGCTCCAGTGCGACGGGCGCGAGACGACGCTTGCCGGGATTGGCCCGGGCCAGTTCGCGGGCGAGCTGGTGCTGCCCGGGATCGCCCCCTGGTGGCCGCATTCCCACGGCGCGCCGAACCTCCACGTGGTCTGCGCCCGTGTCGACGGGGTGTGCATCGATCTCGGCCACGTGGGCTTCCGCTCGCTCTCGCTGACGCGGCCCTTCTCGGAAGGCCTGTCGCTCGCGGTCAACGGCGTGCCGGTCTTCTGCCGCGGCGCCCTCTGGACGCCGCCGGATCTCGTCGGGCTGGGCCCGGACGGGACGCGGACGCTGCTGACGCTGGCCCGCGAGGCCGGCATGAACATGCTGCGCGTGCCGGGCACCACCCTCTACCCGGCGACCGATTTCTTCGACCTTTGCGACGCGCTCGGCATCCTGGTCTGGCAGGACCTGATGCTCGCCAACTTCGACTACCCGCACGACGATCCGCGCTTCTCGGCGGCCCTGACCCGGGAGGTCACCGCCTTCCTCGACCGGACCCAGGCGGCGCCCTCGCTCTGCCTCCTGTGCGGCGGCAGCGAGGTCTGGCAGCAGGCCGCCATGCTGGGCGCGCCGCGCACGGTCTGGGCCGACGCCTTCTGCGACACGAAGCTGCCGGCGCTGGCGGCGGCCCAGAGACCCGATATCGTGGTCGTGCCCAATTCGCCCTCCGGCGGGGCCCTGCCCTTCTCGCCGCGCGGCGGCTGCACCCATTATTTCGGCGTCGGCGCCTATTGCCGGCCCCTCGACGATGCCCGCCGGGCCGAGGTCGGCTTCGCCAGCGAATGCCTCGCCTTCGCCAACCCGCCCGAGTCCGGGACGCCGGGGCCGGCGGGTCCGGCCGATCCGGGCGGGGCGGCCGGGATCCCCCGCGACCGCGGCGCCGACTGGGATTTCGAGACCGTCCGCGACCACTATGTCGGCCACCTCTACGGCGTCGATCCCGCCGCGCTGCGCGTCGAGGATCCCGAACGCTACCTCGATCTCGGCCGCGCGGCCGTGGCCGAGGTGATGGAGGCGACCTTCGCCGAGTGGCGCCGCCCGCGTTCGCCGACCGCCGGCGGTCTGGTCCTGATGCTGCGCGATCTCGGGCCGGGCGCCGGCTGGGGCGTGATCGACTGGACACAGCGCCCCAAATCGGCGTGGTACGCTTTGAAGCGCGCCTTCCGCCCCGTTCAGGTCGTCTTGACCGACGAGGGGCTTGACGGTCTGCACCTCCACCTCCTCAACGAGACCGCGGATGCCCGCGCCCTGACGGTGACGCTGACCTTCGCCGATCGCGGCGGCCGCGTCGCGGCGCGCGCCGACCGCGCCGTGGTCCTCGAAGCCCGCGCGGCGCTAACCCTGACCTCCGCCGATCTGCTCGGCCGCTTCTTCGATGCTACCGACAGCTATCGGTTCGGCCCGCGCGTCCACGATGTCGCTCATGCCTGCCTGACCGGCGCGGATGGCGCCGTAATCGCCGAGTCCTTTCATTTCCCCGGCCCGCGCCCGATCAGCCGGGATGCGATCGGCCTCACCGCCGAGCCCGTGACGACGGAAGCGGGTCCGGCCCTGCGGATCGCCACCGAGGGTTTCGCCTTCGGCGTTCAAGTCCGCACGCCCGGCGCACGCCCTGCCGACAGCGGCTTTCATCTCGCTCCGGGAACGGCGCGGCTCATCGCCTTTCCCGATCGACCGCGGCTTCCCCGCGGCGTCGTGCAGGCCATCAACGGCACCGAATGCGTGGAGTTCGGCCATGACGCCTGAGACCCGGCCCGCCTCGGCCCCCTGCCCCGGCCTGCACGATCCGACGCCGGTGACGTTCGACGGGCTGTTCGGCTGGCTGCATCCGGCCGCCGGGCGGCGCGGCGTCGTCCTCTGCGGCGCCTACGGATTCGAGCAGATGGCGGCGTACCGCCCCTGGCGCGCGCTCGCCGAGCGATTGGCCCAGTCGGGCTGCCCGACCCTGCGCTTCGACTATCCCGGCGAAGGCGATTCCGCCGATCCCGACGCGACCGCCGTCACGGCCTGCACGACTGCCATCCGCCAGGCCGTCCGCTTCCTGCGCGAGACGGCGGGCGTGACGGAGATCGTCCTCGTCGGCCTGCGCCTGGGGGCGGCCTTCGCGGCTCTGGCCGCAGAGGCGGAACCCGTGGACCGCCTCGTCCTCCTCGCGCCGGTCGTCACCGGACGCGCCTATCTCCGTGAGATGCGGCTGCGGGCCCAGACGATCGGGCGCTTGCCCGACGGCTCGGCTCCGGCCGCGGAGCCCGAAGCCCTGACCGTCGGCGGGTTCAGCATGGACGCCGCGTTTCAGGCGGAACTTTCGGGCCTGAACCTCGCGCGGATCGCGACGCCGCCGGCACCGCGCGTGCTCCTTCTGGCGCCCGAACCCGGCGGTTTGGGTACCCGCCTCGGCGCCCTCGGCTGCGCCGTCGAGACCGGGCCGTTCGCGGGCCTCGCGCATCTCGTCGGCGATCCGATCTTCGTGAAGGTGCCGGAGGCGGATTTCGCCCGGATCAGCGCCTACGCCGCGGAGGGGGCCGCAAAGGCCGAGGCGACCCCGCCAGCGGTGCCTCCGGCGCGCTTGGCCGGCCCCGGATGGAGCGAGGCGCCCACTCGGTTCGTCCCGGGCCTGTTCGGCATAAGCTGCACCCCGGACAGGCCGGAACCCGGGGCGCCGACGATCCTGTTCGTCTCCACCGGCATGACCGTCCGGTCCGGCTGGGGACGGCAGACCACGCGGCTCGCCCGGAGCCTCGCCGCCGAGGGCATCGCCTCGTTCCGATGCGATGTCGCCGGCGTCGGCGACAGCGTCGAGCGGCCGGACGGGCATTGGCCCCTCTTCGCGCCGGACGGGTTCGCCGACGTGGTCCGGGCGGTCGATCACGTCGCCGGCGGCGGCCCGATCGTGCTGGTCGGCGGGTGCAGCGGCGCCTACGCGGCCTTCCACGCGCTCTGCCGGGATCCGCGGATCGACGGGGCGCTGCTCGTCAACCTCTACTGCTTCGACTGGGATCCTGAGCAGAGCGTCGACAGCGTCATCCGCCAGACCTACGGCAGCGCCGCGACCTATGCCGCCCTCCTCGCGCAGGGCGATACGTGGCGCCGGCTGATCCGCGGCCAGATCCGGGTCCGGGCGATCGGCCGCGTCCTGGCTCGGCGCGGTGTCGACTTGGCGCTGCGGCGGATCCGCCGGGCGTTCCGTCCGGGGGCGCCGGGCGGATCGGTCGCCCGGCGCGTCGCAACGATCCGGCGCCGCGGCGCCGCGATTCGCCTGCTCTACAGCGCGGGCGATCCCGGCTTGGCGGCCCTTCGCCGACACCTGGGCCGCACTCCGGACCGCAGCGCCGCGCGCCTCGGCGCACCGGTCACCATCGTGCCGGGGGCGGACCACAATCTCGGATCCCGCGAGGCTCAGGCCGCCCTCGGCCAGGCGGTCCGCGATCTCGTGCGCGCGGTCCGGTACGCCCCGTCCGTCCAGGTAAAGCGCCCGGCTCCGGCCGCGTTCAGGCGGCTCCACGCCGCGACGGACCGGGCATGAGCGCCCTCACACGTCGGTCGGCCCTGGCGCTGGCAGCGGGGGCCCTCGCGGCCGGCCGTGCCGAGGCGGCGCCGCCCCCGCACCGATGCGAGGATCTGATCGACTCGATCGGCGTGAACGTCCACCTCGGCCATGGCGGCACGCCCTACGTCGAGCGCTTCGAGGCCTGCGCCGCCGCCCTCGACGCACTCGGCGTGCGGCACCTGCGTGACGACATCGTGCTTACCGGCGGCGAGCCGGCCGGACAATTCGCGCGGATCGCCACCCTGGCCGGGCGCGGCTACCGCTTCAGCCTCGTCTTCTACGACGGCCTGACCCCGGGCCCGCGCGTGCCGCCGGACAAGTTCGCTGCAATCGCACGCTGGGCCGGCGGCGGGCTTGTGATCGCGGAGGGCGGCAACGAGCCGCCGATCGCCGGACGGCGCGACCTCCCGCGCCTGTCGGCCGACCATCAGGCGGCCCTGTTCCGGGCGGTGCGGGCGGACGCGCCCGCCGTCGAAGTCGCCGGACCGAGCTACATCCAGGGCAACGTCGCAGCCGCGCAGAACCTCGCGGCCCTGGTCGATCTCGGCAACATCCACGCCTATCCGGGGGCCGAGCATCCGGAGACCGGCGGCCCGGGCAGCCTCGCCCGCTTCATCGCGGCGGCCCGGCCGGTCTTCGGGCCGGCGCCGGTGATCGCCACCGAGAACGGCTACCACACGGCGCTCGAGACCGGCAGCGCCCACCTGCCGGTCTCCGAAGGCATCCGGGCGCGCTACCTGCCGCGCCTCCTTCTGTGGAGCTACCTGCAGGGGGTGCGGCGGACCTACCTGTACGAACTGATCGCCAGCTTCGATCACGGCGACGGCGATCCGGAGAGCCGCTTCGGGCTCCTCGCCTATGACGGCCGCCCGACGCCCGCCTTCGCCGCCGTGCGCAATCTCGTCCGGCTGTTCGGCGGCGGGGCCGCCGCAGCCGCCCCCGTCCCCGGCGACGTCGCGGTGGCCTCCGATCCATCGATGCCGGATCTCGTCTCCGCACGCTTCGCCCGGCGGGATGGCGCCCTGCTGGTGCCGATCTGGCTGGGCCTCGACGGCTGGGACCGCCGCAGCCTCTCCGCGCGGCCCGATGCGAAGCCGCATGCGGTGGATATCCTGCTGTCGCACATGCCCCGGAGCGTGCGGCTGCATCGTTTCGCGGATGACGGTACGGTGCGTGCCGCCGCGCTTCCCCCCGAGCGTCGCATCCCGGTTCAGATCACGGACCGACTCGCCGTCGTGGAGATTACGTAGGCCAACCGTACGGACAGATTCACCCCGACAGCCGCGCTAGATTGTGGGGGTCGGGAGGCGGCCTCATCGACGGGAAGCGGTGTCCGGACCGGACCGCACAGGCCCGCGCCCGACGCGAACCCGGATGCCGCGACCCACGCCGGTCGCGCCCGCAGACCGCAACGGACCGAGTGATGTTAGGCTATCTCTGCGACAAGCTCGTCAGCGCGACCCTGGTGGTCCTGAACCTGCTGGCCCCGGTCGAAGTCCACGTCGATGCGAACGTGGCCTACGCCGCCGGGGATGGGCATCAAGCCGACATCTACCGGCCGAACGCGTCCGGTCCAAGCCCGGTGATGGTGTTCCTCTACGGCGGCGGCTGGCGTAACGGCTCGAAGGCGGACGTGGCCTATGTCGGCGCCGCGTTCGCGCGGCGGGGCTTCGTCGTGGTGATCCCCGAGTATCGGCACGTCCCGGCGGTCGGCCTGTCGGATATCCTAGCCGACAACGCCGCCGCAATCGCCTGGACGATCGGCCACGCGTCCGAGTTCGGGGGCGATCCGCACGGCGTCGTGGTGGCGGGCCACTCGTCCGGCGCCTGGGCTGCGGCCATGCTGGGGCTCGACGCCACGTGGCTGGAGCGGGCCGGCTCCAGCCCCGACGACCTCGCCGGCATCGTCGGGCTGGCCGGGCCCTATGCGACCTCCGCGCTGACCGATCCCCTGGACAAGCAGGTCTTCTCGGGCGCCGATCCCGCGATGCAGCCGATCAATCACGCGGCCGGGCATCACCCGGCGCTGCTGCTGCTGACCGGCGCTGAGGATCGGGACGTGCGGCCGTCCGGAACGGTCGCACTCGCGGATCGGTTGCAGGGCGGCCAGGATCATCCGCAGACCCACATCTACCCGGGGCTCGGCCACGGCGCGATCGTCCGGTCTTTGAGCTTCCCGTTCAGCGTTCAGGCCCCGACGGCGGACGACATCGCGCGGTTCGTGACATCGGCGCATTCCGGTTCGTAACACGCCGTTGCGGCACATTTGCACCGCGACGGGCACCCAGCCTTAAGCTTGCCGAACGTCCGCCACGGCGCGGCCGCTCTCATTGCACGCGGCTGTGCTTTCTCCGCGGCAGCCAGCGCGCATCGGCTCGGATACCGTGCAGCCGTCTCCCCGAGGCGCCCTCAATGCTGATCCCCGCGCTCACCCTTCGCCGTTGCCTGCTGCTCGGGCTGCTGCTGGCTTGTCTGGTCAAGCTCGCGGACGGCATCGCCCGGTACGAACTGCGGCAAGCGGCCGGCGCGGTGACGATCACCGCCGCCGCGACCGGCCCGGTCCCCGCCAACTCCCTCGACGAGTAGCCGCGCCTGTCTCACCGACTTGGCGGTGGGATCGGCGCCGGTTCGACCGAAATCTCGCGGCACGCGCTGCGGCCGTACGTCGTGTGGGCGTAACCCGCTCCTAATCGCAATCCAGGGTCGACATGGTTGCTGGAGAGCGTGCGCGACCGATAGAGTTCGAAGGCCAGCCGCCACAGAAGGAGACAACTGCGCGGTTCGGCGCAGCGCCGTCACAACGCGTAAGTCGAAGTTCAGACTTCAATCCCGCGTGAACTGACGGGTTGTGGCCTGTTCAAGAAATGGTCGGAGTGGCCGGACTTGAACCGACGACCCCCTGTCCCCCAGACAGGTGCGCTACCGGGCTGCGCTACACTCCGACGCCGCTAGGGCCCAGGGCTATTAGCCGTCGCGGAGCGCCCGTGCAACCCCTTCGCGCCGGCCCCTTGAACCCGGAAACGCTGGCGCGCGCCGCGATCGGCCGCTACGGGATGCGCGCGTCCCCGACACCATACAAGGTTCATGACCGACCGACCGATCGCCTTCGATCTCACGCGCCTCGTCACGCGCCTGCGCCACGCCAGCCCGTCGGGAATCGACCGCGTCGATCTCGCCTATGCCCGCGCGTTCCTGGGCTCAGCCGCGGACGGCGTCGGCCTCGTCTCCACGGCGTTCGGGCCGCGCGTCCTCAACCGGGCTCAGGCGCTCGCGATCGTCGAGGCGGTGGCCGCCGGCTGGGTCGAGGACCGGGAGGCGCCCGACGATCCGGTCTACCGCCAACTGGCGTCGCGGTGCGGCGCCCCCGGGCTCGCGCCCGTCGCCGGAGCGACTGCGCCGCGGATCGGCACCGGGAGACGACGCCGGATCCAGGCCCGGACGGCGGCCGAGATCGCCCTGCGCGGCCGCCCGGTCGCGGCGCTCCCCCGGGACGCGCTGTATCTGCACACGTCGCACCTGCGGCTCGACGATCCCCGGCGCTTCGACTGGCTCTACACCCGACGGGACGTGCGCGCCGTCTTCTTCGTTCATGACCTGATCCCGATCACCCATCCCGAATACGGCCGCGCCGGCGAGGCCGAGCGGCACCGGGCGCGTCTGCGCACCATCGGTCGGCACGCCGCCGCCGTCCTGGTGAATTCGGCCGACACCGGGCATCGCACCCTCGATTATCTGGCCGCGGAAGGGTTCGGGCGGCCGCCGGTGGCGGTGGGCCATCTCGGCGTCGAGCCCGCCTTCGGGCGCGCCGGACCGCGCTTCGAGCCCGATCGGCCGACCTTCCTGGTCTGCGGCACGATCGAGTCGCGCAAGAATCATCTGCTCCTGTTCCAGGTCTGGCGGCATCTGGCGGAGAGCCACGGCGCCGCCACGCCGCGGCTTGTCGTCGTCGGACGCCGGGGCTGGGAGGCCGAGAGCGCCATCGACATGCTGGATCGGTGCCCGGGCGTGCGCGTCCACACCATCGAGGCGACCGGCCTGTCGACGCATGGACTCGCGGCGCTGATGCGCAGCTGCACGGCGCTGCTGATGCCATCCTTCACCGAGGGTTACGGGATCCCCCTGGTGGAGGCGGCCGCCTCGGGGCTGCCGGTGGTGGCCTCCGACATTCCGGTCCATCGAGAGATCGCCGAGGGTTTCGCGCTGTTCCGCGATCCCCTCGACGGCCCCGGCTGGATCGCGGCGATCGAGGCCCTCTCGGAGCCCGCCTCGCCCGTGCGGCGGGATCTCGCTGGCCGTCTCGACAGCTACGGTCCACCGACCTGGGCCGCCCATTTCGACGCCATCGGGCCGACCCTGGCAGCCCTCTGACGGCGACCGCGTTCCGCTCCCCAGGCGCGGCGAGTTGCACGGCTCCGGCCTGACGAATATGGAAAAGCGTCAGTCCGACAGGCTGAACCCATTCGGGCAGAACGGAGATCCTGCCGATGCAGGTGGTCGACCTCGATCGCGATACCGTCAAGCGCGGGCTTGACGACGGCTCGATGCTGCTCATCGATGTGCGAGAACCGAACGAATACAGCGCTGGACATATCCCCGGGTCTGTCTCCCATCCGCTCTCAAGCTTCGATCCGCAGGAGGTGGCCGCCCTGGTGGCCGAGGATGGGCGACTGCCCGTCTTTTCCTGCGCCTCCGGGGTCCGGTCGGTTCACGCGCTGATGGCGGCGCAGCAGGCCGGCGTCGATATCACCCGCCACTACAAGGGCGGGTTCAAGGATTGGTACGGCGCGGGCGAAGCGATCGCGTAGGGCGCCGGATCGATCCAGGGGTTGGACCGCCATGTGCGCCCGCGCACAAGCAACATCGTTGCGCGCGGGTTACGGCGCGTCAGCGGCGGAACTATCGTCAAGCTCGGCGCGACCGTCGGTCGGCCAATGGACAGCAGGACCCGATGCGCAGCCGGCTTCCCAGCCTTCTCACCGTGCTCTCCGGACTGGCCGTCGGCCTCACCGCGGGGCCCCTCGCGACGCCGGCGCAGGCCCAGGCGCCGGGCGGCCCGCCGCCGAAGATCACGGTGGCGAAACCCGTCGTGCGCGAGATCATCGAGCAGGACCAGTATACCGGCCGCTTCGACGCGATCGAATACGTCGAGGTCCGTGCCCGCGTTACCGGATATCTTGAGAAAATCAATTTCGTCGACGGCCAGACCGTGAAGAAGGGCGACGTCCTGTTCGTCATCGACCGGCGGCCCTACAAGGCGGCCCTGGAGCAGGCGCAAGCCGCCCTGGCCTCCGCCAAGGCGCGCCAATCCTTCTCGCAGACCGATCTGGAACGCGCGCAGACCCTGTCCCGCAGCGGCAACATCTCCGAGCAGGTCACCGACCAGCGCCGTCAGGCCTCGCAGACCGCCCAGGCCGACGTCGACAGCGCCCAGGCGGCGCTCAACAACGCGCAGCTCAACTTCGACTTCAGCGAGGTGAAGGCGCCGATCAACGGCCGGATCAGCCGCCGGCTGGTGACCGAGGGCAACATCGTCAGCGCCGACCAGACGATGCTGACCACGATCGTGTCGCTCGACCCGATCTACTTCAGCTACACGGTCGACGAGAAGGCGTTCCTGAAATACCAGACCAGCCTCGGCATCGGCATGGGCCAGACCCAGCAGGGCAAGGGCGTCCCGATCCTGATCGCGCTGTCCGGCGAGCCGAAGCCGACCCGCAAGGGCACCCTCGACTTCGTCGACAACCGCGTCGACAACGCAACCGGCACGATCCTGCTGCGCGCGACCGTCCCCAACAGCGACCTGTTCATCAAGCCGGGTCTGTTCGGCATCGTCTCGATGCCGGCGACCAAGCCGTTCCAGGGCATTCTGATCCCCGACGATGCGGTGGCCGCCAACCAGGACAAGCGGATCGTCTACGTCGTCGGGCCCGAGAATGTCATCCAGCAGAAGGACGTGGTGCTCGGCCCGAAGGTCGACGGCTACCGGGTGATCCAGTCCGGGCTGAAGGGTGACGAGATGGTCGTGGTCAACGGCACTTCGCGGGTGCGGCCGGGCGCGAAGGTGGCGCCCGACACGATCGAGCTGCCGCCGAGCAAGACGTGAGCCCGATCGGCTCGCTGGCACTGCCTTCGCGCGCGCCCCGCGGCGCGCCCCGCACCGACGACGCAGGGCCCCGGCCGGGTGACCGGCGGGCCTCAGAGGTTTGACCGATGCGTTTCGCCCATTTCTTCGTCGACAGACCGATCTTCGCGTCCGTCACGTCGATCGTGTTCCTGATCCTCGGCTTCGTGGCCTACGAGAGCCTGCCGGTCTCGCAATATCCCGAGATCGTGCCGCCGACCGTGACAGTGCGCGCCTCCTATCCCGGCGCCAACGCCGAGACCGTGGCGGCCACGATCGCGACGCCGATCGAGCAGGAGGTCAACGGCGTCGACAACATGCTCTACATGACGTCGTTGTCGACCAACGACGGCAACATGCTGCTGACCGTGACCTTCAAGGTCGGCACCAACCTCGATATCGCCAACGTGCTGGTGCAGAACCGGCTCTCGGTCGCCCAGCCACGCCTGCCGCCGGACGTGCGCAACCTCGGCGTCACCGTGCGCAAGGCGTCGCCCGACCTGATGCTGGTCGTGCACCTGCTCTCGCCGAACAAGACCTACGACCAGAACTACCTCGCCAACTACATCTACCTGAACATCCGCGACGAGCTGCTGCGCCTCGACGGCGTCGGCGACATCACGATCTTCGGCGGCAACGAGTATGCCGAGCGTATCTGGGTCGATCCCAACAAGCTCGCCGCCTACGGCCTCTCGGTCACCGACGTCACCACGGCGCTGCAGGAGCAGAACGTGCAGGTGGCGGCCGGCCAGCTCAACGGGCCGCCGGCCGCGCCCAGCGAGGCGTTCCAGCTCGTCGTGCAGTCGCAGGCGCGCTTCAAGACGCCCGAGCAGTTCGCCGAGGTGATCATCAAGGCGCAGGACGGGCGCCTCGTCCGGGTGAAGGACATCGCCCGCGTCGAGATGGGCCAGAAGGATTACACGACGAACTCCTACCTCAACGACACGCCGGCGGTCGGCATCGGCGCGTTCCAGCGGCCCGGCACCAACGCGCTGGACGCCGCGGCGTCGGTCAAGAAGGTGATGGAGGTCGTCAAGAAGAACTTCCCGCCGGACGTCGAGTACCGCATCGCCTACAACCCGACCGAGTTTATCGAGGAGTCGATCCAGGAGGTCTACAAGACCCTGTTCGAGGCGGTCGGCCTCGTGGTCATCGTGGTGCTGGTGTTCCTGCAGAGCTGGCGCACGGCCCTGATCCCGGTCATCGCGATCCCGGTCTCGCTGATCGGCACCTTCGCGGCGATGGCGGGGTTCGGCTTCTCGCTCAACAACCTGACCCTGTTCGGGCTGGTGCTCGCCATCGGCATCGTGGTCGACGACGCGATCGTGGTGGTGGAGAACGTCGAGCGCAACATGGCCGAGGGCCTGTCGCCGGGCGACGCCGCGCACAAGACCATGGATGAGGTCGGCGGCGCGGTCATCGCGATCGCGCTGGTGCTGGCCGCGGTGTTCGTGCCGACCGCGTTCATCCCGGGCATCTCGGGCCAGTTCTACAAGCAGTTCGCGCTGACCATCGCGGCCTCGACGCTGATCTCGGCCTTCAACTCGCTGACCCTGTCGCCGGCGCTCTGCAAGCTGCTGCTGGTGCCCCACCATGCCCGCAAGGAGCCAAAATTCTTCCTGACGCGGTTCGTGGCCTGGCTGGCCAACGGCTTCAACCGCGCCTTCGACGCGACCTCGAACGCCTACGGCCGGACCATCCGGGTGCTCACCGGCGGGATCGTCGGCCTCGGCGTCATGCTGCTGGTCTACGCCGCGGTGATCGCCGGCACGCTCCACCTCGCGCAGACCACGCCGACGGGCTTCATTCCCGACCAGGACCAGGGCTACCTGATCGGCGTGGTCCAGCTCCCCTCCGGCGCTTCCCTCGACCGCACGACGGACGTGATCCTGCGCGCCGCCAAGCAAGCGCGGACGGTGAAGGGCGTCGCCAACGCGGTCATCATCGCCGGCTTCGACGGGGCGACCTTCACCAACACCACCAATGCCGGCGTGATGTTCCTCACCCTCACCGGTGCGAAGGAGCGCGCTGCCGAGGGGCGCAGCGCCGGGGTGATCACGGGCGAGGTGCTGAAGGCCACGTCGGACATCCAGGAGGCCCGGGTCATCGTGATCCCGCCCCCGCCGGTCCGCGGCCTTGGCAACGGCGGCGGCTTCAAGATGCAGATCGAGAGCCGCCAATCGTCGGACATCGGCCCGCTGATGGCCGCCGCGGGCGCGGTGATCGGTCAGGCGAACCAGAGCGCGGACGTGCAGCGCGTCTTCACGACCTTTGACAACTCGACGCCGCAGCTCTTCCTCGACATCGACCGCACCATCGCGCGGATGCTGAACGTGCCGCTCGCCAACGTGTTCTCGTCGGTCCAGGCGGATCTCGGCGGCACCTACGTCAACGACTTCAACACGCTGGGCCGCATCTATCAGGTGCGCCTGCAGGGCGACGCGGCGTTCCGCACCTCGGTGCAGGACATCTCGCAGATCAAGGTGCGCTCCTCCACCGGCGCCCTGGTGCCGATGGGCACGCTCGCCTCCGTGCGCGACGTGACCGGTCCGCAGATCGTGCAGCGGTTCAACCTGTACTACTCGGTCCCGGTCCAGGGCGTCGCCAAGCCCGGTGTTTCGACCGGTCAGGCGCTCGACGCCATGGAGCAGATCGCCAAGAAGAATCTCCCCGACGGCTACTCCTACGACTGGACCGAGATCGCCTACCAGCAGAAGGCGGCGAGCGGCACCGCCGGCGCGGTCTTCGCCTTGGGCGTGCTGCTGGTCTTCCTCGTGCTCGCCGCGCAGTACGAATCCTGGGCGCTGCCGCTGGCGATCCTGCTGGTGGTGCCGACCGGCGTGCTGGCGGCGCTCGCGGGCGTGCAGTTCCGGGGGCAGGACAACAACATCCTGACCCAGATCGGCCTGATCGTGCTCATCGGCTTGGCTGCCAAGAACGCGATCCTGATCGTGGAGTTCGCCCACGACATCGAGCAGCGGGAGCATCGCGGCCCGGTCGAGGCGGCGGTGGAGGCCTGTCGCCTGCGCCTGCGCCCGATCCTGATGACCGCCTTCGCGTTCATCCTGGGAACGCTGCCGCTGGTGATCGCCACCGGCCCCGGCGCCGAGATGCGTCAGGCGCTGGGGACCGCGGTGTTCTTCGGGATGATCGGCGCGACCTTCTTCGGCCTGTTCCTGACGCCGGTCTTCTACGTGGTGATCCGCCGCTTCTCGCTCTGGCTCGGCCGGTTCCGGAAGAAGCACACCCCCGGCGACCACGGCGGCGCAGCCTCCGCCCACGGCTGACGCACCGCTTCGCAGGCTGGAAGCCGCGTTCGATCCGGGCGGATCGGGCGCGGCTTTCGCGCGACGGGCGGGCAGGCGCGGTGTAGAGGCTTGCCGTATGCACGCCCTCGGCCGCCTGTTCCTCGGGGCCTTCGCCCTTCTCTTCGCCGTCCCGGCGGGCTTCGCCGTCCTCGTGATGGCGCTCCTCGTCGATCCGGCCGCGCAGGCTTGGCTGACCGGTGGGGCGCTGGCGGGCCTCGACATGGCCCTGTCCGACCTCTCGGCCGGGCTGCCGCCGGAGGGGCTCGTCCTATTCGTCGCCGGTCTCGCCCAGGCGCTGTTCGTGTTGCTGGTCGCGCCGTCGGCCCTGGTGGGGCTCTGCGGCGAGCTTCTGGGGCGGCGGGGCCTGCTCTGGTACGGCGCCGGCTGCGGTGCGCTGACCGCCGCCCTCCCCTGGCTCACCCGCGGAGCGCTCCGCTCCGGCGAGGCCGGCCGGCATTCGGGGCTGCTGGCCGCCGAGGCGCGGCTGACGCTGATCCTGTTCGTCGTCGGCGCGAGTGCCGGACTCGTCTACTGGCTGATCGCCGGCCGCGGGGCAGGCCTTGCCCGGGACGACCGAACCGTTTGATCGGCGTCGCACAGGCAGCCCGAGCCATGGTTGCGAAAGGGCGTAGCCCTATGGAAACCCGGATTGGCTGAGAGCGGCCGGGCGCGCTACAGGAAGGCCCTCACGTTCCGGATTCCGATGCTCGCCCTGCGCTCCCTGGCCTTCAACATCTGCTTCTACGCCGCCACGACGGTCCTGGCGGTCGCCGGCCTGCCGACGCTGGTCTCCGGGCCGGCGGTGCTGCGACTTGCGCGCCTGTGGGCGCGGATCACCCTCTGGCTGCTGCGAACGGTCGCCGGCACCCGGGTCGAGTTCCGCGGTCTGGAGAACATCCCGCCGGGGCCGCTGCTGGTGGCGGCCAAGCACCAGTCGGCCCTGGAGACCCTGGCGCTCTGTACGGTACTGCCGAACTTCGCCTACATCCTGAAGCGCGAACTGCTCCTCATCCCGCTGATCGGCTGGTACCTGTCGCGCAGCGGCATGGTGGCGATCGACCGGTCCAAGGGCAGCCGGGCCATGGGCCTGATGAATGCCGCCGCCGCGGAAGCGATCCGGCAGGACCGCCAGCTGATCATTTTCCCGGAAGGCACCCGCCGCGCGGTGGGGGCGGAGCCGGCTTACAAGCAGGGGTTGTCCCACCTCTACACGGCGCTGCAGGTGCCCTGCCTGCCGGTGGCGCTGAACACCGGCCTGTTCTGGTCGCGCAACAGCGTCGTCCGCCGGCCCGGGACCGCCGTCATCGAGTTCCTGCCGACCATCCCGCCCGGCCTGCCCCGGCAGGAGTTTCAGACCCTGGCACAGGAGCGCCTCGAATCGGCCTCGAACGCCCTGGTGGATGGCGGATTGCAGAGCCTCGCGGCGGCGGGCCATCCCGTCCCGTCCGCCGAGGCGCCGGCTGCGGCCGCACCCCGCCGCTGAGGCGTTCACGCCGGTGCATGTCCGTCGTCCCGGCTTGTGGATAACGGACATCATCCCCACATCCTGCCTTAGGAACGTCGCCCTTGACGACTGTGGATATCGCGCGCTAGGTTGGAACAAATGGCGAACAGAAGAGCCCTGTCCTGGTCGGCCGCGCTCCGCGACCTCAAGGACGATCGCACCCGGAGGCAGGATGTGCGCGAAGAGCGTCTTAAGACGAATGCGGGCCTGCGCGGCGCGCCGGCGCTTCCCCTCTCGGCTTGGCGCGGGCGCTCCGGCCGGCGCTACGTGGTCGGGGTCCATCCGGCCGGGGGCTTCGACCTCGACGAGATGGCGCAGGCCGTGGTGATCGCGGTGCGGCGCGACGAGTCGGGCGTCGCCGAGATGGTGTCGGTGGCCACCTCGAAGGAGAGCCCGCGCGACCATCTCCGCCGGACGTGGCTGGATCGTGTCCGGCACGTAGGCGCCACCGAGATGCACGTGCATCGCCTCGCCGATACCGAGGCCGAGCGGACGGCGATCGCGAACGATCTGAAGGCCGATACGGTGGAGCCGGCTCAGGTCTGAACGGATGACGGGCTCATCCGCGCGTTTCCCTTCGCGTAATCGCCGACCCGGATCGCGACCGCCCCAGTTTCGCCCCTTGCGTGGGCTCATGGCGGGGCGGCGGCGTCCCTGACGGGATCACGGCGGGAGCGGAACGCATGGTGCAGGATCGGACGCAGCCGGAGAACGCGGCGCAGACGGCCCCGCCCGGCGGCAGGCGCCGCTCTCGGCTCGGGCTGTTCCTCCCCTACATCCTCCTCGCCGTCGTGGTGGTGGCGTGGTCCGTCGGCTGGTTCTGGATCCGCGGCCGGGCGGCCAGCGAGATCGACAGCTGGATGGCGCGAGAGGCGGCCGCGGGCCGCACCTGGGCTTGCGCCGACCGCAGTCTGACTGGATACCCCTTCCGCATCGAGCTGCGCTGCAGCGCCGTGACGCTCGAGCGCTCGGACGGCCGCTTCCGCCTCGGGCCGACCACCGCGGTGGCGCAGGTCTATCAGCCGAGCCTCGTGCTGTTCGAGAGCAAGGGTCCGTTCCATGTCGAGCAGGGCGCCCTGACGGGCGACGCGTCCTGGCGCGCCCTTCAGGGCAGCTTTCACGGTGCCTCGGACGGGTTTACCCGGGCCTCGGTGGTGATCGACGATCCGAAGGTCACCGTTGCGGGCGCGGCAACCGGGCCGATCGACGTTTCGGGGCAACATTTCGAACTGCATGCTCGGCCCGATCCCGGCCGCTACGCCTCCGAAGGCGCCGTGGATGTCAGCCTGCGCCTGACCCGGGCGGAGGTCCCGCAGCTCGATGCGCTCACCGGAACCCAGGACCCCGCCGATCTCGCCCTCGACGCCACGCTGTCCCAGGCGACCGTTCTGCGGACCGGGCCGGTGCCGCGGGAACTGGAGCGCTGGCGCCAGGCCGGCGGGACCCTCGACATCGCGGGGTTCTCCCTGGCGAAGGGCCAGCAGCGCGTCCAGGCGGCGGGTACGCTGGCCCTCGACGCGGCCCACCGGCCGGCCGGCCAGCTCAACCTCCGGGCCGCGGGCATCGATGCGCTGGTGGGCAGCATCGTCGGGCAGCGCTTTGGCTCGGATCGCGGCGCGCTCGTGGGCCAACTCGTCGGTGGCCTGCTGGGCTTGAGCCGCCGCCCGCCGCCCGATGCGCCGGCCGACGCGACGCCGTTGAAGGACCTTCCGCCCTTGCGGCTGATCGACGGCAAGGTCGTCTTCAGCGGCTTTCCGATCCCGAACGTCTATCTGCCGGCGCTGTATTGAGGGGCGGTGGCGCGCGGTGCATTCCGCTCCGCCAGCGGGTGCATGCGCCCGACCGCCGGATCGGCTATAGGACGCCCATGGCCGCCGCGAACATTCCCCCGGCCCGCATCAAGATCTGCGGGCTCAGCACCGAGGACACCCTCGACGCCGCCCTGGCGCTCGGCGTGGATTGGATCGGTCTCGTGCATTTCCCGCGCAGCCCGCGCCACGTGGCTCTCGCGCGGGCCGCCGCCCTGTCGTCCCGCGCGAAGGATCGGGCCGAGCGCGTGGTTCTGCTGGTCGATCCGGACAATGCTCTACTTGCCGGCGTGGTCGAGGCGGTCGATCCGGATCTGATCCAACTGCACGGGCAGGAAAGTCCCGAGCGCGTCGCCGCGATCCGCGCCCTGACCGGCCGGCCGGTGATGAAGGCGCTCGGTCTCGCCGTCCCGGCGGATCTCGCCCCGCTTGCCGCTTACGCGGCGGTGGCCGACCGCATCCTCCTCGACGCCAAGGCACCCGCGAATGCAGGTCTGCCCGGCGGCAACGGCCGGTGCTTCGACTGGACGATCCTCGCGGATCGCGATCTGCCAGAGGGCACGATGCTCTCCGGGGGGCTCGACGCGGCCAACGTCCCGGAAGCCCTCGCCCGCACCAAGCTCAACGCGGTCGATGTCTCCTCCGGGGTCGAGTCGGCGCCGGGCGTGAAGGATCCCGGGCGGATCGCGGCGTTCGTGGCAGCCGCGCGGGGAATGCGCTGAGCCTAACGCGGGGCCGGGAGCGCCGTCCGGCCGGTATTCGGGACCGTGTAGGGACCGGGCACCTCGCTCTCGGGCGCGTAGGTGCGCAGCCGCGTGGCCTCACGCTCGTAGCGCACGGCCTCCTGGCGGTGATGGCGCGCCCGGGCCCGGGTCTTGCCCTGGCCGAGCCACGTGAAGATGCCGCCGACGACGATCCCCAGCGCCACCGCCCCGAACAGGATCGCGTAGAGCGGCAGGTCCACGCTGAAGACCGGCGCGTCCGCGTTGAATGGATCGAAGGAGAGCCGGACCGGCGCGCGATTGGCCACCGCCAGCAGGATCACCAGAGCGGCGATCGGCAGCAGCACGAGGCTCTTCAGGAAACGGATCATCGCGCTCAGGACTCCTTCCTATTCTGCAGCCGAGGCGGCCTCGCCGATGCCGGCCGCGTTGAGGCGCTGACGCATCTCCTTGCCGGTCTTGAACACGGGGATCGCCTTCTCTGACACGGCAACGGCGGCACCGGTGCGCGGGTTGCGTCCCCGGCGCGCCTCCCGGCGCTTCACCGAGAAGGCGCCGAAGCCGCGCAGCTCCACCCGGTCGCCGCGGGCGAGCGCATCGGAAATGGTGTCGAGGATCGCGTTGACCAGGATCTCCACGTCACGCTGGTAGAGATGCGGGTTCTGCTCGGCGATCTTGAGGACGAGCTCCGATTTGATCATGGCGTCCGGTCTTCTCGCAGGATCGTGGCGGGCGTCGTGGGGACGGCCGTTCAGGGTTCCGGCCGCCAGAGGGCGAGGAGCCCGCCGCGGGCGGCCTGCGCCTCGGCGCCGACCGTCCGGAGGCGCGACGCGAGGCCGTCGAGCCCCAGCAGATCGGCCCCGATGCCGGCGGCGGACCAGAGCGAGAAGTCGCTCTCCGACCGAGGCTTCCAATCCTTGACCGGAAGATCCTTCGAGACGCCCCGGGCGCTCTCCAGCCAAGCCACCGCCTGGCGCTCGCTGCCGAGCTCGTCCACGAGCTTCAGGGGCACACTCTGGCGGCCGCTGAAGACCCGTCCGTCAGAAACGGAGGCGAGCTGGCCGGCATCCATGCCCCGGCGCTCGGCCACCAGCCCCTTGAACCACGCGTAGGTGTCGCCCACCACGGCCGCCAGGGCGGCGCGCGCCTCCGGTGAGGTCGGCGTGAAGCCCGAGGGCTCGGCTTTGAGCGGCGAGGACTTCACCGACTCGACCTTGACGCCGACCTTGTCGAGCAGGCCGGAGACGTCCGGGTACTGGAACAGCACGCCGATGGAGCCGACGAGGCTGGTCTCGCGCGCCACGATGTGATCGGCCGCGATGGCCGTGATGTAGGCGCCCGAAGCCGCCGTCCCGTCCACGAAGGCGACGATCGGCTTCTTGGCGGCGAGCGCCCGCAGGTTGCGGAAGATCTCCTCCGAGCCCGTCGTCGTGCCGCCCGGCGAGTTGATCGAGACGATGACGGCCTTGACCGCATCGGCGTCGGCGACGCGCTTCATCAGCTTGGCGGTGGCCTCGCTCCCGGCGATGAACCCGGAGACCGAGATGCGGGCGATCTGGGGCTGCACGGCGAAGCCGCCCTCTGCGCCGGTACGGACGCGGTAGCCCACGGCGCCGACTGCCACGAGGAGGCCGCCGATGCCGAGCACGCGCCACACGGACAACTTGCGGCGGAGGCGCCGCCGGTCAATCAGCAGTTCGGCGTCGGCAGCCATCGTGTCGCTTTCCCTGAAGCCCCCCGGCGACCCCTGGACGGGGTGCGGCAACCCCGTGCCGCGCCGGGCAAGTCCTTGGTTTCGTTCGGCTCGCCCGATCTGAACCGGGTCAGGCCGGTGTTCTAAGCATTTACCGCGGGCGTGGATACGGGGCCCGCGAAGAAATTCCGGTGCTTCGCCTAACCCTGAAAGCGCAGTCGTCTCAGGGGGCCTAGAGGGCGACGATTCCCGCCAGTTCCTCGGCCATTTGCGCCGCCAGACGGCGCAGATCGTAGGCTCGCTGGAGATCCAGCCAGAACTCGGCCTCAGTGCCGAACAGCTTCTCCAGGCGGAGCGCCCTGGCAGGCGTAACCGGTTGCCGCTCGGCGATCAGATCGAAGAGGGTCTGGCGCCGAACGCCCAGGCGGCGTGCGATCTCGGCCTTGGCCAATCTGGTCGCAGGCAAGATCATCTCGCGCAACCACTTGCCCGGATGAATCGGCGCGGCCTGAGAGAAGGGGATTGCCGCTCGCGTCGACGGCGAACCGCCCGCTCCGCGAACCCCTGTGACCGTGGAATCAAAGGCCTGGCTGACTCATCGCCCCCGGTGCTTTGGCGGAATCGCGGGGCAGCAGGATCAATCGGGCCCGTTTCGTAGTCGGCGCGCTCAGTTTGCGCGCATTCCCCGTTTCGGCGGGCAGGCGACGCGCTTTGCTGCGGAATGACCGGATCGCGGCTGTCGGGTCGCATCCGCCACCGTCGGATCTCAGCCCATGCCTGACAGTTGATCGGGCATCGATGGGAGAGACAAAAAGAAACCCGCGCGGGATGCAGGTCCCGCGCGGGTCTTCTTACGATCGATCCGAACCCGCCGCCCGGCTGAACGACCAGGCGGCAGGGACAGGGGGCTCAATCCTCGTCGGTGCGCTTCTTGTTGAAGGCCGCGCCCAGGATGTCGCCGAGCGAGGCGCCCGAATCGGCGGAGCCGAACTGGGCCATGGCCTCCTTCTCCTCGGCCACTTCCAGGGCCTTGATCGAGACCTGCACGCGGCGGGCCTTCCGGTCGAACTGCACGACGCGGGCGTCGAACTTCTCGCCGGTGGCGAAGCGCTCGGGGCGCTGGTCGCCGCGGTCGCGGGCGAGTTCGGCCCGGCGGACGAAGGTCTGCATGTCGGTATCGACGATCTTCACCTCGACGCCCGAATCCTTCACCTCGACGACCTCGCAGGTGACGATCTGACCCTTTTTGATCTCGCCGGCCTCGGCGAAGGGGTCGCCGCCGAGCTGCTTCACGCCCAGCGAGATCCGCTCCTTCTCGACGTCGACGTCGAGAACCTGGGCGCGGACCATGTCGCCCTTCTTGTACTCCTCGATGACCTGCTCGCCCGGACGGTTCCAGTCGAGATCCGACAGGTGCACCATGCCGTCGACATCGCCTTCGAGGCCGATGAACAGGCCGAACTCGGTCTTGTTCTTGACCTCACCCTCGACCTCGGACCCGACCGGGTGCCTCTCGGCGAAGCCCTCCCAGGGGTTCTGTAGGGTCTGCTTGAGGCCGAGCGAGATGCGGCGCTTGACCGGATCGACCTCCAGGATCTGGACCTCGACCTCCTGGGAGGTGGAGACGATCTTGCCCGGATGGACGTTCTTCTTGGTCCAGCTCATCTCGGAGACGTGGATCAGGCCCTCGATCCCCGGCTCCAGCTCCACGAAGGCGCCGTAATCGGTGATGTTGGTCACGCGGCCCTTGAGCTTGGCGCCCTCCGGATAGCGGGCGGCGATGCCCTCCCACGGATCGGCGAGCAGCTGCTTGATGCCGAGCGAGATGCGGTGCGTCTCGTGGTTGATCTTGATGATCTTGACCTTGACCGTCTGGCCGATGGTGACGACCTCGGACGGGTGGTTCACGCGGCGCCACGCCATGTCGGTGACGTGCAGCAGGCCGTCGATGCCGCCGAGATCGACGAAGGCGCCGTACTCGGTGATGTTCTTGACGACGCCGTCGATGACCTGGCCTTCCTCGAGGTTGGCCACCAGCTCCGAGCGCTGCTCGGCGCGGCTCTCTTCGAGCACGGTGCGGCGCGACACGACGATGTTGCCGCGGCGGCGATCCATCTTGAGGATCTGGAACGGCTGCGGCGTGCCGAGCAGCGGGGTCACGTCGCGGACCGGGCGGATGTCGACCTGCGAGCGCGGCAGGAACGCCACGGCGCCGTCGAGGTCGACCGTGTAGCCGCCCTTGACCTGGTTGAAGATCGTGCCGGTGACGCGGTCGTTGTTCTCGAACGACTTCTCGAGCTTGACCCAGCTCTCCTCGCGGCGCGCCTTGTCGCGCGAGATGACAGCTTCGCCGAGCGCGTTCTCGATCCGGTCGACGTAGACCTCGACCTCGTCGCCGACCTTCAGCTCGCCCTCCCGGCCGGGGCCGGTGAATTCCTTGAGCGCGACACGGCCTTCCGTCTTGGCGCCGATGTCGATGACGGCCACGTCCTTCTCGATCGCGACGACGCGACCCTTGACGACGGACCCTTCGGTGATCTCGTGTTCGAGGAAGCTCTCCTCGAGGAGGGCGGCGAAATCGTCGCGGCTCGGGCTGTGCCCCAGAGCGGTACCTGCGGTCATTCCATCTCCTGAACGGCCTCCCTCGGAGGCCCGTTGCGCCGGCGGCTCGCGTTGCAGGCGCCCCTGTCCGCCGCGGCCGCTCCCTGGATCTCTCGGGAGAGGCGACCGGTCCATGGAACCGGCTTGCCGACGCGTCGATACGGATGACGAGGGCGATCCGTCCGGCGGCTCGGCGGGCGCGACAGACGACGTGCGCGCGAGAGCGGGTCCGGAAGACCCGGCTCCCTTACAACACGGGGACCGAAACTTCAACGGGACGAAGTCCTGCGTCCCGAACCACCGCCGGAAACCGCGCTGACGCGGACGCCTTGCCGGTCAAGGCCGGAGCGCTGTACGTCCTGCCGTCGATACGAGAGCGGCCGGATCGGTCGCGGATATCCGACGCGTCAACGCCGTGATCCCAAGGAGGCATCTGTGAGGCACCAGGACGGCCGCTGTTCCGGAACCGAGCAGCGCGGAGGCTGAGCGTCCGATGCCCACCGGGTACAACACGCCGATGGAGATGCTGGTTCGGAAGCTCGATAGCTGCGCGCAGCTCGAGCAGGCCGAACGCGCCACCATCCTCAATCTGCCTCACGCGGTCCGGAACCTGCCGGCCCGCCACGACATCGCCGGCTTCGGCGACCGACCGACCCAATGCTGCCTTGTGCTCCAGGGATGGGTCTCGCGCTACGCGGCCCTGTCGGAGGGCGGACGGCAGATCCAGTCGTTCTACGTGGCGGGGGACATGCCGGATCTGCAGAGCCTGCACCTGCACCGGATGGACCATCACCTGGCCACGCTGACGCCCTGCACGATCGCCTTCATCGGGCACGAGGAGCTGCGGCAGGTCACGAAGCACTATCCGGGGCTCGCCGCCGCCCTCTGGCGCGATACGCTGATCGATGCGGCCCACTTCCGCGAGCGCATCACCAGTCTCGGCCGCCGGCAGGCGCTCGGCCGCGTTGCCCACATCTTCTGCGAGCTGTATCTCCGTCAGAGGGCCGTCGGCCTGGCCAGCGGGTCGAGCTGCCCGCTCGCGCCCAAGCAGGCCGAGCTGGCCGATGCCCTGGGACTGACCAGCGTGCACCTGAACCGCGTCCTGCGGACGCTGCGGATGCGCGGGCTGGTCACCTTGAGCGGCGGCATCCTGACGATCGAGAACTGGGACGAACTGGCTGCCCTGGCCGAGTTCGATCCCACCTTCCTCCACCAAGCCAACGACGCGGCCTCGGCCGAGGAAACGGCCGAACACGCCTGATCCGGCCGCAGGCCGGGTTCAGGCCGCCCGGGCGAGGGCGTCCACCGCGCCCGGCACTTCGTCGGTGTGGACGTCGAACCGCGTCAGGATCGCGGCGCCGAAGCTCGTCGTCAGGGCGCAGTCGGTGGCGTCGCGTCCGCGGGCCATGACGATGCGTCCGATGCGGGGGCAGTTGTGGCGGGCGTCGAACGTGTACCAGCGCGGGCCGGACGGGCCGGCGAGATAGACCTCGAAACAGGCGGGGAAGTCCATGGGCGCGGGGTCCTTGGGCCCGCCGATGTGGCCGAGATAGCCGGTGGCGTGGCGGGCGGGGGTGTTCATGGTGCGGCAGAGCGTGAGGGCGCGATTGGCGGAGTCGGGGTATACACGCTCGCGCTGCGAGAGGCAGTGACTGGCGGTGCGTGTGGCGTCGGGGCGCGG
>NZ_JAKSYM010000330.1 GCF_022829545.1 Methylobacterium sp. J-030 | reverse complement strand
GAAGCCGACGTACTCGGTTCGGCCGTACTGGAGATACGCGGGCGGGTGGTGGGCTACACGGACACCGGCGGGCAGTCCGTGACCGAGGGCGATCAGACGGGTGCCCTGGTGCTCTAACTGAGCGGGGCCGTCGAGAGGATCGGCGACGTGGTCGGGCTGATCTCCTACAGGGCCGGCCAGACCAATCTGCTGGCCATCAACGCCACCATCGAGGCGGCCCGAGCCGTCTGGCCGGCCAGCTCTTTCACCTCGGACGCCACGTCGGCGAAGCCCCTGCCGGCCTCACCGGCGCGCGCCGCCTCGATGGTGGCGTTGAGGGCCAGCAGATTGGTCTGGCCCGCGATGGAGGAGATCAGCCCGACCACGTCGCCGATCCGCTCGACGGCCCCGCTCAGTTCGAGCACCAGGGCACCCGTCTGATCGGCCTCGGTCACGGCCTGCCGCGCGATGGCCGCGGA
>NZ_JAKSYM010000328.1 GCF_022829545.1 Methylobacterium sp. J-030 | reverse complement strand
TCAATGTCGATCACGCGGCCATTCTTCACGCCGATCTGGGTGTAGAAGCCCTCCAGGCCGATATCGAGGTCCTTGACCGGTGACCAGATGATGTTCGCGCCAGCGACGAACTGGTACGTGTCACGCAGCGCCTGGCTGAGGGTCGAGAACCGGGTGCCCGGCGCGCCGACCGCGTTCTGGCCGAAGGCCTGGGTACCTGTCGGGTTTAGTGCGCTGAAGATCAAGCTTTGACCAGCCCGCGATGCAGCCGAGAAATTCATCTCACCGTAGGAGCCGAAGAAAGCTGAGCGCCACTCTGGGCTCCAGTAGTGCAGATATGACCCGACGACCGTGAAGCTGTTGGACAGCTGCAGCTGGCCTGTCACAGGGTTGACCGTCGCGTCGTTGAAGTACTGCTGGAACTTCGAACCCTGAAGGGTACCAGCAGTCTGAGCGTAGCAGCCGGTGTAGGCGCAGTAGCCGGTGTAGTTCTGGGCGCCCTCAGCGTAGGCGCCCTGGAGGTACAGGGCATCGCCCGGGGCGATGAACGGCGCGTTGATCTTCAGGCCACCCTGGATAGCGTAGCCGTAAGCCGAAGACGTGTGAGATGGGGAGATGACCGCACCGGCGATAGGGGTGCTGTTGATGTTGCCGATGTCGATCTGGTGCGATGCCGCCGATAGCTGAGCTGAGCCCCAGGCTTGATCCAAGCGCACCTCGCCGACGAAGTCGGGCATCTCGTTGCGCTGAATAACATCAACGGTCTGGAAGGCCGTCGAGGAGGCGAGCAGCGTGCCCGCGGCGTTACGAACGAAGATCGGCGATGGAACGAACGTCACACCGAAGTTCGAAATCGAACCGTTGGCGGCGGAAACGGTCGTGGCAAGCGGCGAGAAGACGTTCGTGCGACGGAACGTCGGATCTTCGATCGAGATCGTGGCCGACAGGCCGTTGCCGACCGTCGCCGTGTAGGCCAGCAGGTTGGTGGAGAAGATGTCTGAGCCAGCGGTCGCGCCGGCGAACTCGAAGTCGTGGGCGTAGAAGTCGAAGAACGAGGACGCACGACCTGCGGTGAGACCAGCGAACTGGATGAACGCCTTGTCGACGTTCATGAACTGCTGTGCGCGACCGAACTCATCCTGACCTAATGCAGCGTAGGCATTGCCGATACGCTGCTGCGTGCCGGAGGTACCACCGCCATACGATCCGCCGGTGCGCGAGCCTGCGTCCAGGCGCACGAAGGCACGGAGCGTGCCATAGGCGGTCTGCGTCCGCGCGTCCATGTTGATGCGCAGGCGCGTTCCGTAACCGGCGGTGTCGCCGAGGTTGCCGCCGGACTGACGTGAATAGGTGGTTTCGTAGCCACCCTCGAACCGGGCCCGACCCGAGATGCGCAAGCAGGTGTCCGTGCCAGGGATGTAAAAGAACCCGGCGCCGTAGGCGGTGCAGACGCGGACGTACTCGATCGGTATAGCCTTCTTGACCGGCAGATCGGCCGCATTCGCGGCACCGACTGCCGCAAATGCGGCTGCCGACCCGAGTAGAGTGCCCTTCAAGAGCTTCATCGACTTCTCCAAAGCTTCGAGACCCGTAACACGGCGTCGCCCGGTTGACCCGGATCAGGCCGCGAAATTTGATTTGGCCCGCGTCTAAGCGGCAGGCTCATGCGGGCTCTCGCTTGGCGATGCCCCCGTGCATACCCACCATGTTCGAACACGTTGCAGCGAGCAACGAGGATTCTGACCCATCTTGGCTGTTCCAAGACGATGTTGCTTACTCGCAACAAATTGGGAAGGGGCTAGCCGGCAAAGGTTTGCTATATGCCATGGTTGCACGCCTCTTCGGCAGCCCTGCCGTACATCAGAGCATTGCGAAGCCGATGCTTAGTAAAGGATGCCGGCTTGGAACCGACCCAGCGCCAAGCTGATGTGATAGAATCGCAAAGGCGATTTCGCTCACCTTCACAACCTGCGATGACCACACCTTAGGTTCGAAACATGAACTTAGAAGATGAAAATGAATTTCAAGGTACAAAGACCGAAATTGTAATTCGGAAGTATGGACTTTTGGCGCCGGTCGAATGGACAGAGGACTGTGAGAGCGAGATGCGCCTCATGGATGATTTTTGGAATAAACTCATCGATGTACACGAAAAATATACATCTCGATATTTAGTTGTAATTGAGAAAGATGCGGGGTTTCTTGCAGCGAAAATTGAATATGACAATCTGCTTTCGAGGCAGGCACCGTCGGCTGCCGTGGCGACATCAAAGAGACAGCTCGCGATAGCACAGAAGGATGCCACTAGCCGTATGGCAATCGAGCTTCGTGCCTTGGAAACCGCACGGCGCGAGGAAGTCAAGATCGCGCGACAGAACAGCGGCTTGTGGTGGGGCAACTACAACGCAATCGTTCGATCTTCCGAGCGCGCGCGCAGTGCCGCGCTAAGAGGCGGGAATACGATGCGCCGTCGATCCAGTAGCGACAACGGCCGAATTACGAACACGATTCAGGGGGGGGCTGATGTCGAGTCTCTCTACGATGGGAGTCTGAGCCAAGTGATGGTTAGACGACCGTCCGGGCGCGCATGGTCGGCAGAGAGCCGTGGGGAGAGGCGTCGAGAACAGCGTACAGTGCTCACGGCGACAGTCTTTGTCCGTGATGGGGAGCGTCGTGTGGTGACTTGGCCCATGATCATGCACCGGCCAATCCCACCTGAGTGTCGCCTGAAGGAGGTGATCATAACGCGCCGCCAAGTTGGCGGCCGGTGGCGGTGGGCCGCGAGCTTCATGTGCACGCGTCCCGCAAAACCGCTCGCCCCAGTGCCAGCAAACTCAAAGCGCTTAGGGGTCGATATCGGCTGGCGACGTATCCCCGCGGGCCTGCGTGTCGCCACTGTGCTCGCCATCGGGGAAGAACCACGGTTCGTCGTTCTACCGAACGATTTGATCGAGTCTTTTTCACTGATCGAGGATCTGCAGAAACGTGTTCGTTCAAGCACAATACAGGGTCTCGATTTACTTCAGAACGCCGATGCAAAAGCCTATGCGCAAAAATTTCGAGTTTTGCTTCACCAATATCAATCAATCGAAGATAAAAATGCAGCACATCTAAAGGTCTTTTGCAAAGGAGCCTTTTTTCTTGAGCAGCAGAGAGAGTTGATCGCCCCCGATCTGGTTGCGTGGCGAATAGAGCACCTAAAGCTATCAACATGGCTGGCCAACCAAAGCAGGAAATGCGTTGGCCGACGCAATCATATCTATCATAACATTGCTGTCAATCTCCTGAATGACATATCAGAGATCGTCATGAACGATATAAAATTTGGGGAGATTGCATCTCGTAGAACTGCAGTAGCGGAGGGGGCTTTTTTTCCAAACCGCGTGCATTGGTACCGTAATATTGCGGCTCCGTCAGAGTTGATGCGCATACTCAAGCTTCAGGCGGCCAGACACGGCATAACATTTATCAAGCGCGAAGCCGACTCACCTGTTCGATGCCCCGGATGTGGCTCTACCTCGCGTAAAACCCGAGCCGACGCAATATTGCAAATCTGTACAAATTGCGGAACGAGCTTCGACCAAGATGTCGCAACGTGTCAGTCGCTTCTGAAAGCGACAAAGCCAGCCCGCCGTGTTTCGACTAAAACGAACGCTGGAAGTAGCTAGTCGTTTACTCGCTATCAAATCCGGTGAGCCGGCGAAAATCTGTGCTCTGCCGGCCATTGCACCGAGTTATTCAGCGTGAGAATATTATCAGCTGCCCGGACGAGACGAAGAGTTGGCCTTAGCGATTGATGTAGAAGTTTTCGCAACGAAGCGGCGAAACGCGCGTTTCAATCTGCTGCCAGCAAGCACGCCGAATGTCAAGCGGCATGCAATCAGGCTACAGATAATTCGAAATCAGTACGTAAAACTGTGCTGTATATTAGTCTATTTGGAGTATTATTAACCAAGATTTAAGTGATAAACTTCGTTAAATGTGCGGCTCTGTTACCTCAAAGCGTTACGGATCTATACTCCGTCTCGGCTCTGCAAGTTGGCAGGTTGCGGATCGAAGACGAGCGTACGCCCAACGCTGTCGACCAACGCCTGACGCAAGCGGCCTTTGACCTTCTTGCCAGCCTCATAGCCGCGCGGGCCACCGGTCTCCATCGTTTTGACGGCCTGGCTGTCGAGCACCACTGCAGACGGCGAGGCTTCCCGCCCTACACGCTCGCGATCGGCCGTGACAAAGTGAGGGGTGATCCGTTCAAACAATCCCGCGTCGAGCCAGCGCCTGAAGAAGCCGAACGACATCGAACGCGGCGGCAGATCCTTGGCGATGGGCCGCCATGCGATGCCGCTGCACAAAACGTATAAGCTCGACTTTGGCCATTTCCGGCGTGTTGATTGAGTGAGGTGACGAAGCGGGCGTGGCGGGTAGGCTGGTGGTGTCCCCGTTAAGAGACACCGCCATGACATCACTGCCCGCCCGCTTCGCCGGGTTCATCCTATCGCGTTGCTATTCGTCCATCGCTCCTGGCGCCATGCCCAGCTTTAGCTGATCGGCGCGATCCTAGTTCCGGGTCGGCGCACCGTAACGAACGTGCTGCGCGTCACCGGCCACACACGCGACCGACACTTTGTCAACGTCAACTGCGTGCTCAGCCGCGCCTCTTTGTGTCCTCGGACCGGCAGTCACACCCTGCTCGGGATGCTGATTGCGGCCTTCGCGCCCCTCGGTCCGGTCATTCTGGCGCTCGACGACACAATTGAGCGCCGCCGCGGCAAGCGCATCGCGGCCGAAGGCATTTACCGCGACCCGGTGCGCTCCAACGACAGCCATTTCGTCAAAGCGAGCGGGCTGTGCTGGATGAGCCTGATGGTGCTCGCCCTGATCCCTGTGCGGGGCGCGTCTGGGCGTTGCCGTTTCTGACCGCGCTGGTGCCGTCAGGTCGCGGCTGTCGCGACCGGGGCCGTCGGCACAAGCCGTTGCTCGACGTCGGACGCCAACTTGCCCTCCAGGGCCGCCGCTGACTGCGGGCACGCAATCTGATCCTGGTGGCGACAGTGGCTTGGCCGCTCTGCTGTTCCTCGACGCGATGCGCCGCGGTTGCATAACGGCGGTCACCTGCCTACGGCTCGACGCGGCGCTCTACGAGCCGGCCCGCCACGGCCGCCGGGCACGATCGGGCGCCCGCGTACCAAGAGCGCTCGGCTGCCGACGCTTACCGCGATCCTCACTGCCAAAGACACGCGCTGGCACGGGGTCTTGGTGCCCGGCTGGTATGGGGCGCGTGAGCGCAACTTTGAGATCGCATCCGGGATCGCAGTGTGGCGGCACGGTGGCCTGCCGGTCGTGCCGATCCGCTGGCGCCGGTGCGCGATCCCGAGAGCCGCTTCGCACCGCAGGCTCTGTTCTGTACAGATCTCGACCGCGAGCCGGTGCAGATCGTGTCCTGGTTCGTGCAGCGCTAGAATGTCGAGGTCACCTTCCATGAGGCTCGCGCTCACCTCGGCGTAGAAACCCATCGGCAGCGGTCGGACAAGGCCATCGCCCGCACCACACCCTGCCTGCTCGCGCTATTCTCGATCGTCACGCTGCTCGCCAGCCGTCTGCTGATCCGCGAACGTGCTCAGTTCAAGACGACGGCATGGTACGCCAAATCGCAACCGACATTCATCAACGCCCTCGCGGTAGTGCGCTACGCGCTCTGACGTGAACAGACTTCTTTGATGTCCCGCAGCCAGCGCCACAAATCGAAACGACGCTTCGTCTTACCCCGGCCCTGGGCCTACGCTCTCTGCCAGGCCGTCTGATCGGCCAAAGTCGAGCTAAGAAAGGCGTACTTTCGGCGTTTTATCATGGGCAGGACCCATTGCAGAAGTTGAGAATACCTGCTTGCGGCGGGCCCGGACATGAACAACCGACGATCTCCAGGATAACAAAAAACCCGGCCTTTCGGCCGGGCTAGTGAGGTCCCTTTGCACGGGGACATCAGGATCGGAGCTTTGGAGAAACCCGATCCCAATCTGGGAAACTAGAAATCGCGCTGGATGCGGACGCGAATCTGCTGAACCGATTGCTCGGTCGCGGTGCGTACCGGCCCACCAGCGTTAATCGAGGCGACACGAGCCGCTGTATACGCAGTCGGATCCTTGTCAATGTCGATCACGCGGCCA
>NZ_JAKSYM010000327.1 GCF_022829545.1 Methylobacterium sp. J-030 | reverse complement strand
TCAATGTCGATCACGCGGCCATTCTTCACGCCGATCTGGGTGTAGAAGCCCTCCAGGCCGATATCGAGGTCCTTGACCGGTGACCAGATGATGTTCGCGCCAGCGACGAACTGGTACGTGTCACGCAGCGCCTGGCTGAGGTTGTAGAAGCGAGTGCCCGGCGTTCCGACCGCGTTCTGGCCGAAGGCTTGGGTGCCAGCCGGGTTCAAAGCGCCAAATATGACGCCCTGGCCATTCCGAGCCGCCGCAGAATAGTTCATCTCACCGTAGGATCCGAAGAAGGCTGAGCGCCACTCTGGGCTCCAGTAGTGCAGATATGACCCGACGACAGTGAAGCTATCGGACAGCTGCAGCTGGCCCGTCACAGGGTTGACCGTCGCGTCGTTGAAGTACTGCTGGAACTTTGAGCCCTGCAACGTACCTGCCGTTTGAGCATAGCAACCCGTATACTGGCAGTAACCGGTATACATCTGAGCGCCCTTGGCGTAGGCGCCCTGCAGATAGAGAGCATCACCCGGCGCGATGAACGGCGCGTTGATCTTCAGGCCACCCTGGATCGCGTAGCCATACGGGCTATTGGTATGGGCCGGCGCGGTGACGGCACCAGCGATCGGGGTGCTGTTGATGTTGCCGATGTCGATCTGGTGCGATGCCGCCGATAGCTGAGCTGAGCCCCAGGCTTGATCCAAGCGCACCACGCCGACGAAGTCGGGCATCTCGTTGCGCTGGATCACATCAAGACTCTGGAAAGCCGTCGAGGAGGCGAGCAGCGTGCCCGCGGCGTTACGAACGAAGATCGGCGCTGGAACGAACGTCACACCGAAGTTCGAAATCGAACCGTTGGCGGCGGAAACGGTCGTGGCAAGCGGCGAGAAGACGTTCGTGCGACGGAACGTCGGATCTTCGACTGAGAGCGTCGCCGACAGGCCGTTGCCGAAGGTTGCCGTGTAGGCCAGCAGGTTGGTGGAGAAGACGTCCGAGCCAGCGGTCGCGCCGGCGAACTCGAAGTCGTGGGCGTAGAAGTCGAAGAACGAGGACGCACGACCTGCGGTGAGACCAGCGAACTGGATGAACGCCTTGTCGACGTTCATATATTGCTGGGCGCGACCGAACTCATCCTGACCTAATGCAGCGTAAGCATTGCCGATACGCTGCTGCGTGCCGGAGGTACCACCGCCATACGATCCGCCGGTGCGCGAGCCTGCGTCCAGGCGCACGAAGGCACGGAGCGTGCCATAGGCGGTCTGCGTCCGCGCGTCCAGGTTAATGCGCAGGCGAGTCCCGTAACCGGCGGTGTCGCCGAGGTTGCCGCCGGACTGACGTGAATAGGTAGTTTCGTAGCCGCCCTCAAACCGAGCGCGACCAGAGATGCGCAAGCAGGTATCCGTCCCGGGAATGTAGAAAAACCCGGCGCCATATGCGCCGCAGACGCGGACGTACTCGATCGGAACCGACTTCGTGACCGGCAGGTCGGCGGCGTGTGCGGCACCCACTGCCGCGAACGCTGTCGCCGACCCAAGAAGAGAGCTTTTTAGGAACCTCATCGAAAACCCCAATGCTTCGAGACCCTGATACGGCGTCGCCCGGTTGTTCCGGATCAGGCCGCAGAGGTTGATTTGGCCTGCGTCTCGGCGCCAGGCTCATGCGGACAGTCGCTTGGCGATGCCCTCGGTGCGTGATCATCATGTTCAAGTCGACGCGCTTCCACAATGAGGGAAATTCCGGTCGAAGTACATCCGGCAACAGAAGTGGTATTTTAGATACTATTTCCCGCCTACTTTAGGCAGCTATATGCAATAAAAATGAGAAACATACATTGTTTCTGGATATTTCCATTTTAGATTTATGCACTTGTATCGGGCATAATGCATCTGATAACGGCATCATAGCTCAATGTGGGCCAAGTGCTATCTGACCCGAGACACGTTATCCTGCATGATCTTGTGCCGTTGGCGCTCCGATCGAAAGCATTTCACGTTTGTGTGAGATACAGGCCCCGACGTTCTGCCTTCCTGCCGGCAATCGGGCTGTCTGGCGCTCTTTGCTCGGCCAGCAAAGCGGGCTCCGTCCGGTGGGATCTCCACTAGATGTTTGGTCCCGGCATTTGGTGGAGCGGGTTTGACCTGAAGCGGCTGGGCTCGGTGGACCATGCTTTGCAGATGGCCTCGTAGGGCGTGAGACCACGCAGGGTCTTGAGGCGGCGGCCAAAGTTGTAGGCGCTTACGAAGTCGGCCAGGTGAGCGCGAAGCTGCTCGTGGCTGTCGTAGTGGTAGCGTTTGACCGTCGCGTCCTTAATCGTGCGGTTCATTCGCTCGACCTGACCGTTGGTCCAGGGGTGACGCGGCTTGGTCAGACGATGGTCGATATCGTTGCGGGCGCAGGCGGACTCGAAGCTATGGGCTCGAAAGGTCTCGCCGGCTGCAATCGCCTCCCTGATGATGGAGGCGGCTGAGGCGACGTTGCCGGGCGTGGTGAAGTGGGTGCCGTTGTCGGTGAGCACCGTGTGCACCTTGTAGGGCACGGCCTCAATGAGATGGCGAAGGAAGTCGCCTGCGACCCGCCGCGTGGCCTTTTCATGGAGCTCAACGAAGGCGAACTTGGTCGTGCGGTCGATGGCGACGAGCAGGTAGAGCCGGCCTTCCGCTGTGTGCACCTCAGCCAGATCAATGTGGAAGTAGCCGAGCGGGTAAGCCTTGAAGCGCGAACGCTTGGGCTTGTCGCCGTCGACCTCCGGCAGTCGACTGATGCCGTGGCGCTGCAGGCAGCGATGTAGCGACGAGCGGGTCAGATGCGGGATCGTCGCCTGGAGCGCGTAGAGACAGTCATCCAGTGGCAGCAGGGTGTGCCGGCGAAAAGCGACGACGACCGCCTCGTCCTCGGGTGACAGCACCGTCGAACGCGGATCTTTCGGCCCCGTGCGCTGGTCGGCGACCGAGGTCCGCTGCCTCCACTTGGCGACCGTCTTCTGGTTGATCCCGTAGCGTTTCGACAGCGCCCTCAGGCTCGCTTGACTATGCTGGATCGCTCGACGGATCGCCTCCGTCGTTGTGGCGCTGCCGTGAAGAACCTGGCCCATAGCGCGTCCCTCCACTCGGGCGTGAAGATCGCACCATCAAACCCTGGGATCAAACA
>NZ_JAKSYM010000325.1 GCF_022829545.1 Methylobacterium sp. J-030 | reverse complement strand
GGGCGTCGTGGGCCGAACCGCGAGCCACCTTCACCGCGAGGGGGACGAACAGGGAGCGGGCCCCCGTGTGGCCGCCCGCCGCGGCTCGGTTGGGGGGGTGGGGGCGGGGCGGGTGGTGGCGTCCGGGATTGTGTTTGCCCGCGTGATTGTGTCGCCGATCGTCTGGGGCTTCTCCGACCGGGTGACGATTGTGCCGGCCAACGGCTCGGCCTGCTCGCGGATCGCGTCCATGGCCTTGGCGGTGTCCGAGACGGCGCGCAGGCCCTGGCGGGAAGTCTGAACGGTGGCCTGGGCGTTGGCGATCACTTCGGTGGCGCGCTTGCTGATCTGCGCGCCGGTTTGTGTGATCTGATCCATGGTGGCGGCGGTCTGCTGCACGGCAGCGAATTGCTGCTCGACCGAGGCCGCCTGCTCCTGTGCGGAGGCGCGGATCTCGGCCGCGGCGGCGTTCAGGTCGGTGGTGGCGGTGCGGTTGGTCCGGGCGAGGTCCGAGAGACCCGCCACCATCGTGTTGAGGGTGCTGGCGAGCCGCCCGACCTCGTCGCCGCTGCGTACCTCCAGGCGCCGCGAGAGATCGCCTTCGCCAACGTGATCGACGAACGCCATCAGACCCTTGAGCGGACGTACAACGGCGCGGCTGATCAACCACGTGACGATTATCGCGAGGAGAACTGCGGCTGCCAGCGTGAGAGAGATGGATAAGCGTGAGGTCTCCTGGATTTCTCTGACCCTGCGTTGGCCGGCGTCAAAATTGTCATCGAGTACGTCGCGCGTACCGTCAACACGCTGCAGCAGCGCGGCCTGGGTCTGGTTGAGTTCAGCGTTCCGAGCGATGACTGCGGCGACGTCCTTAGCGGCTACGGCGGAGAACAGTGCTTCGGCTGTCGTGCGCAGGCCCATGAAAAAGGCCATGGTCTCGGTCGCCCGCATACCGAGCTTATTCCAGTTGGAGGCTCGATCGCTCGATAACGCCAGGGGCTCATACTCCTGCGCCGACCGGACCAGAGCCTTCAGCGCAGCCTCGACCTGATCGGCGGTCTTTCGCCAAGCCGCCGCGGTCTCGCCGATCGGCTTGCCGAGGAGGGCTGGGTCGGTGCCGCCGCGCTCGCGCACGAGAAAGTCGATGACGGCGTTACGGCGTAGGTTGCCGATCGCGCGCGTGTCGTTGCCCAGATCGTCGATGAGGCGGGCGAGCTTGAGGTCGCGTGCGACGATGCCGTCCGTGGCCTGGCGTGCCGAATTGAGCTGGATGATCGCATATATGCCCAGCGCCACCATCACCAGGGTCACGGCAGCGAAGCCAAACAGGATGCGTTGGGCGATGGAGAGCGACATGGCGACCTCTGGGCAAGGACATCAGACGGTCACCGAAAGTGCGACCGAACGAGCGGTACAAGTCCCTAGGTGTCTCGCATTCTGCGCTGGGCGCCTACAAGCTGCCCGGTAACCAGCCTGCCGCAAGGTTGCATGAGAGTCGATGCTGAAGCGGGACTGGAGACCGCGAGCCTCGGCCCACGGCCAACATGTTGCGCTATAGTGTGGAAGCATACCTCGACGGCTCGGCCGCTTTCCAAAGTAGCAGCCTGCAACCCTCAGGTGGTTGTCTGTTGCGGTGCTGCGGTCTAGGTTTGCAATGCGGGACGGCGATGGCGTCGCGGTCCGGCTGCCCTTCCAAGGGCGTTTCCTCCCTAGACTTCGGGCCGCTCCCTCGCAGGGGTGGCCTTTTCTTTGTTCGGTAGGCTGAGGGGATGAAGACCTGAGGCCCGCCCCTCGGGGGGAATGGGAGCGGGCCTCAGCTGCGACTGTGCCCACGCGGCTACGCACCAAAGGGCCCTGTCTTTGGAGCCAGCGCGTCGCTCTGAGGGCAATCGGGTTTGGCCCGGCCGCTGGGATTGAAG
>NZ_JAKSYM010000314.1 GCF_022829545.1 Methylobacterium sp. J-030 | reverse complement strand
GAGCAGCACGCAGCCCGCGTTCTACGTCGGCAAGTCGGTGACGCTCTCGGCTGGTTACGCCTCCGGCTCCGTGTTCGTCATCTTCAAGGGCAAGATCCTCCAGGCCCGCAACCTGCGTCAGGACGTGACCGACACGGTGCTCGCGATCCTCGCCACGGACGGCGACACGCCCCGCAACTATGCCGTCGTCAACAAGACCTTGTCAGCCGGGCACACCCACTATGACCGGGCCATGGTGGCGGCCGACGCCATGAAGGCGTTGGGGCTCAGTATCGGCTACATCGACCAAGACGCTTTGACCAAGACCAAATTCCCGCGCGGGTTCGCGGCTCACGGGAATGCCAAGGATCTGCTGCGAGAGATCGCCTTCGCCACCAGGACATCGTGGTCGATCCAGAACGGCAAGCTCCAGATCCTCGCCAACGACAAGCCTCTGCCCGGCGGCGGCATCGTCCTGAACGGCAAGACCGGTCTCGTCGGTATGCCGGTTCAGACGATCAACGGCGTCGAAGGTCAGTGCCTCCTGAACGGTAACATCGTCCCCGGCAGCGTCGTGCAGATCGATCAAAGCTCAGTCCAGCAGGCGGAGTACGATCCGAGCATCACGGGCGCCCCGAACAACGCGCAGCTCGATGCCTTCGGGGTCGCCGCGGACGGCCAATACAAGGTCAT
>NZ_JAKSYM010000307.1 GCF_022829545.1 Methylobacterium sp. J-030 | reverse complement strand
TCCTGTACGCACGCGTCTTAGAAGACGGCGGGCTCGCTGAACTTCGGCTCGGGCGGCAATCTCACCGGCTTGGTCAGTCGCACCGGCAACGTCGCGGACGGCTCCGCGGCCACGTTCACGCAGATCGATGCGGACCCGGTGCCCGGCGTCATCACCCTGCGCAGCGCGCCGATCGACCTGCCGGGCCAAACCTCCCCCGCGTCCCTGCGCGGGCGCCTCCAGACCAGCGACAACGCGCTCGGGTTGGCGACCCACGGCTGGGACATCCTCCCCGTCGCCGTCGGCACCGGCCCCAGCTGCGCCGCCGCCAGCCGCCAGCCCTCACCCCCGGAGAGCGGTTCCCCCGCGCTCCGATCGCATGCCCGCGCCTGAACGAGGTCCGGTCTCATGGCCCGCTACTACGTGTTCGCCACGCAGGCGCAGGCGCAGGCGTGTGC
>NZ_JAKSYM010000306.1 GCF_022829545.1 Methylobacterium sp. J-030 | reverse complement strand
GTAATTACCCACCCCGGTAGTTGCAGGGTTTAGGCGCCAACGGTCTTTAGGATGGTGCCGAAGGGACTTCTTCCTGTGAGGCGCGCGGTATCGACGACGGTGCGGATGGCGGCCTCGCCCTCGGCGGCCCACATCGCTCGGTAGCCGTTGGTCATCTTCCGCTGGATGACCGCCGGGCGCAGCAGCCGCTCCGAGCCGTTGTTGGTCGGCTCGACAGTGCCCGGGTAGGCGAGGAAGACGAGGAGCTGAGCGCGGGCCCGGCCGATCTTGGCCTGCAGATCGCGAGTCAGATCGCAGCCGCTCGGCGTGGCGAGGATGGCCCCGAGTTGTCGGTCGAGGCTCCGGCGCTTGGCTGTCAGGGTCGAGGTGGCCAAGGTGGTGATGCGCTCGGCCAGGGCGAACACGGATTGCAGCCAGAGCTGCAGACGCCAGGGCACCGGATCGTCGCTCGCCTCGACGACGTAGGCGACGTCGCGAGCGAGATGGGCGAGGCAGGTCTGGTGTTCGGCCGCATGGCCCTGCTGGGCCGTGTAGCGGTCCGAGATCCACACCGCGGGCCGGTGCCCATCCATCATCTCGCGCACCACGATGGCGCCCCGCGTCGGCGAGGCCGTGTGCACCACGGCGTCGGCCGCGTGGAACACCCAGTGGTAGGCGTTGCTGCCCTCGATCCGCACGCCGGTCTCGTCCGAGGCGACCACCGCGGCCTTGCGCAGGGCGGACACGGCGGCCTCGTGACCGGGGCGGAAGCGGCTCTGCGCGCGCTGGAGCAGGTTCATCAGCCCGCCCTGGCTGAGGGTGAGACCAAACAGGTCCGACAACGCCGCCTGCAGCCGCTCGTAGGAGAGCGCTTGGTAGGTCTTCAGATAGGTCGCCACCGCATGCAGCCGCGGGCCGAAGGGGGTGCCACGGGCCGCCTCCGGCACCGGTGCGACGACCCGAGCCCCGCAGGTCGGGCACTGCACGGCCAGCCGTCGATGCTGCGTCACGACCGGTGCCACCTCCGGCAGCTCGATCCGCTCGGACACGCTCACGAGTTCGGCGGGAAGATCTCCGTGCAGGGCGCCGCCGCAGCACGCGCAGCGGCCGGGACGATGCTCGACGACGGCGGCGGGATCGTCGCTCATCACCCGGCTGTGGCCGTCGTGCCCGGGCTTGGCCCCGCCGGGCTTGGATTGCTCCCGCCGCTCCTTGCGGTCGGTCGCCGGTGGCTTCGAGGACGTGCGCGAGGTCTTGTCCGGACGCTGCAGCCGCAGCACCAGCTCGATCAGCTCCTCGCGGCTCAACCGCTCAAGATCGCTGCGTCCCATCCCACGAGGGAATCAGCGAAACCCAACCCGCGCAAGGGCCTGAGTAATTAC
>NZ_JAKSYM010000303.1 GCF_022829545.1 Methylobacterium sp. J-030 | reverse complement strand
AGCGGAACCTGATCTGGGACCCAGCACACGAAGCGCCGCGTCAGCGGCACAGCTTGTTTCAGACGGATGCTTCGCGAGGCTGTGCGCTGGATCCCGGGTCGCATTCCGCTTTCGCTGCATGCGCCCGGGAAAGGGCCGCGTTCGAGATACGAGGGCCGGTGCCGAAGCGGCGCGCGGCAACAGCGTCGGATCTCCGCACAGCACCTTGAAAGCGTAGGGATCGAGGCTTTCGTGACGTAGTAAGAGTAGCCGCAAGGGGGAGGGGGAAGTCAGCTCACCGCGGCGGGTGCGCGATCAGGAGGCCCGCCAGCGTCAGAGCGATGATCCCCAACACCAGCGATAGAAGCCGCCAGAACAGGAGCGGGTCGCGCTCAAGCAGGGCCGGACGGTGGCTATCGGTGAAGGCTGGGTTTGGATACCGCAGGTCGTGGACGAATTCCGAGAGCGTCTTGTAGCGCTTGAGCGGATCCGGATGGACGGCCTGCCGGAGCGCACCGTCGACCCAGACCGGGAGCAGCGGCCGCACGTGGAGCGCCGAGACGTAGCGAAGCCTGCGCTGTGCCGCCGGGGTGCGTGCCCGCGGAACGGCATCGCCGTAGGGCAGCCGCCCTGTCAGCATCTGATAGGCGATGACGCCGACCGAAAACACGTCGGAAGCGGCCGTCGAGGGCACTCCGAGGAAGCATTCCGGCGCGGTGTACTGCACGGTACCCAAAATCTCGGCGGGATCGATCCGCGGATCGCCCTCGATGACGCCCGCGACCTTGGTGGCGCCGAAATCGATGACCTGAACGGTCCCGCTCATGTCGATCAGGACGTTGTCGGGCCGCAGATCCTGATGGACCATTTCCCGCCGGTGGAGCGCCTGCACGCCCCGGGCGATCTGCTCCACGAGGCCGCGCACGGTTTCCAACTCGGGCGCGGCGTGGTCGCGCATCCACTGGGTCAGGCTCTGGCCGTCGACGTAGCGCATCACCGTGTAGAGATGGCTGCGCCGCCGCGCTGGCGGCTGGGCCTTCAGCACGTGCGGGTTGTCGATCCGCCGGGCGATCCACTCCTCCAGAGCGAAGCGCTTGCGCTGGGCGGGGTCGTCGCGCAGATCGAGGGAGAGCACCTTCAGAGCGACTCGCGCCCCGGTCTCCATCTCGACCGCGAGATAGACGCGGCTGCGCGGGCCGGAATGGAGGATCCGCAGCAGCCGGTAGCCGTCGAACTCGGCCGGCGGGTCGAGGAGCGGCGCGGAATCGAGCCCGTCGACATCCCCGAGCAGATCGGCGGCCTCGCCCTCCGGCACGGCCTCGATTCGGACGATCTGGATCGTCAGGTTGTCCGGGCTGCCGGCCGCGAGCGCCGCCGCGACGATCGCCCGGGCCGCCGCGTCGAGGTCGTCCGCAGCCAGGATCGCGGCCACGATCTCCCGGGGGCGGACATGCTCGTGGACGCCGTCCGTGGTGAGCACGAAGATGTCGCCGGCCGCGATCGCGAGGCTCTGGTAATCGATCTCCGCACGGCCGGTCACGCCGAGCGCCCGGCCGAGATAGGATTCCGCCGCCGAGACCACCACGCGGTGATCCTCGGTGAGCTGCTCCAGGGAACGCCCGGATACGCGCCAGATCCGGCCGTCGCCGACGTGGAAGAGATGGGCGGTGCGCGCCTTCAGGATCAGGGCATCGAAGGTGGTGACGTAGCCCCGGTCGGCGTCGGTCGGATCGATGCCGCGCCGGGTCTGGGCGTAGAGCCAGGAATCGGCCGCCGCGATCACCCGCTGCGCGGCATTCTTCACCGACCACGTGTCGGGGGTGGCGTAGTAGTCGCTCAGGACGCTCTTGACCGCGGTCTCGCTCGCCGCCGCGCCGGCCGCGCTGCTGCTGATCCCGTCCGCGAGCGCCACCGCGATGCCTTTGAGGCCGAGCGCCGGCTGTGCCGGCACGAGGGACCCGTGGAAGTCCTGGTTCTCGGGCTTGCGGCCGGCGGCGCTGTGCTGGCCGATCGTGACCGCGAGATCGCCGGACGGACCCGCGCTCAAGCGGCCGCCGCCGCGCCGTCGGCGCGGCCCCGGTAGGACAACGCCTCGGCGAGATGCACACGCCGTACCTGCGGCTCGCCGTCGAGATCGGCCAGCGTCCGGGCGACGCGCAGCGTCCGGTGGAAGCCCCGGGCCGAGAGCCGCATGGTCTCGGCCGCCTGCCGGATCAGCGCCGTCCCGTCCGCGTCGGGGCTCGCGACCTCCTCGATCAGGTTCGGCGGGCAGGTGGCGTTGGTGGTCGCCGCGGGCAGGCCGCGTTCGCCGAAGCGCGCGGTCTGGAGCGCCCGTGCCGCGGCGACGCGGCCGGCCGCCTCGTGCGAGCCGTCCGCGGGCGGCGGCAGGATCAGGTCGGCGGCGGTGACCGCCGGCACCTCGATCCGCAGGTCGATCCGGTCGAGGAGCGGGCCGGAGATCCGCGCCTGATACTGCGCCATGCAGCGCTCGTTCGGCCCGCGCCGGCAGGCATAGCCCGGCTCCAGACCCTGGCCGCAGCGGCAGGGATTCATGGCGGCGACCAGTTGGAACCGGGCCGGATAGGTCACCCGGTGATTGGCGCGCGCGATCATCACCGCGCCCGTCTCCATGGGCTGGCGCAGGCTGTCGAGCACCTGCGGGGTGAATTCGGGCAGCTCGTCCAGGAACAGCACGCCGCCATGGGCGAGGGAGACCTCGCCGGGGCGCGCGCCGAGGCCGCCGCCGACCAGGGCCGCCATCGAGGCGGAATGGTGCG
The DNA here is from genome assembly GCF_022829545.1 of Methylobacterium sp. J-030. Taxonomy (GTDB): domain Bacteria; phylum Pseudomonadota; class Alphaproteobacteria; order Rhizobiales; family Beijerinckiaceae; genus Methylobacterium. The sequence continues at coordinate 49,999 of NZ_JAKSYM010000303.1, read as the reverse complement.
GCTGGCGGAAGGGCCGCTGGTTCGAGAGGGCGCCGTCCTTCAGTTCGCCCGCCACCGACTGGATCATCGAGATGTCGAGGAGTTCGCGCGGCCCGAGGGGCGGCAGGATCGAGGGGAGGCGGGCGGCCAGCATCGACTTGCCCGAGCCCGGCGGCCCATTCATCAGCAGGTTGTGGCCCCCGGCCGCCGCGACCTCCAGGGCGCGCTTGGCGCCCTCCTGGCCCTTGATGTCGGCGAGGTCCGGCAGGGGACCCGCCCGGCCCGCCACCGAGGGCTCCGGCCGGGCCATGACCTGGCTGCCCTTGAAGTGGTTGGCGAGCTGCACCAGCGAGCGCGGGGCCAGCACGTCGAGATCGCCGCCGGCCCAGGCCGCCTCGGGTCCGGTGGCGGCCGGGCAGATCAGCCCGAGGCCGCGTGCCGCCGCCGCGATGGCCGCGGGCAGCACGCCGTTCACCGCCGTGATGCTGCCGTCGAGGGCGAGTTCGCCCAGCACGCAGTAGCCGGCCAGCGCATCGGCCGGGATCGCGCCGATCGCCGCCATCACGCCGAGCGCGATCGGCAGGTCGTAGTGCGAGCCTTCCTTCGGCAGGTCGGCCGGTGCGAGGTTGACGGTGATGCGCTTGGCCGGCAGTGCCAGACCCGAGGCGATCAGCGCGCCTCGGACGCGCTCGCGCGATTCGCCCACCGCCTTGTCGGGCAGGCCGACCACGTTGAACACCACCGAGCCGGTGATGATCTGAACCTGCACGTCCACCGCCCGCGCCTCGATCCCCTCGAAGGCCACGGTGGCGACGCGGGTGACCATCTCTCAGGAATCCTTGTTGCCCGGGGCGGGCCGGCCAAGCTGTGCGGGAGAATCGCAAGGCGCTCAAGAGGATGCTCGGCCAGGCGGAACGGGACGGCGGCATTCCTGTTCAAAGCCGACACTTCTTCAGATGGAGAACGCCCATGCGTCGCGCCGCGCCCTTTCTCGCTCTCACGATCCTTGTCGGTCTGAGCATCGCCGCCCGGGCCGACGAGAAGCTGCCCCCCGATCAGCAGGCCAAGGTCGAGGCCATGCTCAAGCAGGAGGGATTCACCCAGTGGAAGGAGATCGAGTTCGACGACGGGGTGATCGAAGTCGACGACGCCATCGATGCGAACGGCAAGACGTTCGACCTGAAGCTCGATCCCAAGACCCTGGCGATCGTGAAGCGCAAGGCTGAATAGCGGCGCTTGCGTTCGGCGAACGGCCCGGCCATATAGCCGGCGGGGGGTTGGCGAGGGACGTTTCACTCGCCAACCGGGTCAGGTCCGGAAGGAAGCAGCCCTAACGAGACCGAGCGGGTCTTCGTCCAGCCTCCCACCTCATTTCCGAACGCGCGGCAGCCCGATCCCGACCCGGCATGGACGCTTCGACCGGCACGCCTGACGACGAGCCGGGCCTGCCCGGGTTTCCGGCCCCCCCGGTCGCGGCGACGCCCTACCGGGTGCTCGCGCGCAAGTACCGCCCCACCCATTTCGGCGACCTGATCGGCCAGGAGGCGATGGTGCGCACCCTCGCCAACGGGTTCGCGGCCAACCGCATCCCGCAGGCCTGGATGCTCACCGGCGTGCGCGGCGTCGGCAAGACCACGACGGCGCGCATCCTGGCCCGCGGTCTCAACTACGCCCGCGCCGGCCAGCCCGGGACCGGCCCGACCGTGTCGATGCCCGAGCTCGGGATCCACTGCGCGGCCATCATGGAATCCCGGCACATGGACGTGCTGGAGATGGATGCCGCCTCGCATACCGGCATCGACGACGTGCGGGCGATCATCGACGGCATCCGCTACGGGCCGGTCTCGGCGCGCTACAAGGTCTACATCGTCGACGAGGTCCACATGCTCTCCGAGAAGGCGTTCAACGCCTTCCTGAAGACGCTGGAGGAGCCGCCGCCCCACGCCAAGTTCGTGTTCGCCACCACGGAGATCCGCAAGGTCCCGGTGACGATCCTGTCGCGCTGCCAGCGGTTCGACCTGCGCCGGGTCGAGGCGCCGGTGCTCCACGCCCACCTCGCGAAGGTCTGCGCCGCGGAGGATGTTGCGGCCGAGGACGAGGCCCTGGGCGCGATCGTGCGCGCCGCCGAGGGTTCGGTGCGCGACGCGCTCTCGCTGCTCGATCAGGCGATCGCGCACGGGGCCGGCTCCGTCACCGCGCAGAGCGTGCGCGACATGCTGGGGCTCGCCGACCGCGCCCGGATCCTCGACCTGTTCGAGGCGGTGATGCGCGGCTCCGTTCCGGCCGCCTTCGCGGAGTTGCGGGCGCAGTACGATGCGGGCGCCGACCCGTCGGTGGTGCTCTCGGATCTGGCGGCCTTCACGCATCTCGTGACCCGCCTGAAGGCGGTGCCCGAGACCGCTCAGGACCCGACGCTGAGCGAGACCGAGCGCGTCCGCGGCGGCCAGTTCGCGGAGAAGCTCTCGATCCGCGCCCTGTCGCGGGCGTGGCAGATCCTGCTCAAGGCGATTCCCGAGGTCCAGGCGGCGCCGCGCCCGCTGGCGGCGGCCGAGATGGCGATCGTGCGCCTCGCCTACGCGGCCGATTTGCCGACCCCGGACGAGGCCCTGCGCCAGCTCAAGGCCGAGGCCGCCACGGCGCCCGCCGACGATCCGGCACCGGCGGCGCGTCCCGCGCTGCCGCCGATCCCGGATCTGCGCGGCGGAGGCTCGGCGGCTTTAGCGGCGGCGCCCCGGACGAGTCCCGCCGAGCCTGTCCCCGTCGCTGCCCCGGTCGCGTTGGCTGCGCCCGCCGCGCCGCCGACGCCGCGGCTCGGGCGGTTCGAGGATCTGATCGCCCTGGCGGATGCCAACCGGGACATCCTGCTGCGGACGGCCCTGGAGCGGGACGTCCATCTGGTGCGGTTCGAGGAGGGGCGGATCGAGTTTCGCCTCGCCCAGGGCGGCCGGCCGAGCCTCGCCACCGACGTCGCGGCCGCGATCGAGCGCTGGACCGGGCGGCGCTGGTCCGTCGTCCTGTCGAAGGAGGAGGGCGCGCCGACCCGCGATGCCGCGGCCCGGGCCGTGGACGTGACCCGCCGGGAGAACGCCGCCGCCGATCCGTTCGTGCGCGAGGTTCTGACGCGCTTTCCCGGGGCCGAGATCGTCGACGTGCGCGAGACCGCCGCCGAGGCGCTGCCGACGGCCGAGCAGGAGATTCTCGGCGAAGGCGACGCCGCCCGGGTGGAAGAGGTCGGAGACGACGATCCCTGAAGCCCGGCCCGGCGCCTCGTGGCACCCCGGCCGCGGCGTACCCAGATCAGCAGACGACGAATTCAGGAGAGATCCGCATGCGTGACCTGATGGGCATCATGAAGCAGGCCCAGGCCATGCAGGAGAAGATGGCCAACCTGCAGGCCGAGCTGGACCAGATCGAGGTGACCGGCGCTTCCGGCGGCGGCTCGGTTCAGGTCACCATGACCGCCAAGGGCCAGATGAAGGGGATCATCATCGATCCGTCGCTGATGGTGGCCGACGAGCGCGAGATCCTCGAAGACCTCATCGTCGCCGCCTGCAATGATGCCCGCGGCAAGGCCGAGGCGACGATGCAGGAGCATATGGCCGAGCTGACCAAGGGCCTGCCCCTGCCGCCCGGGATGAAGCTGCCGTTCTGAGCGGAGCCGGTTCTGTCACGTATAGGGGGCAAGCGGGCGGGCTTCTCCCTCCCTGCTCTGCGGGAGAGGGGCAGCGCGGCGGTGCGGGCTTCCACTCCCGTCGCGACTTTTCCCGCATAGGGGGGAGGGCGCGTGGCGCATCTGGTCCGCCCGCTCCTGCAAAGAGTTTGAGAAGACCCGCTAACTGTCGAGTTCGGGATAGTGCCGAAAGATCCCGTCCTCGTTGAACGGGACCCGCCGCTCGCTCGCCAGATAGGCCGCGATCCGCGGGCGCCGCGCCGTGGAATCGTGCAGGCGCTCCACATGGGGCGTGGCCTGCAAAGCGGCCGCGGTGGCCTTCGGGAAGGCGTAAAGCAACCCGTCGACCAGTTGGAACAGCGACAGGTCCGCGTAGGTCAGCTCCATTCCGACAAGCCGCGCGCCGCCGTTGGCCGTGAGGACGCGCTCGAAATAGCCGAGAAATTTCGGGATCCGGCCGGTCTTGAACCCGGCGGCCCGGCGCAGAGCCTCAGGCTTCTGGTCCTCATAGTACAGGTCGACACCGAGCGGGTGGTGGGTGTCGTGCACCTCGTCCACGGCGTCCGCGATCGTGAGCTGGAGTTGATGCGTCCAGATCCGGTCCCGGTCGCCGGTGCCGGCGAGCCCCAGGCGCGGGCCGAGATGAAGCAGGATCGCGGCGCCCTGCCCGATGACCAGATCGCCGTCGCGCAGGAACGGCGGCGCGAAGGGTGGGCGCGGGTTTGCCGGATCCGACAGGCGGTCGAGCATCGGGCCGATCCCGCCCGCGTCGTCGTCCCGGCGGGCGACGTCGATATAATCGGCGCCGGCCTCCTCCAGGGCGAGGCGGACGAACTCGCCGCGCCCCTGGATCATCGGCCAGTAGTGAAGCTCGTAGGGCATCGCCGGCTGGTCCCCGGCCCGCGGTGCCGGCTCAGTTGCCTGCGGCGCTATCCTCGACGGACTTCTCGGCCGGCGGCTCGGCACTGGCGACGGTCTTGTGGGTCAGCATCGGCTGAAGCCGCTCGGCGAGCTGCTGGTCCAGGTGCTTGGCGTAGGCGCCCTTGAAGTAGCGCTCGCCGGTCTTCGGCCCGTAGATCCGATCATGCGCCTGGATCATCGCGGCGACCTCCGGGCGGCAGAGGAAGCCGGTGATGCCCACGGCCTCGTACCAGCGGCCGGCGCGCGCCTCGGCGGTGGCCTTGGGGTTCGACAGCACCGTGTCGGCGAAGCACGCGGTGGCCGCCTGCCGGAGCGGAGCCAGGACCGTCTCGGCCTCGGCCTGATTCACCGTCGGAACGGCGGGATGCCGATGCGGTCGCGCCTGCGCCGTCGAGACGAGCAGGACGACGCAGAGGGACGCGAGGATCGATGTTTTCATACGGGCGGCCTCGTCGGGTATCCGAACCGTGTTCAGCATTCCCTCATGATTGCGTCGGGAACGGGGCTGGCGACGCATGGACTGGGCCCATTCTCGGGCGGGCGCGTGATCGTTCCATGACGCACTGTCGCAGCCTCAGCCGCGGCGCTCGGCGTTCCAGTGCCCGCGGCAGTCGAGCGCCCCGGAGGCGACCCAGGTTCCGGCGCCGGACCCGTCCCGCGCCAGGCGCCCGCGCACATTCGCGGTCGCGGTGCCGTTGGAGATGGAGCCGCGGACACTCCCGTTTCCGGCGACGCTTCCCTGGATCGTGAACGCTGTCCCGATGAAGCGCGCGACCCCGTGCTCGATGCGAACCGGGTAGCGGTAGGCCCGGTCGCAGGTCCCCGCATCGGTGATGATCTCCACGCTCCACGTCCCGTCGTAGCGGTCGGGTGCCGGCACCCCCCGCGGAAGGGCGAGGGCCGGAACGGCGTTGGCGAGGATCAGGAGGGCGGCGATCAGGCGCGTCATGCGGGTTCGGTTCGGCGTGAGAGCGGCCGTATCAGGCGGTCCGCGGAGGAGACGGTGGGCGCATGGCGGCGCGCAATGCCCCGTTGAGCAGGGCGGGCAGGTCGCAGCCGACATGCAGGAAGGCTTGTACCCCCGCCTGCCTCAGCGGCTCGGCGAGATCGGTCGGCTTGCCGGCGAGGTAGATCGCCCCGGCGCCGGCCCGCGTGAGCGCCTCCGCGGTCGCGACGGCGCGCTCGGCATAGATCGCGTCCGTGGAACAGATGCAGGCGAGCGGAGCGCCCGAGGCCTGGAATGCCGCCGCCGCGGCCTCGGCATCGGCAAAACCGTCGTTCGACAGGGCCTCGATGCCGCCGGCCGCGAAGGCATTGGCCGCGAAGGTCGCCCGGGCGTTGAACGCCGCCACCGCGCCGAGATTGGCGAGGAACATGGCGGGCCGGCGGCCGGTCTTGTCGCGATAGGCGTCGGAGGCGTCGCGCAAAGCCTCGTAGGGCTCGGCGAGGCGCTGCGACGGAAGCGCATCGCAGGCGACCGTGGAACCCGGTCCGAAATTGGCGCCCCGCGGCGCGGCGACCCGCGGTGCGTCGATGACCGTCACTGGCTTCTCCGCGAGGTTCGGGAACTCGCTGGCGCCGGTGAGGGCTTCGCGGCGGGTCGCCACGGCGTTCGTGCGCGCCTCGCGGACAGCCTCGATCCGCCGTTGCAGCTTGCCGACGCTGAGCGAGGCGACGATCCCGCCCTCGGCCTCGATCGCCTGGAAGGCCGCCCAGGCGGCCTCGGCGATCTCCGCCGTCAGCGCCTCGAATCCGCCCGCGCCCGCCGCGGGGTCGCTGACGCGGGCGAGATGCGATTCCTCGATCAGCACGATCTGGCTGTTGCGGGCCACGCGTCGGGCGAAGGCGTCGGGCAGGCCGAGCGCCTGGGTGTAGGGCAGGACCGCCACGCTGTCGGCGCCGCCCATCCCGGCCGAGGCCGCCGCCATGCCGGTGCGCAGGATGTTCACGAACGGGTCGCGCTGGGTCATCATCCGCCACGCGGTCTCGGCATGCAGCCGCAGGGGTTTCGGGTCGAGCCCGCACGCCTGCTCGATCCGCGCCCACAGGCGGCGCATGGCCCGGAACTTCGCGACGGTGACGAACTCATCCGCGTCGGCAGCCAGCAGCACCGCGAGACGCGCGCGGGCCGTCTCAAGATCGTGACCGGCGGCCTCCAGCGCACGGAGATAGGTCAGAGCCGTCGCCAGCACGGCACCCAGTTCGGCCGCCTCGCCCGCTCCAGCCTCGTGATACGGGCGCCCGTCGGCCAGGAAGGCCCGGCCCCGGAAGCCCGCGGCTTCCAGGTCCGCTGCGGTCTCGGCCAGCCGCGGCGCGACCTCGCTCCACACGGTGCCCAGGCTTCCGGTCGCTGCCAGCACGCCGACGGGATCGATCCCGAGGTCGAGGTCGTAGCTCGACAGATCCTCGCCGCGCCGCTCCGCCAGCGCCTTGACGAGGTGCGCCGCTTCCAGCCCCCGGCTGCCGGCGTCGAGGCGCAGGTTGATCAGCGGCAGCATCACCCCCGTCAGCGCGGTGTCGAGGTCCTCGACGGTCGTGGCGTTCAGGCCGTAGCCGCGTGCGCCGGGTGCGCCGGCGAAGGCCAGGACGAGGGCGTCGGCGCCGCCTTCGAGGTCGGTCAAAGCCTGGGCGTTGGCGGCGGCGAGATCCGGATGATCCATCCGCTGGGCGATCCGCCACGGTCCCATTTCACGCACCGGTTGGGCAGCCGGTTCGGCCGGGCCGTAGAGCGGCTCGATCCGAAGGCCGCCCGCCGTCCTGGAGACAAGCCGTTTCTCGAATTCGGCCCCCTTGAGGACGCCCTCGACGAGGCCGAGCCAGCGCGCCCGGTCTGCGGGCTCGAAGAGGTCGGCGAGCGGTCTGTTGTCCATCGGATCGTCCCAGGGCGCGGCGTCTTGCGCGCCGCTTTCAGGGCTTGCCTCGCATGCCGTCCGGTCGCTGGCAATCGTCCGTTGGGCGAGGCTCCGGTTTGAGGTGAAGAATGAGCGGTGCCGCTTCCCGGTGATTCTCGCCCGGGTCCCGGATCAGGTTCCGCTTCGCTGCACCTGTCCGGGAACGGGGTGGTGCTGAATGGATCGCGCAGCCCTGTCCCGGGCGCATGGAGCGTCAGCGGGATGGCGACCCGGGATCCAGCACGGGAAGCGCCGCGCAAGCGGCTCCGACTGTCCTGCCGCGCCTATCCGAAAATGATCAACCCCGCAAAACCCAGCGCGCCGACGATGATGCGCCACCACGCGAACAACCAGAAACCGTGCCGGGAAACGTAGTCCAGCAGCACCCGCACCACGACCAGCGCCGCGATGAACGAGACGATGAAGCCGATCACGATCAGGCCGATATCGTCGCCCGACAGGTATTTGTAGTTGTCCAGCAGGTCCTTGGCGAAGGCACCCGCCATGGTAGGCATGGCGAGGTAGAACGAGAATTCGGTCGCCGACCGCTTGTCGGCCCCCATCAGCATCGCCCCCACGATGGTGGCGCCTGAGCGCGACACGCCGGGGATCATGGCGAGGCACTGGAAGATGCCGATCTTCAGGTCCATTGGCAGGGAGTAGTCGTAGACGTCGGTCTTGCGGACCTTCAGGTCGGTGTCGTCGACGACGAGGAGCACCAAGCCGCCCGCCACCAGGGTCGCGCAGACGATCCACGGGTTGAACAGGTACACTTTGATCATCTTCGAGAACAGGCCGCCGATGATCGCCGCCGGCATGAACGCCACGAGGATGCCCAGCACGAAGCGGCGCGCTTTCGGATCGTTCGGCAGCGCCATAGCGATCCCGAGCAGGCGGCGGAAATAGACCAAGAGAATCGCCAGGATCGCGCCGAGCTGGATCAGCACCTCGAAGGTGTTGTTGGGCGAGTGGAATCCGATGAAGTGGCCGACCAAGAGCTGGTGCCCCGTGGAGGAGACCGGGATGAACTCGGTCGCGCCCTCAACCAGCGCGAGCAGCACTGCCTTGCCGATGCTTGCCGGATCCATCGTGACGCCTTGGTGCCGCGAGCGCGCGCCGGCCCGTGCCGGGCATGCCGCGCCATCTGAGGGTTGGCCGGAGGGTTCGCCCATCAGGGTTGACGGGCGGTTACCGTTGCCGGCTGCGCGTGTTAAGGGCTCGGCAACGGTCGGGCAATAACGCTCGGTCCGAAGTCCTGCGCGCTGAAGACCCGCGCTTCAGGACCCTCGACGAGCGCGGGACCGACCGCGCTGCCCGACCGATACGTCCCGCACGGCCTCGATGGCGACCCTCTACCACTTCCCCTTCTGCGCGAACTCCCGGTTCATCCGTCTCGTGCTCGCCGAGATGGGCATGGAGCCGACGCTGTTCGAGGAACGCCCCTGGGAGCGCCGGGACGATTTCCTGCTGATCAATCCGGCGGGTCTGACGCCCGTGCTGCTGGAGCAGAACGGCCTCGTCGTGCCCGGCGCGGGCATCATCGCCGAATATCTCGACGAGACCCGCGGGCTCGGGCTCTCCGGGCGGCGCCTGTTGCCGGAGGACACGGTGGAGCGGGTCGAGGTGCGGCGCCTGCTCGACTGGTTTCTGGTTAAATTCGAAGCGGAAGTGACGGGCTACCTCGTCAACGAGAAGATCTCGAAGCGCTTCATGTCCGCCCATGAGGGTGGTGGACCGCCCGACATGAACGCGATCCGGGCCGCGCGGACGAATGTCCGCTACCATCTCAAATACATCGGCTACCTGATCGCCCGGCGGCGCTGGATCGCGGGCGACAATCTCACCTATGCGGACCTCGCCGCGGCCGCCCATCTCTCCTGCGTCGACTATCTCGGGGATGTGCCCTGGGACGAGGACGAGATGGCGCGGAACTGGTACGCCCGGGTCAAGTCGCGGCCCTCGTTCCGGGGCCTGCTGGCCGACCGGGTCGCCGGGATGCCGCCGGCCGCCCATTACGCGGATCTGGATTTCTGAACGCACGACGGACCTTCGTCGGCGCCGATCTGCGCCGCCTCGTCGAGACCCGGGCCCGGGCGCTGGGCTTCTGCGGCCTGCGCGTCACCCGGCCCGACCGCCTGCCGGACCTGCCCGACCGCCTCTCGGCCTGGCTCGCCGAGGGCGCCCACGGCACCATGGACTGGATGGAAGAGCGGGCCGACCAGCGCGCCCGACCGACCGGGCTGTGGCCGGGCCTGCGCAGCATCCTGGTCGTGGCCATGAGCTACCGGCCGGACCACGATCCCCTGGCCCTCGTGACGCAACGGAACCGCGGCGCGGTCGCGGCCTACGCCCAGCGGCGGGATTATCACGAGGTTTTGAAGGGCAAGCTCAAGGAACTCGGCGGCTATCTGTCGGCGAAGGGCGACGTGCGGGTGAAGGTCTTCTGCGACACCGCCCCGGTGATGGAGAAGGCGCTCGCCGAGGCGGCCGGGCTCGGCTGGCAGGGCAAGCACACGGTGCTGATCTCCCGCGAGCACGGCAACTGGCTGCTGCTCGGGGCGATCTACACGAGCGCCGAGTTCGAGCCGGATTCGCCGGGCCAGGACCATTGCGGCTCCTGCCGCGCCTGCCTCGACATCTGCCCGACCGACGCGTTCCCCGCGCCCTACCGACTCGATGCAAGGCGCTGCATCGCGTACCTGACCATCGAGCATGCCGGCCCGATCCCGGCGGCGTTCCGGCCGGCCATCGGCAACCGGGTGTTCGGCTGCGACGACTGCCTCGCGGTCTGCCCCTGGAACAAGTTCGCCCGCACCGCCGCCGAGACCCGCCTCGCGGCGCGGGCCGATCTGGCGGCCCCGCCACTCGCCGATCTCGCCGCCCTCGACGACGCGGCCTTCCGCAGCCTGTTCGCCGGCACGCCGGTGAAGCGCACTGGCCGCGACCGTTTCCTACGCAACGTGATGATCGCGGTGGGCAATTCCGGCGCGCCCGACCTCGCCGGAGCGGCGGTCGCGCGGCTGAACGATGCCGCGCCGCTGGTGCGCGGCATGGCGGTCTGGGCCTGCGCGCGGCTGCTCGAACCGGAGGCGGTCCGCGATCTGCATCGCCGGCACGGACCCGGCGAGACCGACCCCCATGTCCGAGACGAGTGGTCGGCCGCCATCGACTTGACGGAAGCCCGTGCCGGCGAGACATCGGCCGCATGAATCTCTTCGTCTTCGGCCTGGGCTTCACCGGCCGCCGCTTCGCCGAGCGGGCGCGCGAGCGGTTCGGCGCCGTGCACGCCACCGTCACCGAACCCGCAGCCGCCGAACGCCTCGCGGCGCAGACCGGCTTCGCCATGCGCGCCTTCGGCCCGAGCGCCGACGATCCCCGCATCGCCGCCGATCTCGCCGACACCGATGTGCTCCTCGTCTCGGCCCCCCCAGGCGAGGACGGCGACCCGGTGCTCGCCCGCTACGCCGAGGCGATCGCGGCGAGCCGGATCGGCTGGATCGGCTACCTCTCGACCATCGGGGTCTACGGCGATCAGCAGGGCGCCTGGATCGACGAGGCGACGCCGGCCGATCCCCGCAGCGCCCGATCCAAGGTTCGGCTCGACGCGGAAGGCGCGTGGCTGGCGCTCGGGGCCCGGACCGGCAAGGCGGTCCAGATCTTCCGGTTGTCGGGCATCTACGGACCGGGGCGCAACCCGATCGTGAAGCTGCGCGCCGGCCGCTCCCAGCGGATCGTGAAGGCCGGGCAGGTGTTCAACCGAATCCATGTCGATGACATCGCCACGACGCTGCTGGCCTCGATCGACCGGCCGCGGGCGGGGGCGATCTACAACGTCACCGACGACGAGCCGACCGCGCCCCAGACGGTCACCGAGCACGCCGCCGCCCTGACCGGGCTGCCGCTGCCGCCGGAGATCGATTTCGAGACCGCCGACCTCTCGCCGATGGCGCGCAGCTTCTACGGCGAGAACAAGCGCGTGCGGAACCGGCTGATCCGCGAGGAACTCGGCGTCGCGCTGGCCTATCCAACCTACCGCGAAGGGCTCGCGGTCCTGAAGGACCAGCCCTGATCAGGCTTCGAGGTGGCGCGCCCGCACGAGGCGGCGGAGCAGCCCGCCGCGCGGGCCGGCGAGCATCGAGGCGAGGTAGAGTGCCCCGGCGGCCAGCACGATCGCCGGGCCGCTCGGTAGGTCGAGCTGATACGACAGGCTGAGGCCCGACACGCTCGCCAGCGCGGCGATCAGCATCGAGACCGGGATGAGCCCGCCGAGATCGCGGGTCCAGAACCGGGCCGCCACCGCCGGGAGCAGCATCAATCCGACCGCCAGCAGGGTCCCGAGCGCCTGGAACCCGCCGACGAGGTTCACCACCACCAGGGCCAGGAAGGCGAGGTGAACCGGGCCGCCGCTGCGGCTCACCGTGCGCAGGAACAGCGGATCGACGCATTCCATCACAAGCGGCCGATAGATCGCGGCCAGCGCCACCAGGGTCAGCGTGCTGATGCCGCCGAGCAGCCACAGGGCGGCATCGTCCAGCGCCAGGACCGAGCCGAACAGGAAGTGCATCAGGTCGATCTGCGAGCCGCGCAGCGAGACCAGCAGCACCCCGCCCGCCAGGGAGATCAGGTAGAAGGCCGCGAGGTTGGCGTCCTCCCGCACCGTCGTGGCGCGGGTGACGGCACCCGCGAGCAGCGCTACGGCGAGGCCCGCGACCAGCCCGCCGAGGGTCATCGCAGGCAGCGACAGGCCCGCGACCAGGAAGCCCGCCGCGGCGCCGGGCAGGATGGCGTGGCTCATGGCGTCGCTCATCAGGCTCATCCGGCGGAGCGTCAGGAACACGCCCACCGGCGGCGCCGAGACGGACAGCGCGAGGCAGCCGGCCAGCGCCCGGCGCATGAAGCCGAACTCCACGAACGGCGCGACCAGGGGGCCGAGCGGATCGATCACGCGGCATCCTCGTGATGATGGTGGCCGTGCGCGCCGTGATCGTGGGGTACATCGGCCCGCGGCCCGGCGCAGACCGGTGCGGCCTCGTCCCAGGCCTCGGAGAGATTGCGCACGCGGGCGAGGTTCTCCGATGTCAGCACCCGGGCGGTCGCCCCCCAGGCGATGGCCTCGCGGGCGAGGAGCAGCGTCGTCGGGAAATGGGCGCGCACCTGGGCGAGATCGTGCAAGGCCGCGACGACCGTGCGGCCCTCCGCGTGCCAGCTCCGGATCAGCGCCAGGAGATCGTCGACGGTGCGGGTGTCGATCCCGGTGAACGGCTCGTCCAGCAGGATGACCGAGCAATCCTGGAGGATCAGACGGGCGAACAGGGCGCGGCGGAACTGCCCGCCCGAGAGGGTGCCGATCGACCGCGCCTCGAACCCGTCGAGGCCGACCGCGGCCAGCGCCGCCTCGATGGCACGCCGATGTCGGCCGAGGCTCCGCCAGGCGCCGGCCCGCCGCCAGAGGCCCATCCCGGCAAGGTCCATCACGCTCAGCGGGAAGCTCCGGTCGATCTCGTCGGCCTGCGGCATGTAGGCGACGGCGGCCGCCCGCTCGATCCGCCCGTCGAGGCACGGGATCTCCCCCGCCATGCCCTTGAGCAGGGTCGACTTACCGGCCCCGTTCGGGCCGACCAGCGCCAGAAGGTCGCCGGCGCGCACGGTCCCGTCGAGGTGGTGGATCGCCGGATGCCGGTCGTAGCCGAGGGTCAGGCCGACGAGGCGGATCGGATCCGGGCTTCCATGGCCGGCGCTCATGCTGCGAGGGCCCAGGCGATCACCAGCCAGACCAGGGCGGAGACGCCCCCGGCGAGGGCAAGGCGCGGACCGATCCCGCTCTGGAACAGGGATCGCCGGGCGCCGCGTCTGAGTCTGGAGGTGGTGGGCAAGGCGTCCTCGGCGCGCGGGTCGGCGCGGGGCGGATGCGCGGACTATGCGCGGAATGGGCGGGAGACTGGTGCGGTCCGGGGTTGCGGTGATACACTGTAACAAACCCGCGGGACAACCTGCGGATCTGTCATGGGAGCCATCATGCACCGCCACGACGGTCACGACGCGTGTCGGACCGATGCCCACGACATGCTCGCCCGGGCGGAGGCCGTCTGCCGCGCGCGCGGCCTGCAATTCACGCCGCTGCGCCGCGAGGTCCTGGGGGCGGTTGCCGATTCCGGCAAGGCCCAGGGCGCCTACGACATCGCCGAGCGCCTGAGTGCGCCGGGCCGGCGCGTGGCGCCGGTCTCGGTCTATCGCGCCCTCGACTTCCTGATGGAGCAGGGGCTGGTCCACCGGATCGCGAGCCGCAACGCCTTCATCCCCTGCGCGTACGACCATGCCCCCGGAGAAGGCGTCATCTTCCTGATCTGCCGGACCTGCGGCGCGGTCGACGAGGCGTCCACGCAGGAGGTCGAGGACGGTCTCGAGCGCACCCTGGAGCGGGCCGGCTTCACCCCGACCCACAGCATTCTGGAGGTCGAGGGCGATTGCGGCCTCTGCCGCGAGCAGAAGCGCACGCCCTGACCCGGTCTCCGATCCTTCAGAACGCGTTCCGGTAGGCCCGGCGCGAGATCAGCGTCTGGATCATGATCTGGAGGTCGAACCAGACCGACCAGTTGTCGATGTAGTGCAGGTCGCAGGCGACGCGCCGCTCCATGTCGAGGTCGGTCAGCGTCTCGCCGCGGAAGCCGTTGACCTGCGCCCAGCCGGTAATCCCCGGCCGCACGTTGTGGCGGCGGGCGTAGAGGGCGATCCGGCGCTCGAAGCTCCGGTCGTGCGCGAGGGCGTGGGGGCGCGGACCCACCAGCGACATCTCCCCCCGCAGGACGTTGAAGAGCTGGGGCAGCTCGTCGAGGTTGGTCCGCCGGAGGATCGCGCCGACCCGGGTGATCCGGCTGTCGTTGCGGGTGGCCTGCCGGAACACCGCGTTCGTCTCCGTCCGCATCGAGCGGAACTTGAAGACACCGAAGGGCTGCTGATTGAAGCCGTAGCGCTTCTGGCGGAAGAAGACCGGCCCGGCACTGTCGAGCTTGATCGCCACCGCGATCAGCGCGAGCAGCGGCGACAGCGAGATCAGCGCGATCGTCGCGACCGTCAGGTCGAGCGCCCGCTTGAGCACGACCTCGCCCAGGTTGAGCGGGCGGCGGCCGATATTGATGCCGGAGACGCCGCCGACCCGGGCGACCTGCAGATCGGGGAAGCGGTCGAGCATCGCGCCGGGCCGCAGGTGCAGCGCCGAGGGCACCCGCAGGAAGGCGTCGATGCAGCGCTCGACCTCGGCGTTGTCGGTCCACGGCACGAGGACGAACACGTCATCCGGGCGCAGGAAGCGCACGACCGAGACCGCGAGATCGAGATCCTCTTGGAGCTGATCATGGCGGACGGCGATGTCGGCGCCTGGATCGACCCGGCGCAGGTAGCTCGTCCCGACGATCCGCAGGCCGAGCCGGTCGATCGCGTTACTGGCATAGAAGCGCGCGATATCCTCCTCGTAGCCCACGAGATGGACGCGGCTCACCGAGGCCGACCCGGCCGTCAGGCGTTGCCGCACGAGGCGGATCATCGCCGTGCGGGCCAGGATCAGGGCCGGCAGCCCAGCGACGAAGGATCCGAGGGAGACGAGGCGTGAGTAATCGCCGGTGGTCTTGGTCATGAAACCGACCACGAGCACGGCGGCCCAGGCCACCAGCCAGAGTGAGGCGGCCCGCTGAACGTTCGACTTCTGGGAGATCGCGTTGTCGAGGCTGTACTCCGCACGCAGGGCGTTCGTGGCCACGATGATGAGGCCGAGGAGGGAGGCCAGACGAAGACCGCGCACGCTGCCGGTGCCGATGAGCCCGTCCTGGTAGACGATCTCGTAGGCGCATTCCATGAACAGCGTGACCGCGAGAATCGCCGCGAGGTCTGTGGCGGCCAGCGCCGACGACAGGGCGACCCGGGCCGCTGCCCGGCCACGGTGAGGCAGCAGCGCCGACCAGACGCTGCGACGCCGCTCTGCCGAATTCGGCAGAAGCTGAAATGTCTCCGGGATCCGTTCGTGAAACATCTGACGCGCCACGTCCCGTCTTGATCGGACTTTGTACCAGTCTGAAACAGAGCGTGTTTCAGTGCCGGCCTGTACCGGTGACGGAGCAAGCGGCGCGCCCGGAGAATCACGAACCCATTCTTTCCGAACCGCCCCGGTCTAGTACGCACGGACTAAACCGGCAATGAACGATTAACTGAAATCCGCTGTTCGCCACATGACAAATGGCAATCCATTGAATACGTACTTCGCACACCTCGCGCCGTTCAATTCAGGCGCGTTATCCTAGTCGAAAAGTACAACCGATGGGGATATTCGGTCGGGGTGCCTCCGGCGTGACAGGTCGAGGCGCCTGCGCCGAGGCCGGCGCGGCGACCGGGCATGGATCCCCGAAGCCGTGCCAGCCGTAACACCTGTGTTCGGGTCGGCGTCCACCGGGTGGCGGATACCGGGCCGACTCGATCAGACCGCGTCGGCGTGTTCCCGGTCGGAGCCGGCACCGCCCACGGTTTGGATCGCCTCGAAACCTTCGAACTGTGGATGGCCCAAATAGAGCGGCTTGGTGGTGGGCACGCGGCCGTGGGCCTTCCTGAACTGCTCCGAGCGCGTCCAAGCCTCGAAATCGGAGCGTGATCGCCAGATCGTGTGCGATGCATAGAGGACGTGGTCCTCGTGCTCAGGGCCGCGCAGAAGGTGGAATTCCACGAATCCCTCCATCTCACCGAGATGGCTGTCGCGCCCGAGCCAGACGGCCTCGAAGTCCGCCGTCGCGTCCTTGACGACCTTGAAGCGATTCATCGCGATGAACATGTGATTTCCCTCCGCGGAAACGACTCTCCTAGCGGTTTCTCCGCGCGTGCGCGCCCCGGCGCGGCGACGCGGCGCACCGCATGAATGCGGCTGCGAGAAAGTCGACATTTCAGCAACAATGTTGCAGAGTTTAGAGTGGTTAAACTAGAAGATGTAGTCTTCGACTTGCACAGCTTGATGACTTGGTGTCCTATTGTGGCGCGGTCGGTATGTTCCGCAGGACGGTGTTGTGCCCTCGGCGAACTCAAAGCCGTACGATCCAATTTCACGATTTCGGAAGGCGGGACGGACGGTGAAGCGGCGCGACGGTGAGGGGAAGACGGCGCGTCCGGAACAGGATGCACTCACCTCAGGCGAGAAGGATACACCGGGTCAGGCGATGCCGAAGCAGACGACGGATGTCGATCGCTTGGTTGGCATCCGGATCACCGCCCTGCGAAAGGCCCGGGGCATGAGCCAGACCGCCCTGGGCAATGCGGTGGGCGTCACCTTCCAGCAGGTGCAGAAATACGAGAAGGGCCAGAACCGGGTCGGCGCCGGGCGGCTTCGCGAGATCGCGCGCCTTCTCGATGTCCCGGTCTCGGCATTCTTCGAGGAGAGCGAGCCCCGCGCCAACACACAGGAAGACGTGTTCGGCTTCCTCAGCGGCCACGGCGCGATCGAGCTGCTGCGCGCCTACGCGCAGATCGAGGATGAGCAGATGCGCCGGGACGTGCTGGCGCTGGTCCGCAGCGCCGCGCGCCTCGCGCAGGTGCGCGAAACCGCGCCTTCGAGCGATCTCGCTTGATGTCGGCCTTTCGAGGCGCTGTCCGCCGATATGGTTGCCGGCGCGATACTAATTAGCACCCCAGAACTATAGTTTTTGCCCTCGGCCCGCGGTTCGCCGAAAGTTTCGGCGGCCCCGGTCGTCTCAGGCCGGATCCCCGGCGATGAGGTGAAAGAAGCTTCCGGAAACGTGGCCGATTCGGTGCCCGGCGAAGCCGAGATCGGCGCCCTCCGCATCCGCGACATGGGCGAGGGCGTCCGGTGCCGGGGCCGTCGGCGACACTTCGCTGGCATAGTGGAACTCGTGGCCGACGAGCCGGGTCCCGCGCCGACCGAGCAGCCCGTCGCCGCACAGGTGCGCGACCCGATAGCCGAGATGCAGCTTGCGCCGGCGGTACGACGTCGCCACCGGCAGCAGACCCGCCATCGCATGGGTGATGCCCTCGGCATCCTCGAGGGAATGCCCGAGGACCATGTAGCCGCCGCACTCGCCGTGGACCGGGCGGGTCCGCGCGAACGCGCGCAGGCCCTCGAGGAATGTCGCGGCGCCGGCAAGGTGACCGGCATGCAACTCAGGATAGCCGCCGGGCAACCAGCAGACATCACAATCCGCCGGCGGCGGTTCGTCCGCGAGGGGCGAGAACGGGACCAGTTCGACACCCGCCATGCGCCAGCCGGCTTCGAGATGCGGATAGAGGAAGCTGAAGGCTGCGTCCCGCGCCACCGCGATACGCTGGCCGGGCGGTGGGGGTAGGGCCCCCCCGACGTCCGGCACGCCGCCGCCGGCCGCGGCGATGACGGCGTCGAGGGCGATGCCGGCCAGCGCGAGATCGGCGAGCCGGTCGAGGCGTGCCTCTAGATCGGCGGTCTCGCCGGCCTGGACCAGGCCGAGATGGCGCTCGGGCAGGACCAGTTGGGCGTCGCGCATCAGCGCGCCCAGCACCGGCAGCCCGGCGCGCTCCATCCCGGCCTCCACGAGGCGGCGATGGCGGGCGCTGGCCACCTTGTTCAGGATCACGCCTGCGATTGTGATCCGCGGATCGTAGAGCCGGCAGCCCAAAGCCACCGCGGCGGCCGATTGCGCCGCCCCGGAGACGTCCACCACCAGCACCACCGGCCAGCCGTAGCGGGCGGCGATGTCGGCATTCGCACCGGTCCGGCTCTCGGCGGCCCGAACCCCGTCGAACAGGCCCATGGAGCCTTCGGCGATCACGATGTCGGCATCGGCCGTCGTCGCGTACGCCAGGGCATCGAGCAGGGGCGGCGCCATGGCGAAGCTGTCGAGGTTGAAGCTCGGCCGTCCGGTCGCCGCCTGATGGAAGGCCGGATCGATGTAGTCCGGCCCGCATTTCGCGGCGCGCACCCGCAGGCCCCGGCGGGTCAGGGCGCGCATCAGGGCAAGTGCCACGGTGGTCTTGCCGGAACTCGACCGCGGCGCCGCGACGAGGAGACCCGGGGCGCTCACGTCCGCCCCCCGACCGTTCCGCCGGGTCGGTAGCGCCGGTCGTAATCGGCGGCGTAGAGCGCGCTCTCGCGGAAATCGCGGGCGCCGAGCGCCGGCCCGACGAGGATCAGCGCCGTGCGTTCGAGGCCGGCCGCCGCCACCTGGGCGGGCAGCGTGGCGAGATCGGCCCTCAGCACCCGCTCGTCCGGCCAGGAGGCGCGGAACACCGCGGCGGCCGGACAGGACGGTCCGTAGAACGGGATCAGCTCGGACGCGACCCGCTCGATCACGTGGATGGAGAGATGGATCGCCAGCGTGGCGCCGGTCGCCGCGAAGGCTGCCAGGGTCTCGCGCTCGGGCATGGCGCTCGCCCGGCCGGAGGTGCGGGTCAGGACGACGGATTGCGCCAGCCCCGGCACGGTCAACTCCCGCCGGAGGACGGCCGCCGCCGCCGCGAAGGCCGGGACGCCGGGCGTCACCGTGTAGGGGATGCCCAGCCCGTCGAGCCGGCGCATCTGCTCGGCCAGCGCGCTCCAGATCGACAGATCCCCCGAATGCAGCCGGGCGACGTCCTGGCCGGCGGCGTGCGCCGCCGCGATCTCCGCCAGGATGGCGTCAAGGTCGAGGGGGGCGGTATCGACGATCCGGGCGCCCGGCGGGCACCAGCCGAGGATCTCGGGCGCCACCAGGGAGCCGGCATAGAGGCAGACCGGGCAGGCGGCGACGCGGTCGCGGCCGCGGACCGTGATGAGGTCGGCCGCGCCGGGGCCGGCGCCGATGAAGTGGACGGTCATGCTGCGGGCATCGTGGTCTGGCCGCGGGCGAGCGCGCAGGTGGCGCCGCCGCTGGCGATCCGGGGAAGGGCGAGACGGCTGTCCGGACCGGCCGCCGCCAGAGCCGCCGCCTCCGCCAGGGAGCCCACCCCGCGCAGATGCTCGATCCGCGCGGATCGCGTCGCGAGTTCGGCGTCGCGGGCTTCCAGCGCGTCCGGGGCGATCGGGCGGGGCGACAGGCCGAACCGCGCCGCAGCCGCCGTCACCGCCGGTTCCGCTGCCCGGTCGGCCGCCGTGGCGATGGCGGTCAGCGCGGCTCGTTCGGCGCCGACCCGTTCGAGGGCGCGGGCGATCAGCGCCGCGATCTCGTCGGCGCCTGTGCCGCGGCGAAACCCGATTCCGGCGACGAGGCATCCGGTCATGGCTTGGTCCAAGCCCATTGGGTGACCGGCATGGCGGGCCGCCAGCCGTGCAGGCCGCCCACAGGGCTCGCCCGCTCGACGGAGAAGCGGCGCAGGCTGCCGCCCCGGGCCGCGAAGGCCCCGAGCAGGGTCGCCTCGCCCTCCAGCGTCACCGCATTGGCGACGCACCGCCCGCCCGGCCGGAGGGCCTCCAGCACGGCGGGGAGGACGCCCGGCTCCGAGACCCCGCCGCCGACGAACACCGTATCCGGGAGCGGCAACGCGATGAGCGCCGCCGGCGCGGCGCCGGTCACCACGGCGAGGTCCGGCACACCCAGCTGTTCGGCATTGCGCCGGATGCGCTCGGCCCGGTCCGGCCGGGCCTCCACGGCCGTGGCGCGCAGGCTCGGATGGCGCAGCATCCATTCGATCGCGATTGAGCCCGCGCCGGCTCCGATGTCCCACAGGTGCAGGTTCGGATGCGGGCGCAGAGCCGCCAGGGTCAGAGCCCGGATCTCGGCCTTGGTGAGCTGCCCGTCATTGTCGAACAGGGCGTCGTCGAGGCCGGGCGCGAGGGGCAGCGCGCGGCCCGCACCGGCCACGGCGATCGCCACGGTGTTGAGCGGATCGATGCCCGCGACATCGAAGGCGTCGGCGCGCGCCGCGCGGATCCGCTCGCGCGGGCCGCCCATCGCCTCCAGCACCGTCACGGTGGAATCGCCGAAACCGCGCTCGGCGAGCAGGGCCGCCAGCGCCCCCGGCGTCGCGCCGTCCCAGGACAGGACCAGCAGCCGCGCCCCCGGCTGGAGATGCGGCACAATCCGCGCGAGCGCCCGGCCGTGGAGGGTGACGAGGCCGCATTCGGCCAGCGGCCAGCCGAGCCGGGCGCAGGCGAGGCTGAACGCGGAGGGCTGCGGGAATGCCCGGATCTCGCCCGGCGGGACGAGGCGGGCGATCTCAGCGCCGATGCCGTAATGGAACGGATCGCCGGTCGCGAGGATGCAGGTGGGCTCGCCCCGGCGGGCCAGGATGTCTGGATAGGCCGTGTGGATTGGGCTGGGCCAGGACCGGGTCTCAGCCGCGAGGGCACCGGCCAGTGTCAGGTGGCGGCGCCCTCCGTAGACGACGCGGGCGGAATCCAGCGCCTCGGCCGCGGCGGGTATGAGGCCGGAGCGCCCGTCCTCGCCGATGCCGATGATCGACAGCCAGCGTCCGGCCTCGGGTCGGCTCGACAGGACCTCACCGCTCATGGACAAGGCGCTCATGACGGATGGCGTGACGCGGATTCTGATCCTCGGCGGGACCGGGGAGGCCAGCGCCCTGGTGCGCGCGCTCGCCGGGCGGGACGATCTGTCCGTGATGCTGTCGCTGGCGGGCCGGACCGCAGCGCCGAAACCGGAGCCTGTCCCCACGCGGAGCGGCGGCTTCGGGGGCGCCGAGGGCCTCGCGCGATACCTGCGGTCGGACAAGATCGACCGGCTGATCGACGCCACGCATCCCTTCGCGGCCCGGATCTCGGACAACGCCGCCGGCGCGGCGGCCCTGGCGGGGGTGCCGCTGCTCGCGATCCGCCGTCCGGCCTGGAGCCTCGCGCCCGGTGATCGCTGGACCGAGGTCGAGAGCATGCCGGCCGCCGTCGCGGCGCTCGGCTCCGCGCCCCGGCGCGTGTTCCTGACGGTCGGCCGGCAGGAGGCCGGGGCCTTCGCGGCGGCACCGCAGCACGCCTACTGGGCGCGCACGGTCGAGCCGCTCGGGGATGTCCTGCCGGTGCCGCATCTCACGGCCATCGAGGCCCGCGGCCCCTTCGACGCGGAGGCCGAGGCCGCGCTGATGCAGGCGGCCGGCATCGAGATCGTGGTCAGCAAGAATTCCGGCGGGGCGGCGACCTATGGCAAGATCGCGGCGGCGCGCGCCCTGGCGATCCCCGTGGTGATGGTCCGCCGGCCGGACAAGCCCGATGTCCCGAGCGTGGCCGATACGGCCGGGGTGCTCCGCTGGCTCGACGCCGACGCTCACGCCGCCTCCACCTTGCGCGCGGTGTAGACAAAAGGCGGACGACCGGATCGGGGGATCAGCCGCGTCGTCGAGGCGCCGAGGATCACCAGGGTCGCCATATCGGCCGGTGCCGCGGGCGCGTCGGCCAGCGTGGTCACCCGGATCGCCTCGTCGGGCCGGCTGATCGCGCGGGCGAACATCACCGGCGTCTCCGGGGCGCGGATGCCGGCCGCGATCTCCAGGGCGGCGCCGAGCTGCCAGGGCCGCGCGGACGAGATCGGGTTGTACAGGGCCACGACCAGATCGGCGCGCAGCACCGCCTCCAGACGAGCCGTCACCACCGGCCAGGGCTTCAGGTTGTCCGAGAGCGACAGGGCGCAGAAGTCGCCGCCGAGCGGGGCGCCGAGCCGCGCCGCGGCGGCCAGCATGGCGGTGATCCCGGGCTCGACCGTGATGGCGAGGTCGCGCCAGCTCGGTTCTCCGTGCTCCACCGCCTCGAACACCGCCGCCGCCATGGCGAAGACGCCGGGATCGCCGCCGGAGACGATCGCGACCCGCCGGCCGGCGGCCGCGAGCTGAAGGGCGTGGCGGGCCCGGTCGACCTCGACCCGATTGTCGCTGGCATGCCGGGTCAGGCCCGGCCGCTCGGGCACGCGAGCGACGTAGGGGTGGTAGCCGATGAGGTCCTCCGCGGCGTCGAGCGCCCGGCGCGCGGACTCGGTCAGCAGGCTGTCATCGCCCGGGCCGAGGCCAACGACCGACAGCGTCCCGCTCACGGCCGGCGTCCCTCGCCGGGCAGCAGCACCATGGAGAAGTAGGGGGCGGCATCGTCGGCCTTGTCGGCCAGCATCACGACGCGTTCACCCGCCATCGTGCCGCGCTCGACATAGACCGCGCGCTCCAAGAGGCCGGCGGCGGCCAGCGCCGCGCGCACCTTGGGCAGGTGACGGCCGAGCTTCATCACCACGGCGGCGTCGGTGCCGCGCAGGCGCTCGGTGAGGATGGCGAGCGAGAGGGTCGCGGGCAGGACGGTCAGGACGTCGTCGCCCCAGGTGATCGGCGTGCCCGCCCGGGTCCAGCAGCCCGACATGCCGGTGACCCCAGGCACCACCTCGACCGGGAAACGATCCTTCAGGCGCCGCCACAGGTGCATGAATGAGCCGTAGAAGAAGGGATCGCCCTCCGACAGGATCGCCACGTCGCGCCCCGCGCCGAGATGGTCGGCGAGCCGGCCGGCCGCGTCGTCGTAGAAGCCGGCCAGAGCCGCCACGTAGTCCGGGTGCTCGGGGTGGAGCTCGGTCGTGTAGGGATAAGCCAGCGCCAGCTCGCGATCGGGATCGCGCAGGATCGCGTCCGCGATGGTGCGGGCGTTGCCGCGCCGGCCTTGCTTGCAGAAGTGGACCAGCACCGGCGCCCGCGTCAGGATGCGCTGGGCCTTCACGGTCAGCAGGTCCGGATCGCCGGGGCCCATGCCGACCCCGTACAGCGTGCCGGTCACCACGGCGGCTGGCAGCGCTTCGGCGGGCTCGTCGAGCCGTTCGAACCCGTCCATCACTCGGCCTCGCTGGCGAGCGCGTTGACGGCGGCGGCCGTCATGGCGCTGCCGCCGCGCCGCCCGTGGACGACCACGAACGGCACCCGGCCGTCCCGGGCCAGCGCCTCCTTCGACTCCGCCGCCCCGACGAAACCCACCGGGATGCCGATCACCGCGGCAGGCGGCGCGACGCCGGCGTCGAGCAGTTCCAGCAGGCGGAACAGGGCGGTCGGCGCGTTGCCCACCGCCACGACGCTGCCCGGCAGATGCGCGCGCCACAGCTCCATGGCGGCGGCCGAGCGGGTCGTGCCGAGGTCCTTGGCTAGGTCCGGCACGCGGGCATCGCCCAGCGTGCAGAGCACCGGGTTGGCGGCGGGCAGGCGCGCCCGGGTAACGCCGTCCGCCACCATGCGGACGTCGCACAGGATCGGCGCCCCGCCCTGGAGCGCGGCGGTGCCGGCTGCGGCGAAGTCTTTCGACATCTCCACGTCGGCCGGAAGGTCGGTCATGCCGCAGGCGTGGATCATGCGCACGACCACGCGCTCGGCGGCCCCCGTCCAGCGGGCGAGATCGGCTTCGGCGCGGATCATCGCGAAGGAGCGCGCGTAGATCGCGCCGCCGTCGCGGATGTAATCGTAGCGGGAGGGGGGCTCGTGGGCCGCCGGTTCCGATCCTGCCTGGCGCAGGGCATTCTGGCTCGCGCTCATGCCGGTCTTCCGTCCCCTCTGTCGTCTGCTCGGGTCGTATCCGGCGTGAACGCGGCGGAAAGCCCGACAGTCTTGGCCCTTCCTAACCGGTCCAGAACGGCCTCGATAGGGAGATGTAGCGCCGGCTCATCGCCGGGTCCGCCGCCGATGACGATGCCGTACCGACCGTGGGTTCCCACGAGGGTCAGGTCGGCGGGGCCGGGGCGCGCACAGCCCTTGGCGCAGCCCGAGACGTGCGCCGTGTATCCCGCCGCTGCCAGCGGTTGGAAGCGTGCCGCGAGCCGCGCCGCGTCGGTCAGGGTCGATGTCGAGCCGGAGGCGCAGCCCGGGGCGCCCGTGCAGGCGTCGACGCAGCGCCGCGGATCGTCGGGCGTGACGATGACATCCGCCGCGAGGTCCGCCAGCACCGCGGCCACCGGGGCATCCGCCGGGGCGAGCAGGACGAAGCCGCGCGTGGGCGACAGGCGGATCGTGTCCGCACCGACGGCCTCCGCGGCGGACACGACGCGATCGAGGGCGTCGGCGGTGCAGCGGCCGAAGGGAGCGTCCAGGGCGAGGATCTCGTGATCGGGCCGGGCCAGGAGACCGGCCGCGGGGGCGAACGGTACGGGGCGCGTTTCCCTCCCCCCTTTGCGGGGGCGGGTGGCCCCCAGAGGGGGGCGGGTCGGGACGAAGTCCCGCGCGGGGGGAGCGACGGCGCGGACCAGGGCATCGTGCTGCGTCGAGGGCGCGCCGCGTCCGGAACCCGGGTTCCCTTCTTGCGGGACTTCGTCCTGGTCCGACCCCTGCTGACGCAGGGGACGCCCATCGGGCCACCCGCCCCCGCAACGGGGGGAGGGAGGGCGCGCGGGAAATCCGGACTGCCGATCCTGTCCCTGCGTCGAAGAGACTGACGCCCCCGCCAGGGCAGCCCGCTCGTCCTCCGACAGATC
The DNA here is from genome assembly GCF_022829545.1 of Methylobacterium sp. J-030. Classification (GTDB taxonomy): domain Bacteria; phylum Pseudomonadota; class Alphaproteobacteria; order Rhizobiales; family Beijerinckiaceae; genus Methylobacterium. The sequence continues at coordinate 25,175 of NZ_JAKSYM010000303.1, read as the reverse complement.
GCGCATCCGCCGGCGGCCGGTCCGTGCGAAGGCCGTGAGCAGCATGGTCAGGACGTCCGGTGCATCGGTTGTCGTGCAGTCCGTGACGGTCTGCATCCCGTCCGCGGCGGCGATCGAGATTTCGACGCGCGCGGCATCGCGCGCCGCCACCAGGCAATCGGCGTCCGGCGCTGCCGCATCCAGCCGCCCCTCGACGACGACCAAGGTCTTGGCCGGCAGACGCGGAATCGCGAGCGCCGCCGTCTCGATCGCCTGGGCCAGCGCCGGAACGTCGAACAACTCGGCGGGATCCTGTCCGGCGAGCGGCTGGGTGAGGGTCAGCCGCTGCGGGCCGCCGTCGGCGCGGCTGTCGCCAAGGCCGGCCTCGGTGAGCAGCCGGGCCAGCAGCGCGCTGCTCGCCTCGGTGACACCGCGGATCTGCAGGTTGGCCCGGGCCGTGAGGTCGAGATGGCCGTTCCCGTAAAGGCGCGCGCCCTGCGCCACCGCGCGGGCCTGAGGCAGCGACAGCATCCCCAGCGGCGGATGGACGCGTGCCAGCAGCCCGTCGCCCGTGGGCATCGGGCGGGCGAGGCCGGGGCACCAGCCTCTCCGGCTGGGCGCCTCTGGCAGGACCCGGCGATGCGCGGGCGCGCTCACTCGGCCGCCTCCGGCATCAGCGCGTCGGCCGGCAGGGCGTTGCGCCGGCTGTGCCAGAGGCCGCGGTCGCGGGCCTCGTCGAAGCGCTCCAGGATCGCCCGCGTCGCCGCGGGATTGGCGGCGCGCAGGCGCTCGAACACCTCCGCGTCGGCGATCCAGGCCGCGTAGAGCCGGTCGAAGCCGGCGTCGGACACGGCATCGCTCGCGGCGGCGAGCACGAAGACTGCATCAAGCCCCTGAGCTAGCTCCTGCGCCCCACGGTAGCCGTGGCGGAGCTGTGCGGCGACCCAGCGGGGATCGGCGAGCCGGCCGCCGATCAGGCGCGCGGCGTCTTCCCGGGCGGTGCGGGCCTTCGGGCGTTCTGGCACGGAGACATCGAGGCTGTAGAGCGCCGGGCGGCCATCCTGCAGCGCCGCCGCGGCCGCAAACCCGCCCATCGCGTCGACGGCGGCGTCGCCGTCGAACAGGTCGCGCTCGGCCGCGTCGAAGGCGTGCAGATAGGCGTCGGCCGCCGCGACCCGGGCGGCGAAATCCGCGTCCGGCCCCTCGCGGTCGCCGTAGGCGTGGGCGCTGGCGGCGAGATAGGCGCGGCCGAGATCGGCGCGGGTGTCCCAGGATCCGTCGAGGGCGGTGGCGGCCGTCCCGGCGCCGTAGCGTCCGGGCGCCGCGCCGTAGACCCGGGCGGCTGTCCCGCCGCGCCTGCGGGAGGCCGCAAGCGGGTTCTCGTCGTCGGCCTCGTCCCGGTCGGCGACCGCCCGAGCGGCGCGGTCGATCAAAGCCAGCGTCTCCGGGAACGTGTCGCGGAACGCGCCCGAGACCCGCACCGTCACATCGATACGCGGCCGGTCGAGCATCGCGAGCGGCAACACCTCGAACCCGGTCACGCGGGTGCTGGCATGGTCCCAGACCGGACGGACGCCCATCAGCGCCAGCGCGTGCGCCACGTCCTCGCCGCCGGTGCGCAGGGTCGGAGAAGCCCAGAGATCCATCACAATGCGGGCCGGATAGGCGCCCTCGTCCTGGAGGTAGCGCGTCACCACGGCGTCGGCGGCCTTCGCGCCGAGGAGCGCTGCAGCGCGGCTCGGGATCGCCCGCGGGTCGAGGGTCGCGAGGTTGCGTCCGGTCGGCAGCACGTCGGTGCGCCCGCGGGAGGGCGAGCCGGACGGGCCGGGCCGAACGAACCGGCCGTCCAGGGCCGCGAGGAGCCCGGCGCGTTCGGCCTCGGCACTCGCCGCCACCGGGGCGGGGGCCCCGTCGGAGGCACGGCCGAAGACGTGCAGGCCATCCCGAAAGCTGGTTTCGCCGAGGTCGCAGAGGTGGGCGTCGAGCCGTGTCAGCGCCTCCTCCATCGGCGTGTCGGCGCCGATCCCGGCGCCGTCGAGCAGTCCGGCGGCTTGAGCCTCCTCCAGGATGGCGCGGGCGATCAGGGTGGCGCGGCGGGGATCGATGACGCTGGCGGCGGCGTATTCCTCCACGAGTTCGCGCAGCCGCGCCGCCTCTGGCGAGAGGTCATGAGCGGCGACCTGCGGCGTCAGATGGCCGAGGGCGATGCCGCCGAGGCGGCGCTTGAGCGGAGCGGCCTCGCCGGGGTCGTCGACGATGAAGGGATAGACCACCGGCAGGGCGCCGACGCAGAGCGCCGGGAAGCAGCCGGGCGACAGGGCCACGGCCTTGCCGGGCAGCCATTCGGTCGTGCCGTGGGTGCCGAGCTGGACCAGCACGTCGAAATGCCGCCGCAGCCCGAGATGGAAGGCGAGATAGGCGTGGGTCGGGACCCGCTCGGGATCGTGGTAGCCGGCCTTCCGGTCGGGATCGCGCCCGCGGTCGGGCTGCAGGAAGATCGTGAGTCCGCCGCTCGCCGTACCCGCGGCGTCGGACGACACCATCCGGAATTGGAACGCGCCATCGATGCAGTGCGAGTCCGTGTCCGGCTCGCCCCAGGCCTGCGCGAGGGCAGCGCGCGTCGCCTCCGGCACGCCGTCGAGCCAAGCCCGGTAGGCGGCGAGCGATACGCGAAATCCTCCCGGCCCCTCGGTGAGCGCCGTCATCAGCGCGCCGGCCTCCGGCAAGGCGTACCCGGCATAGCCCGCGGCGGCGAGGTCGGCGGCGATGGCCCGGGCGCTCTCCGGCGTATCGAGGCCGACCGCGAAACCGGCCCGGCCGCCCCGCGCCGGATAATCGGACAGGACCATCGCGACGCGCCGCTCGCCCCGGGGCAGGGCGGCGAGCCGCAGCCAGCCGGCGGCCCGGTCGGCGAGCGCTGTGATCCCCGGCGCGTAGGCCACCGCCCGGCGCTCGGCGAAGCCCGCGATCTCGGCCTCCTCCTCCTTGAAGGAGATCGGAAAACCCGAGAGGCGGCCGTCGAATTCCGGCAGCGCCACCTGCATGGCGAGATCGGCCGCGCCGAGCCCCCGGGCCGAGGCTTTCCAGGCCGCGCGCGGGGATCCGACCGTGAAGGCCTGGAGCACCGGACAATCGGCGCCGTCGAGCACGAAGTCGGTCCCGTCCTCGCGGGCCGAGAAGGCGGTGGCGGCGATGACCAGATCGGGCCGCCGCGCCCGCACGGCGGCCGCGACCGCGGCGGCGGCCTCGGGTTCCTTGAGGCTCGATACGGCCATCGGCAGGACGCCGATCCCCCGGGCGCGCAGGGCGGCGATCAGGGCGACGAACGGCTCGGTATCGCCGCCGAGCACCGCGGAGCGGTAGACGAGCAGCAGTACGAGCGGCGTGGCGCGCAGATCCCTCAGCGGGACCGCGGTTTCCGCCGCCGCGACGGCCCGATCGAGGGGCAGCGCGCCGCAGCCCGGACACCACGCAAAGCCCCGGGGCAGCGGTTGGGGCGGCTCGACCGGGAGATCGGCCCCCGTCCGCGTGGCGAGCAGCCGCAGCATCCGGCGCAGATTCTCGGGTCCGCCGGCGCGGAAATAGGCGTCGAGCCGTTCCGCGAACGCAGGATCGGTCGAGAGGGCGGCGAGCCGCGGATCGGGCCGATCGTCCCCCGGCAGCACCGCGAGCATCACGCCGTGCGCCCGGGCCGCCGCGGCGCAGCGCTCGACGCCGTAGCGCCAGTAATCCAGGCCGCCGAGGCAGCGGATCACCACGATCCTGGCCCGCGCCACGACGCGGTCCACGTAGAGATCGACCGACAGCGGGTGCCGCAGCTTGGCCATCTTGGCGAGGCGCAGGCTCGGCAGGCCCGGCTCGGCGGCATGCGCCCGCGCGATCCCGGCGAGGTCGCTGTCGGTGAAGGACAGCACCACGAGGTCACCGGGCTCCTGCCCGAGATCCACCGCCGCCTCGCCCTCGTCGAGGGAGACGGCATCGATGCGCACGAGATGCATCGCGCCCGTCCCTAGGCCGTGTCCGGACCGGCGCGCGCGACGGGTCTCATCCCGCGAGCGCCGCCGCGACGGCGGCCCGGTCGAATCCCTTCAGCCCAATCACCACGAGCGCTCCGTCCCGGGCCTCGCCCGACCGCCAGGGCCGGTCGAAATGGTGGGTGACACGCCGGCCGACCCCCTGCACGACGAGGCGCATCGCCTTGCCTTCGACCTCGGCAAACCCCTTGATCCGCAGGACGCCAGCGGTCTCGGCCGCCCTCTCGACGCGCGCCGCGAGATCCGCCGCCGTCACCGCCGGGCGGATCGGCAGCGCCACGGTCTCGAAATCGTCGTGGTCGTGATCCTCGCCCTCGCCGTGATGGGAGGGGCGGGCGTCCAGATCGTCCTCGGCCGCGGCGCCGAGGCCCAGCAGAACCCGCGGATCGATGACCCCCCTCTCGGTCTCCACCACCTTCACGGCGCGGGGCAAATGCCCCTCCACCTCGGCGCGGACCCGGGCGCGGGTGGCTGCGTCGATCAGATCGGCCTTGTTGAGCACAACGAGGTCGGCGCAGAGGAGTTGGTCCTCGAACACTTCCTCCAGCGGGTTGTCGTGATCGACCGACTGGTCGGCAGCCCGTTGGGCCGCCAGCGCTTCGGGATCCTCCGCGAAGGCGCCCGCGGCCACCGCCGGCCCGTCGACCACCGCCACGACGCCGTCGACCGTGACCCGCGAGCGGATCGCCGGCCATTGGAACGCCTGGACCAGCGGCTTCGGCAGGGCGAGGCCGGAGGTCTCGATCAGGATGTGCTCCGGCGGCTCGGCGCGACCGAGCAGGGTCTCCAGCGCCGGCACGAAATCGTCCGCCACCGTGCAGCAGATGCAGCCGTTCGGCAGCTCGACGATGGATTCCTCGGTGCAGCCTTCGACGCCGCAGGCGGCCAGGAACGACTTGTCGAAGCCGACGTCGCCGAACTCGTTGACCAGGATGGCGAGTCGGCGGCCCTTCGCGTTCTCGATCACGTGGCGGACCAGCGTCGTCTTGCCGGCGCCCAGGAAGCCCGTGACGATGGTGCAGGGGATTTTGGCGACGAGGGTCATTCAGCGGCCTCCAGGGTGCCGGCCGGAAGCGGGCGCGGTGCGGGGAAGGGGGGTATCCGAGCGATCACGCCCTTCTTGAACGCGGTCGGGCGCTCCCGCCACGGGACGATCCCGTCCGGCGTCGCGGCGTAGGCGGCGAGCCCCGCCAGGATGGTCTCGGCGGAGGCGGCCGGGTCCATGTCGCCGTACACGTAGGTCCAGCGGTCGGCGGCGGCGACCGCCACCGTGCAGGGCCGCTTGCAGACCGACAGGCACTCGACCGGCTCGAGCCGCAGGTCCGGGGCGCCGCCGGCCCGGTCCCGCAGGGCGTCGAGGAGGCGTGCGCCGGCCCGGGGGCCGTCCGGATCGTCGCCCTCGCGGCGGCAGGTGGTGCAGACGTAGAGGACGGTCTCAGCCACGGGCCGTCCCCCGTGCCGTCCCGCGCCCGAAGACCTGCCACGCCCGGCCGAGCCCGAGGCCGAGCAGCGTCCAGAACACGAAGCTGATCGCCAGCGAGCGCGCCGCGAACTGCGCGGCCAGCGCCGCCGGCAGCCCGGAGGCTCCCTCCGGCGCCTGCGGTGCGCCGACCACGTGCGGCGCGATCATCAGCACCAAGCCGCCCAGGATGGCGATCAGGCTCCGGCGGACCACGATCAGATAGAGGCCCATGGCGGTCGCCGCCGCAGTCATCACCCACCACGCCTGCCGGACGGCCAGCGGCGCCGCCTCGCTGCCCGGCAGCTCCGGCGGCAGGCCGAGGCCCGGAGCCAGGGCGACGCTCGCGAAACCCGCCACCGCGAAGGCGAGGGCGACCTGCGGCGTCGGCTCCCGCCCGCAGGCGAGCATCACGGCGCCGAGCAGGAGCGCGTAGCCGACGGCACCCACCAGGGTCGCGAGACCGGTGAAGGCCATGCGGGGCAGACCGGGGCCGGGCTGCCATTCCGGTGCGCCGTCCGGCGCCGCGTGATCGTGCCCGGCATGCGCCAGAACGATCGGAAGCGCGCGGGCAGCTTGGTGGCTGGGCTCGGCCTGCTCGTAGCGTTCGGCCGCCACGATCAAAGGTGAGGTCAGCGTGAGTTCGAGGCCCGTCACGACGACGGCCGCGAAGAAGCCGGCAGCCAGCGCCGCCGACAGAAGCCGGATGATCATCCCTGCGTCGACGGCGTCAGTGACAGGGGAAGTTCTGGGTATGCCGGAAGTCGTGGGCCGCGTTGTGGAACGCGATCGCCGGCGAGAAGCCGACCATGAACAGCAGGCCGAGGCCGAGGAAGGCCGCGAGCGCCACGGCGATCGGTCGCTCGGACGCGCGGGTGCCGGCAGCGACGGGGGCGAGGGTCGAGGTCGTCATGATTCTGTCTCCAGCCGCCCCACCGGCGGCACAACGGGATCCTGTCGTGACGGCAGGTCTCCTGGCTCGCGGCTCGACGCCCCTGCCGCCTTCCCGGATCGCTCCGGTGGCCCTCGGCAGGCGCTCGCCGCTCACAGTTGCGGGGGCAGCCGCGGATTCGAGGCTCGCGCCCCTCACCGCATTCCCTTTTCACCCCGTCGCCGGGGCACCGTCACGCGATCGTTGTAGACGCATGACAGCTCTCGCACAACGGAGGCGCGGCGGAATCCTGTCCGATCCGGTGGGGGTCGGACGATCGATCCGCCGATCCCGGCGGCCGCGCCGGTCGCCTCCGATCCCGGGAGCCCGAAGCGTGATCGTGATGAGAACCCTGTCGCTGGCCCTCGCCCTCCTCGCGGCGACCTTCCTGCCGGTCCGGGCCGACGACACGGACGCTTCGCTCAACGCCGGGAATCTCGTCCTGGACCGGGGCGGTGCGATCACCCTCGTGGCGGAAGATCTCCATCTTTCTGAGCAGGGCGTGCGGACCGATTACCGGTTCCGTAACCCGACCGACGCGGACATCGAGGCCACGCTGGTGTTTCCGATGCCCGATATCGTCGGCGCCCCCGGGACGGCCGTATCCATCCCCGAACCCGCGCAGGCCAATTTCCTGGCCTTCGACGCCACCGTCGATGGCCGGACCGTCCCGTGGCAGCTCGAACAGCACGCCTTCCTGATGCGCGACGGCCAGCCGGCCGAGGTCTCCGACGACCTCGAGGGTCTCGGGATCCCGCTGGTGCCGACCGTCGCGGCGACGGCGGTGCCGCTGCGCCTTCTCCCGGAGAGGCGCCGCCTCGCCCTGATCGCGGCCGGGTTCCTCGATCGGCAGGTGCACGAGGACGGGACGATCTCGGACGTCCCGCTCTGGACACTGACATCCAGGTTCCGCCACCGGCAAGTCTTCCCGGCCGGGAAGGAGGTCGCGATCCGCCAGAGCTTCACGCCGAGTCTGGGCGGCCGATCCAGCCTGGCGTTCGGTTCGCCGGATCTCGGTCCGACGCAGATGGCACGCTATTCGGAACGGTTCTGCACGGATCCCACGTTCGCGCGGTCGGCCCAGACCCTGTACCGGCGTTCGAGCGCCGACGGCAGCCGGTCTTTCGAGGCTTACGAGCAGTATCTCACCTACGTGGTTCCCGCCGGGGTCGGGGCGATCGGCACGTTCAGGCTGGTAGTGGACAAGGGTGATCCCGCCACGATGGTCGCCTTCTGCGGCAGCAATCTCAGGAAGACCGGCCCGACTACCGTCGAGATGGTGGTGAAGGACTTTGTGCCACACCGCGATATCGATGTGCTCTTCCTGAAAAGTGCGCCCCGCGTGTCGGCCTGGCCACCTCTTTGAGGGGCGTCGCGGCGCCGTGTTCGGCGCGGCATCGGGGTCCGGCCTGTGCTGAGCGGAGCCCTCCTTTCATCACCGAGAGGGGTTGGCTTCCGGATACGAGGGGCTCGTCGGGACGGCGCTCGTCCGGAGTCGCCCCGCACCGTCGCTCCGGTTTCACCTGCGCGTCCCGCACGGACGGCGAGGTCCGTGCGGGTTTCGTCCCGCATGCGGGGCGCGGGGGCGTCGCGCTCCTTCTCCGGGCGCTGCACGACTATCGCAGCCCGCACAGGCGGGAGGGCGTGTCGGGAAGCCGCGCGGTCGTGGTCCCCGAGGATGGGGGCCGCGTTCAGCCCCCGCGATCCGCGAGCCGGTCCCGCGCGACGATGCCGATGAAGCGCCAGGACTTGATGAAGTAGCGGCGAAACAGCCGCCGTGGTGCCTGGAGAAACCGGAAGACCCATTCGAGGCCCAGGTGCTGCATCAGGCTCGGCGCCCGCGTCAGATAGCCCGCCGCCACGTTCAGCGCGTCCCCGACGCAGAACACCACGGGGTCACCCAGCTCGGACCGGTGCCGATCGATCCAGATCTCGGATTTCGGCGCTCCGACGCCCATCACCAGGAGCGTCGTCCCATGAGCGCGGATCCGAGTTGCCAAGTCCCGGCTGTAGTCGCGATCGGCCTCGAAGCCGTAGGGTGGGACGGCGCTCGTCACCGCCCCTTCGGGCAGACCCTCGGCGCGCAGCCGGGCCGTGAGCGCATCCGCCGCGTCCTGCCGGGCCGAGACCAGGAAGATCCGCTGGGCGAAGGGCGGCGGATCGGCCAGCACGCAGGCCAGGAGATCGTGGCCGGTCACGCGATGGACCGGACGGCGACAGGCGGCCCGTGCAAGCCAGACCAGGGGCATCCCGTCGAGCGTCCGGGCGGCGGCACGGTCGTAGGCGCCGCGAAAGGCCGCGTCCGCACTGAGCTGGACGATGTGATCGACATTCGCCGTTACGATCATCCGGAGCCCGTCGTCCCGTCGGGCCGCCACCGCGGCCACGATCGATTCGGCGCTGCCGGTGCTGAAGCGCAGGCCGAACAGCTCGGCGGTCGCGCCCGGCAGGGCCGAGCCCGGGAGCAGGGGGGTGGGCAACCGGACGGTGCGCACCTCCCGGGGAAGCGGATCCGCCGCTTTCAGGTCGAGTCGGATCTGCCCGAGGTTACGCATCGGCGGCTCGGAAGCTTGCGCCGGGACGGACGGCGGTCCGCTGCGAACGGCGGCGGTCGCTGTCGGCACCGAGTGCCAGGGCGATGCCGCCGCCGAGCAGCAGACCCAGCACCAGGGCGAGCGGCAGGACGATCTTCGGCGAGGGCGGGAAGGTCCGCTGGCGGGCAGGCGTCGCCGCGGAGATGATCCGCACGTTGGTGGTGTTGAGCCGCTCCTGCTCGCTCGCCTCGCGGGCGCGCTTCAGGTAGGCCTCGTAGACGCCCCGGCGGGCTTCGAGCGTCCGCTCCAGCTCGCGCAGGCCGACATAGGCCCGGTCGCTGGAGACCGTCTCGGTCTTGACCTGGTCGAGACTGCCCCGGATCGCCGCCTCGCTGGCAGCCGCCCGGTCGTAATCCTTCTGGGTCGTGTCGATGATCCGCTCCTTCTCGCGCTGGATCAGGCGCTGGAGGTCCCGCTGCTGGGCGTATTGCTCGGCCATGGCCGGGTGGCGCTCGCCGAGCCGGGTCGCGAGCTCGGCGGTGTTGCGGGAGAGCGTGGCGTATTGCTGGCGCAGCGCCTGCATCTCCAGCGACTGCAGCATCTCGGGCAGGGCGGTGCTCGGATCCGCCGAGCGCATCTTGCGCGCCTGATCGAGCCGTGCCTTCGCCTCCGCGGTCTTGATCGCGGCGGTGACGAGCTGCTGGTTCAGGTCGCCGAGCTGCTGATCCGTGAGCAGGCGCCCGCTCGAGGCTACGAGCTTGTGATCCTCGCGGTAGCGCACCACCGCATCCTCGGCCTGCTCGACGTCCCGCTTGAGGCTGGCGAGCCGGCCCGCCAGGGCATCCGAGGCGCGGCGGGCGGTCTCCGTTCGGGCGGAGGCCTCCTCGGCGAAGTAGGCGTCGCCGATCGCGTTGGCGATCTGCGCGGCCTTCTCGGGGTCGCGGGACTGGACCGAGACGTCGATCACGAAGGTCCGCTCCGCCCGGCGGACGCTCAGCCGGTTCTGCAGCGTGTCGAGGGCGATGTTGACCGGGTCCCGGCTCGCGGGCGGCGGCAGCATGCCGAGCGCGCCCTTGATCCAGTTGAGCGTCGCGCTGTTGCCCTCGGGCAGCACGAACTCGTCGTCCTGATCGAGGTGCAGACGGGCGATCACCCGGCGCAACACGTTGTCGGACTGGATCACCCGCACTTGGCTCTCGGCGATCGAGACGCCGCTGTCGGCCTGGGGCTGGCGGGCGTTCACGTCGTTCTCGACGACCCGGAGGTCGCTCGGATCGACGAGGATCTGGATGCTTGAGGTGTAGCGCGGCGGGATCAGGCCGAGCAGCGCGATCGCGACCGCGACCATGAACAGGGCGCTCAGCGCGATGAAGCTGCGGCCGCGCCACAGGCGCCGCAGCATCACCTTGGGATCGTTTCGGGGCGTCACCTCCGGAAGTACAATCCGGACGGGTTGCTCACCACTAATTCGCGTCGAGAAGTCGAACATACGCATCGCTCCCTGACCCTCTGGGACGGATCGATCGGCCACCGTCCCCGTCGTCCTGTTCCTGTTCCGATCAGCTTCGTGCCGATTCGGAACAGGACGCCGCCGTGGCCAGTGTCTTCCAGGGTATGTCAGCAATCGCCGTACCGCCAAAGTACTCTCGCCTTGAGCCGACTTCTGCGATTCAACACCTGCAGATGATCGGTCTAGTGGGAGAGTTAACTGTCACCACTTTAAGGCGAGAAAAGTCGTCGTCCGGTCGCAGACTACGTACGGCGTTCAGGCGGTGGGCTGATCTGACACGATCGTGTTCACGGCATCGTAGGCCGTGGGATCCCCCGCGAGGAAACGGTGGAAGCGTCGACCGTCCTCGCGCGCCGCAGCGTTCCAGCGCTCCACGTTGTCCCGGCTCGCGGCGGCCGCCCGGGCCAGATTGTCACCGGAGAGCCAAGCCTCCAGTCTGCGTGCGGCCGCGTCCGGCGCCTCCGGCCGGATCAGCAGGCCGGATCGGCCCAGAACCTCGCGAAACACCGGATCATCCGGCGCCACCACCGGCAGGCCGCCATGCTGGACCTCCAGCAGCGGCAGCCCGAGCCCCTCGGCCTTCGAGGTCGAGAGCAGCACGTGGCACGACGCCACGAGGCCGCGCAGTTCGGCATCCGACAGATAGCCGTGCCGGTGCAGGAAGGGCGGGGGATCGTCCAGGAAGTCGTGCCGGCCCCAGCCGAGCCGGCCCACGAGGTGCAGCTCCGCCGGCACGCCGGCCCGGATCAGCGCCGCCGTCAGCGCGAGGGCGGCCGGGTAGTTCTTCCGCGGCTCGATGGTCCCGATCGCGAGGAGGCGCAGCGTGTCGCCCGGCCCATAGGGGGGCGGCCCCGGCAGGTCGCCGAGTCCGAAGGTGTCGCGCACCGGCGGCCGCAGCAGCGCCACCCGGGCTCCGGGCGCGCAGATGGCGCGCACGGCCTCGCCCGTGGTCCGGCTGTTGACGAACAGGTTCGGGCACCAGCGCAGGGCGAGGGCGAAGCTCGGGCTCATGTAGAGTCGGCTGCGCAGGCTCAGATCCTCCGGACGGGTGAGGAGGAAGGTGTCGTGCACGTAGAGCAGGCAACGCTCGGCCGCGAGCGCGCAGAGGGGCCCCGGCGGGAAGCCTGGGAACAGGAACAGCGCGTCCCGGTCCCGCAGCGCGCGCAGGGGCAAGGCGAGATGCTGTGCGGCGATCATGCCCGGCAGGGATGCGCTGGTGATCGCCCGGACTGTGTGCGGCGCGAGCTTGTCGGGGGCGAACAGGTCGAGGGTGACCCGCTCGATCCCCGTGACGTGCCTGCGCAGGTGGGTCTGGTCGAGATAGATCAGCCGGGACCGTAAGGCGGACGTGTCGGCTCGCGGCGTCACGGCAGGCTCCGGCGCAGGCGTCCCGCGAGATAGAGGCAGCGGCGCACGAGGAGGGGCATCCGGCGCCCGAGGACCATCTGCTTGGCCCTCCGCACGTAGCGCACGAGGGACCGGGAGGCCGCCGGGACTGTCCCGACCGCGCCGGCCTGCCGGACCGCCGCGAAGGCGAAGTGACCGAGCATCGCGGGTTCGAAGGTGGGCCGCGCCGCCGCGTCCCTCAGCCCGTGCCGCCGGAAGATGGCCTCCAGCGAGAGGGCTGCGGCGGCCGGGCTGTAGCGGCTCTCCAGGGCGATCCGCGCGAAGGCGCCGAGCCGGGCGCGCCCCTCCGGGTCGTCCACCAGCGCCGCCAGGGCTTCGGCCAGGGCGCCGGGCTTTACCGGCACGAGACGGCCCGACACGCCGTCGATCACCGCGGAGGTCAGGCCGGAGGTGCGGTAGGCCAAGGTCGGCACGCCGCACAGGCCGGCCTCGATCGGCGTCTGCCCGAGGGTCTCGTGGCGGCTCGCGGTGGCGTGGAGGTCGCAGGCGCCGTACCATGCGGCGAGGGTCGCCTCGTCGGCGATGAGCCCCGGTGCGAACAGGTTGGCGATACCGAGCTTTGCCGGATCATCGAGCCGGCCGATCGCCACCACGCCCACCCCCGGCCGCGCCACGTCCCGAAGCGCGGCGCGGAGATCGTGAAACCCCTTGTCGGGCCCGTCGACGATCACGGCGGAGATCAGGATGAGCACGTCGTCCGGTGGCAGACCGAGCCGGCGGCGCAAAGCCGCGCGATCGCCGGGACGAAACACGGCGGTCGGAAAGGCGAGCCGGATCGGCTCCGCCGGGGTTCCCGGGGGTGCGAGTTCCCGGGCGCGCGCCAGCGTCCAGTCGGAATTGGCGAGGAGCCACGGACCCGCGGGGCCGGCCAGAGCAGCACGCTTCCGAGCGTGCATCCCGGCGATCCGACGGGGGGCGAGCTGCGGATATTCGTCCGGCCCGGGGCAGGCCGCGTCGCAGCCGATCGCGGCGCGCCGGCAATCCCGGGGGTGGGCGCATCGGCCGGTCAGGGGGAAAAGATCGTGCAGCACCAAGGCGACCGGACCGCGCCGGCGTAGGCGGTCGACCACGTCGAGGCTGCGGGTCGCGCCGTGCAGGTTGCCGGCGAGGACGAGGTCGGGGGCGGCGGATGCGATCACCGCCTCGGCCTGGGGGAAGCTGTCGGCCCACTCGGCCGCCTCGGGGCGGTCGCTCAGCGCGACCGGGGTGAGGTGATGGCCCGCGAGGGCGAGCGCCTCGGCGAGCCGCCGCTGCGCCACGCCGGCTCCACCCTGTGTGCCCGTCCCGGTGAGCGAGACGATGGACAGGCCCTGTGACGGCGTCAGGGCCCCCGCCTGCCGGTGCAGCAGCACCGGGCGGCCGATGGTCCGGCGGTCGTCCTCCGGGATCGCCGACCATGCCGCGGCGGCGTCGAACGTCCCGTCGGCGCCGATCAGGGCTGCCGCGCCGAGGCTCCCGCGTGCCCAGAGCACCGCGCTGCCCGTGACGGCGGACGCCCCCGAGAAGGCTGGGCTGTCGAGGCCGCGGACCGCCGTGTCGAACAGGACGCGCAGGCCCGCCACCGCGGCGGCCCCCGTCAGCGCCGCCTCCAGCGCCAGGGCGGTCAACGCGCCGGGGGCGAGGAGATCGCCGGCATCGAGCCAGAGCAGGTGATCGACGGCATGATCGTCCAGGATCCGCGCGACGGCTGAATGCGCCTCGCCGGGCGCGACGAGATCGTGCCGGAATCCGGAGTAATCCTGGCGCAGGACCGACGCGACGGTCTCGCCGAGCCCCGTTTCGGACCGCACCACGGTCACGATGCGGATCCGGGGCCACGGCCGCCCGTCGGGCAGCGACCTGGGCCGGGCCGGGCTGGTCACGGCCGGACCGAACGGCCAGCCGACGATGCCGTGTGCCGGCGGCGATGGGACGGAGGCGTCGGTCAAGGTAGCTCGGGCGGCGCAGGCATCGTGTGCGGCTACACCCTGGACGCGAAAGTTGAAGATTGCCTCTCGCGGATCGGCCCTGATCAAGGCGTCCGGCCGTCCACGCGGGTTCGCGGGGGCCGCCGCCCTGCGGCCGATCCGGGCGGCGGCCGGATGACCGCCGTCGCGGATGCGGGCCGGGATGGCCTCCACCCGGTCGGCCGCACAGGTGACCGGCAGGCCGCCGGAGGTCTGCGGATCGAAGGGCAGGTGGCGGCGCCACTCCAGGCGATCGACGGGCAGGTCGACCGCCTCGCCGACGCTCAAGTCCTCGGGCGGTCGCAGGTTTTCATCGCAAGACCGGTGACCGCTTCCGCGAAACCTGCTGAGCGCTGCCGCCCGCGGCGGAAGCGGCTGAGCATCGGCCGCGTTTCGGCCGAAAGCGACCGTATCGTTTACCAACGGGATGAAGAAGTCCGTGGTGGCGCACACGCTTGCGCCGTCGTCGAGTTTCAGAACGCCGCATCGTCCGATGTCTCGTTGCCGATGGGCCGACGCGCGAATGGCGCGGCGGCCGGCTGCGATGCTAAAAGCTGGCGCAAGACCGCCGGATCGAGCGTGCAGCCGCCGGCCTGGGCGAGGCTTCATCGGCGGGCGGCTTCGGTCACGGCTGGTCCCCGGTCCGAATGACGCTGGCTCTCGTCAGTAGCGCGTCGTCACCGTGGTGAGCCAGTCCGGCGAGGCCGCCACGATGGCGGTCTCCGCGTGCTTGTCGAGCCCGGTCAGCACCAGCAGGCCCAGCGCGATCAGCAGGGCGCCCAGGCCGGCCTTCGCGGTCCGGCCGGCCGCCGCAAGGCCGCCACGCCAGCGCATCAGCGCCTCGCGGGAGGCGAAACCCAGCAGCATCAGGGGCAGGGCGGCGCCGATCCCGAAGGCCAGCATCGTCAGCGCGACGCCGCCGAGATGCTCGCCGCGGGCCGCCATCAGCGAGGCGGCCCCGAGGGTCGGCCCGACGCAGGGGCCCCACGCTGCCCCGAGCAGCAGACCCACGGCGAACTGTCCGGAGAGGCCGCCCGGCCCGACGCCGCCGAAGCGGGTCTCGGCCCAGGCAGCCACAGGACCGGCCGCGGTCGCGACCCGGGCCTGAAGCCGCGGCAGCATCAGCACCAGCCCGACGACGACCATCAGGATCGCGCCGGCCGAGCGGAACACGTCGCCATCGAGGCCGATGGCGAAGCCCAGGGTCGCCACGAACAGGCCGATGGCCGTGAAGGCGATCGCCAGCCCCGCCGCCAGGGCCAGCGGGCCGAGCCGATGCTCCGCCGCCGCCGTCCCGAGGACGATCGGCACCAGTGGCAGCACGCAGGGCGACAGCACCGACAGCAGCCCGGCCAGGAACGCGAAAGTCACCGTTCCGAGCATCGCCCGGGTCCTCCCCGACATCATCCAGGGTGCGCAGGCTTCGTCGCCGTTGGGTGCGCCGTCAACGCGCCCGCACGTCACGGCTTCGTGGGAACCACGCCGCCCGCCCGGCGCTTCGGCGCCCATCCGGGTTGCGGACCGCATCCCGGCCATACGCGGAGCCGAACGGTGACCATCTTCTTCACGGGCGACACGCATTTCGGCGATCCGCGGGCGCTGCGCTTCGATCACAGGCCCTATCCGGACCTCGACGCCCACGATGCCGGCCTGATCGCGGCCTGGAACGACGTGGTGACGCCCGGCGACACCGTCTGGCACCTCGGCGACTTCGCCCTCGGCCCGAGCGGTGCGCGGATCCGCGAGATCCTCGATGGCCTCCACGGCGAGAAGCATCTGATCGTCGGCAACAATGACGGACCCGACACCCTTGCGGCGCCTGGCTGGGCCTCGGTGCGCCACTACGCGGAATTCGCCGTCGAGGACCGGATGGTGGTGCTCTGCCACTACGCGTTCCGCACCTGGAACGGCATGAGCAAAGGCGCCCTCAACCTGCACGGGCACAGCCACGGCAAGCTCAAGCCGATGCCCAAGCAATACGATGTCGGGGTCGATCCGATGGGCCCGGCGCCGGTGGCGCTCCCCGCAATCCTCACCTCGCGCTTGCGGGGGAAGCGCTGATTTCGGCCGGAACCTTCACCACAGCTTCACCGTTTTTGCCCACAGAGACGGGGTGGTCCTGCGCTGCCCCGGAAATCCCGGCGGTGCCCGTTCGGCCTGCCCAGCAACGCGTGCGTGAGTGTCATCGTGAGAGCCAGTTCGGCTACTCTTCTTCGCTGCCTCGCCGGCCCGCTGGCGGGCCTCGCCCTGACCTCCTCGGCCCTGGCCCTTCCGGCCTGCCTGGAGGCCCAGCGCAAGGTCGATGAGGCGAACGCCCTGCGCTTCCAGGCTCGCCAGGAGGCGCGGCTCGGCAACCACGATCGTGTCTGCGACACGCTCGACGAAGTCGGCGACCGCTACGACGACGCCCGCGACGCATTCGAGCAATGCGGCGAAGGCGTCGTTGCGATCGACCTACGGAGCGAGCTGCGCGGCCTGCGGATCGCCAAGAAAATCAATCGCTGCGACTGAGCGGGTGCGTCCCCGCACTTCGAGCCGCCCGTTCCAGCAGCAACGTCCCGTCATGCGCGACGCAGGTCGCCTACAAGGTATTGCGCCGATGACCCCCGTCGCCCTGTCGTCCGAGATCGAGTCGCCCGCCGCCGTGCGGACCGGTCCGTCCTTCGCCGCCGCGCTGTGCGGCTTCGTCAGCACCACCGTCGCGACGACGATGCTCTTGGTGTTGATCGGCGCCCTCTGATCAGGGTGAGACCGACCAGAAACGCTGGCGGTTGAACAGGATCTCCTGCGCGCTGCTCTTCGAAGCCGTGTCCTGGCGTCGGCCGCATTCCGGCTCCGGCGCCCGCGGTGCCGCCGCCAGGGCGATGGGCGCCGCGGCCGGCTTCAGACCGAGGCGGGCCTGAACCTCCGGATGCCGCGCTGCCGCGATCGTCACGACGCAGGCGATGAGGCCGCCGGCGACGGTTCCGAGAAAGAAATTCAACATCGTCGGCGTGATCCGGGGTCGGCTTCTTTGGCTGCATCGCGTGGTCGTTGTCCAACCCGGCGTTATCATGGCCGATCCGCCGCTCACGCAGTCTTAACCCCTGATCTGCGACAGCTATGGGCAAGCCTGCCCTGTCGGCAGAACTGATTCCGGGGTCCGCACCGCTGATGAACACCGCTGCCAATGCTTACGCTAGAACCGCCCACAGCGCGCTGACGCCCCGCGAAGCCGAATCCCAGCTTCTGTTGAGGGCCGCTCAGCGCCTGATCGGCGCCGGTCAAGCGCTCGCCGCGGGGGAAGACGCCCGCCTCAACGAGGCGTTGACCTACAACCAGCGTGTCTGGACCCTGCTGAGCTCCGAGGCCACCGCCGATCAGAGCCCGCTTCCCGGCGACGTGAAGCAGGGCGTCGGGCGGCTCGGCGCGTTCGTGCTCCACAGCTGCCTCGACACGATGATCGCTCCGACGCCGGAGAAGATCGCCGCTTTGGTCTCGATCAACAACCACGTGGCCGCCGGCCTGCAGGGCAATCCCGGCTGAGCCGGGATGGAGCGCTCGTCGCCGAAGCGGAGACCGGTTCGGCGTCAAAGCGCGCGTTGAAACACAGGCTCGGAGCCGTGCCCGATCGTGCCGCGGTCGGGCGCGGACTTTAAGGAGCGTCCGCGGTCACCGGATGTTCGGTCACGGGAATCCGGTTGGCGCTCTCCCACTCGACGAGTTTGCGGCTCAGCTTGAGCGCCCGGTAGTATTCGCCGGCCTCGACCTGTTCGGCCATCGCGGCGACCTGCGTCGCGGCCTCCGGCGCCTGCCGGATCAGGTCGGTGGCTTGGCGGAAGAACAGGTCGATGCCCTGCGCGGGATCGTCCGCGAGGTAGATCACCGTCAGCGTCAGATGGAGTTGCTTGCAGGCCGTATCGGCCTCGCTCTCCGTGATGATCTCGCTCTCGCGCAGGAACTTGCACTGGGTCTCGATCAGGAAGGTCGAGCGGCGCTCCCCGTTGCGCAGCAGGGCGCCGTTGATGATCAGCCGCTCGTAGGGCTTGAGTTCCAGACGCAGGGGCATCGCGCTGTCCTTTCTGGAGCGCCAAACCGCCGAGGCCGCACGGAACCCGGCGGGCGGGCGTCGAAGCTGGGGCCCGGGCCTCTCCCGTGCGGGAGCGGCTCGGGGTGAAACCCCTTTCTGATTCGCCAATCGTTAACGATTCGCTAAGGTTCGGCGCGATCGGCCACAGCTATTTCGAGGATGCCGGCCGGGGCTGATCGCGCGCAGCGCCACGCCGGCTGAGGGATTCGAGGACGCGCCCGTCGATCGCCGCCAGACCGCCCGCGATCCGGTCATCCGTTCGTCTGCGGTCGCCAGATGGGCGATCACGACGGTGGACAGCGGGGTCGTGGCGTTGAGGAACGCGGCGAGCCCGGAGGCGATCTGCGTCTGCCCCCAGACGACGAGCCTGAACGGCACGGCGTCGGTCAGGAGCCCCGTGCCGAGGAAGGCCAGCCAGACCGCACGGTCGCGCGGGAGGCGGGTTCCGTTCCGCACGAGAACGGGGTTGAGGACGAGGGCGGCGTGTCCGCGAGCGCGATGCGGGTGAAGAAGAACGACCCGCCCAAAGGATCGAGAGGCCGACGCGCATCGCCCATTCGGATGCCGTCATCCTCTGCGTGTCCATTGCCGCCACGGCGACTCTCCGATCGGTTCGGAGCCGAGTCGAGCCGCGGCCGTCCAGGGCCGCCACACGCTTCTTGCTTCCAAACCCTGTCGAAGGTTCTGTCGAGTCCTGCCGCGATGGCGGAGTGATCCTCTCGCGGTCTCAACCTGAGGCGCCGGGCGGAAGCCGCTCCGGCGCCGCGCCGTATCTCAGTCGCACGATTCCTTCTTGACCGTCTTGGAGTCGCCCATGTCGTTCTCCTTGTGCACCGTCTTGGTGGTGCAGCCGTCGCCGTGCTCGTGGATGGTGACGGACTTCGACTCGGCGGCGGGACGGTCGACCACGACGGCGGGCCGGTCGCGTTCGATGACCGTGGTCTGAGCCCGCGCGGAGGCGCAGACACTCAACAGGGCGGCGGTGGCAAGCAGTGCGGTGCGCATTCTGGGGCTCCAGTACCGGAATTCGGCACCCAGTAACGGCAATCCCAACTTAAGCGTTCCGCTCTTCCGAGAGCCCCTGAAACGGACCGAACCCGTAAGGAACTTGGCTCGGTCCGCGCGCCGTTCGGCATGAGGGACAGCCGGAGCGACCGCCCCATTGAGGCCGGCGCCGAGTCTGGCGCAAGTCCGGGGAACTACCTGCGCCGATAACGCTCAGCCACCCGTCATGGGCGGGAAGAACGCGATCTCGCGCGCGCCCGCGATCGCCGCATCCGGCTTGGCGTGGACCCGATCGATCGCGGCGCGCACCACGCCGGGATCCGCGAAGGCGTGGAGGTACTCCTCGCCGCGACCCCGCAGCCAGGTCACCAGATCGGCCACGGTGGCGACCGTAGCCGGCGGCGTCAGCTCCTCCTCGGGGCGGCCGATCCGCTCGCGGACCCAGGCGAAATAGACGAGCTTCATCGGATCACATCTCAGCGCGGATCATCGATGACGTGCTTGATCCCGGCCCGCATGTAGTCCCAGCCGGTCCAGATCGTCAGCGCGGCGGCGAGCCACAGCAGCGCGAGGCCGATCCGCTCCGTGCCGGGCAGAACCGTTTCGCCGGCCGGGCCGGCCACGAGGAAGCCCAGGGCGACGAGCTGCACGGTCGTCTTCCACTTGGCGATCTTGCTCACCGGCACGCCGACCTTCAGCTCGGCCAGATATTCCCGCAGCCCTGAGACCAGCACCTCCCGGCACAGGATCACGATCGCCGCCCAGATGTTGGACCCGACGATCGTGTGGTCGGCCGCCAGCATCAGCAGGCAGGCCGAGACCAGCAGCTTGTCGGCGATTGGATCGAGCATACGGCCGAGCGCCGAACTCTGGTGGTAGGTGCGCGCGACATACCCGTCCAGGTAATCGGTGATCGCGGCCACCACGAACACCCCCAGCGCCGTCCACCGGGCGGTGTGGGAGTCGGGCCAGAACAGCAGCGCGACCATCACCGGCACCGCGACGAGGCGCCCGTAGGTCAGGCAGTTCGCGAGCGTCCAGGCCGGCGACCGTCGTCGGGGAAGGACGGCGTTCATCGCCGCGGTGAAATCAGAGCGCGGCGCGGGCGTCAACGCCTCGGTGTCCGGCTCAGGCATGGCGGCGGGACTCTCAGGTGCCGGCATGGAAGAAGTCGTAGACCGCCCGCGCGGTGGCGGCGTTCACGCCCGGGGTCTTGGCCAGATCCTCGAAGGCGGCGCGCTCGATCGCCTTCACGGTTCCGAAATGGTGTAGCAGGGCACGCTTGCGGCTGGGCCCGATGCCGGCGATCTCGTCCAGGGGATTCTTCACCATCTCTCGCTTGCGCTTGGCCCGGTGGCTGCCGATGGCGAAGCGGTGGGCCTCGTCGCGGAGTCGCTGCACGAAGTAGAGCGTCGGATCGCGCGGCGGAAGCTTGAAAGGCGGCCGGCCGGGGACGAAAAACGTCTCGCGTCCGGCATCCCGGTCGCGGCCCTTGGCGATGCCGATCAGGGGCACCTCGGTCACGCCGACCGCGTCGAGGGCCGCCCGGGCGGCGTCGAGCTGGCCCTTGCCGCCGTCGATGAGCACGAGATCCGGCCAGGCCGGGAAGACTTCGCTCTCCTCGGCCGCGGCCGGGACCGGTTCCGGCGCGCCGCCCTCGGCGGCCGCGACCGCCGCCTCCCGCTCGGTGCGCGGCGCCTCCTTCACCAGGCGCTTGAAGCGGCGCTGCAGCACCTCGCGCATCATGCCGTAATCGTCCCCCGGCGTGAGCTCCTCGTTCTTGATGTTGAACGTACGGTAATGCGTCTTCATGAAGCCCGTGGGACCGGCGACGATCATGCCGCCGACCGCGTTCGTGCCCATGATGTGCGAGTTGTCGTAGACCTCGATCCGGCGCGGGGCCCTCTCCATGCCGAAGGCCTGGCCGAGCGCCGCGAGCAGCTTGCCCTGCGAGGCCGTGTCGGCGAGGCGCCGGGCCAGCGCCTCCTTGGCGTTGCGCTGGGCGTAGTCGACGAGGTTCTTCCGCTCGCCCCGGCTCGGCCGGTGGATCTCGACGCGGTGATCGACCCGGCTCGACAGGGCCGCGGCAACCAGCTCGGCATCCTCGATCGCGTGGCTGGTCAGGACCGTGCGCGGCGCCGGCTTGTCGTCGTAGAACTGGCCGATGAACGAGCCCAGCACCTCGTCGGCCGTCATGGACCGGTCGGCCTTCGGGAAGTAGGCCCGGTTGCCCCAGTTCTGGAAGTTCCGGAAGAAGAACACCTCGATGCAGAACTGGCCGGCCTGCTCGTCGAGGGCGAACACGTCGGCCTCCTCGACGCCCTGGGTGTTGACGCCCTGCACCCCCTGGATCGCCGAGAGGGCGGCGATCCGGTCCCGGTAGCGGGCGGCGCGCTCGAACTCCATGGCCTCCGAGGCCGCCTGCATCTCGGACCGCATCCGGTCCTTCACGGCGTTCGACTTGCCGGCCAGGAACGCCCGCGCCGAATCCGCCATGGCGGCGTAGTCGTTAGGCGCGATCTCGCCGGTGCAGGGGCCGGAGCAGCGCTTGATCTGATAGAGCAGACAGGGCCGGGTGCGGTTCTCGTAATAGCTGTCGGTGCAGGTGCGCAGCAGGAAGGCGCGCTGCAGGGCGTTCACCGTCCGGTTGACCGCCCAGACGCTGGCGAAGGGGCCGTAGTAATTGCCCTTCCGGCGCCGGGCGCCGCGATGCTTCACGATCTGCGGGGCGGGGCCGTCTTCGGTCACCAGGATGTAGGGGAACGACTTGTCGTCCCGCATCAGCACGTTGAAGCGGGGCTTCAGCTGCTTGATCAGGTTGGCTTCGAGGAGAAGCGCCTCGGTCTCGGTCGCGGTGGTGACGAACTCCATCGCCGCCGTCTGCGAGATCATCCGGGCGATGCGGTTCGAATGCGCCTGACCGCGGGCATAGGAGCCGACCCGCGCCTTCAGGTTCTTGGCCTTGCCGACGTAGAGGACGTCGCCGCGATGGTCGAACATCCGGTAGACGCCGGGTGAGCCCGGCAGCGTCGACCAGAAGCGGCGGATCACCTCGGTGCCCGCCTCGACGGCGCCCGGCTCGAAGTCGAAATCGATCTCGGCCGCCGTGTCGTCCGGCAGCGGAGCCTCGGTCTCGTCGGCGGGCTCGTCCCGCTCGGCGTCGCGGCCGTCGTCGAACGTATCGGGGGGCAGGTCTGAGAGGGCTCTGCGGCTCATCCCGCAGATCTAAGCCTTCCCGCCCCCGAGGGGGACCGGGGCGGACGACAAAAATCGTCGCGCCGAACGACTCAGTCGAACAGCGAATCGATGTCGCTCTGGTCGACGTGGCCGATATCGTGGTCGAGCTTCGGTCCGTTGAGCAGGCTGCTCTCGTCGTCGAGCGCGCTCGGCGCCGTCGGCATGACGGCGATCAGCTCCTTGAAGCTGTCCAGCTCCGACCACGTGGTGATCAGCTTGTCGAGGTGCTCCTCGATGAACTTCATCACGCCGACGATCTTGTTGATTCGCTGCCCGGTCAGGTCCTGGAAGTTGCAGGCTTCGTAGGCCGTGATCACCCGTTCGAGGATGACGTCGACGTACTGCTTCATCCCCGGCGGCAGCATCGCCGCGTTGAGCATGCCGGCGTGGCTCTCGATCTCCTCGACCGCGCCGAGGAGCTGCGTCGTGGCCCGCTCGGTCGAATCGACCACCGCGTCGAGTTCGTCGGCCGCCCGGCGCATGCCCTTGCCGGTGTTCTCGGTCCGGTGCAGGGTGGCCAGCTCCGTCTTGGTACGGGTGATGGCCTCCTTCATCACGTCGAGCTCGGAGCGCATCGCCAGCGCGTCGTGCAGATCGCGCCGGCAGGCCTCGATGGTTTCGCTCGCGCTCATCTGCGTGACGCGGCGCAGCTCCTGAATGGCGGAGAAGATATCTTCCAGCCGCTCGTTCGACGCTGGAACGGCCAAAGGCGAGAGCGCTGCGGGAAGCCCGAGGCTGTCTTCGATGCGGTAGCGCTTCTGAGTCATCATCCGGGGCGTCGACGTTCGGGGTGCCTGTCCGCGATTGTCTAACATATCGGTTGACGGACTGTGACTGCCAAGCTTGCCCTAGGGCGCTCGGAGCGTGCCCGGGCGGTCCGGTTTCTCGCGGGCGCGGCAACGCGGCCACTTTACCGCGGATTCACGCTGTCTTTCGCCGATCGGGGAGGGAGCGGCCGCGCGATCGGATTCACCACGTTCGTTTACCTGATTCGGTGGGCATCGGTCCGATCGTTCCGGAGCCGGGGCCGACGTCCCGGTTCGGGAGCAGGCTGCGATGCGGGGTTCAATCCGACTGGGTCTCTGGGCGGCGACGGCTGTCGCGCTCTGGTGTGTGCCCGCACAGGCGCAGCAGGCGCGCTACAGCGAGGGCGGGTATGGTGGCGGCCTGATCGAGTATCTCGTCGCCGGCAACGCCGGACGCGATGGCCGGAGCTGGCCGCAGCGCTCCGTGCAGCCGCAACGCGTCATGGCTCCGCAGCGCGTCGAGGCCTATACCGGCGAGCTGCTGCCCGCCGAGCCGGAGCCCGTGCGGGCCTACGCAGCGCCGTCGCAAGTCTACGGGGCACCACAGGCGGCCGCCTACGGCGCGGCTCAGGCTGATACCGGCCGCATCGCCCGCACGGTGTCACCCGAGTATCAGCGCCAGGAGGTGGCATTCACGGGCCGGCAGAAGCCCGGGACCATCGTGATCGACACCACCGGCAAGCATCTCTACCTCGTGCAGGCCGGCCAGCGCGCCCTCCGCTACGGCATCGGGGTCGGTCGCCCGGGCTTCGCCTGGAGCGGTCTCAAGACCGTCAGCCGCAAGGCCGAGTGGCCGGACTGGACGCCACCGCCCGAGATGCTGGCCCGCCGCCCGGACCTGCCGCGCCACATGGCGGGCGGGCCGGCGAATCCCCTCGGTGCGCGGGCCCTGTACCTCGGCTCGTCGCTCTACCGGATCCACGGGACGAATGAGCCGGGTACGATCGGCCAGTCGGTCTCGTCGGGCTGTATCCGGATGATGAACGACGACGTGGTGGATCTCTACGAGCGCGTTCCGGTGGGTACGCGCGTCGAGGTTCTCTGACGTCAGGCTGGCGGCCGCCGAGGGCGCCGGGAACTGGAACGACCCGGCCGCGCCTGCGCGCGCGGCCGGGCCTCATACGATCGGCCGGTCAGGTCCAGTCGCTGTCGTCGCCGCCGCCCATGTCGCCGCCGAGATCGCCGCCCGGATCGCTGAAGCCCGCATCCTGGAAGTCGCCGCCGCCTCCGCCGCCGTCGAGGGCCGAGCCGAGATCCTGGTTGCCGCCGTCACCGTAATAGTTGTTGACGACCGTTTCGCCGCCGCCGCCCGTGAGGCCGGCCGCCGCGGCGCTGCCGAGGCTCGAATGACCGCCCGCGAAGGCGTTCGAGAGGGCACTGCCGAGCAGCATGCCGCCCGCCGCGCCGGCCGCCATCGGAAGCGCGGAGGCGAGGAAGCCGCCGCCACGCGCCGGAGCCTGTGGCTGGCCGCCCCAGGGACCGCCCTGCTGCTGCGGATAGCTCGGCTGCGGATAGCTTTGCTGCGGGTATCCCTGCTGCGGGTAGCCCTGCGGAGGCGCACCCGCATTGCCCCAGGGCTGCCCGGCCGGGCGCTGCTGCGCGTAGCCCGGCTGCGGTTCCTGACGCGGGCTGCCGCCGCCGAAGATGCTCGAAAGGAAGCCACCGCCCCCGGAGGACTGAGCCTGCGCGCCCTGGCTGCGTGCTTGTTCCAGCTGCTGGTTCAGGCTCTTGATCGCCTCTTCCTGCACGTAGATCAGCTGCGCCATCGCGTAGGGTGCGTAGGGCTGGGCGCGGATCTTGTCGGCGATGAAGCGCTCGGCCTCCGCATCGCGGGGCTGAGACTGGGCCTTCTCTAGACGCTGGAAGATGCCCGAGATGACGTCGCGTTCTTCGCTGTTCATGGAGTCGTCCTCCTCGAAACGTAACCCGCGGGCCCGAACGCGCCGCATGGCTGACACGACATGGGTGCGCGGCGACGCTTTGTCAGGGGCCGGTGCGAAATCTTCATTCGATCGCGCCGAAACGCGAGAAGCCCGGCTCGTGAGCCGGGCTTCCTGACTGTGCGATCCGCGAAGGTCGCGATCGGCCAGCGCGTGCGGAGACGCGCTGGCGCTCGGTCTCAGTACGAACCGAACTTGTAGTTCAGGCCGGCGCGGACGACGGCGAACTCGTCGGCGCGGCGTCCGATCGGGCTGGAATAGGCGGGGACGAGGTTTGCGGCGTTGACGACCAGGACACCCTGGTTGCGGGTGTTGCGG
>NZ_JAKSYM010000410.1 GCF_022829545.1 Methylobacterium sp. J-030 | reverse complement strand
GGCAAACAGAAGACCGCCCGGCGACTTCGCCAGCCAGTCAACCCGCTTGTCAGAAGATAACTCAGCGCCCGGTCCACTCTCGCGGCCGGCGCCGATGAACCGGGGTATAGATCCGCAATCCGGGCCCGTCAACAGCCTTCTTCGCCGGGAAGCCGATTTTCTTGGACTCGGCCGACGACAGGGGTGTGACAGGCGATTCGTGCCCGGCCCTCCCCGTTCAGCCGTCGAGGGTCAGACTCAGGCCGTCATAGGCCGGCACGACGCCGTCGGGCAGGCGCGCCGCCAGGGCCGCGTGGTCGAGATCGGTGTGCAGGTTGGTCAGCACCGCCCGCCGCGGCCTGACCTCGGCGATCAGCGCCAGGGCCTGCGAGACGGAGAAGTGCGTCGGATGCGGCGTATCCCGCAGGGCGTCGATGATCAGCAGGTCGAGGCCGTGGAGCCGGGCGAGGCTCGCCTCCGGGATCAGGCTCACGTCGGGCATGTAGGCCGCCTGGCCGAAGCGGAAGCCCAGGGCGGCCTCGTTCCCGTGCTCCACGGGAAGCGATTCTACCCGGATTGCCCCCCCCTCCCCCGCCAGGGTCAGGTCACCGTCGACGGGCAGGTCGCGCAGGTCGAGGATCGGCGGATAGGCGCTCCCCGGGGGCGTCTCGAAGCAGTAGCCGAACCGCTTCGTGAGCGGTGCGCGGGTCAGGGCATCCGCGTAGACCGGGATGCGCGCCCGCATGGCGATCACCAGCGGGCGCAGATCGTCGATCCCGTGGGTGTGGTCGGCATGGGCGTGGGTGTAGAGGACGGCGTCGAGGCGCTTCACCCCCGCGTCGATGAGCTGCTCGCGCAGGTCGGGCGAGGTGTCGACCAAGAGCGTGGTCCGCCCACCCCCCGCGAGGCGCTCCACCAGGATCGAGCAGCGCCGCCGACGGTTGCGCGGGTTCTCCGGGTCACAGGCACCCCAGCCGCTGCCGACCCGCGGGACCCCGCCGGAGGAGCCGCAGCCGAGGATGCGCAGGGTCAGGCTCGCCATCCGGGTCTCATGCTCCTGACGCGTCACGCGGCGCTGCGCGCCGGGCCGGCGGCCTTGTCGAACAACCTGAAAAAATTCGCCATGGTGATCCGGGCCAGCTCCTCCGGGGCGAGCCCCAGGGTCTCGGCCAGGGACCGGGCGGTGTCGGCCGTGTAGGCCGGCTCGTTGGTCCGCCCGCGATGGGGCTCGGGGGCGAGGAACGGTGCGTCGGTCTCCACCAGGATCCGGTCGAGGGGCACGGCCCGGGCGATGGCGCGCAGGGCGTGCGAGCGCCGGAAGGTCACGATGCCGGAGAACGACACGAACAGGCCCAGCGCCACCCCCGCCTCCGCCAGCCGGGGGCCGGAGGAGAAGCAGTGCAGCACCGCCCGGAACGGCGCACGGCGCATCTCGTCGGTGAGCACCCGCTCCATGTGGTCGTCGGCGTCGCGAGCGTGGATCACCAGGGGCAGCCCGGCCAGGCGGGACGCCGCGATATGGGCGCGCAGCACCCGCTCCTGAACCGCCTCCGGGGCAGCGTCGGGATAGTGGTAGTCGAGCCCCGCCTCGCCGATCCCGACGCAGCGCGGGCTGCGCGCGGCGAGCGCCGCGATCGTCTCGGCGGGGACGTCCGGCTCCTCGGCGGCGCCGTCCGGATGGGTGCCGATCGTGTGCCAGATTTCCGGGTGGGCCTCGGCGATCGCCCGGTAGGTCTCGGCCCGGGCGACCCGGGTGGAGATCGTGAGCAGGCCGGTCACCCCCGCCGCCCTGGCGCGGGCGATCACGCCGGGCAGGTCGGCGGAGAAATCCGGGAAATCGAGGTGGCAGTGGCTGTCGATGAGCATCGGGTCTCGGGGCCGTCAGGCGGCCGGAGTTTCGGGGCGCTCGAAGCGCGGGAAGATCGGTGCGGGGGCCGGGAGCGCCGTGCCGGGCACGAGGCGGCCCCCCTCCCCCACGGCGGCGAGGCTGCGCCGATCGGCCGGGACCGCCAGCAGGTCGAGGAGCTTGGCCGCCGCCCCCGGCACGAAGGGCTGGGTCAGGATGCCGAAGACCCGCAGGGATTCCAGCGTCGTGTAGAGCACCGTGTTCATCCGCGCCGGGTCGGATTTGCGCAGTTTCCAGGGCTCCTGGGCCGCGAAGTAGCGGTTGGCCTCCGCCACCACGGCCCAGATCTCCGCCAGGATGCTGTGGAGCGCCAGATCGCCCATCAGGGCGCGGGCCCGCTCCGGCAGGGCATCGGCCTGGGCCAGCAGCGCCGCGTCGGCCGCGTCCAGGCTGCCGGGATCCGGCACCGCGCCGTCGCAGTTCTTGGCCACCATCGAGAGCGAGCGCTGGGCCAGGTTGCCGAGGTCGTTCGCCAGATCCGCGTTGATCCGGCCGATGATCGCCTCGTGGCTGTAGCTGCCGTCGCCGCCGAACGGCACCTCGCGCAGCACGAAGTAGCGCACCGGATCGACCCCGTAGGTGTCGGCGAGTTCGAACGGATCGAGGACGTTGCCGAGCGACTTCGACATCTTCTCGCCCTTGGAGAGCAGGAAGCCGTGGCCGAAGACGCGCTTGGGCAGAGGCAGCCCGGCCGACATCAGGAAGGCCGGCCAGTAGACCGCGTGGAACCGGACGATGTCCTTGCCGATCACGTGCAGATCCATCGGCCAGTATTTTTCCCGGGGATCGGACTCGTCGGGGAAGCCGGTGACGGTGAGATAATTGGTCAGGGCGTCGACCCACACGTACATCACGTGGTTCGGATGCCCCGGCACCGGCACGCCCCAATCGAAGTTGGTGCGGCTGACCGAGAGGTCCTTGAGGCCGGAGCGCACGAAGCTCGCCACCTCGTTCTTCCGGGTTTCCGGCCCGATGAAGCCGGGCTGCTCGTCATAGAGCTTCAGCAAACGGTCCTGGTAGGCGGACAGACGGAATAAGAAATTCTCCTCCTCCATCCACACGACCGGCGTGTCGGTGGCGAGGCTGCGGCGGGTGCCGTCCTCCAGGAGCCGCGTCTCGGCTTCGTCGTAATAGGCCTCGTCGCGCACCGAGTACCAGCCGGCATAGGTGGCAAGGTAGATGTCGCCGTTGGCCTCCATCCGCCGCCAGATCGCCTGGGCGGCCTCGTAATGGCCGGGCTCGGTGGTGCGGATGAAGCGGTCGTAGGCGCAGTCCATCCGGTCGGCCATGGCCTGGAACCGGGCGGCCGTGCCGTCGACGTAGGCGCGCGGGCTGGTGCCGGCCCGGGTCGCGGCCTGCTGGATCTTGAGGCCATGCTCGTCCGTGCCGGTGGAGAACAGGACGTCGTAGCCGTCGAGCCGGTGGAAGCGCGCGATCGCGTCGGCGGCGATCACCTCGTAGGCGTGGCCGATATGGGGCGCGCCGTTGGGGTAGGAGATCGCGGTCGAGAGGCCGAAGGTCTTTTGGGGCTGCGCCGGGGCGTTGGACGTCACGTCGATGGTGTTCCGGATGATCGCGAAAAGCTGTCCGCGTTGTCGCGCGGCGGCGGCCGGGACGCAACCGTTGCCGGAGCCCCGGTTCCGGGGCCGGGACGCCGGTCAGGCCGGCGCGTGCGCGGCGGGGCGGCGGACCGCGTAGGCGCGCATCCCCGGCCCCGGCCCCGTGACCTCCAGCTTGCCGGCGCGCCCGAGGGCGAGGATGCGGGCGAACAGGAGTTCGTGACTGCAGCCCTGCCCCGGCGGATCCAGCGCGGCGTCGAGGTGCCGAAGCGTGCGCGCAACCAGCGCGATGAGCGGCTCCCGGTCGGGCGCTGCCTGCCGGACGAGGACGGCGTCGAACTGCGTCAGCGGCGCCGACACCAGGCGGCCGTCGCGCAGGATGCGCAGCGGCGCGTTCTCCCGGCGCAACTGCGCCCACGCCGCCGCGGCCGCGTCGCGCTCGGCCCGGGCGAACGGGCGCCGTCGCCGGCCCAGGCCGGACGCCACGATCTCCCCGGGGCGCAATTGGCCCAGCGACCAGATCGGCGAAACCTGGCTGAAGTCGGTAAAGTCGAACCCGGTCGCATCGACGATGTCGAAGGGCCGGCCGGCCATGCGGGCGGCGAAGGCCAGCAGGCAGGCATGCTCCGCGGCATCGGTCCGGCAGACCCAGAACACCGGGTGGATGCCGGCCGCGGTCGCCTCCGCCCAGGGGGCCTCAAGGTCGACCTGATCCGGGCGGTCTTCGTCGTCGTCACGCGTGTTGGCCGCGAGCCACGCCCGGCGCGCCTGGCCGTCGAGCGAGGCGATCGGGCCGACGGTCAAGGCATGGGAGAGCGCGATCACCCGTTCCGCGCAGCCCTGCAGCCGCAGGGCCTCCCGGACGCTCTCGGCCCGGCTCACGCCCCAGGCCACGTGGATGGTCTCGGCCGCATCGGTCATATCCGGATCCCCCATCCCGGGTCCCTCCGCCCTCCGGACGGCGCGACGCCCGGTCGCTTCCGCGACCGGCGGCCGGGACGGCGGCGTGAGGCACCCTCGCCGTTGGGTGCTGCCCGGATGTGACGGCCAGGGCCGCGCCTGTAACGTTTTGTAGCCCCGGCCTGCGCACGGCTCTTCCACGATTCGGCCCTGGCCTATCCCACGCGTCCTCGGCCGGAGCCCCGAATCGCGATGCCACCACCGGGCGCCGGTCGAGGGTACCGATGGCCGCCCGTGGGGCCGCGAAGCGCGTGCGCGGCCGCTCAACCGTGGCGGTCCCACAGCCCACCGCTACGGCCACCCGCATGTCCGGCCGGGCCGGCCTCGGCCCTTGTTGCGATGCGCGCTCTTGCGCCGAACCGGTGTCCCCTTCGGCGCGGAGCGCTCTATTCGTCACCTGAACGGCTTCCGGAACGGGCTGCGCGCCGCAGGACGGCCATCACGTCTTCAGGTGAAGCATCACAACCGGCTGGCACGATGATCTTCACGGCCAAGTCGTCGGCCGCGGGGTTCTTCTGCATGCTGAGCCGCGCGTAGGCCAGGCGGGCGAAATAGATCCCGTTGAGGCTGATCGTGATAAAGCGGCTCCCAAGGTTCCAGCCGTGATAGACGTAGGCGACGTGATCGTCTGAACCGGGTGTGCCGGCCAGCGAAGGGTCATGCCCGTAGGGACTGACCGGCACGAAATCGACGGATGCCCATGCCGGGCAGGGCGCGATGGGAATGGTGAGATGCCGGGCATCGGCCCGCGGCAACAGATAACCGTCCCCGAGGTCCGCGGGCCGGCCGGACGCTTGCCAGCCCACGGCGTCCGATGCGTGTCGGTAGACGTAGACGCGCATAGCGGCCGACGCGACGATCAGGAGACATAGAAGGGCAAGGCCGGCGCGGGCCCCCCTTGCCTGGATCATGCTTCGGCCCGACCTGCGCGCTGCTCGACGTACAGGACGATCGGGACGACGGCTGCCAGCACCGATGCGATCGCCGTGAGAGACGCCCCCGGGCCGTCGTGCCAGAACAGGTAGTTCTGACGCGTGGGCAGCATCGCCAGAATGCGCGCGACGTTGATCGCGACCACGAGGCACGCGCTCAGGGCGAGCGCGGGGAGTGCCGCCGAGGTTGCCCGCCGCCCGGCAATCTTCAGGATCGAGAGCCAGATCAGCACGGTGAGCGACAGGTTGTGGAACGAGGAACACCCTTCGAGGACCACGATCGACCAATCGCCTCGGACGCTCAGGCTTGCCCCGTCGACGCCGAGGCCGCCGTAGAACAGGCGCCCGACCGTGTAGATTAGGCCCACCTCGACGACCTCGATCGTCTGATAGGCGAGCTTGAAGACAAGCTTGCCCCAGAGCTCATAGACGGACAAGGCGAGCCAGATCTGACCGATCTCGGCCAGTCGCTGGTCGGACCGGCCCTTGAGGAGCAGCCAGAGCCCAGCGAGCGTCGTGGCGAGGTAGACCCCGTGTTGCTCCGGCACGAACCAAGCGAGCGCCGACAGCACCAGGACGGCGATGTCGGATCCGGTCAGGGCGATGCGCCGGTGCCGGTCGGCGAGCACCAGCGACAGGCTCGCCGCGAGCCCGAATGCCTCGCCGACGTTGAACTCGACGAGATGCTGAGCGGACTGCGTGACCTCCAACAGGTGCCGTTGCAGGACCGCCGACAGGACGGTCCCGCAGGAGAAGACGAGCAGGGCCCCGGTTGCTGATCGGGAAGGGAGAGGCAAGGCGGAGGTGCGAGCCGCTTCGATCATGACACCCGTCCTGCGCCGTCTGATGGGCCGCGTCATCGCCGGTTGATCAAGCCGAGACGCGTTTGCTACGCCTGCGCCGTAGAAATGCTATGGTGCTGCCTGTCAGCGCAGCGCCAAGGATGGCGTTCACCTCGGGCGCAGGCGCGCTACCCGAGACATCGCCGCGGCCATTGCTCGGGCTTGATGCACCCTCGGCGATGAACGCGAAGAACGATTCCGCAATGCTGCCGCCCGATGCGGCAATCCCGCCGCTCTCACTTCGGGTTGATCCACGCTCGGCGCCGAGTTCAGCGGACGGGCCCCCTGAGCTGCGATCCGACGGGTCCGGACTTGCCGTCCTTCCCTGGCCGGAGCCGACTGCCGAAGTGGCAGTCACAGTAGCAGTAGCAGTGGATGTGGCACCAAGCCCGTTCAGCGACGCCACAGGAAGGTTCAACGGCAGGAGCTGGGACACGCTGCCCGAGACGTCAACGGTCGCATCATTCCCGGCCTGCTCTCTGGCCTCGAAACCTCCGGCCGGTGCGACAGCCGAGCTGGCCAGAACCGGCTCGGCTGCCGAGGCCTCGCTGCTTCCATGAGCCGAGCGCACGCCCAGATCCCGCCGCGCCCGGGTCAATTCGATCCGGCCATCGCTCCGCAGATGGAGGGCGTTCATAGCGTCTGTCGCCGATACGGTTCGACAGGCCGACCCCGTCGTGGCGCAAGCGTAAAAGGTGCCGTGCAAGGCTTCGACGACAGTCCGCTCATCGTCGGCAACGATGTGAATGACTGTGCCGCGAATGCCGATAGTCGCCTGGGGTGTCCGCAACTGATATTTGTCGGCGGTATGCGGGCCGCCGGATGCAATGCGCATCGCCCCCGAAAGAAGGTTCAGCCCAACGTGCAGAACGGTCTTATCCGCGTCGTAGACGTAATTGTCGAGCTTGACTTTAGAATTCGGAAATATCTTGAGAGTCGTCTTATCGTTAAACTTAAGCATGACCGCGCCGATATTTCCGGTATTCACGACATCGTCCTTGAAGACATCGGTACCGACCTGAAGGCTTCGTTCCTCCTGTTCGATTGACGTGCGCTTGGCATCTGGCACGACGATTTCTGCTTTTCCAATATCCGCCGGTTTGGCGAAGGCAACACCGGATATCAGAATACCGGCCGTCGCGGCGCAGCAGACTCGAACGGCGGGGTTCATGGGGCCTCCGCTCGATGGCGTTGGAAGGCATCTTCCTTCCCTACTCCACAGAGACAATATTTTGACCCAATAGAGGAGCGCGTACTCAGTGTCCACTGCGACATGACCGTCGCCTTTTTTGGTTTCCGCCGGGCTGACACCCTCCCAAAAGCTCCCGTCGCGCGGTTACTTGCTGGTCGCGACATGGACGCCGCTCCACGCGTCGGGCGGAGGATCCCGCATGAAAGCCTCCGCCCGTTCCCTGTAGAGCCGGTACAGTCCGTCGAGACGCAGGCCATCCCCGAGTGCCCGGCACGCCTCGGCATTGGCGCGGGCTTCTTCCCACCGTCGGGCCCGGTACGCCGCGATCATCGCTCCATGTTGAGCCGCGAGCGCCACGAATAAGGCGGAGGCGGCGACGTCTCGATCGCCGACGAGGGTGGAGATGCGCTCAGGCGTCTGCTTGCCCTTGACCTGGATCAGGTCGATCTCCAGCACGGCAAAGCGGTCCCGGATGGCGTCCGCGGTCTCCGCCCCGAGGATGATCTTCACGCCGTAGTACTTCGATTGGCCTTCGAGCCGCGAGGCGAGGTTCACGGCGTCTCCGAGGACGGAATAGTCGAAGCGCAGGTTCGAGCCCATGTTCCCGACGACACAGGAGCCGGTGTTGATGCCGATGCCGACATTGAGCGGGAGCACGGGGTACCCGCCCGCCTCCGCCTCGATCCTCCGCGTCTCGTTCAGGGCATCCATCCGCGCGAGCATATCGAGGGCTGCGGCCGCCGCGTTCGTCTCCTGAGCGGCGTCGTCGAGTGGCGCGTTCCAGAACGCCATGATCGCGTCGCCCATATACTTGTCGATCGTCCCCTTGCGCTCCAGGATCGCGTCTGTGAGCGGTGTCAGGAAGCGGTTCATCAGGGCCGTCAGCCCCGTCGGATCGGTCTTGTAGAATTCAGCGATCGTCGTGAAGCCGCGGACATCGGAGAACATGATCGTCAGCCGCCGCGCTTCGCCCCCGAGCCGCAGCTTGGCCGGCGACTGGGCGAGTTGCTCGACCAGGGCTGGGGACAGGTAGCGCCCGAACGCAGCACGGATCCGGCTGCGGCCGGCCTGTTCCCGGAAATAGTTGGTGAAGACCAGAACCAGATAGACGAGGAAGGTCGTGGCCAGGGGGAAGGTGGCATCGAACAGCACCCCCTGGGCCGTGAACCGGTACCAAGACACGCAGGCGAGGCCGGCGGCGACGAAGCCGCCGAGGATCAGCAGCGTGAAGGCACCCAGGATCGGGGCCAACACGATGATTCCCACCGACACGGCCGCCGCAACGCCGAGCTCGATCATGACGGCATCGTTGGGCAAGGTCAGGTTGGTGCCCGTCAGAAGCGTCTCGAGCAGTTGGGCGTGGATCTCGACGCCTGGCATCGCGCGATCGATGGGTGTGGTCCGGTTGTCGAGGAGGCCGACCGCGGACGTCCCGACGAGGACGATCCTGTCCTTCAGGCGGTCGGGCGAGACCCTCCCGGCGAGCAGGTCTTGAGCCGACACGTACAACCCGGGATCGTGCGGGCTGAACCGGACCCAGATCTGTCCGCGGGGGTCGGTCGGCAGGACGAAGTCGGGGAGCCGGATGGCGACCACGCCCTGCTGGTCCGTCCGGACGAGGATGCTGTCGGCCCGCGTCAAGACGCGCAGCACGTCGAGGCTCAAGGCCGGCACGACCGCCCCGGCGGCGCGCAGCACCATCGGCACCCGCCGCACGACGCCATCCCGTTCCGGGCTGATGGTGAAGACGCCCCGCCCGGCGGCGGCCTGCTCCAGGATCGGCAGGTTGCGGATCAGGCCGGGGAAGTCGATCAGCGCCGTGGTCGGGTCGAGATCCGTCCCGACCACGGCGATTCCGGTCTGGGGCGGTGGCGCCGCGCCGGTCCAGGGGACGGGCGCGGCGGATGCGGTTTGGCCGAGGACCACGGGAAGGGTTTTGATCGCCTGTGCGAAGAGGCGATCGCTGTCGGGTTGCGCCCGCAGGTTCGCCCGCGCCGCCTCGTTCAGGAACGGCAGGGTCGTGGCGAGCAGCGGCGGCGAGAGGCGGTCGGGCTCGGAGAAGATGACGTCGAAGGCCACGATCGCCGCGCCGCCTTCGCCAAGCTTCTCGCATATCTCGGCCAACCGGGTCCGCGACCAAGGCCACTGGCCGAAGACGGCGAGACTTGCTTCATCGATATCGACGATCGCAACCGGGCGTTCCGGAGGCGGAACGCGCGGCGCGACGACTTGGTAGGCATCGAAGACGCGCAGCCGCAGAGCCTCGACCGGCGGGGGATCGTAAACCCGCACCGTCAGCAGCGCCACCAGAACGAGGGCCGCCAGCGCGCGGCCCGGTCCGATCCGGAGGCCCAATCTCCTGACGCGAGGAAAGGTCATGTCGGGCCGCATCCCACGCCTCCTCGGTATTCCGGCGGACATTCTGTGACGCGGATTAAAGTGTCTCGGCCACAAACCGCCGACGTTGTCCAATCGAACCGGGATTGCCCCGGTTTGGTGGACACCGAGACCGCTTTCGCGTGAGGTGTTTGTCCGAGGCCCAAGACCCGCCCCGCATATCCGGCCGCGTTCCGTCGGATCAAGACTCGCAGTACACCTCGCTGGCCTTCGGCAGCCGGTGCCAGGAAGCGGGTGTCCGCCCATCGATGGGCTCGGTCGGCGATGCCTACGACAACGCCATGGCCGCGAGCCCTCACCCCGAGCCTGTCGAAGGGCTTCTCGACCCTCGAAGGCGAGCTGCTGACGCGCCGTCGCGTCCGCTCGCATGCGGAGGCACGGATGGCGGTCTTCGGCTCCATCGAGGATGTCTCAAATCCGCTGCGCCGCCGCTCGGCTACCGCTCGCCCGTCGTCTACGAGAAGGAGACCGGGTCAGAACCGACAACCGAGACCCTGCTCAGCCAAGTCCCCTGAACCGTCCACGAAAACGGAGCAATCCCAATCCCACGGGACGTCGGCACAACACACCGAAGAACCGGGTTGGGCGCGAAGCCGAACGTCCGGTCCTGCGCGCGCCGACGACCCGGCGTGACGTAGTCTGGCCGGAAGCCGCCGGTTCGCTTTAATGACGGGCATCAAAAAAAAAGCGGACAGCGTCCTATCGACCCTTCGCGGCCATCCCGCCGTTTCTGCGCGGTTCGGCGCCTATCGCGCTACGCCTGTAGGCGTCAGGAATGCGGGCGCTGGGTTCTCCCCCCCGCGGCCTTCTGCTCGCCCCAGATCGGTTTTGGCGCCATTGGCGTGGCGGGCGCCGCTGCGGCTATGGGGCAATTCGTGGTCGGTTTCGGCCAAGCGCGGGACCGGGCCGTGGATGCCGCCGAGGCTCAGGCGAAGAGGCCCGTGAGGACGGAACGCATGTCGGGGACCGTGTCCAGGTTCCGCACCGCCGACACGATCCGCCCGGCCCGGTCGCGCGACAGTCCGGCGAAGTCCGCGCAGCCCTCGAACTTCGCCACGGTGTCATCGAAGCTCATCGGCTTCTCCGGACTGCCGCGCGCGAAGTCGCCCTGGCCCGAGACGGAGCGGCCATCCGTCAGCTGAACCTCGACGTAGCTGCGCATCTTGTCGGCCCCGGCCGCGTCCGCATCCGGGTTGTTGTAGAAATCGACCTTGGCGACCATGGCCTGCAAGTCCGGCTGATCGACCACAGCGTCTTGGAACTGCCCGAGCCCCGCCTTGCCGAGTACCAACAGCACGGCCATGCAGTATTCCATGCTGAACTTGGCCTGCAGGCCCGTCCGGGGCCGGTGGTGGATCAGCGTATTGAGCATCTGCCGGTTGGTGCCGACCCGGACCTGCGCCACGTCCTGCGCCCGGATGCCGTGCTGCGCGATGAGCTCTGCCATCACGTCCATGGCGGGATGCGTGAGCGAGCCCGAGGGATAGGGCTTGATCGACACGCCGGGCGAGAGCAGCGACCACGGCTGACCCAGGCGGCCGACGATCGCCCCGGGATCCCAGCCGCCCCCGAAGGCGGCAAAGAAGCCGCGCTTGGCCTCGAGAATGTCCTCGGCCGCCGTCCAGCCCAGGGCCGCGAGGTCGGCCGCCACGATGCCCGCCTCGGCGGCATGGCCAGCCTGGAACGGCTTCGTCATCGTGCCGAAATTCTCGCGCAGGCCGCCGGCTTCCGCACCGGCCACGCCGAAGGCGTTGCGCAGCTGCTTCCCGTCGAGGCCGCGCAGCTTTCCCGCGGCCGCCGCCGAGCCGAACACGCCGCACATGCTGGTGGCGTGAAAGCCGCCCTCATAGGAGCGGGGGGCGATCGCCTCGGCGAGCTTCGTGGCGACCTCGACGCCGAGATGATAGGCCAGCATGAAGTCGCGGCCGGACTTGTTCAGCGCCTCCGACAGCGCGAGTGCGGGCGGCAGGGTCGGCACCGTGGGGTGGGTGAGGAGGCCATAGACGCGGTCCTTCGCGACGGCGAGCTGCGTGTCATCGAAATCGTCGGCGTGGATGGCGACGCCGTTGGCGAAGGCGGCGAAGCGCGGGGGGGCGTGCAGGTTCGTGCCGAGCACGCTGGATGGGCCATTCAGGACACCAAGATCGGCGAGGTAGCGACGCAGGATCGGACCGGTCTCTGCTTTCTCGCCCGCGATGGCGAGCCCGAACGCGTCCAGGATGTGCTGTTTTCCGAGGACAATCAGCTCGGGCGGCAGGTCCTCGTAACGGGTCGATTCGACGAAGGTCGCAGTGTCCGCCGTGACCTCGAGGTCGGACGGCTTGCGGTCGGTCGTCGGGTGGGTGTGGACTGGGTCTGATCGGATCTCCGCCCGGTGCTCACGATCCGCCGCCGCAGGTCGGCCCACCCCGGCGAGTGCCGCCGTTGTTCCCAGTGCTGACAAACCGGCCAGGAGCTGCTTGCGGTTGAGCATGACTCATCCTCCTCGTCTCGCCTGAACCGCGCTGTCCGGTTGCCGGTGTTCGGTTTGGGTTGCCCTGTCAGTGATGGCCTTGAAGCGTGTATTTGCGCAGGCTGTGGGCACCGACGTCAGCCGCGTAGATGTTGCCTTGATCGTCAGCGGTAATGCCCGACGCCGAGGATCCACGCACCACCGTTCTCAGATCAGTCGGATCGGGAATGAAGGCTTTCAACGTACCATCTTTGGCGCTTCCGACGATGATGCCCCTGATCAAGCCCCGCGTCGCGGTCGGATCATCTTGCGCCTTGCCCGCATAAGCCGGATCCGGATATGCCGTCCCCGCGTAAATCGTGTCGTCTTTGCCCACGAATACCGAATTTACCTGACCAAATTGCGGCCAAGCTGCGATGAATTGGCCGTCTTGATCAAAGACCTGAATGCGCTTGTTCTGGCGGTCGGCCACGTAGACATGCTGCTGCGATCCGCCGATGCAGAGGTCATGCGGCCCATCGAAATCGCCCGGCGCCGATCCAAGCTTGCCCCAGCTCTTGACGAAATAGCCGTTCTTGTCGAACTTCATGATGCGAGCGTTGTGGTGCGCGTTGGGATAGTGGCCGTCCGATACGAAGACGTCGCCGTTGGCTGCGACGGCGACCCCGGACGGGCGGTCGAATGCGTCGGGGCCGCTGCCCGAGACGCCCTCCTTGCCCAGTGTCAGCAAAACCTTGCCTGCCGGATCGAGCTTGAGGACGTCCTGGCCCATCACCACGCCGTCGGCGTTCGTCGCCGGCATGCCGAGCACGCGCCCCGCGTCGTTGACGTCCGTGACCCAGAGGTTGCCGTCCCGGTCGACGGCGAGACCGTGCGGGTAGGCGAGCAACCCGGCGCCGAGACTCGCAACCAGCCTACCGGCAGGATCGAATTCTAAGATCGGCGGATAGTCCTTGAAGGCACCGAGACAGACCGCGCTACCAGGCGGCTTGTCGGCAAAGCAACGGTGGAGGACCCAGATGTTGCCGCGCGGGCCGACCTGCACGCGGCTGACCTCGCCCCAGCGCCCGTCGTTCATCGCCGCCGGCAGCACCGGCCAACCCTCGACGAGGCGGTACGGGTTAGGAAGATCGGCCGGCTTCAGTGGCTGGGCTTGCTGGGCCTCCACCGGGCAGGAGATGACGAACGCGCAGACGCCGAGCACGACACCGCGGAGCATCCGTTTGCGGCGCCAGAAGCTCATCAACCTGCACCGCCGGTCGACGGCCTCACCGGCCAGAATATGGCCCGCCTCGCCGGCGGTAACGACTGATTGACCGCCGCGCCACGCCCGCGCCACCCCGATGCGGCGCAGCTTCGGATCACCGCAGCGTTCGACCCAAGTCCGAGGACACCAGATTCGCGGGTGGCGACGGACATCGGCAGACGGGCCAGCCAGCTGTGCAGGGCCTCGGTAGAGGCGTGGCCGGCCGAGCGCGGCATTGCCGGGCCGGTCCCGATCATTCGGAGAGGGCATGGTGCGGTCAGTACCCATCCTGCTCATCGCTCGCGCGATTGGCTAGCACGAAGTGTTGCGCGGCCTGAATGTGTGCGCGTGCACACGCTTCCGCTCTGGTCGGATCACCGTCCTCGATCGCAGCGACCAGAGCCGTGTGCTCTCTCTGAGCCTCGGCCACGCGGACGGCATTGCGGCGCGTGGCGTTGCCTGCGAGCGCAAGCAACGCTGACAGCGCCGTCAGGTGGTCGATCAGATAGCGATTGTGCGTGCAGCCGTAGATTGCCCGGTGAAGCGACCGGTTGTGGCGTGCGCCGAGCGTCGGGTCGCCTGCGGCCGCGTCTTCCAACGTCAGGATATGCCGCATCTGGGCGATGTCGGCCTGTGAGGCGTATCGCGCCGCCAAGGATGCCGCCGCGCCTTCGGCCCACGCCCGGGCGGTATAGAGCTCGATGATCGCCTGTCGATCCAGGCGGGCGATTTGAACGCCACGATGCGATTTGAGGTGGACAAGACCCTCCGCCTCCAAGCGCTGCAAGGCGTCGCGCAGAGGCGTTCGACTCATCTCCAGCCACTCGGTCAGCTCTATCTCCCGGACGAACGAGCCGGGTCGCAGCTGGCCGCCCTGGATGGCCGCGAATATCGCCTCGTAGGCGCGACGGCTGAGCGGCTTGTCATCGCCTGAAGAGCCGATGGGCCAGGATTGGGTCGCCGCAGGCAGCTTGGTTTTCTGCACGTTCGATCCGCTCCCTCGCGGGAATAATAGCGTCACCGGACACTGGACACAATCATATTCAATTGTATACGGTTGCGGAGAGGTGCCGTTTCCGGGTGGGCCGAGATGCCCCTCCGGGCGCCCTGAACGCGGTCGCACCGCCCCCGCTCGCCGAGAGCCGCCGACATGACGAGCACGCCGGTCTTCCCCGCTGCGCAGGTTCAGGACTTCGTCGCCCGACTATTCGAACAGCAGAAGGTCCCACCGGCGGATGCCGGGCGCGTCGCCGAATGCTTGGTTCAGGCCGATCTGCGTGGCGTGTCCTCGCACGGCGTCGGGCGTGTGCCGATCTATATCGATCGGCTGCGCCGCGGCTTGGTCAACGCGTTGCCGACCATGACGGTAGAGCGACCGGCCACGGTGACGGCCCGCGTCGACGGCGATAACGCGCTCGGCTTCCTCGTCGGCACCAGGTCGATGCAGATCGCCATCGACATGGCGCGCGAGCACGGGATGGGGTTCGTCCTCGCCTACCACAGCAACCATTTCGGCATGGCCGCGAGCTACCTGAAGCAGGCCACCGAGGCTGGGCTCGCTGCCTTTGTCTTCACCAACGCGTCGCCTGCGATGCCGATCTGGGGTGGACGCGCGCCCTTCCTCGGGACGAGTCCGTTCGCCTTCGCGGCCCCCGCCGGGTCCGGACGTCCGGCGGTCATGCTGGACATGGCCATGTCGGTGGTCGCTCGTGGGAAGGTGCGGCGCGCCATGCAGCGCAGCGAGCCGATTCCGCTCGGCTGGGCCCTCGATAAGGATGGCCGTGAGACGACCGATGCGAAGGCCGGCTACGAAGGTGTGGTGCTTCCCTTCGGCGGTGTGAAGGGCTCCGGGCTGTCACTGATGATGGAGATTCTCGCCGGCGTCATGTCTGGCGCAAACTTCGGGGGCGATGTCCGCAATCAGTATCTCGACTTCGAGCATCCCCAGAACGTCGGGCACTGCTTTATGGCGATCCGGCCCGATTTGTTCATGCCGATGCAGAGTTATGAGCACCGGATGGGCGAGCTGTCCTCCCGCGCGAAAGCGACACAGCGTGCGGAAGGCTTCGACGAGATCCTCCTCCCCGGTGAGCCTGAGGAGCGGGTCGAAGCTCAGCGCGGACAAGACGGCATCCCGCTGGATGCGCAGGAGCTGCAGCAACTCGTGGCCGAGGCGGACCGCTGCGGCGTGGAGGTGCCGCTCGCGTTCCGCGCGCCCGTCTCTGACGGATCTACGTAGGCGGCCCAAATCCCACGGAACGGGAGGATGACGACCGTGAAGCTGCGCTGGCGTATGGTCTCGCTGCTGTTTGTCGGCGGACTGATCAACTATATCGATCGTGCGGCCTTGTCCGTAGCCGCGCCGCAGGTGGCGGCCGACCTGCACCTGTCGCCGGGCCAGATGGGCATCGTCTTTTCCGGCTTCTTTGTCGGTTATGCCCTGTTCAACTTCATCGGTGGTTGGGCGGCCGACAGGTTCGGCGCGAAACGCGTGATGTCGGTCGCGATGGCCGCTTGGTCGATGTTCTGTGGCCTGACGGCGCTTACGGGCAGCTTCGTCTCGCTCTTTCTCGTTCGCACGATGTTCGGAATGGCCGAAGGACCGTTGGCGACGACGATCAACAAGATGGTCAACAATTGGTTTCCCCATCGTCAGGTCGCCACAGCACTGGGGCTGGCCAATTGTGGCCTACCGCTCGGCGGGGCGATCTCGGGACCGTTGATCGGCCTGTTGCTCGCCTATCTCGGTTGGCGGGCGTCATTTGCCTTCGTCCCGCTGCTCGGTCTAACCTGGCTCGTGTTCTGGATGCTCGGCACAACCGACAAGCCGCGCCAGCACCCGCACATCTCAGCCACTGAGTTGCAGGACATCGAGAGCAATCGGCCCGTGCCCGTGGGGGAGGACCAGCGCGCGGAGGGTCTGGGGTACTACCTGCGCCAGCCAGCTATCGTTGCCGCGATGATCTCGTATTTCGGCTACAGCTATATCCTTTTCTTCTTCCTCACGTGGTTCCCAAGCTATCTGACCATTGAACGCGGCCTGAGCTTGAAGAGCATGAGCTTAGCCACGACATTGCCCTGGCTGGTCGGGTTCATCGGCTACGGGGCCAGCGGCTGGCTCTCCGACCGCGTCTTCGACCGGACCGGGAATGCGTTGACCGCACGCAAGTGGGTGTTGATTGGCTGCCTCGGTACATCCGCGCTCTTCATCGCATTGGCTGGTCTCGTGACGACCACGGCAAGCGCGTTGCTCCTCGTCTCGGGCGCGGTTCTGGCTCTTTACCTCAGCGGCAGCACGTACTGGGCAATCATCCAGGATGTGGTGCCGAGTGCAAAGGTCGGCAGTGTAGGCGGGCTCGTCCACGCGGTGGCCAACTGCGCCGGCATCTTCGGCCCCACCATCACAGGGTACTTGGTGGAGGGGACGGGATCATTCAGCAGTGCCTTCTTCCTGGCCGGAGGCGTAGCGCTCCTGGGTGTCGGCGCGGTCCTCCTGCTGATCCGTCCTATCCCACTGCCTGGTCCGTCCCCGCGGACGGTCGTCGCACGATGACGGAAAACCATGTTTGGTCGACGTCGTGCGTTCGGAGGCATCACGCATCACAGGGGCAATGTCGCGTCCGCGTGACGGGACGACAGGGGCACGGGGCATCGTCAATTTCCGCCTCTCGATGGCCCCTTCGGGTACCCAAACCGCCGGGATGGGTCCGAAGCGGCCGGCCGGATCTGGCCGAGAGCGGAAGGGCGGCTTCGGCGAAGGCGGGCCGGAACAGCGGACGGCCCGCTACCGACCCAACCCTGTCGTTGTGAGTTGCCAACGCCGCCGCTGGCAGCAGCCGTTCGAAGGCGCTGACCAGGACCAGCTTCGCGTGCTCATTCCGGTTTGATGACTGGCGCGCTCTCATCGACAGCCGTCGATGATGGCTTGGGGCGATCACGTCCTCAGCGCGAGGACGACACCTCCGAGCGTCAGCGCCATCGACACCATCGCGCGCGCGCCCAAGGGCTCCCCGAGCAGCAGGGCTGCCGAGAGGATGCCGATCAAGGGAACCAGCAACATGCACGTCGACGCCGCCTCGGGCGACAGCCGACGCAGGGCCGCGAACCATGATACGTAGCAGGCCGCCATCGGGATCAAGGTCATGTAGGCGAGCGCTACAGCGCTCGCACCGCTGAGCGACGTCACCGCCGGCCGTTCGAGGACGAGGCCGAGTCCCACCATCGGCAGGCAGCCGAGCCCGACCTGCCAAGCGGTCAGCGCGAACGGGGGCATCGCCAAGGCGGCTCTGTTGAGAACGGCGCCCAACGCGAACAGCATCGCGGCGGCAAGCGCGAAGCCGATGCCGGGAAGTTTCTCGGCGCTGAGCGCCCCTCCGCCGGCGCCGAGCAGAACGCCGATACCGGAGAGGCTGAGCGCGAGCGCAACGAAGCCCCGCACCGTCGGGCGACTGCCGATGAGCGCCCAGGCGAACAAGGTGGCCCAGATCGGCATCGCGTAGACCAGCAGGGCCGCCTCGCCGACGGTGATCCAGCGCAGGCACAGGGCCGAGAAGCCCATCCATGCGAAGACGTTGGTGAACGCGGCCATCGCCAGCCGGGCGCGAGCCCCGCGGGGCACGGCGAGATGCTCGCCGCGCAGGAGCGCCAGGATGGCGAGCAGCATCGCCGCCGTCACGCCCGCCAAGCCCCGCCCGAACAGCGGGGGCCAGCTTTGCAGGACGACCTTCATCGCCAGCCATCCCAGCCCCCAACCGAGCGCGGTCCCGAGTAGCGCCGCCACGCCCACCACGCGGTTCGGTTCTGCGGATGACATAGCTTGCCGACGTCGAGGGCGACGCATGGAGCGCGTCCGAAGGCCGTCTCTGACGCTCCTTGCATTTAATAATCAACCGGTCTATTTCTAAATCATGCAGCTTGATAGCTCCTCCG
The DNA here is from genome assembly GCF_022829545.1 of Methylobacterium sp. J-030. Classification (GTDB taxonomy): domain Bacteria; phylum Pseudomonadota; class Alphaproteobacteria; order Rhizobiales; family Beijerinckiaceae; genus Methylobacterium. Next base: position 147,304 of record NZ_JAKSYM010000410.1, on the reverse strand, counting down.
TTGTCACGGCACGCAAGCGGGGTCGGCCGCCCAGGCCCGAGCCGGGCTACGGGACGTCGCGGGCGGCTCTGATCCGGGTCGGCGTCGCGCTGCTATCGGAGAAGGGATACTCGGCGACCGGTCTTGAAGAGGTTCTGCGCAGCGCCGGTGTGCCGAAAGGTTCATTCTACCATTACTTCGCGAGCAAGGATGTTTTCGGCGCCGAGCTGATCGATGCGTACGCTGAATACTTCGCGCGCAAGCTCGACCGCTGGTTGCTGGATCGGAGTACGGCTCCGATCCAGCGCATCAAGAACTTCGTCGCGGATGCGAAGGCCGGCATGGCACGCTACGAGTTCCGCCGCGGCTGCGTCATCGGCAATCTCGGGCAGGAGATGAGCGCTCTGCCGGAGATCTTCCGGGACCGCCTGCACGGTGTGCTCCTCGACTGGCAGGCGCGGACGGAGCGCTGCTTCCTGGACGCCCAGGCGGTCGGCGAGATCGCCGCGGATGCCGATTGCGCGGCGCTGGCGGCGTTTTTCTGGATCGGCTGGGAAGGCGCGGTCCTGCGCGCCAAGCTCGAGCGCAGCCCCGAGCCGCTTGACCTGTTCGCGACCCAATTCCTGACCTGTCTGGCGCGCTGAGCGCCCCACGGAGTGCCCCTGGATGTTCAAGGCGATCCTGATCGAGAAGGATGAGGCGGGCTACCGTGCCGGCCTACGCGAGATCGACGAGGCGCAATTGCCCGAGGGCGACGTCACCGTGGACGTTGCCTACTCGACGCTCAACTACAAGGACGGGCTCGCGATCACCGGCAAAGGCCCGGTCGTGCGCAAGTTCCCGATGGTGCCGGGCATCGACATCGCCGGCACCGTCCGCGAGTCCCGGCATCAGGACTACAAGGTCGGCGACCGTGTCGTCCTCAACGGCTGGGGCGTCGGCGAGACATACTGGGGCGGGCTGGCGCAGGTTGCGCGGCTGAAGGGCGACTGGCTGGTGCCGCTGCCCGGGGCGCTCACGCCACGCCAAGCGATGGCGATCGGCACAGCCGGCTACACGGCGATGCTGTGCGTGATCGCCCTCGAGCGCCACGGGGTCACGCCGGACAAGGGCGAGGTCGTGGTCACCGGCGCGGCCGGCGGCGTCGGCAGCACGGCGATCGCCCTCCTGTCGCGCCTCGGTTACACGGTCGTGGCGGTCAGCGGGCGTCCCGAAGAGGCGGACTACCTGCGCGGTCTCGGTGCGGCCGAGATCCTCGACCGGGCGACATTCTCGGAACCGGGCAAGCCGCTCGCCCGGGAGCGGTGGGCCGGGGCCGTCGATGTGGCGGGCAGCTATACGCTCGCGAATGTCTGCGCCGCCATGAAGTACCGGGGCGTCGTCACGGCCTGCGGTCTGGCGCAGGGCATGGACCTGCCGGCAAGCGTGGCTCCCTTCATCCTGCGTGGCGTCAGCCTGATCGGCATCGACAGCGTAATGTGCCCGCGGCCCGAGCGGATCGAGGCCTGGAACCGGCTGGTCCGCGACCTCGAACCGGCCAAGCTCGACGCGATCACCGACGAGATAGGCCTGACGGACGTCGTGGCCACCGCGGAGCGCCTGATGGCGGGCCGGGTGCGCGGCCGCGTTGTGGTCGATGCGAACCGCTGATGCGTTCTCACGGCCGTTCATCGGCGGAGCGGACGGGATGCGGGCAAGATGACCTGGGTGCGATGATGTAGCGACAAGCGCAGCACGGCCGTCGGACTGAAAACAACAAGCACAGTCCGTTCACAACACTGGAGGAACGACCATGAAGGCTGTACTCGCCTTGGCAATGCTGGCCGGCGGCCTGTCCGCCGCGCAGGCCGACCCGTTGCCGACCTTCCGCATCGGCGTGCTGAACGATCAGTCCGGCCTCTACGCCGACATCGCCGGGCCGGGCTCCGTCGAGGCCGCGCGCATGGCCGTCGAAGACTTCAAGCCGGACGCTCAAGGCTTCCGCGTCGAAGTTCTCTCGGCCGATCACCAGAACAAGCCCGATATCGGCGCGGCCATCGTGCGACGCTGGTTCGACGTCGACCACGTCGACGCGGTCGTGGACGTGCCGACCTCGTCGGTGGCCCTGGCCGTGTCGAACATCGCGAGCGAGAAGGACAAGGCGTTCCTGATCGCCAGCGCCGGTTCCTCGGATCTGACCGGAAAGAACTGCACCCGCACGAACGTCCACTGGACCTACGACACCTGGGCCCTCGGCAACAGCACGGCGCGCGCCGTGATCAAGCAGGGCGGGAAATCCTGGTACTTCCTCACGACGGATTACGCGTTCGGTCACGCCCTGGAGCGTGACGCCACCGAAGCCGTGACGAAGGCCGGCGGCAAGACTCTCGGACACGTCCTGGCTCCGTTCCAGAGCACCGATTTCTCCTCCTACCTGCTCCAGGCCCAGGGAAGCGGGGCGCAGGTCGTCGCGCTCGCCAATTCCGGTGGCGACACGATCAACGCCATCAAGCAGGCCTCCGAATTCGGCCTCGCCGACGGCGGCCAGAAGCTCGTCGCGCTCCTCGCCTTCATCTCGGACATCCACTCGGTCGGCCTGAAGGTCGCCCACGGCCTCACCCTGACCGAGGCGTTCTACTGGGACCTCAACGACGGCACGCGGACCTGGGCGAAGCGGTTCGCGGCGCGCAACGGGGGGCGTTACCCGACGATGAACCAGGCGGGCACCTATGCTGCGATGCTCCACTGGATGAAGGCGATCGCCGCCCTCGACAAGGACAAGGCGCATCGCGGCGCCGATGTCGTGGCGCAGATGAAGGCGATGCCCACCGACGACCCGCTGTTCGGCCACGGCTCGATCCGCGCGGACGGACGAACCATCCACGACCTCTACCTGTTCCAGGTCAAGGACCCGTCGGAATCCAAAGGGCCGTACGACACCTACAAGCTGCTCGACACCATCCCGGGCGACCAGGCGTTCCGGCCCATGGCCGATGGCGGCTGCCCCCTCGTGGCCCACACGGCCGCGAAGTGAGGCGGCATGGACCGGGCCTTTCCTGACGCGCGCGGCGCGACCGTCGCCGCCAAGCGGGCGGCGATCGGACTGCTGCTCCTGAGCGAGGTTGCCGCGATGGCGACGTGGTTCGCCACCACGGCCTCGATCGGCGCGATCCGCACGCATTGGACGCTGAGCCCGTTCCAGGAGGCCCTGCTCACCAACAGCGTGCAGGCCGGCTTCGTCGCCGGAACCCTGGTCAGCGCGTTGCTGGGGTTGGCCGATCGGTTCGACCTACGCCGGCTGTTTTGCGGTTGCGCCGTCACCGCCGGCCTCGCCAACCTCCTGATGCTGGCCTTCGCGCCGACCTCGCCGATCGTGCCGCTGCTGCGCTTCATGACCGGAGCCTGCATGGCCGGGGTCTACCCGGTCGGTATGAAGATCGCCGCCACCTGGGCGGTGGGGGACCTTGGGCTGCTGATCGGCCTGCTCGTGGGCGCGCTCACCCTCGGCTCGGCGCTGCCCCACCTCGTCGCGGCCTTCGGCCAGCTCGACTGGCACCTGCCGGTGCTCGGTGCGGCGCTGGGCGCGCTCCTGTCGGCGGCCCTGATCCGCTTCGTGGAGCTCGGGCCGATCCGGTCGGAGGCCCCTCCCCTCCGCCTGGAGAACGCCCTCGAGGCGTGGCGCAACCGAGGCGTGCGCTTGGCCAATCTCGGCTATCTGGGCCACATGTGGGAACTCTACGCCATGTGGGCCTGGATCGGCGCCTTTATGGCGGCGAGCTTCCGGGAGCGCTACGGCAACGCCCCGCCGTTCCCGCCGGAACTGGCCGCCTTCGCGGTGGTCGCCGCGGGCGCGTTCGGTGCCCTGGTGGGCGGCTGGGCCGCGGACCGGTTCGGGCGCACCCTGGTCACCGGCGCGTCGATGCTCGCCAGCGGCTGCTGCGCCATCGCGGTGGGCTTCCTGTTCGGTGGACCCGCCTGGGCGGTGCTGTCGGTGGGCTTGCTCTGGGGCGTCGCGGTGATCGCGGATTCGGCCCAGTTCTCCGCGGCGGTGAGCGAGCTCAGCGACCGCCGGTTGATCGGGACGATGCTGACCGTGCAGACCTGCATGGGCTTCCTGCTGACGCTCGTCAGCATCCAGCTCATCGCCTTCGCGGGGACGTATCTCGGCTGGCGCTTCGCCTTCGCGCTGCTCGCCATCGGGCCATTCCTGGGATTCGCCTCGATGCTGCGGCTGCGGCGCCTGCCCGAGGCCAAGCGACTGGCCGGAGGACGCAAGTGACAGCGAGGAGAAAGCCGCCCGTGGCCTTCACGACGATCACCTACGAGACGCTGGCATCCGTCGCGCGGATCACCCTCAACCGCCCGGAGCGGACCAACGCGATCAGCGCGACCATGCTCGACGAGCTCGCGCGGGCGATGGACGCGGCCGAGGCCGACACCGATGTGCGCGCCGTGATCGTTCGCGGGGCCGGCACGGCCTTCTCGTCGGGCTTCGACCTGAAGGACCAGATGGCGTTGCGTCCGGAAGGCGTGAGCCAGTGGCGCCCGATCCTGCGCAAGGATTTCGACGTGCCGATGCGCTTCTGGCACTGCCCGAAGCCGACCATCGCGGCGGTGCGCGGCCCCTGCCTCGCCGGCGCCTGCGAACTGGCACTGGCCTGCGACGTCACCCTAGCGGCCGAGGATGCCTTCTTCGGCGAGCCGGAGCTGAAATTCGGGGCCGGCATCGTCGTGATGATCCTGCCCTGGATCGTCGGCCCGAAGATCGCCAAGGAGATCATCCTCACGGGCGAGGACCGCATCCCGGCGCAGCGCGCCTACGAGATCGGCATGGTCAATCGGGTCGTGCCGAGTGCCGACCTCGATGCGCGCGCGCTGCACCTCGCCCGGCACATCGCGGCGATCGACCCGAATCTCGTCAAGGAGACGAAGCGGGCCATCAACCGGTCGATCGAGGCGCGCGGCATGCTGGAGGCCCTGGAGACGGCCCTCGACATCGACCTGCTGATCGAGGGCGAGGGCTCGCCGGACAAGCGGGCCTTCATGGACATCGCCCGCGCGCAGGGCCTGAAGGCGGCGCTGGCTTGGCGCGACAGCCGCTTCCCGGGAGCCGGATCGTGACCGGGGCGCTGGCGGAGATCCTGCGGACGGGGTTCGCGCGCCCGGGCAGCCGGGTGGACGAGAGTTCCGGGCCCGGGCTGTCGGGACACGAACTCGACGCGCACGCGGATCTGGTCGCGGGCCTGCTGCGCGAGGCCGGCGTGCGCCCGCACGAGCCCGTGCACGTGGCCATCGGCAACCGGGCCCTCGATCTCGGGACGTTGCTCGGCCTGTGGCGGGCGGGCGCCGTCGCGGTGCCCGTGCATCGGGCCGCCGCACCGCTCACCCGCGGGGCGATCGAGCAGGCGACGCGCGCCCGCTTCCGGATCGACGGGCTCGCCCTCGACGGGATCGCGGAGGCGCCGCCGCCGGAGCGGCCCCTCCTTGAGGGGGCGGCCCTCGTGGTCTTCACCTCGGGCAGTACCGGCGCGCCCAAGGGCGTGGTGCTCGGGCACGACGCCCTGGCGCGCAAACTCGCGATCCTCGACCGGCTGCTCGGCTTCTGCCCCGACGACGTCGTCGTGGTCCCGCTCCAGCTGACCTTCATCTTCGGGATCTGGGCGAGCCTGCTGGCGATCCGCGCCGGGGCAACCCTCGTCCTCGTGCAGAAATTCACTCCGGCGGCGCTCGCCGGCCTGCTCGACGCGGAGGCGACGGTGCTGGCCGCGGTCCCCACCATGCTGCGGGCCCTGCTGGCCGACGGCGCCCCGTCGGCCCCCCGTCTGCGGGCGGTGCTGACCGGCGGCGAGGCGCTCACCCCTCCCCTGGCCCGGACGGTCTGCGGCGGATGGCCCGCGGCCGAACTCGTCGACCTCTACGGCTCGACCGAAACCGGATCCTGCGATTTCTGCCACCGGCCGCGGGATGCCGCGGAGGCCGGGTCGATCGGCGTGCCGACCGAGGGCGTCTCCTTCCTCATCGTCCGGGACGACGGCGCGCCCGCCCCTCCGGGTGAGACCGGCGAGCTGCGGATCCGCACCCCCTGCGGCATGCTGGGCTACCTCGACGGCGCCGAGCTGACCCGCCTCGCCCTGGAGGCGGACCATTTCCGGACGGGGGATCTCGCGCGCCTGCGCCCGGACGGACAGGTCGAGCTCGTCGGTCGCTCGAAGGAGATCATCGCCCGCGGCGGCAACAAGATCGCGCCGCTGGAGATCGAGAATGCCCTGTGCACGCACCCGGACATCGCGGCGGCGCTGTGCGCCGGCGTGCCGGACGCGCGCCTCGGCGAGGCGATCCACGCGGTCGTCGTGCTGAGGCCCGGCCTCGCGCTCTCGGCGGACGAGCTCCGGCGCTGGGCGTCGGCCCATCTCGAGCGCTACAAGGTGCCGGACGTGATCGTCTTCAGCGACACCCTGCCGGCGGGTGCGACCGGCAAGGCGAGCCGGGCGATGGTCAGCACGCTCACGCTGGTCCGCGCGGAGACGGCGTCGCTCGGCCTACGGGATGTGCCGGCGGCCTCCTGAGACGCGGTGACGGAGACGGTGCCGATCCACCCCGTTCCGATCGGTTCTACCCGGGCGGGTCCGCGAAGGTACTGGACGCCGCGGCGAGTTCCGTGAGCAGGCTCGGGATCGATGTCGCGGCGTCCGCCGCGTAGACCTCCACCAGCGGGCCCTCCGGACAGGTCTCCAGAACCCGGAGGGCGCCCGACGTGATCTTCGACCGGTAGCCTTGGACGGGAAGGAGGCTGACGCCAACGCCGGCCTGGGTCAGGGAGGCGACGGCGCCCATGCTTGTCCGCCGTCAGCACGCCTGAGACAGATTGACGGCCTTCACGAGCGGAGGATGACTGGTTCGCCCCCATCCGCAAGCGACTTGGACGGCGTATCGCTCTCGATGTCGGGAAGCATCGCGTCCCGACTGCTTTGAGGGGCCGGTCACATCACTTGAGGCGCGCGGCAGCCCAGGCGATATGGTTGGCCATGAAGGTCGAGATGAAGAAGTAGGAATGATCGTAACCCTCGCGCATATTGAGCGTCAGGGCGATACCGGCCTTCTCGCAGGCATCTTCCAGCAGCCAGGGGCGCAGGCCGTCCTGAAGGAAGCTGTCGGCGGTGCCCTGATCCACCAGGAACTCGGGGAAGCGCTTGCCGTCCTCGATCAGCGCGGTGGCGTCGTGGGCGCGCCAGGCGACCGGGTCGGAACCGAGATACTTTTCGAAGGCCGGCTTCGACCAGCCGGCCGTGGAGGGCTGGGCGATCGGCGCGAATGCGGAGCAGGACTTGAAGCGCTCCGGGTAGGTCAGCGCGATGGTGAGCGCCCCGTGTCCGCCCATGGAATGCCCAAAGATGCCCTGACGGGTCATATCGGCGGGGAATTCCTTCGCGATGAGCGCAGGCAGCTCTTCCGTGACGTAGCTCCACATCCGGTAATTCGTGTCATAGGGCGCCTGCGTGGCGTCCAGGTAGAAGCCGGCACCGGAGCCGAACTGCCAATTGCCGTCCTCGTCGGGGATGCCGGAGCCGCGCGGGCTGGTATCGGGGGCCACGATCATCACGCCCTGCTCGGCGGCTGCGGCCCGGTACTCGCCCTTGTCCATGACGTTGGCGTGCGTGCAGGTGAGGCCCGACAGGTACCACAGCACCGGGACCGGGCCGTTCTCGGCTTGGGGCGGTACGAACACCGCGAACGTCATCGCGCATCCCGTGGTCTGCGCATCGTGCTTGTAGACACCCTGCGTGCCGCCATGGGCGCGGGCCTTCGAGATGGTTTCCATCAGCTTTGTTCTCCTACTCGGGAGGCGAAAGCCCCGCGCGGGGCTGGATGGTGGGTGACGGATTTTGACTGGGCCCAGCGACGTTTGGATCGCGCGCCGCGCGCCAGTCTCCCGCATGGGCTCGGGGCAGGATGCGGGCGTCCCTCGCGCGGGGAACAGCCGGATGGGATACGGATCCTCAGACCCAGAGGAAAAGATCCGCGCCCATCCTTCTCAGTAGACGACGACGGAGCGGATCGACTTGCCCTCGTGCATCAGGTCGAAGCCGTGATTGATCTCGTCGAGCGGCATGGTGTGGGTGATCAGATCATCGATGTTGATCTTACCCTCCATGTACCAGTCCACGATCTTCGGCACGTCCGTGCGACCGCGCGCGCCGCCGAAGGCCGAGCCCTTCCAGACGCGACCGGTGACGAGCTGGAACGGACGGGTCGAGATCTCGCGGCCGGCCTCGGCCACGCCGATGACGATCGACTCGCCCCAGCCGCGATGGCAGCACTCGAGGGCTTGGCGCATCACATGGACGTTGCCGGTACAATCGAAGGAGAAGTCGGCGCCCCCGCCGGTGAGATCGACGATGGCCTGAACCACCTTGTCGGTTCCAACCTCGGTCGGATTGATGAAATCGGTCATACCGAATTTGCGGGCCATGGCCTGCTTCTCCGGGTTGATGTCGACGCCGATGATTTTGTCAGCCCCGACCATGCGGGCAGCCTGAAGAACGTTGAGGCCGATGCCGCCGAGGCCGAAGACGACCACGTTGGCGCCCGGCCAGACCTTGGCGGTGTAGATCACCGCGCCGATGCCCGTGGTCACGCCGCAGCCGATGTAGCAGATCTTATCGAACGGGGCGTCCTCGCGGATTTTGGCCAGCGCGATGGCGGGCAGCACCGTGAAGTTCGAGAAGGTCGAGCAGCCCATGTAGTGGAACACGGTGCTCGATCCGGCGGGGCTGCCGCCGGTGGAGACGCAGGAGAACCGGCTCGTGCCGTCCGGCATCACGCCCTGGCCCTGGGTCGCCCGGATCGCGGTGCACAGGTTCGTGCGCTGGGACAGGCAGGACTTACAGTTGCGGCATTCCGGTGTGTAGAGCGGGATGACGTGGTCGCCCGGCTTCAGCGTGGTGACGCCGGCGCCGACCTCGCGGACGATGCCTGCGCCCTCGTGGCCGAGGATTGCCGGGAACTTGCCCTCGGAATCGAGGCCCGAGAGGGTGTAGGCGTCGGTGTGGCAGATCCCGGTGGCCATCAACTCGACGAGAACCTCGCCAGCCTTGGGTCCCTCGATGTCGATAGTCTCGATCGTGAGGGGCTTCTTCGCCTCCCACGCGACCGCGGCGCGCGTCTTCATCACGGATTCCTATTGTCTGGATGATCACGGACGGCGCCGAACTGCCGACTCTTCGGCGCATGTCCCGCAAGGGCGGCGCACCGAACGGTCCGAGGATCTGTCGCGTGTGTGATGCTTCTTGCGCCCGGATGCAACGTCTGCATCCGCGGTTCCGCCGGGCGCCCCCATTCCGATGGCGCAACCCAGCACCTGTGCGAAGGCGGCCGGCACGCCGCCTTCACGTCAGCGGATTGCGCTGCCCCAAAGAACTTCGGCTGACAATCCGCCGAGACGACCCGCCGGCTTGGATGATGGATGAATGTCCGCTCAGAGGAACGAGATCATTCAGCTTCGATGACTGAAATGGGCGCACAGCTGAACGACCGGTTTTGCACGCATTCGCAATCCGGCTCGGCGTAGTCTGGCCGAAAGCCGAATGACTGCTTCTGATTGATCCCGCGCTGAGGCGGATACGGTCGCCCAAGCCATCGGTTTGAGGCACCCGTCCGTTATCGTGCGCGCCATTCGCGGTGTTCGACCGGTCAGCTACTCAGCTGGATGCCTGCTCCGGCCATGCCGGACAGGACATGGCGCAGCAGGTCCGATCGCACCCGCCCCTGGCTGCCGGGCACCGTCCGGACCAGCACGGCCATCCTCACGGATGCCTCGGACAGGGCCGTCGCACCCAGAAACGCGGGCGGCGCGGTGAGCAGGGTAGCGAGCGCCTCGTCGGCTTCCACCGCCGCGATGGCCGCCGTGATCACGCCAGCTGCGGCTTCGTACGGCACGCCGTGCGGCACATAGATCGGCACCTCCAGCCCCGCCCAGTCGCGCGAGAAGTTCGTCACCGCCTTCAGCTCGCCGAAGGCCACCGTGTGCATGTGCCCGCTGTCGTCGCGCAGCCGGACCGAGCGCAGCGAGAACGCCTCGACTCGACCCTGCAGGCCGCCGCTCTCGATCGTCTCGCCGACTCGGAACGCGTCGTCGAGCAGCAGGAAGAAGCCCGCGATCACGTCGCGCACCAGCGCCTGCGCCCCGAAGCCGATCGTCAGGCCGACCACGCCAGCCCCGGCGAGCAGCGGGCCGATCTGCAGGCCGAAGGTCGAGGCGATGCTCAGGGTCGCCGTGACCGCGAGTGCGACGAGCACCACCGTGCGCAGGGCGGGCAGGACCGTGGCGAGGCGATCCGTGCGCGAGTCGCCGTCCGCCCGGGCGAGACCACGGTCGATCAAGCTGCGGACGATCTGCCAGGCAAGGTCGGCGCCCAGTAGGATCAGCAGGGCGAACACGATCTGGGTCGTAGCGGCTGCGCCTAAGCCTTCCTCGGACCCAGGCGCGCCCCGGACCACCAGCAGCAGTCCCGCGATCAACGCGACGTTGCGGGCGGCGTGGGCGACGATGCGTTCCTCGCGTGTCAGCGCTCCCAAGCGGTTCGGACCGAACGCGATCGTGCGCGCCGCGTCGCCCAGCGCCAACGCCAGCGCCGGCGCGAGGCCCAGCACCAGCGCAGCCCACGCCACGGCGGAGAGGCCGGCCTGGGCCAGCAGCCACGCGGTGATGGGGACGAGGGCCAGCGCCACGATCGCCGGGCGCGGCGGATGTCTGTCCGCTCCGCGCCGCACCAGGACGATTGCGCAGACGACCGCCGGTATCAGGATGGCAGCGAGCAGCAGACCCAGGCTCGTGGCCGCGTCGGCGACGGCCGCTCCGGCGCCAGCCAGCCGCAGCAGCGCCGACCACAAGAGCCCCGCCGCCAGGGTGAGAGCCACGACCGTGACCCCGTGCTGCGCGCGCCAGGCCGCGTCCGTCGGCAGGGCGACGAGACGCAGCCGCGGGCCGCCGGGGGCGAGCAGGAAGCGGCCGAGCACGCGCGCGGTGCGCACGGCGACGATGGCGAGCAGCACGTCCAGCGCCATGACGCCGGCGGCGGCCGGGGGTGCCGCAGCGAGGTAGGCGAGGCAGGCACCCGCCGCGAAGCTCAGGACCAAGCATTGGGCGAACAGCAGGCGCTGGGCCTGGGCGACGGCCCGCTGTCGCACGGTGGCCAGCGGGCTGTCGGCGATCCGGCGCATCCACGTCGCGGACCAGCGGAAGAACAGGCGCTCAGCGAGCCACCCTCCGAACCATAGCATGAGGAGGCGCGCAGCCAAGCCAATCGGGCTCGTCCGCTCGCCTGCAACGAGCGTCGAGGCGGCCTGGCTGGTCGCTGCGGGGACCCCGGCAGCAGCCGCGACCAGATCGCCTGTTCTATCGCGGATCGCGCGGAGGTGCTCGTCCAGGTCGCGGCCGAGGGCGAGGCCGCCGAAGCCGAGCTGGAGCGTCTGCGCACGTGGTGCGGTCGGGAACGCGCACAGGACAGCGAGGGCCGCCAGGCACCAGACGCGGCGGGATCTTATCACGACCGGCTTGCGCGCATGAATCGCGACCCACACACGAGAGGATGCGACACCGTTGCCGCCGGGGTCGTCATGCCCTCCTACACCACCTCATGCGTCGCGGCACCGCCTCGGTTTAGATCGTCACCTCCGTTCCTTCTGGTTCGGCCCGGAAGGTCCAGGAGCCCCCGCTTCTGAACGTCGAGGCCGTACCGAACGTGTCCTCCATGAACTGCATGTGTGTGACTTTGCCATCCCTCACCCTGGCGAGGACGGCGACCGGTGACGTGATCCGCTTCTCCATGACACGTGAGCGAAAGGTGCAGCGCGCGAACACGGCGACCCGCTCGTCGCTGCCGAACGCCTCCAGAACGTCGAAGGCCGGGATCTCCCAGTGCCGATTCACGTCCACGAACGTGGCCAGGATGGATTGCGAGCCCGCATGCGTGCCGCACCAGGGCATGATCCTCCTCAGCTCTGGATTGTCGTAGTTCAGCGAGACGTAGGTGGCGTCCGGCTCGACCAGCGCGGCGATGGTGGCCGGGTCGGTCGCATTGTTCAGGACGGCGAGGACGGTCTCGGTCGGCGTCAGGGCGTTCATCACGTTCTCCTCGCGGTCAAACGGACATTCCGCGCCGGGCATGCTGCTGCCGACCCGGCGGCCATCGAGACTGAGGCCGGTGGCGCCGGCGCGGGCGAGCAGCAGGAAGCCGCCGGCCATCGTGAGGTTCTTCAGGAAGTTGATCAGCTGGTTCTGGTCGGCGAACGCCGTGTGGAAGATGGCCGCCGTCAGCAGGCACCAGCCGGCCAGCAGCACGCCGAGCGGACGCGTCCAGAGGCCGAGCCCCAGCAGCGCGCCGGAGCCGATCTCGAACGCGGCCGCCGGCCAGAGCAGCACGGCCGGAACGCCGTAGGCTGCCATGTAGCCCTGTGTGGCCGACACGGCGGTGAGCTTGCCGATGCCTGAGAGCAGGAACAGGGCCGACATCAGCACGCGGGCGGGGGCATCGACCCATCTCGGTAGGGTGAGGCTCATCGCGAGCACCTCACGCTTGCGCCGGCAGGACGGTGGAGAAGCTGTAGCGGGCGATCTTCCAGGTGCTATCGACCTTCCGGAAGAGGAACAGCTCCTGATTGGCCTCCGGGATGTCGATGCCGGGCTGCAGGAGGCGGATCGTGCCCGTCGAGGTCGAGCGCAGGAACGCCCAATCCGGGGCGACCAGGCGGATCTCGGCGATCTCGAAGACGATGTCGAGCTTGATCGCCCCGGCCATCCCGGCATAGGCGGCGTGCACGGCGGCCTTGCCGACCGCGGGCGGGCTGTACTGAGCCATGAGCACGGCGTCGTCGGCGTAGAGCTCCGCCACGGCCGTGGCATCCGCGTTGTTGGCGGCCTCGGCGTACCGCGCCAGCACGGCCGCGATGGCCTGTTCGTCGGCATCCATGGTGTCTTCCTCTGATCGTGGGCGTCTCATGAGTTGGCCGTCGCCCGCATGAGCGGCATCACAGTGCAGATCGGGAATGTCGCCTCCGGTGGCGGGAGCCAGCCCGAGAGGCCCGCCAGGTCGCGGCCACGATCTTCGCGTGCCTGTGTGGGAACCGGATTCGGCGCGAGCGCCCGAGCTACAGTCCGGGCGGGTTCGTGGGCGAGAAGCTGTAGCGTGCGATCCGCCAGGACCCGTCGTCACCCTTCCGGAAGATGAAGAGTTCCTGATTGGCTTCCGCGGTGGTCTTGCCGGTCGAGTGATGCAGTGTCGTCCCGGCCGAGTTGGTGCGCACGAACGCCCAGGCCGGCGCGATCTGCACCACCTCGGCGATGTCGAACCTCACGTCGAACTTCAGTTCGGCGAAGACGGCGTCGTACGCCTTGCGGATCGCCGTCTGGCCGATGAACGACGGGCTGTAGGGAGCCATGAAGATGCCGTCCGGCGTGTAGAGCGGCAGCACCGCGGCGGTCTGACCGCCGTTGAGCGCGGCGTTGTACGAGGCCAGCACGGCGCGAAGAGCCTCCTCGTCGGCCGCCGCGTGCCGTGTGGGGGCGGCTCCACCGGTCGACTGAGCCAGGACTGGACCGCCCATGAGGCCCCCGAGCAGGCCCAGCGCCAACATCGTGACCAACCGAACTCTCATCCTGGGTGCTCCAGCCACCGGTTTACGGTGCGGCAGGGATATGCGACCGATGATCTGCCCATAAGACTGTAATTGTGGGAAATACCTTCCCAGATCTGGGATAATGATGCTCGATCTGAACGCGCTTCTGATCTTCGCCAAGGTCGTGGAGGCCAACAGCTTCTCAGCGGCCGCTCGGCAGCTGCGGGTGCCGGTCTCGACCGTGAGCCGGCGTGTCGCGGAGCTGGAAGGACAACTCGGCGTTCGTCTGCTGGAACGCTCGACGCGAAGCCTGCGCTTGACCGACCTCGGTTCGGAGGTGCTGGAGCACGCCCGGCGCAGCGTCGAGATCAGCGACGCGGTCGCCGGCATCGTCTCGAACCGAATGACGTCCGTCTCGGGCCTGCTTCGTGTGGCGGCGCTCCCGAGCATCTCCGATACGCTCGTCGCACCACTCGTGGGCGCGTTCCAGGCCGCCCACCCGAACGTGCGCGTCCAGGTGCTGGTCACGGAGCGGCACGTGGACCAGGTCTCGGAAGGCATCGACATCGCCTTCCGGTTCGGCCCCCTTCGCGACTCGGGTTTGGTCGCGCGTCGCGTTCTCACCTATCGCCACCGTCTCGTGGCGAGCCCGACTTACCTGGGGGCGCTCCCAGCGCCGGACGCACCGCGAGACCTGTATGATCACCGGCTCCTGGCGTTCTCGCTGGGCAAGCCGGACCATCGCTGGACGTTCATCCGCGCCGGACATGCGGACCGGGAGACCATCACCTTCCAGCCGCACTTCACGATGAACGATTATATCGGGCTCGCGACCGCGCTGCTGGCAGGGTCCGGCATCGGAGACTTGCCGCCGGTGGTCCAACCGGAGCTGCTGCGGGACGGCAGGTTGGTCGAGGTGATGCCGGAGTGGCGGTTCCGGACCTTCGACCTGTCGCTGGTACATCTCGGTCACCGCCAGCTGTCACGACCCGTGCGCCTGTTCAAGGACTTCGCCATTGAACGGATGCCGACGCTCTTCCCCGACCTGCCGACCTGATGATCCGGATTGCCCTCTGACGCGCGCGGACGGCAGTGCACAGCTGTCGAAGGATGGACTTGCGCGGACTGGTCAGAAGCTGTCCGGTTGCTTGCAGATGAGTAACTGGGCAGAGTGAAAACACGATCCGGCACCGTTCCCTATTCGGCACCGGCCTTCCCCGGCGAACGCAGCGCATCGACGAGGGCGCGCAGCGCGGGTGTAGCCTGGCGGCTGGGATAGTAGAGGTGACACCCGGGAAAGGGTGGGCACCAAGCGTCCAGCACAGACACCAGCCGCCCGTTCGCCAGGTCGTCCGCGCCCTCGTCGGCCAGCATGGAACCCAATCCCGCTCCCGCCCGCACCGCCGCACCCGCAAGGTCACCCTCGTTCACGACGAGCTGACCGCGAGGGCGCACGCGCACCTCGCGCCCGGCGTTCAGGAACTCCCAAGGCAGCAGGCCGCCCCCGCCGATCAGCCGGTAGTTGACGCAATTGTGCGCTTCCAGATCGTAAGGCGTCCGGCGATCGGGAAGAGGGCTCAGTCGTGGTGCCCGCACCCACACCCCGCGACGTGCGCGCCGCCGGGCCAGCGGGAGGCTCGGATCACGCTGCAAAAGTTCCCCTTCACGAAGCCCGGCTCCTTGTCGGCGATCACGTCGGCCTTGACGTTGCCGAAGGTGGTGTCCGGCTTGTGCCGGATGCCGTCGTAGAAGGCCTGGATGATGTCTTCCTTGAAGTCCGGCGTGCGGGGATGAGCCGAGACCACCGCCTCTCTCTCGGCATCCGAATACTGGTCGTAGGTCAGCCCAAGCACGTCCATCTCGACGCCGGCCGTGACCAGCGCGACCACCGGATGCATGTGGACCGGGATGCCGGGCGTCGTGTGCAGCGCGATGGCGGTCCAGACGGTGTAGGCGTCCGCCTCGGGGACGCCGTGTGCCTTGAGGAAGTCCCGGGCGGCGTTGGCGCCGTCGACCTCGAAGCGCTCCGCCGCGCTGCTGTGGTCCGGCATCAGGCCGAGGTCGTGGAACATGGCACCTGCGTAGAGCAGTTCACGGTCGAACGTCAGGCCGCGATGGACGCCGGCGAGCGCGCCGAACTGATAGACACGGCTCGAATGGTTGAAGAGCAGCGCGGTCTCAGTATCTCGGACGAACTCGGTGATCGCCCGTGCGAGCGTGCTGTCGGGTATGGCGGCCTCGGGATGGATGCTCACGGTGGATCTCCTTTGCGTCGGGCTTCGCGAGGAGGTACGGAGCGATACGCGTGGCATCAATCGTCTTTTCACGACGATTCCGGCCAGCTTGCGTGCATCCCCAGCCACGGAGCCAGCATGCCCCCCCGATCAGTCGCCGTCCTGGCGCTCTCCGGTGTCCAACTCCTCGACGTGGCGGGACCGCTCGATGTCTTCGCCGAGGCGAACGCCCAGAGCGACCGGGATTTCTACGAACTGGCCATCGTCGGGACGGAGCCGGGCCACGTCATCACGTCCTCCGGGCGCCGCCTCGTCGCGGACCTGGTCGCGCACGAAGCCGAGCCGACGCCCCTCGACACGCTCCTGGTCGCGGGCGCACCCCGGATGCAAGACTTGCGGGTCCGGGCCGGTCTCCTGGACTGGCTCGGGCGGACGGCGGCGGGCTGCCGGCGCTACGGCTCGGTCTGCAGCGGGGCATTCCTCCTGGGGCAGGCAGGCCTGTTGAACGGACGCCGGGTCACGACGCACTGGGCCGTGGCGGAGGCGCTGGCGGAACAGTTTCCCCAAGCCATCGTCGAGCCCGATGCGATCTGCCTGTTCGACGGTCCGTTGCGAACCGCGGCCGGGGTGACGGCCGGGCTCGACCTCGCCCTGGCGCTCGTGGAGGAGGACTTGGGCGCGGAGATCGCGCGCCGGGTCGCGGCCCACCTCGTCATGTTCTTCAAGCGGGGCGGTGGCCAGATGCAGTTCAGCCGTCGCGGGGTCAGCGCCCCGTCCGGCCGCTCCGCCCTCCAGGAAGTCCAACGCTGGGTCGCCGCGCACCCGGAGGCTGATCACGACGTCGCGCATCTCGCCGGGCGGGCGGGGATGAGCCCGCGCCACTTCGCGCGCCTGTTCCGGGCCGAGACGGGCCTGACACCCGCCGCCTATGTCGAGAACGTGCGGATCGAGGCCGTTCGCCGGCTCCTCGAAGCGGAGGCGCACGCCGCCCTCAAGCAAGTGGCCGGTGCCTGCGGCTTCCGCGACGCCGATACGCTCCGGCGCGCGTTCGTGCGTCGGGTCGGCACGACGCCGGCCGAATACCGCCGGCGGCACGCTCATGCCTGAGGTCCCGGCCGACCACCGTGCGGGCACTGGAGCGCCTCTCCCGTCGCCCCGGCCTTCCGGGGGCAAGCCATCCGTGGCAGGGCGGGTCCAGCCGGCCGCCTCGTCGCCCCGTCAGCCGTCGTTCGTCGTGGCAGCCGACCTCAATCCGACTCGGGCCTTCTGATGGCCCGTCGGTGCCGAACCAGATCGCGGTATGACGGAGCTCGGCGCCGTACCCATGATCTGCCGGAAGGCGTGCCCGAACGCGGCGACGCTTGAGTAACCGAGGAGGGCGGTCACCTGCTTGACCGTCGTCCGGCCCCCGCTCAGCGCCTGTAGCCCGGCGAGTATGCGGGCGCGCTGCCGCCACTCCTTGAAGGTCAGATCGGTCTCGGCCGGGAACAGCCGTGTGACCGTGCGCAGCGATGCGCCCGCCTCGCGCGCGAGGTCCTCCAGAGGGCGTTGCAGCGCCGGGTCGGCGAGCACCAGCTCGGCGACGCGCCGGGCGCGCGCGTCCACCGGCATGGGCATGAATGTGGTCGGGTCCTCCGCCTCGGCCAACTCGAACAGCGCCAAGTCCAGCAACAGGCCGAGCGGGCGACGGGAGGGCGCTTTTGAGAACGCGGCGAGGACCGTTTCCCGCAGCAGCGGCCCCACCGTCACGACGAACTCGCGGTCCAGGCGCGGAGCCTCGGGATGCATGGCCAGTCGCCGAGGGTCGACGAGCAACGTGCGCATCTCGATGTCGGCCAAGGCATCGACGGCGTGCTCGACACGCGGCGGAAGCCAGACCGCTCGCTGCGGCGGCACGAGCCAACGGCCCTTGGGCGTCGTGACCTGCATCACCCCTTGCGCCGAGAACAGCAACTGGGCTTCGCGGTGCACGTGCTGGCCGATCTTCTTGCCGCGCGGGTAGGAGCGCGACAACACGCCGGACGCGTCGCATCCAGGCCAAGGCAGGGTGCGAGCGGCCGCTTTTGGCGTCTTGGCGATGTCCATTGGCCACCCTTCGCTGTGAGGCCAGCGGTAGCCTGCGTTCGGTCACCGGGCAAGCGGGCGACCGAACCAGGTGGCGACACCGCCGAGCCGGTCACGGGCGCCGAGCGGAAGGCGGGGAGATTGATCGGACATGCTTATGAGACGTGAGGCGGTCACCGCCATCGTCGGCGCGGCGGCAGCGGCGGTGGTGGGCGACGCGAAAGCAAGCACCATGGGCAGGGAACGGATCGACGCGGTGCTGAGGAGGGGCATCGAGACGGGCCGGCTCGCTGGGGTCGTCGCGGTCGCCGCCACCGAGCGCGGCGTCCTTTACGAGGGCGCGTTCGGGCGGCGAAGCGTGACCTCGGACGACGCCATGACGCTCGATACCGTGTTCTGGATCGCCTCCATGACGAAGGCGTTGACGACCGCGGCGGCGCTCCAACTCGTCGAACGGGGCAAGCTCTCCCTGCACGCACCGGCCGGCGACCTCCTTCCCGAGCTGCGCGCGCCTGAGGTCCTCGAAGGCTTCGATGCAGGGGGAGCCCCGCGGCTTCGCCCGGCCCGCGGACCGGTCACGCTGCACCACCTGCTCACGCACACCTCTGGCTTCACGTACCCGATGTGGAACGCGGACCACGCCCGGTATGCGGCCGTTGCCGGACTGCCGGACCTTGGCTCCTGTCGGAAGGCCGCCCTGCTCGCGCCCCTGGCCTTCGATCCCGGGACGCGGTGGGCGTACGGCATCGGCCTCGACTGGGCCGGACTGATGGTCGAGCGCGCCTCGGGGCAGCGCCTGGACTCCTACCTGCGCCACCATGTTCTGACGCCGCTCGGCATGGCTGACACGGGCTTCGTCGCCCGTGACGATTGGAACGGACGCCTGGCCGGGATGCATGCGCGGCAGCCGGACGGGTCGCTGAAGGCCATCGACTTCCGAATGCCGGCCGAGCCCGAGGTCTTCATGGGCGGCGGCGGCCTGTACGCCACGGCTCCGGACTACCTTCGGTTCTGCAGGGCGATCATGCACGGCGGCCTGTTCGACGGCTCCGCGATCCTGAGCCCGGCATCCGTGGCATCCATGTGCCGCGACCAGATCGCCCCGATCTCGGTCGAGCGGCTGAGGACGGCCGACGCCGCCCTTTCGAACGACGCCGAGTTCTTTCCTGGCATCCCGAAGGGTTGGAGCTACGGTTTCATGACGAACGGGTACCCCACGCCGACCGGTCGGAGCGCCGGGGGCCTGTCCTGGGCCGGCCTGGCGAACACGTACGTCTGGATCGACCCCGTACGAAAGGTCACCGGGGTCATCCTGATGCAGCTCCTGCCCTTCGCCGACGAGCCGGCCCTCGAAACATACGAAAGCTACGAGACCGCCGCGAACGAGCTGGCACGGTCGGTTTGACCGGCTGCGGAACCGCTCGGAGCGGGCGGACGGGCGCCGTCGATTGGCGTCTCGGCGATGTTCGTTGGCCCCTTGCCGCGGACACGCCTCATCAGGTTGCCCGGCACGCCTGGGGGCCGCGCAGTCATGGGACCGGGGTCGGGGGAGACCGTCATGACGAGGAGGTCGCTCATGGTCGCCGACCTACGGGGCGTGACGATGGTGGACGCCCTGGTCCATCGGCAGGCCGAGCCTGCCGTCGCCGCGACATGCATCGACTGCGATTGAGGAGAGAGGACCGATGAACTCACCGCGCACCGTGATCGCCTACGTCAACATCGCCCACTTCATCGACCACTACGCCATGCTGATCTTCGCGGCGGCGGTGATCGTCCTGGCCCCGGTCTACGGGATGACCTACTCGGAGTTGCTACCCTACGCGACACCGGGCTTCGTGGCCTTCGGCGCCGGCTCGCTCGCCACCGGCTGGCTCGGCGACCGCTGGAGCCGCCGCCACATGATGGCGATCTTCTTCTTCGGCATCGGCGTCTCGCTCGTCGCGGTCGGCCTGACGCAAACGCCCCTGCAACTGGCTCTCGCCCTGTTCGCGGTCGGCCTGTTCGCCGCGATCTATCACCCGGTCGGCACCGCCATGCTGGTCTCGTACGCGAGCCGGCTCGGCCGGGAAATCGGCATCAACGGCGTCTGGGGCAACCTGGGCGTCGCGTCCTCGGCTCTCGTGACCGGCCTCGCCTGCCAGTATCTCGGGTGGCGTTGGGCCTTCATCCTGCCGGGGCTGGCGACGGTCGCGCTCGGCTTCCCGTTCATGGCCCGTGTCCGGCACGAGGTCCGCGTCGCCGGCAAGGGCGCGGGCAACGCGCGGGTGCACAAGTCCGCGATGCGTCGGGTGGTGGTGTCGCTCGTGGTGACCATCATCGCGTCCTCGACGACCTTCAACGCGATCACCGTGGCCCTGCCGAAGCTGTTCGCCGAACGCCTCTCGGACCTGACGACCAGCCCGGCGATGATCGGCCTTCTGGCGGCCGGCACCTACGTCTTCGGGGCGTTGGCGCAATACGTGATCGGTCGCCTGCTCGACCGCTATTCCCTCAAGACGGTTTTCCTGCCCCTGTCGTTGCTGCTGGCACCTTTGCTCTTCGTCGCCGCCCGGCTCGGCAGCCTGCCGCTGATCGTGGTGTCCATCGGCATCATCATCGGCATCTTCGGCCAGGTGACCATCAACGACGCCATGGTCGGGAAATACACGAGCGACGAATGGCGCGCCCGGGCTTTCGCGGCGCGCTACTTCCTCGGTTTCACGGCGGCGGGCGTGTCGGTCGGCCTCGTGGCCTGGCTGCACGATCGGGGCGGCTTCGCCCTGACGCTGCAGGCCTTGGGTGTCCTGTGCGCGCTGGTCCTTGTCGGGGCGCTCATCTTCCCCGGCGAGCGGCACATCGAGGCGGGAGCCACCCAGCCGGCCGAGTGACCCGCGGCCGGAGGCGGCCGGCGTCGAGACCGCCGGCCCTCGCCATCACCGTCGCCCCTTGCGGCCGACCGAGGTCCGGACGTTCAGGATCTCGATCCCGGAGAAGGCGTTCGCGACGAAGTCCGAGAATGCCACCGCCCGCCGGGGGAGGAGGCGGTTGGCGACATGGAGCATGTGGATCGGTACGGGCGGCGCCTCGTAACCCGTGAGCAGGCGGGTGAGGCGCCCGGCCCGGAGCCCGTCGTCGAACAGCCACGCGGGCCCGAGGGCGACCCCGAGGCCTGCGAGCGCCGCCTCGCGGACGGCCTGGGGGGAGTTCACCCGGATGCGACCCGCGACGGCGACCTCGGTCTCGGCGAACCGCCATGTGTCGCCGGTCGAGAGCAGCGAGTAGACGA
Organism: Methylobacterium sp. J-030; assembly: GCF_022829545.1. Classification (GTDB taxonomy): domain Bacteria; phylum Pseudomonadota; class Alphaproteobacteria; order Rhizobiales; family Beijerinckiaceae; genus Methylobacterium. The sequence goes on along the minus strand of NZ_JAKSYM010000410.1, from coordinate 126,166 downwards.
TGCAGTCGTGGGTCCCGAGATCCTGTGGTGTCTCGGGAAGGCCGCGGCTTTCGAGGTAGCCCACCTCCGCCACGCAGACCCGCTCGAACGAGCCGATGCGGCGTGCGCGCAGGGCGCTGTCGCTCAGGTGACCGACCCGCAATGCGAGTTCGGCCCGCTCGTCCACCAGGTTCACGAACCTGTCGGCGATCTGCAGATCCAGTCTCAGGTCCGGGTATCTCCTCAGGAAGGCGGGGACCAGCGGCATCACGAACTCATGCGCGAGGGCCGTGGGACAGGCGACCCGCAGAAGGCCGGATGGTGCAACCTCGCTTCTGAGCCCGGACTCCGCCTCGGCCAGTGCGTCGAGGATGCGACGCGCCTCGGCGTGATACCGCTCTCCTTCCGGCGTCAGGTGCAGGCTACGGGTCGAGCGCTGGAGGAGGCGGCATCCGAGGCGGCTCTCCAGGGCGGCCACGTAGCGGCTGACGTTGGGTTGGCTCAGCCCCAGGTCCCTGGCCGCCGCGGAGAAGCTTCCCGTCTCGGCGGTGCGGACGAAGCATTGCATCAGGAGGAAGCGGTCGATCATTCCAACACTCATACGTCTCCTGTATGAATGTTATGCCAAAGCTCGCGGTTATCGCGATCCCGGCATAGGTCGATACCGGCCATGCAGGAGGTGCCGACGTGGACCTCCCTTACGGATGGAGCACCGGCATGGCCCGGCTTACAGGCAAACGCACGCTTATCACCGGCGGCACGAGCGGCATCGGCTTGGCGACGGCCAAGCGCTTCCTTGAGGAGGGTGCCCGGGTCATCGTGACGGGTATCGCCCCGGACAGCTTGGCCAGGGCGCAGGACGAGCTTGGCCGCGACGTCACCGTGCTGGCCGCCGACGCCGGGAGCGTCGACGCCCAGCGGGAGCTGGCCGCCAGGGTCGCAGCCGAGTACGGTCGCCTCGACGTGGCCTTCCTCAACGCCGGCATCGCCGTCTGGCAGCCGGTCGAGGACTGGACCGAGGACGCGTTCGACCGGTCGTTTTCCGTCAACGTCAAGGGTCCGTTCTTCCTCGTGCAGGCCCTGCTGCCGGTCTTCGCCGATCCGGCGTCCGTGGTGCTCAACACGTCCATCAACGCCCATGTCGGCGCGGCGCGCTCCTCGGTCTACGCCGCGACCAAGGCGGCGTTCCTCACCATGGGCAAGACGCTTTCGACGGAACTGCTCGGTCGGGCTGTCCGCTTCAACGCGGTCAGCCCCGGCCCCGTGCGGACGCCGCTCTACGACAAGCTCGGCATCCCGGACGCCTACCGTGCGCAGGTGGATAAGGACATCCGTTCGAGCATTCCCGCCGGCCGGTTCGGAACCGCGGAGGAGGTAGCCGATGCGGTCGTCTATCTCGCGTCCGACGAGGCCCGTTGGACCTTGGGGGCCGAAATCGTGGTCGACGGCGGTCGCATGCTGAACGGGTGAACGGGCCGACGAGGGATACGTTCGGCATGTCGCCGAACGTATCGGCCTGCCGTCGGCTCGACCAAGTCCGCCGACATGGCTGCATCCGGTTCCGCGACCCCGGTACCGATGCTCTCAAGCTTGGCGTTCCGGTCCGACAGAGACCTTCAGTCGTCGACTTTCAAAACCTGACGACCCTCGCCGACGTCGATGCGAAGGTATCGCAACTCGCGGCAGACGAGCATGTCGCCAGTTTGGGAGAACAGGCATCAGGATGACCTGAGCGGGGATCGAGATGCAGCCTCACACGCGTCCGCGTCTCGGATTTAGTGCCTGAGGGCAGGCCAGCAGGAAACGACCCCGAGCGGTCCTTCCGATGGCGACCCTCTTGAGGCATTCGCGAGATCGTCCAAACCTTCGGGAAGCGGACATAAGGCCTGACGTCATCACCGTCGCGATCTCCCATGTAGGCTGGTCGACTGCGTGACGAAATGCCGATCCGCCTCAGACCGGGGCGATGTCGACGACCCAGGTGACCCCGAAACGGTCCTTCAGCATGCCGTAGAGGGGCGACCACGCCGAGGGTCCGAGGGGCTGGAGCACGGTCGCGCCCGCGTTGAGGCCGTCCCAGTACGCCGTGATCTCGTCCTGGGATGAGCCGCGCAGGGAGACGTAGAATGGATTTTCGCCGGGATGCCACGGGCGCTCGGGCTGAACGTCGTAGGCCATGATGCGAAAGCCGGCCTCGGAGGCGACCAGCCCCCAGATGACCTTTTGCGCCTGCTTGGGGTCCGTCATGCCGGCCAGCTCGCCGTAGGTGACGAGGGTGGGCTCGCCCCCGAAGACGGTGGCGTAGAAGGCGAGCGCCTCCCGTGCCTGGCCGTCGAAGTTGAGGTGCGTCGTCACCTGTACGGTCATGGTCGCCTCCGCTTCCGGTCGGGGCGTTGCCAGCCCCACGACCGGACTGTACCAACACCCAACTGACAGAACCCGGCAGTTGCGCGATGGCGCGGAGCGACCGTCTCTTTCGCCTGCTGCACGCCATGCGCGTGATGCCGCCCCCGCTCACCGCCCGGCGCCTCGCCGAGGAGACGGGCATGTCGGTGCGTTCCTTGTACCGGGACATCGACAGCCTGCGCGCGGCCGGGGCGCGGATCGAGGGGGAGCGGGGCTACGGCTATCGGCTGACCGAGGACGTCGCGCTGCCGCCCCAGACCTTCGACCGCCTGGAGATCGAGGCGTTGGCGATCGGCATGGCCGCCGTCGGCGCCATGGGCGATCCGGACCTCGCGCGGGCCTCGGCCTCGGTGCTGGCCAAGGTTGCCGCCACGCTCACCGACGAGCGCGAGCGGCACCTGCTGCATGCCGTGTCCAAGGTCTACCGGCCCGAGGCCCGGCATGCCGCGACCCCGGACACGGCCTTGATCCGCGATGCCTGCTGGCGGGAGGAGAGGCTCACTCTCCACTACACGGACGAGCACGGGGCCGACACGGAGCGCACGATCCTGCCGCTCGCCATCGTGTACACCGAGCGGCGTTCGGTCGTCCTGGCGTGGTGCCAACTGCGCGCGGCGTTCCGCATGTTCCGGCTGGACCGCATCCGCGACGCCCGCACCGGCGCCGGCAGCTTCCGCCCGCGGCGGGCTTCCCTTCTACGGGCCTATCTCGAACAGCTCAGGCAGGAGGACGCGAGCCCGGCGACCTCGCACGGTCCCCATGACCGGTGAGGCCGCCCCTCCGCTGCAGGACCCAACGCTCGCGGGACGCCTGCAACCGGCAGCCCTACTTCACGACGGTCCCGATGCCTCGCCCGCCGCAGGAGGTCAGTCGTCGGATCGAGTCGGGAAGAGCGGAAATCCGTTGCCGGAGAAGGGCCCGGTGTCGAGCCACAGGTATTGGAAGGACCGTTTCCTGAAGAGCCAGTTCTCACCCGACCGCCGCAACCGGTCGAACGCGATGCAATGGCAGCGGTAGCAGGTCTCGTCAGGCCCTTGCGCGCTCTCATGGATGAACGTGCGGGTGGTCGCCTCATCGCCGTCGAGGTCGATCACGCCCGGCAGCGCGAACTGCACGAAGAACGTCTAGCCGGCGCGCAGCTCGCGGAACAGGGCGACGGTGTCCGCCGGTCCGGTCGCATGGTGCCCCTTCGGCGCCTCGCCGATGACGAACTCGCCGTCGTCTGTCCAGGGGCTATGAAAGCTCTCGTAATCGGCCCGGGTGGCGATGTCGGCGTAGCGGGCGATCACGTTGCGGATCATCGCCTCGTCGACGAATCTCTGCAGGGCGGATTGATCCATCGGTTCACTCCCTCGATCCCGAGCGCTTTGCCGCCACCGAGGTATCCCGGAAGCGGCACAAGGTCGTCCGCCCAGCGCCGTCGAACATGGCGCCGTTGCTGTCGTCGCTCCCGGTCAGGCGGTGCAGATGCCGGGGATCTCGACCTTCGTGAACAGGTGCGGGCTGATCGTCACGCCCTCGGGGTAGTCGGCGAGCTTGGCCTGGAACTCGGGGTTCGAGAACGCGGACCGGAAGTGAGCCACCGACTGCCAGACGGCGTAGTTCAGGAAGACACCGCTCCCCGCGATGCCGCGATGCAGCTGCGTCGAGATGAAGCCCGGCTGCGCCTTCATGAGGCCGGCGTCACCCGTCCAGACTTCGAGCAACCTGTCGGCATCCTCCGGGGACACGACGAATGTGTTGATGAGGACCACCGGTCCTTCCTCGGACTTCAGTTGATCGCCCAGCGTCACGGCTCGGCCCATCTCGACGAACTTCGGCATCTCAGGTCTCCTTGATCCCGGTGGTGGCCGGAGTGGCGGTGGAACGCGCGATGCGGCGCTGGACCTCGCGCAGCAGCTCGCTTGCGGCCTCGATCCGCTCCGGCGGCAGATCGGCCATCAAGGTCTCGGCCCAGCGTCCGTGGCGCTCGCTCGCCTCGCGATAGGCCGCTTCACCCTTCTCGGTCATCGCCACGAGCATGGCGCGCTTGTGGTGCGGATTGGGTTCCAGGCGGACGAGGCCGTCCGCCCGCATCTCGTCGACGGAATACTGCACGGCCTGACGGGCCAAGCCCATGTTGCGCGCGATGTGGGCCACCGGCAGCGGCACGGGGGAGAGGGAGATGGCGCCCAAGACCTGCCACCGCGCGCTGGTCAGTCCAAGGTCGGCGCCGAGCGCATTCCCGACGGCGAGCTGGTCGCCGTTGAGGCGAAACACCTCGATCACGAGGCCGACATAGGCCCGGCGCAGGCGAGACTTCGGTTCGGCGGGCGGTCCCTTTGCCATGAACCGAGGATAGGCATTTGTAGCCATTCGTCAATATGACAAGATTTTGTCAAATTTCGCTCGTTGGGAAGGGCCCATCGACTGGCGTGAACGCTTACGGCGGTCCCAGCGGACAGGATTACCCGGCGCCGTAACCCGGATGTTCGAGATCGGCGAGGAGACCGGGGCCGGTCGGGTGCCAGCCGAGCAATGCCCGCGTCCGGGCGCTGGAGGCGCTCATCTCGGCGCCGGCCATGGCGGCGAACCAGCCGAAATGTTCGCGCTCCCGCGGTTCGACGGGCAGGCCGAGACGCTGGCCGATGGCCGTGGCGATGTCCAGGAACGGCAGGGCTTCCTCGGCCACCGCGTGATAGACCGAGGCCGTCACGCCGTGCTCCAGCGCCAGCCGGAACAGGCGGGCCGCGTCGAGGCGATGCACGCCGGACCAGCGGTTCCGCCCATCGGCGAGATAGGCCGACACGCCGGTCTCCCGTGCCTTGCGGATCAGCATCGGGACGAAGCCGTGTGTCTCGCCGATCCCGTGGACGGACGGGGCCAACCGCACCGTCGCGGCGCGCAGACCACGCTCGGCCAGCGAGATCGCCGCCGCCTCCGACCGACGCGGGGAGACGGGTGCTGGTCCATCGGTTTCCGTGCCGCCGCGGGGCAGCCCGGACAGGCCCGAGGTGACGAGGAGCAGCCGGTTTGAGCCCATGAGGGCAGACCCCAAAACCTCGATCACCCGCTGGTCCTGCGCCGCGTTGTCCGCGAAGCGCGAGAAGTCGTGGTCGAAGGCCGTGTGGATCACGGCATCGGCCGCCCCGGCTGCCTCGTGCAGAGCAGGATGGTCGTCGAGGCTCGCGCGGACGACCTGCGCACCCGAGGCCGCCAGGGCGGCGGCTTTCTGCTCGGATCGGGCGAGGCCCGTGACCCGATGGCCGGCCGCGAGCAGGTCGGCCACGACGGCCGAGCCGACCCATCCGGTCGCCCCGGTGACGAAGACGTGCATGAGTCCATCTCCCGATGTCGGATGGGCCGCTCAGGCGAGGCGGACCGAGAGTTCGACGTCCTCGCCGAACGGCAGGGACAGGTAGCCCCGGGCCGGGTCGCGGACGCGGGCGAGGTAGTCGGGGCTGTGGTCGGCGTTGTCGGCGACCACGAAGGCACCCGGGCGCAGCCGGCCCTCGACCAGGTCCAGGATCTCCGGATAGAGCGCCTTGGCGCCGTCGAGGAGCAGCAGGTCGACGCTCTCGGGCAGATCGAAGGCCAGGGTCTTGAGGGCGTCGCCCTCGCGGAACTCCACGAGGTCGATGAGGCCGCCGGCCGTGAGGTTGGCCATGGCGCGCGCCACTTTCGAGGGCTCGAACTCGCTGGTGATGAGCCGCCCGCCGCCGTTGTCGCGCAAAGCCGCGGCGAGGTGTAGGGTCGAGAGGCCGAACGAGGTGCCGAACTCCACGACGGTGCGCGCGCGGCCCCCCCGGGCGAGCATGTAGAGCAGGCGGCCGGTCTCGCGCGAGACGGCGAGCGGCATGTCCTTCAGGCGGCCGTAGAAGTCACGATACTCGGTCTTGCTCTGCATCAGGCGGTCACGCTCCGTGACCGAGAGGTCGGACACAGCATCGAGCGGCGACGATGCGTCCGCATCGACGAACAGACGGCTGATCAACGGCGCCAAAGGCGACGCGATGATGGAGGAAATAGAAGATGACATTGTTTTGAACCCGCAGTCATTCCCGTTCGACTTGAACACCGGCAAAATATGACGAATGGTTCGCGTTCGCTATTCGCATTCCCGGTGCCGTCGATGACCGCTCCCGCAAGCCCCCGGATTTCCAGGCGAAAACAGCCGCAGCAAGCCCGCTCGGCGAGCGTCGTGACGGCCATCCTGGAGGCGGCGATTCAGGTTTTGGCGGAGGTCGGCGCCCGGCGCTTCACCACGGCGCGGGTCGCGGAGCGGGCGGGGGTCAGCGTCGGTTCGCTGTACCAATACTTTCCCAACAAGGCGGCGATCCTGTTCCAGCTCCAGACCGACGAGTGGCGGGACACGACCGCCTTGCTGCGCAGGCTGCTGGAGGATCGGACCCGCGCACCACAGGAGCGCCTCCGCGCGACGGTCCATGCCTTCGTCCGCTCGGAGTGCGAGGAGGCCGCCATGCGCGTGGCACTCGGCGACGCGGCCCCGCTCTATCGAGACGCCCCGGAGGCCGAGGAGCCGCGCGCGGCAGGGACCCGTGCCATCCAGGCCTTCCTGCGGGAGGCCGTCCCTGACCTGACGGAACCCGCATGCCGGATCGCGGGCGACCTCATCGCCATGACGCTGAGTGCCGTGGGTGAAGCGATCTCGGAAAGGGCGCTGCGCGACGACCAGATCGCCGCTTACGCGGATGGGATGGCCGACATGCTGAGCGCGTATCTCTCAGGCCTGGCGCAGCCCCGATCCGCCCCGGCAATCAGGCCGTGAACGCGTGACCAGTTGACCGCTGGCAAAGCGGGCTCCGAGGGGCGTGAACAGGACTGGGTGGAGACCGGGCGAGCGGACGCGCGCGACTCGGTTCACGGCATCCGCCCGTCGGCGGGCGGTTGCTAGCCGGGCTCGCGTACGAGCATCATCACCGCACCGTCATACCAAGGCAGGGCGAGAGCCCCTGCCGCACCCCGGTAGATGACCGGATCACGGCCGGGCCCCCATGTGCCGGTCTGGCAATGGACCACGTAGGCGACTGGCCGGTGCATGCCGAGCTTGCGGAGCTCGGGTTGCGCGTCCGACGGCAACCGTTCGAGCGGCTGGAAATCGGGGCCCGCGCGCACGTCGCCGGTCGATGGTGTCTGGTCCCACGCCAGCCGGGCCGACGTAAAGGTCAGGCGCTTGCCCATCAGGCTCGGATCGTCGTCCACGAGTGCCTGGACGCCGAGGTCGGAGACCGCGACCCTCGCGACGCGCCAATGGCCGGTGAAGGAAGATTGCGGCTCGCCAGCTATCGCTGGATGCATCCCGGCCGCCATGCCGACAAGCATCGCCGCAGAAGCCGAACGCAGCTTTTCCCACTTCGTCATCTCGATTTCCTTAGGTCGCGGCGCTGGTCGGACACTTCGGCGGCGCCACGTCATTCACTCGAAGACTGTTGCTGGGGCGCCGGATCGCGCGTTCCCGACCCTAGCCCGATCGCTTTCGGGCGATCGCGTCGAACGCGTCGGCGGGCAACGCGCCCTCGTGTCGGTCGCCATTGAGGTACAGGATCGGCGTCGTGTGGACGTTCAGGACCTTCATCGCCCCGGCCTGCACGCGGTTCACCTGCTCGTACAGGGCTTGGTCGGCCAGCACGGCATCGAACCTGGCCCTGTGGAATCCAGCCTGCCGGAGGAGATCGCGCATCGCGTCGAGCGGCTTGTCGACGAAAGCCCAGAACCTCTGCCTCTCGAAGAGCAGGTCCGTGATCGGGTAGTCGTTCCTGCCCCCATCGGCGCGGGCCAGCATGAAGGCAGCGGTGCCGAGTGGGGTCAGCGGGTATCCGCGCAGGGCGAAGCGCGTCCGCCCGGTGTCGATCCAGCGTGCCTTGATGCCCGGCCAGACCTCGCTGTGGACGGCCGCGCAGTGGGTGCAGGTCACGGCGGCATACTCGATGAACGTCACCTTGGCCTCGGGCGCGGCGATCCAGATCTCGCCCAGCGGTCCCGCCATCGCAGGATCGTCCACGGAGGCCGTCCGCTTGCAGCCGGACGCGAAGGCCGGGCCCATCATCGCGCCGACCAGCGGGCTTCGACGGGTGACCAAATGGCCTTGCGGGCAGATCCCGGTCGTCATGCGGCCACCTCGCTCACTCTGCCGGTGCAAGGCTTTCACGTTCGAGCCCGGTGGCTTCCGCCTGATGACAGAGGGCGGCCGGGACGTATCATCTTGTAGCCCCACCGGAGGTATGTAACGTTGTATTGCAGCTTCCGTTTTCGCGTTGCCGGAGCGGTTCGGCGACGTATCCTTGGGACATGATCGACGGCATCACCCTCGGCACCATCGACGACGTCCGCAGCCCGTCCGCCGTGTTCCCGAAGGCCGAGGGGATTTCAGGTCCTCCAGGCGCCGGGCAGCATGAAACTGGCCGGTCAGGGCACCGTCCCGGGTTACGGGCTGCGTGGCATCACGATCGACCTTGCCGAGGACGCCCGATGCGCCGACGGTTCGCGGGATGACGCCCCCTCGTTTTGCGCCGGCCAGCGCCCGTTGTGCCGGAGCGAAACCCAATGACCTTCTGCGGTCGAGCGCGGATGCCGGATGGACGGCGTTGCTGCTCGATCACCATGAAGGGCGCGGTCACAGCGACGTCTTCGAGACGCATCGCACCCCCGACCTCACCCTCGTGGTCGCCACCTCCGGCGTACACCGTATCGCGGTGGCCGGGCGTGGCCTGTGGCGGACGGCCGTCTACCAAGCGGGCGCGATGGGTCTCACCCCACCCGGCGAGACGACCCGTATGCGCTGGAGTACCGCCGGCGCGGACCATCCGTTCCGCTCGGTCCACCTCTACCTCCCCCACGATCTGATCGCCGACGTCGCGGAGGAGTACCGCCGCGCGGGGGTAACCACCGCGGAGCGACCCCTTTCGTCGCTCGTGTTTCGCGATCCGGCCATCGCGGCCTGCGCCGTGGCTCTCCTGCATGCGCTCGGGGCCGGAGCACCGGACCTCTACGCCGAACAGACCGGCCGGTGGCTGGCCACCCATCTGCTGTCCCACCACGCCGGGTGGTGCGACGCCGACGAGGCCCGCGAGCCGGAACTCATCGGGGACAGGCGGCTGGCGCGCGTCCTGGAGTACATGAGCGCCAACCTCGAACGATCCCTGACCCTGGGCCAGCTCGCCCGCGAGGCGGGCATCAGCGTGCATCATTTCGGCCGGCGCTTCCGCGAGCGGACGGGGCAGACGCCCTGCGCCCGCCTGACGGCGATGCGGATGGACACCGGGCGCCGCCTCCTGCGCACGACCGACCTCCCGGTGGCCGAGGTCGCCCGGGCCTGCGGCTACACCCGCCCTGCCGCCTTCGCCGCCGCCTTCCTGCGGCACGCAGGTATGACGCCCCGCGCGTATCGCACCACGCCATCATCGCGCGCGCGCGATTGAGTATCGTGGACGCGCGAAACCGCTCGCCCGGCCCTGGCCCAAAGCCCTCAACCGATCATGTCCGAGCGTGAAGGCCTCGGTCGTCGGTGGCCTCGGGGGGAGAACGGACATGCCGGCGGAGAGGGTCGCGATCGTTACGGGGTCGTCGCAAGGCATCGGCGCGGCCGTCGTCGAACGGCTGGCACGGGACGGCTTCGCGGTCACGGTCAACTACGCCGGAGACGAGGCCCCCGCGCGGGCGCTCGCAGAGAGGATCACCGCGGCGGGCGGCCGGGCCATCGCGATCCGGGCGGATGTCGGCGACCCCGCCGCGATAGCTAGGCTCTTCGACGAGACCGAGCAGGCGTTCGGCGGGGTCGACGCGCTCGTCAACAATGCCGGCATCATGACGCTGTCGCCCATCGCCCAGACGGATGACGCCGTGTTCGACCGGCACATCGCGGTGAACCTGAAGGGCGTCTTCAACGGGCTGCGTGAGGGCGCGCGGCGGATCCGCGAGGGCGGCCGGATCGTCAACTTCTCGTCGAGTGTCGTCGGCCTCTACCAACCGACCTACGGCGTCTACGCCGCCACCAAGGCCGGGGTCGAGGCGATGACGCATATCCTCGCCAAGGAGCTCGGCCCGAAGCGGATCACGGTCAACGCCGTGGCGCCCGGACCGGTGGCGACGCGCCTGTTCCTCGACGGCAAGACCGCGGAGCAGGTGGCCGCGGTCACGACGATGATCCCGCTCGGCCGCCTGGGCGAGCCCGCCGACATCGCCGCCGCGATCGCGTTCCTGGTCGGGCCCGACGGCGGCTGGGTGAACGGGCAGGTGCTCCGCGCCAACGGCGGCGCTGTCTGAGGAGGCGGATCATGGCGCTCGTCGCCCTCGTCACCGGTGCATCGAGCGGGTTCGGGCGGATGATCGCCCGGGACCTCGCCGGAGCCGGACACATCGCCTACGCCTCGATGCGCGACGCCGACGGCAAGAATGTTGCCGAGGCCGCGCGGAACGCGGACTATGCCCGGCAACATCGCATCGACCTGCGCACGATCACCCTCGACGTGCAGGACGAGAGCTCCGTCGCGGCGCTGGCCGGCACCGTCCCCGCCGAGGCCGATCCCGGCGCGGTCGGCCGGGCGGTGGGGGAGATCGTCGGCCGCCCGTTCGGCCGCCGTCCGTTGCGGGTGTTCGTCGATCCGGCGGATGACGGCGCAGCAGTGGCGTTCGCGGTCATGGATCGCGTGCGCAGCGCGTTCCTCCCCCGCGTCGGGTACCCGCAGCTCCTGCGACCGCACGGCCGCCACGGGGAAGCTGCGTAGATGCACAGTGTCTCCGCTTCAGAGGTCACGGGGAGCCCTGTGCGGACAGCGGGTGTCAGGCTTGGCCCCCGGGACCCGGAGATGGGCCGCCGAGCCCCCGGAGCATGAGCGCGAGGCGGCGATCGAGCGCCTTCGCCCGGTCCGGCTCGCCGTCGAGATGGAGCGGGGACGCCAGCATCCGGCAGGCGAGGAGGATATCCTCGCCGGTGAGCTGCGGGTGCAGCGCCCCGCGGGCCTTGGCGGCATCCAGGGGGCCTTGCAGGGCCTTCACCATGCGGTCTTGGTTGGCGGCGAAGTCGTAGTCCTCCATGTCGCTCAGGGCGACGAGGAACTTGTCGTAGACCGACATCAGCTCGGTCATCCGGCGGATGAAGGCCAACGGGTCGGCCTCGCCGTCCTCGGCGATGCGGGCCATCAGTTCGGCCAGATCGTTCTCCAGCACGGCTTCGTAGAGGGCTTGGCGGTGGGGGAAATTGCGGTAGAGCGTGCCGCGCGTCAGGCCCGCCCGCTCGGCGATCGCCTCCATCGGGACGTCGTCGCCGCTCTCGCGCATGGTCGCGCCGGCGGCCTCGATCAGCCTCCGCCTGTTCCGCTCCGCGTCCTTGCGCATCCGCTCCGTCGCCGCCCGAGCCGCCGCATCACGCAAACCGAGGGGCGCGTGGCCGGTTGCTCACGGCAATCGCGGTTTCCACGCTCGAGCGCAACAGCCTGGCTTGACGGCGGCCCCAAGCCATCCTCGTTCGCCTATTCGACTCGGTAGACCCGGTGCTCGAAGCCCATCGTCTCCGGTCCCGCCGGGCAGACGCGGCCTTTGCCCACAAACACCGTCCGGTTGACCCAGGCATGGCGCGGGTCACCCGTCTCCAGCAGCCAGTGGGTGCGGATCGCCTGGTCGGCGAAGCCGGTGGGCTGGTTGGCGGCCAACGCCCGCCGCATGGCGTCGCTGGATTCGGCCGGCCCGAAGTAGCGGATCGCGACCAGCGCACCGTCATCCGTGCGCAGGAGCAGGCGCACGTCCATCCGCATCAGGCCGTCGGGCTCCGTGACCATCCAGTCGCTTCCCGGCCCAACGAGGTCGCCGGAGAGGCGGTCCCCGTCGATGCGCCCGCCGGTCATGGTGTAGCAACGGCGCTCGCCGAGCGGCCCGGCGCCGATCTCAAAAACCTCGCCGCAGGTGACGCGACAGGTGAAAGCATGGGTCAGGATGAGGGTGTGATCATCCATCGCCGGCCTCCCGGTTTCACCGCGCCAGCAGCACGCCGGCCTCGCCGTCGGACCATGCCCCGGCGATGACCATCCGGCGCATGCGCCAGCGCTCGCTGTCCCGGACGAGGTCCGCCGCGTAGCGGCTCATCATGCAGAAGCGACGGTTGGGAGCGTCGCGCAGCATGTGCGTCGCCGTGACGAGCGCGGTCAGGGTCGCCATCTCTCCGACGCGGTGGGCGCGCAGGTTGGTGACCCCAGGCGTCGTGATCCGTGTCCGCGCGGTCGCGGAGAGGAAGCCGACGATGGCCTCCCGCCCTTCGAGGGGCGGAAAGTCGAGTCCGAGCATGCGGCCACACGGAGCGGAATCGACGGTCGCCTCCTCAGCGAAGGCCGAACCGATGAGGTCGGCCTCGCCCGCATCCACGCCGGCTGCGAAACGCAGCGGCGCGTCGGAGATGGCGACAGGGTCGTCCGCGCCGGCAGGCAGGACGGAGGCAGCCGCCGCCGGGCTCGCGTCAGGCCGGCCGGGCATCGTCGAACTCCATCTCCAGGCCGTAGATCTGCTTGCCGACCTCCAGGCAGGCGCCGGTCTCGATGCGGGTGCGCGCCTGCATGCCACGCTCGAAGCCCGCCACCGCCTCCACGATCCCGGCTGCGGGATCCGCCGTCAGGGCGTCGGCGAGTTCGAGGGCGTCGAGCAGCGCGAGGTTCACGCCCTTGCCGGTGAAGGGCGGCATGGCATGGGCGGCATCCCCGAGAATGGTCAGACCGGACTGCGTGTCCCAACGGTGGTCCGGTCGCAGGACCGAGATCGGCCAGCGCTGCAGGTCGCCCTCGACCTGTGTGACCATCTCCATCACCTCGGGTGACCAGTCCGCGTAGGCGGCTCTGACCGCTGCGATGACGGCCTGGGTATCGGCGAGATCAAAGGTCTCGCCGGCGGGCCAGTCCTGCGGCACCTCGAGGGAGTAATACAGCATGATCGCGTCGCGGGCGCAGCGCTGCACGAAGACGGTCTTGCCGCTGCCGGCGAACATCACCGAACCCTCGCCCAGGATCTCGGACAGGCGCGAGCCACGCCACTGGTCGCGGCGGATGTTGGCGGTCACCATGGTGATGCCGGTATAGGCCGGCTGGACCGGGGTCAGACGCGCGCGCACTTGCGATCCTACACCGTCGGCGCCGATAACCAGGTCGGCGACCACGGGCTCGCGATCACAGAACGCCAAGCGCCAACGCCCGTCGCCCGCTTCGTGCACGGCCGCCAGCCGGTGGTCCCAGTGGAGGACATCGGCCGGGAGCGCGTCGAGGAGCAGGCTGCGAAGGTCGCCGCGATCGATCTCGGGGCCGGCATCCTGGTGCGTGTCACCGCCCGCGTCGGGCATCTCTGCTCCGGTTCGGTCGAGCATCCGGAACGCCTTGGCGTCCTCGCGGGACCCGGCCTGGAACGCATCGAGCAGTCCCGCCGCCGCCATCGCACGCTGACCGCCATCGGCCCGCAGATCGAGGCTGCCGCCCTGAGACCGCGCCTCCCGCGAGGCGTCGCGCTCGTACACGTTGACGTGGAAGCCGCGCCTGAGCAACAGATGTGCGAGGGTCAGGCCGGCGGGTCCTGCGCCGACGATGGCGACGCGGCCGTCGGCTTGCAGATCGTGGCAATTTTTCATCGCAAGGCTCCGGTGTCTGAGCGCGCGACGCATCATCCGCTCGCCGGGCTGGCGATGCGTGATGGGGAAACTGGCGTCGCGGGTTTTGCTGCTGTGACCGATCGATAACCGTACACTGGTGTATAAGTTCTGGCCGGTCTGTGTGCCAGGATGCCGCATGCCGCTATAGCTTGGGCGTTGCCGCCCGGTCGCTCTCGCGCCAAGCGGGCCATGTCGGAACAGGCAGACTGGTTCTGGTAAGCCCAAGTCCTTCCGGTGACGGACGCTCTGGTCTTTGGCCCCGTGCCGCAGATCCCCGCGACGAACGAAGGACGCCCTTGCGCGTCCACCCGTTCGTCCGCGCGGGTCCCGGTGTCGGGAAACGCTCCGGTCGAACAACGACCCTGGAGCCCGACCATGTCCGCATCCACCACGCTCGACGACACGATCATCGCCGGCGCCGGTCCCATGGGCCTGTTCCTCGCCTGCGCGCTATCTCTGCCCGGCTGCCCGGTGCTGGTCCTCGAACGAGCGGGTGATCCGTCGGCGCCGCTGAAGCGCGCGCCGTTCGGGCTGCGCGGCCTGTCCGTCCCGACGATCGAAAGCCTCGACCGCCGCGGTCTGTTGGACGCGATCGCGGCCTGCGCGGCCAGCCTCGCCACGCCCGGAACGGCGCATTTCCGAACGCAAGCCCGCCCTCCGGGCGGTCACTTCGCCGGCATCCACTTCTTCCACGACCGGATCGATACCGCGCGCTGGCCCGACCGCCGGCCCGGCCCGGTAAGCAGCCTCGCCGCGGAGTTGGCGAGCATCGAGACTGTTCCGGCCACGCGAGTGGAGGCGACGGGCGATGCGGTCCTGCGAGGCGCGGGTGACGAAGGCTTCACGCAGATCGATGGGTCGGTGGTCGTCCAGGCCGGCGGCCGATCGTTCCGGGGCCGCTGGCGCGTCGGCTCCGATGGCGTCCGCAGTGTGGTGCGCAAGGCCGCCGGCATCGGCTTCACCGGCGGCGACAGTCCCGATGTCGGGCCGACGCGACGCCCTGACTGGAACGGCGGAATGCATCCTCGAGGCGGAGCGGAGCCCGATGTAGATCGGGCGCGTGGTAACTCGCCTGCTCGATCTCCGCGGCCCGAGGGGCAATCCGATTGGCAGCAGGT
Organism: Methylobacterium sp. J-030; assembly: GCF_022829545.1. GTDB lineage: Bacteria > Pseudomonadota > Alphaproteobacteria > Rhizobiales > Beijerinckiaceae > Methylobacterium. The sequence goes on along the minus strand of NZ_JAKSYM010000410.1, from coordinate 111,046 downwards.
GGTCTTAGAATTCGGCCTGTGCCTTCGCGCATTCGAGGCTCGCGCGCCTGGGCCCTTGGCAACGGCGCGTCGCCGGAGCACGACGGACGGCCCGGATACGCTGCCCGTCAGGCGCGGCGGGCGTTCCAGAAGACGAACTGGCCGTCGACCACGTCCTGAAGGTCGCGCCGGAAGGCCGTCCGGTAGAAGTACTGGCCGGTCGGCAGGTACGGCACGTCGCGCATCGCCAGGGTCTGCATCTTGGCCGCGATCGCCTTGCGCGCCGCCGGGTCCGGCGCCTCGATCCAGGCCTCGCGCAGGCTCTCCAGTTCGGGCAGGTCCGGCCAGCCGAAGAAGCCCTTCGGACCGCCGCAGCGCAGGACCTGCTCCACGACCGGATTGGCCATGTCGAGGCCGGTCCAGGTGGTGTTGAAGATGTTCCAGCCGCCCTGATCGGGGGGCGCCTTGCTGGCGCGGCGCGTGACGAGGGTGCCCCAGTCGGACACGACGTACTGCACGTTCATCCCGAGGCGCTGGAGCAGGTCGTGCATGATCTCGCCGAGGGCGCCGAGCACGGGATTCTCGCTCGTCGACATCAGCACGACGCGCTCGCCCCCGTAGCCGGCCGCCACGAGGTCGCGCTTGGCCTTGGCGAGATCGCGGGGCCGGGTGAGCACGTCGAGCCCGGCATCGGTGGCCATGGCGGTCCCCGGCGTGAACAGGCCGACATCCTTGCGCCACAGCTTGGGATCGTCGCCGGCCGCCGCCGCCATGAAGTCCGCCTGGGACAGGGCCTCGAGGACCACGCGCCGGACCGCGGGCTTGTCGAAGGGCGGATAGAGGTGGTTCATGACGCCGGTGCCGAGGTTTCCGAGCGTCGAGGCGAGCTGCGTGGCGATCTGCGGGCTGGCCTGCAGCGTCGGCACGAGATCGCTGATCGGGTTCTCCCACCAGTCGACCTCGCCGTTCTGGAGGGCGGCGGCCGCGGTGCCGGGATCCGGCATGACCTGCCACTCGACCCGCTCGAAATGGACCCGCTTCGGCCCCGCCACCCAGGATACGGGGCCGCTCTCGCGGGGCCGGTAGTCCGGATTGCGGTCGTAGACCACGCGGGCACCCACGAGCCGCTCCTTGGTGTTGAACCGGAACGGCCCGGAGCCGATCAGCTCGGGGATCTGCTGGGCCGGGTCGGTGGCGGCGAGGCGCTCCGGCATGATGACGAGGACCGGCGGACCGAGCTTCGCCAGGGTCTCGAGCATCAGCCCGTAGGGCCGCTTCAGGCGGATGACGAAGGTCCGGTCGTCCGGCGCCTCCAGGGCGTCGGTGCGCGCCATCAGGGCCTGCCCCAGGCTGTCGCGCTGCGCCCAGCGCCGGATCGACGCGACGCAGTCGCGGCCCCGCACCGGCTCGCCGTCGTGGAACTTCAGCCCCTCGCGCAGCCGGAAGGTCCAGCGCCGCCCGTCATCCTCGACCGTGTGCCCCTCGACCATCTGCGGCTGCGGCGTGAGCTGCGCGTCGAGGCCGTAGAGCTGGTCGAACACCATCAGCGCGTGGTTGCGCGTGACGTAGGCCGTGGTCGTCACCGGATCGACGATGGTCAGGTCGGATTGCGGCACGAAGCGCAGGACGCTCGCCCGGCCGCCCTGGGCCAGGGCCGGGCGGGCCGGCAGGAAGGGCGCGGCGGCCGTGGCGGCGGCACCGCCGAGGAAGGTTCGTCGCAGCATGGGGGCACTCCTGGCTTTCCGGGTCAGGCGGGCGGGGATGGGCGCGCCGGGCGGCTTTCTGCGCGAGGCCGCCTTCCGCGAGGGCGCATTCCACGCGAACACAACCTGCAAGGTCTGTTCCCGCCGCCGGTCACCGGGCGCCGACGGCCTCTTCGGCGCGCAGGCGCAGGGCCGCGCGGTCGATCTTGCTGGTCGAGGCGAGCGGCAGCGCCTCGACGAACCAGACCCGGCGCGGGTGCTGGTAGGCCGGCGCGTTGGCGAGCACGTGCGCCTTGAGGGCGGCCTCGTCGACCCCGCTGCCCGGCCTGCGGACCACGAAGGCGACCGGCTTGGTGCCTTTGATGGAATCCGCCACGGGCACCACGCAGGCCTGGAGCACCGCGGGGTGGCGCTCCAGCACCAGCTCGACCTCGCCGGGGAAGATGTTCTCGCCGCCCGAGACGAACATGTCGTCGGTTCGGCCGAGGAAATAGAAGAACCCGTCCGCGTCGCGGCGGAACACGTCGCCGGTGTCGTAGAACCCGTCCGCCGTGATCGGCACGGGCACGTCCGGCCGGTCATGGTAGCCCAGCATGATCGCGGGGCTGCGCATCTGCAGGACGCCCGTCTCCGGCGCGTCCGGCCCGACGAGGCGCAACGCGACCTGGGGATGCGGCGCGCCGACCGAGGCGACCGGCGTCGGCAGGCCGTCGGGATGGTCGCCGAACACGACCGGGCCGCCCTCGGTGGTCCCGTAGGCGTTGAGGATGCGGGCGTTCGGCAGCAGCGCCCGGATCTGCCGGGCGAGCGCGTCGTTGACCGGCGCCGAGCCCATCCGCACCGTGCGCACGCCGGTGAGGTCGGCCGCCGCCAGGAGATCCTGCTCCCGCAGCATCATGGCGATCATCGGCGGCACGGCGGTGAGCCACGTGCAGCTCTGGCGGTCGATCGCCGCGATGTAGGCCCGCGCCTCGAATTGCGGCAGCAGCACCATCGTGGCGCCGGCCGCGCAGACGAGGAGCGCCAGGGCGAGGGCGTTCATGTGATAGAGCGGCGCCGCGACCAGCAACCGGTCGTCGCGCAGGTCCGTCTCCGCGGCGCGGGTCCGGGCCACCCAGAGGTGGCTGGCATGGCTGAGGCGCACGCCCTTCGGCCGGCCCGTGGAGCCGGACGTGTAGAGGACCAGCGCCGCCTCGTCGGGCTCGGGCACGACCGGCGCGAACGGCCCGGGATCGAGCCAGGCCGCCAAACCCTCCGGCCCGTCATCGTCGAACCCGGCGACCGGGACCTGCGCGCCGAAGCGCGCCAGCATCGCCCGGCGCGGACCGTCGCAGAGCACGAGGCGCGCGCCGCAATCGGCGAGCACGGCGGCGATCGTGGCCGGCGGGAACTTGTGATTGACCGGGACCGGGACCACGCCGGCCCGCATCGCGCCGAGCAGTGCGGCGACGGTGTCGGGCCGGTTGGCCGAGAGGATCGCGACCCGCGCGCCGCGCGCGATCCCGCCGCGCACGAGGCCGCGGGCGAAGGCGTCGGCCATCGCGTCGAGGCGGGCGCGGGTCATCACCTCGGGCTCGGCATCGGGGGTGACCCCGATGATGAGCGGCCGGTCCGGCGGCCCGGACCGGTCGACGAGATCGCCGAGATTGGTCGGACCTGTGGCCGGGCGCGTCATGGGGCCGCCCGGCAGGCGAGACGCAGGCCGAAGGCCGGCAGCGTCAGCTCGGCCGCGTCCGGCCCGTGCCGGACCCAGGCCGCCTCCGGGAGGGCGGCCGCGCGGGCCTCGAGGGCGTCGAGGCCGCGGAAGCGCAGGGCCAGGGCGGCGAAGCGGGCGGCCGGCCCCGGCACGATCGCGACCCGCATCTCCCCGAGCCGGAGGGTCCAGACGCCGCCCGCGGCCTCGGCCGGGGCGAAACTCGCGGCCGCGTAGAGGGCCGCGTCGGCCTCCGGCGCCGGGCTCTCGATCGTGAGCGCGTCGATCCCCGAGAAACCGTTCGGATGGTCGAGCCATTCGGGGCGCCAGACGAGATCCGGGGTCAGGTGTTCGCAATGGTAGAGGCGGCCGGCCGGGAACCGGTCGGCCGGCACCCGCACCGTGCGGAACCGGGCCGCGTCCTCGCGGCCCGCGACGGTGACCGGGCGCGAGAAGGCGACGGGCGGCCCGGCCGCGAGCCCCGCCGCCGCCAGCCGCGCATGGGTCGCGTCGGCGTCCCGGCTCGCGACGACGAGCCCGTTCAGGCCGGACGGGCTCTCCAGGACATCCGGCCGCTGCGGGCCGGTCTCGGGCACGCCCACGAGTTCCAAGTAGGGGCCCGGCGTCATCATCAGGTGGTTGATGGAGCCCAGCGAGTGGTGGCCGCGGGGCGTGAGCCGGAAGCCGAGGGCGGCGAACAGGTCCGCCGCCTCGTCCATCCGCCGCCGCACGTTGATCACCACGTGGTCGAGGGTCCCGTCCGCCGGGGCGACGGGGTGGGGCGCCGTCATTTCGCCGGCGCCGTCATGTAGACGCCGCGACCGCTCGCGAGCAGGCGGCCCGCCTCGTCGAGGATCTGCGCCTCGGCCACCGAGAGCTGGTTGCCGAACTTCACCACCGTGCCGCGGCAGGTGAGATCACCCTGCATCGCGGCGCGGTGGTAGTCGACCCGCAGGTCCACGGTGGGGACGCCCCGGCCGGTCCTGGAGACCAGCGCCCAGTCGGCGGTGAGGTCGACGAGCGTCGCCAGGATGCCGCCGTGCACGTAGCCGCGCTCGGCGTTGACGACCCATTCCGGCCGCCACGTCGCCTTCAGCTCGATCGTCCCCGCGCCGACGGCGACGACGGAGAGGCCGAGCCACTGGTGGAACGGGCCGCGCAGCAGCAGCGCCTCGACCTGCTCCTTGCTGAGGGGGGTGTCGGACATGGCTTCGGGATCTCCTCGGACGGGACTGGGGGCGGCGACGCGCGGCGGGCCGGCCTCGGGCGGTCTCAGGGGGTGACGACGATCTTGCCCATGACCTCGCGGTCGCGGATCATCCGCAGGCCCTCGGCCGCCGCCTCGAGGGGCAGGACCTTGTCGATGGTCGGCTTCAGCGTGCCGGCCTGGATCATGTCCATCAGGGCCGACAGGTCGTCGTCGTAGAAGCTGTTCGAGCCGATCACCTTGAGCTCGAAGCTCCAGATGTAGCGCAGATCCTCCTTGGGATCGTGCCCCGCGGTCGCGCCGCAGACGAGCAGCGTGCCGCCGCGCTTCAGGCACTTGAGCGAGGGCACCCAGGTGTCGCCGCCGGTGAAGTTGATCACCACGTCGACACCGCCCTCGTAGGTCCGGCGCTGCGGCTTGCCGTAGTGCTGGATCGCCCACTTGGAGAAGTCGGTCTCGCGGTAATTCACGACGTGGTCGGCCCCGAGCGCCGTCAGGGCCGCCATCTTCTCCGCGCTGCCCGCGCAGGCGATGACCTCGGCGCCGAGCTGCTTGGCCAGCATCACGCAGCCGGTGCCGACGCCGCCGCTGGCGCCGAGGATCAGGACCGTGTCGCCGGCCTTCACGGTGGCGTGGGTGATCAGCATGCGGTGGGCGGTGCCGTAGGCAACCGGCAGGGAGGCGGCGTCCGCGTAGCCGACGTCCGGCGGCATCGCGATGAGCTGGCCCGTCGAGACCCGGCAGTACTCGGCCATGCCGCCGTCGAGCATCTCGCCCATCAGGCCCTTGGCCCTGTTGAGCGGGTTGACCAGCACCCGGTCGCCCACGTGCCACTCCGTGACGCCCGCGCCGAGCTCGACGATCTGGCCGGCCATGTCGAGGCCGATCACCACCGGCATCGGCACCTTGATGCCCGGCATGCCCTTCACGGTGAACACGTCGTGGTAGTTGAACGCGGACGCGCCGACGCGGATCAGGACTTCGCCCGGGCCGGGGGACGGCTTCGGATAGTCGTCGACCACCTTCAGCGTGTCGATGTCGCCGTGTGCCTCCAGCACGAGTGCCTTCATCGTCTGAGCCATCGTGGAAACCCTCTTCGACAGGTTGGAAAGCCTACGGGATCGTCTTCGACCGCTCGTAGGGCCCGGGAACCAGGGCCGCGTCCGGCAGGCTGCCCTGAACGACGCCGACCGCCTTGAACACGTCGAACTCCCGCTTCAGCGAGGCGATGTCGGCGGGCTCCAGGCTGACCGTGTAGATGCCGTCCCAGAGGCTGGCGTAGGCCGCGGCGTCGGCGTCGCTCAGGTTCGCGGCCGCCTTCAGGATCTTGGCCACGCCGGGCTTGTCGGCCTGACCGAAGGCGTAGGCCTTGCGCATCGCGGCCACGACCCTGGCGGGCGCATCGGGGTTCTCTGCCATCCAGGCGTTGCGCATCAGGCCGACGCCGAGGACCGGCGGCGCGTCCTGCTCGGTGAGGCGCTTCCACTCGGCGCGGACGGTGCCGAGCCGGCGCAGCTTGACGTCCGGCAGGAGCGCCAGGGTCACCGTGCGCAGCGCCGCCGCGTCGATGTCCTTCTGGACGAGGAATTGCGCCAGCCGGGAATCGTTGCCGGGCACCGCCTGGTAATCCGCGGGCTTGAGGCCGTAATTGGTCTCCAGGATCGCCGCCGCGATGGCGGCGGTGCCGCTGCCGGCCGGCGAGGTGCCGATCTTCTTGCCCCTGAGGTCGGCCATCGTCTGGATCGGAGAGTCCGCCGGGACGACGAAGTCGAGCTCGGCCACCTGGGTCGCCAGGACGATGCTCATCGGCAGCCCGTCGGCGGTGACGCTCAGCGCCGTCCCCGCGCTCGCCGCGATCGCGAAATCGATCGCCCCAGCCGCCATGGCCTTGGTCGGCGCGTTCACGTCCGGGAACTTGACGTACTCGGCCGTCAGGCCCTCCGCCTCCATGAACTTGCCGGCCTCCAGCACGGCGCCGAAGCCGAGGCTGATGCCGGAGCTCCAGTAGCCGATGCGCACCGTCTCGGCGCGCGCGAGGCCGGGCAGGCCGATCGCGTAGAGCGCGGCGGCGGCGAGGACGCGGATCCGGTTCAAGGCGTTCTCCAGGACGGCGGATGGGAGGGCGTTGGGCGGGCGTGTCCCCGCGCGGCGCCGGCCGTCACGGCTGCGCCGCCTTCTTCCAGACGAACAGGCGCTGCTCGACCGGCTTCAGGACGAGCGTCTCGAGCCCGATCATCAGGGCGACGAGGGTGAGGGTCCAGGCGAAGACCTGATCGGTCTGGACGAGGTCCGCCGCCTGTCGCAGGCGGTAGCCGATGCCGCTGCTCGCCCCGAGCGACTCCGCCACGAGCACGACCCGGGCTCCGAACCCGATGGCGAGGCGCGCCCCCGCGAAGAAGGCGGGCAGGATCGTCGGCAGGTAGATCTTGGTCAGCACCTTGTGGCGCGGCATGCGGAAGGTGCGGGCGAGTTCGAGGTGCTCGGCGCTGACTGTGCGCGTGCCCTGCCAGACGTTGGTCAGGATCAGCGGCATCGCGGTCATGAACACCACGAAGATCGTGGTCCAGTTCGAGAGACCGAACCAGATCAGCGCGAAGATCGCCCAGATCGCGGACGAGACGGTGTTGGTCACTGTCAGCACCGGCTCGAAGAACCGGCCGAGGCGGGGGCTGGCGCCGAGCAGCAGGCCGAGCGGCAGGCCCACGAGGGCCGCGAAGGCGAGGCCGGCGCCGATCCGGCCCAACGTGATGCCGAGATCGGCGGCGAAGCTCGGCGTGGCGACGAGGCCGAGCCACGCGTGCCAGACCCGCGCGGGGCTCGGCAGGACGAAGCTCGGCGCGTGCAGCGATCCGAGCTGCCACGCGGCCAGCGCCAGGGCGAGCAGCGCCAGCCGCTGCAGGAGCACGCCCGCCCGGCGTCCGGCCGCGGACGTCCGCGTCCGCCGGATCAGGCGCGGCGGGGTCTTCACGAGCATCGCGCGCTCGCCGCGGAGAGGCTGATGCGCAGGCGCCGGACCGCCTCGGCGACCTCCGCGGAGAGGGGGTCGCGGGGATAGGGCAGATCGATCGCCCTGACGGTGCCGATCCGGCCCGGACGGGGGTGCAGGACGACCACCTGGCTCGCCAGCACCACCGCCTCCTCGACGTCGTGGGTGACGAAGACCAGGGTCATCGCCCGCAGGCCGGCGATGCGCAGCAGCTCCGCGTGCATCTGCGCGCGGATCTCGGGGTCGAGCTTCGAGAACGGCTCGTCGAGGAGCAGGATCCGGGGCTCGGTGACGAGGCTGCGCGCGAGCGCCACGCGGCTGCGCATGCCCCCCGACAATTCGTGCGGGTAGGCGTCGCGGAAGGCCTCGAGCCCGACGAGACGCAGCGTCTCGTCGACCCGCCGAGCCCGCTCCGCCCGGCCCATGCGCCCGGCCTCGAGCCCGAAGGCGACGTTCTGGGCGGCCGTGCGCCAGGGGAGCAGCCGGTCCTCCTGAAACATGTAGGTCATGGCCCGCCAGTCGCGGAAGGCATGCGACGGGATGCCGTCGAGGAGGACGGCGCCCTGATCGGGCTCGACCAGCCCGGCGATCATGTTGAGGAGGGTGCTCTTGCCGCAGCCCGACGCGCCCAGGATCGCGACGATCGCATGCTGTGGAATCGCGATGTCGACGCTGTCGAGGACGTGGAGCGGCCCGCCCTCGCGCCGGTCGAACCACTTGCTGACGTGGTCGAGTTCGACGGCGTTCACGGCTCGCCTCCGTCGGCCCGGGGCCGGCGCAGGGGCGGCACCGCGGTGTCGCGCAGGCTGGCGATGACCTTCTCCAGGGTCATGGCGCGGAACGTCTCGACGTGGCGGCGGGCCACCAGGGCGGCGCTCTCGGCGTCGCCGGCCACCAGATGCTCGATCATCGCGGTGTGGTCGTTCTCGATGTTCGGCCGCACGCCCTGCACGCCGAAGCCGAGGGCGACGAGGCGGGTCATCTCGTCGAGGAGGCCCGACAGGGTCCGGTACAGGCGCCCGTTCCCCGCGGCCGTCGCGATCGCGAGGTGGAAGCCCCGGTTGGCCTCCAGGAAGAAGTCGATCTGGTTGCCCATCTCCACCGTGATCTTGCGGCGGCAGGCCTGCTCCAGGCGCTCCAGGTGCGCCCGGTTCACGCGACCGGCGGCGCCCCGGGCCGCCATCGGCTCGAGTTCCATCCGAAGGGCGAAGACTTCGTCGACATCCTTCACGGTCACGGGGCTTACCCGGTAGCCGTGCCGGGGCATCGAACTGACGAAGCCCTCCTGGGCCAGACGCTGGAGGGCGATGCGGCAGCTCGCCTTGCCGATCTCCAACCGCTCCATCACCTCGGCCTCGGTGAAGCGCATACCGGGCAGGAGGCGACAGGCGACGATCTCGCGCCGCATCAGGTCGTAGGCCTGATTGCCCTTACGCGTGGCGTCGGGGACAGCGAGGACCGTCGCGGTCGGGCGAGCGGGCCGGGACCTGTCATCGCGCGTCGTCATCGCACCTCGCGGCTCAGGCATTGAGGCTCCCACAGCACGCTGTGGGATGCTCACCGCAAGCAGGAGATGTGCCAACCTCACGCTGGCCCGGCCGCGCGCGGCGGGTAACGGCGCGCGGAACGATTGTCAGAGGCCGACACATGTCGTGCGCCGGGAAGCTCAGACCCGTCGTGAGATCAGCGCGGCGGCCCGCCAAGGCGCTCCACGCCGTCGCCGACAGGGTGAGCGGCATCGCCGGCTCGTGAGATGCCGACAGGATCTCCTGACGAACCCTGCGACGACGTGTGAACCTCCGGCTGGGGCGACAGGCTGAACGCACGGTTCGGCGGGCGCTGGCGAGCCGGCCTGACGGCGTGCGGCCGAAGGCGGGTGGACCGAACCTGCACGTGTCCGGTCCTGCGCCCCCGGCGATCCTGCGTCACGCCCCGATCGGCAGGATGGACACGTGGGCGGACACCACCTTCCAGCCGAGACCGGGCAAGCGCATCCAGGTCTGGCTCTGACGCCCGATGCCGGCCTTGCCGCGCGGCTTGAACGCCAGATTGACGGTGGCGAAGTCGCTCCCGATCGTCAGGATCTCAAGCCGGATCCGCGCCTCCTTGGTGCCGCCCGGCGGCGGATCGGCCGCAACGCGGGCGGCGTGGATCTCGGCGAAGCCGTAGCAGTTCTCGGCCAGCGCGTAGCGGATCGTGTGCGGACTGTCCCAGAAGGTCGCGTCGAGCACGGCGACATCCTTCTCGACGAGCGCCCGCTCGTAGCGCTCGAACAGCGCTGCGATCTCGGCCACGATCTCCGGGCGGTTCACGGTCACGTCCATTCAACCCTCCAGGGCGACCGCTAGGCGGATCAGGTCGAGGTCGGTTCCGCGCGCACCGATGATCGACAGGCCGACCGGGGCGCCGTCGACGCGCGCGCCCGGGATAGTCACCTGCGGGACGCCGGTCAGGCCGCCGTGGCTCGTCAGACAGGCGATGCGCTCGCGCAGGGGATGCAGCGCGCCGAGCGGAAGCCCGCGCTGGGGCGCCGGGAACGGGGTGGTCGGAAGGCACAGGATCGTGCCGGGGGGCAGAAGCCGCGCGAGGCGAGCCCGCGCCTCGATCCGCATCAGGCTCGCGGCGCTGCGCTCGGCGTCGGTCATCAGCGAGCCCTGGATCAGGGACCGGGCAACCGAGAAAGCCAGGCGTGGATTGCAGGCATCGAGCCAGGGCTCGAAGGTCTGCCACGCCTCGCTGCTCTGGAGGACACGCTGCGCCCGTTGCCAGACGGACAGGCCCTGCGGCGCCAGCGTCACGTCGCGGCGATTGCCGATCAGGGTGGCCAGGCGGTCGATCTGCGGGGCCAGCGCCTCCTGGACCGCCGCGTCGGCGAAGCCGAGCGCGTCGGCGGCTACGAGGAGCGTATGGGGCAGGTGGTCTGGCACGGCTTGGCCGAACAGCACCGCGCCGACCCGCGCGAAGGTCGCCGCGTCCCGGGCGAACCAGCCGCAGGTGTCCGAACGCGGTGCCTGGGCGCAGATCCCGGAGAAGTCGATCCGGCCGTGCGTCGGCCGGATGCCGTAGAGGCCGCAGAAGCTCGCCGGCACGCGCACGGAGCCACCGGTATCCGTGCCCAGGGCGAAGTCGCAGGCACCCGAGGCCACCGCGGAGGCCGAGCCGCTGGACGAGCCGCCGGGCACCCGATCGGGCATCGCGGGATTGAGCGGCGTCCCGTCATGGGCGTTCTCGCCGAGGATGCCCAGGGAGACCTCGTCGGTCACGGTCTTGCCGACGACCGAGGCGCCCGCATCGAGCAGCGTCTGCACCACCCCGGCATGACGGGTCGGCGTCGGGTAGATGCGCGGCCAGTCCGGGTTGCCGCCCCCCGTGGGGGTGTCGGCGACGTCGATCAGGTCCTTGACGGCGAAGGCGAGGCCGGCGAGCGGCCCCGTCGCGGATCCGGCGACGCGCACGCGCGGCCCGGGCAGGAACGGATCCGTCGAGAGGGGCTGCTCAAGATTCATGCGGGGATCGGCTCCTGCCACTGGGCGCCGGGCACGGCGGCGAACAGCGCCCGGGTGTAGGGGTGCTTCGGCGCGAAGAAGATCTCCGACGTCGGCGCGACCTCGACCACCTGCCCGGAGCGCATCACCGCGATCCGGTCGCAGACCTGCAGCGCGACCCGGAGATCGTGGGTCACGAACAGCATGCTGAGGTGCAGCCGCGCCTTGAGGTCGGCGAGGAGCGCCAGGACCTGCGCCTGCACCGAGACGTCCAGGGCCGAGACCGGCTCGTCGGCCACCAGGATCTCGGGCTTCATGGCGAGCGCCCGGGCGATGCCGATCCGCTGGCGCTGGCCGCCGCTGAACGCGTGCGGGAAGCGCTGCGCCGCCGCGGGGTCGAGGCCGACCAGCGCCAGCATCTCGCAGGCCTGGACCCGCGCGATCCCGGGCTCCGTGCCGTGGATGATCGGCCCTTCGGCGACGATGTCGACCACGCGCTGGCGCGGGTCGAGCGAGCCGTAGGGGTCCTGGAACACCATCTGCACGCGCCGGCGGTGCGGGCGCATCTGGCGGCGGCTCAGGTCGGCGACGCTGTGCCCGGCCAGCAGGATCTCCCCGCCATCGACCGGCATCAGCCGGGTGATCGCCCGGGCCAGCGTGCTTTTGCCCGAGCCGCTCTCGCCGACGAGGCCCAGGGTCTCGCCCCGCCGCAGGGTGATGTCAACGCCGTCGAGGGCCCGGATGACGCGGCCCCCGAACAGGCCGCGGGCGCCGTAGGTCTTCTCGATCCGCTTGGCCTCCACCACCAGGGGGGCGGTGCTGGCGGCCCGCCGCGGCGGCGGCAGGAGCTTCGGCACGGCGGCGATGAGCGCGCGCGTGTAGGGATGCTTCGGCGCTCCGAGGACCGAGGCCGCGGACCCCTGCTCGACGAGGATGCCCTTCTGCAGGACCGCGACCGTGTCGGCGATGTCGGCCACGACGCCGAAATCGTGCGTGATGAACAGGACGCTCGTGCCGTGCTCGCGCTGCAGGTCGCGGATCAGGGAGAGGATCTGCGCCTGCGTGGTGACGTCGAGCGCCGTGGTCGGCTCGTCGGCGATGAGCAGGCGCGGGTTCAGCGCCAGCGCCATGGCGATCATCGCCCGCTGGCGCTGACCGCCCGAGAGCTGGTGCGGGTAGGCGCGCAGGAGCCGGTCCGGGTCGGGCAGGTGGACGCTCGCCAGCAGCGCGAGGATGCGCGCCCGGCGGTCTGCGCGACCGAGCGGGGTGTGGATGCGCAGGACCTCGTCGATCTGCCGCCCGATCGTGTGGAGCGGGTTGAGCGCCGTCATGGGCTCCTGGAAGATCATCGCGATGCGCGCGCCCCGGACTTTGCGCATCTGACGCGGGGTGATCGCGGCGAGATCCGCGCCCTCGAACAGGATGCGCCCGCCCGCGACGCGCACGCGCGGCCCCGGGAGCAGCCCGAGGATCGCGCGGGCCACCATCGACTTGCCCGATCCGCTCTCGCCGATCAGGCAGGTGACCGCGCCGGGCCGCAGGACGAGATCCAGATCGGTGACGGCATTCGGACGGTCCGCGCCGGGCGGAAGCGTGATCGTCAGGTTCTCGATCGCGAGGACGGCGTCGCTCATCGCTCTCGGAGCCTCGGGTTCAGGACCTCGTTCAGGCCGTCCCCGACGAGGTTGATGGCGAGGACGGTCAGCAGGATCGCCAGCCCGGGGAAGGTGCAGATCCACCACGCCGACCGGAGGACCGCGCGGCCCGAGCTGATGATCAGGCCCCAGCTCATCACGTTGGGATCGCCGAGGCCGAGGAAGGCGAGCCCCGCCTCGATCAGGATCGCCGTGCCGATCAGGAGCGTGCCGACCGCGATGATCGCCGCGGTGCAGTTCGGCAGCATGTGGCGGAAGACGATGCGGGCATCGCCCGCCCCCAGGCCGTCGCAGGCCAGCACGAACTCGCGGCCGCCGAGCGCCACGAACTCCCCGCGTACCAGCCGGGCGATGCCCGGCCAGGAGACGGCGACGATCGCCACGACCTCGCTGACGAGCGAGGGCGACAGGATCGCCACGATCAGGATCGCCAGCACGAAGGCGGGGATCGTCTGGAAGAACTCCGTCAGCCGCATCAGCGCGACCTCGACGCCGCCCCGGTAGTAGCCGGCGAGCCCGCCGATCAGGGTCCCGAGCAGGATCGCCGCCCCGGTCGCGCTGAGGCCGATGATCAGGGAGGTGCGGGCGCCGTACGCGATCTCGGCGGCCACGTCCCGGCCCAGCGTGTCGGTGCCGAGCAGAAACGGGCCGCCCGGCGGCTGGAGGGCGGGGCCGACGAGACGGAACGGATCGCCCGGATAGAGGAGCGGCGTGAGCGCCACGAGGACGACCAGCCCGAGGAGCACCATGGCCCCCGCGAGGGCGAGGCGGTTGCGCGCGAACCGCGCGAGAGCCGTACGCATCGCTACAGCTCCATCCGCGGATCGAGGCAGACGTAGACGAGGTCGACCGCGAGATTGATCACCACCACGAGGCACGCCGAGATGAAGAAGATGCCGAGGAGCAGGTTGAGGTCGCGCGACTGGAGCGCGTTGAACGCCAGGGTGCCGACACCCGGCCAGCCGAACACCGTCTCGACCACGATCGAGCCGCCGATCAGGTTGCCGGCCTGCACGCCCGCCATGGTGACCACCGGCAGCAGCGCGTTGCGCAGGACGTGCCCGGTCATCACCCGGGCCTCGGTCTGGCCCTTGGCGCGGGCGGTGGTGACGTAGTCCATGCCGACCTGCTCCAGCACGGCGGCGCGCATCACCCGGGCGTAGACCGCGAGGTAGAACAGCGCGAGCGCGACCGCCGGCATGACGAGGTGACGGCCGACATCCCAGACCTCGTCCCAGCCCTCGTTGTCGGCGCCGACCGTGTCGTAGCCGCTGGTGGGCAGCCAGCCGAGACGGATCGCGAAGACCACGATCATCATCAGCCCGAGCCAGAAGCCCGGCGTCGCGTAGGCCACGAGGCTGACCAGGGAGATGACCGCGTCGCGCCAGGAATTGCGCCCGGTCGCCGCTACGAGGCCCAGCAGCGTGCCGACCAGCAGCGCGGCCGCGAAGGCCGTCAGCATCAGCAGCCCGGTGGGCCAGAGCCGGTCGACGATCAGGCTCCCCACCGGGCTGTCGTTGCGGAACGAGTAGCCGAGATCGAGGTGGAGCATGTTCAGCAGATAGACGCCGAACTGCGTGGCGAGCGGCTGGTCGAGGCCGAACTTGTGGCGCAGCTGCTCCATGTATTCGGGGCTCGCCGCGCCGCTCTCGCCCGCCAGCACGGAGGCCGCATCGCCGGGGGCGAGGTGGATCAGGAAGAAGTTGAGCACGACGATGCCGAGCACCACCGGGATCGCCAGCAGCAGCCGGTAGCCGAGGAAACGGGCGAGCCGCACGGGACTACGCGTCCATCCAGGCCCGCTCGAAGGCTTGCTGGGTTCCGAGGGGGCCGGTCGTGTGGTCCTTCAGGCGCCGGTTGACGACGCTGACGTATTGCACGTCGATGAGCCAGATCATCGGGCTGTCCTCCGCCAGGATCTGCTGGACCTTCTTGTAGAGCGCGGCGCGCTTTTCCGGGTCCGGCTCGCGCGCGCCCTCGCCGAGCATGCGGTCGACCTCGGGATTGGAGTAGAAGGTGTCGTTGACGAAGGTCACGCCCTTGCGGATCTGGCTGGTGAGGAACTGCTTGTTCAGCCCGTAGACCGGGTCGACGCCCTGGCTCAGGAACGGCTCGTTCAGGTCGTAATCGTAGTTGGTGTAGACGCGCCGCAGCCAGGTCGCGGTGTCCTCCGAGCGCAGCGTCACGGCGATGCCCACGATGGCCAGTGCCTGCTTCAGGTACTCGGCCTGCCGCAGCCACTGCTCGCCGAAGGAATTCACCTCCAGGTGCAGGGCGAAGCGGGTCCCGTCCGCGCCGCGTGGGGCGCCGGCCTCGTCGAGCAGCTTGTTGGCGATGTCCAGCCGGTCGGGCACGTCGTACTGGCGGACGGCGTCGGTGTAGAGGCCGGCGGTCTTGAACTTGCGGCTGAGCGGGCCGGTGGCTGGCAGGCCGTAGCCGAACATCACGTCCTTGAGGATGACCCTGCGGTCAATGGCGTAGGCGATCGCCTGGCGCACCGCCTTCTTCTGGAGCTGCGGGTGGCGGCCGTTCAGCTCGAGGACGCTCTGGGCCGGCGTCATCTCGTAGCCCTTGGTCGTCAGATCGAGGATCGGGTTGGTCTTCATCCGCGCGAGATCGGCGTAGTTCACCGCGCTGTACCCGGCGAAATGCGCCTCCCCCGCCTCCATGGCGGCCGAGCGCGTGGCCGCGTCCGGGATGAACCGGGCGACGATCCGGTTGAGATACGGCAGGCCCGGCTTCCAGTATTTCTCGTTGCGATCGAGGCGCACGGACTGGCCCCGCTCCCAGCTCGTGAACTTGAACGGGCCGGTTCCGATCGGCTTGTTGGCGCTGGGGTTCTGCAGGACGTCCGTGCCCTCGAACACCGAGCGGCACAGGATCGGCAGGTCCCGCCCGGAGAGCGCCTTCATGATGTAGGGCGCCGGATTGGCGAGCCGTAGGATCGCGGTCATCGGATCGGGCGTGTCGACGGCCACCAGCTCCGCCAGCATGACCGGCGCGATCGGATTGTACTTCTTCAGGATCTCCATGAAGGAGTACTGGACGTCGGCGCTGGTGAACGGCTTGCCGTTGTGGAAGCTCACGCCCTCCTGGAGCTTGAACGTGATGGTCTTGCCGTCGGGGGCGACCTCCCACGACTTCGCGAGGTTCGGCTGCGGGTTCTGGTCCCAGTCGTAGGTGCACAGCCCCTCGTAGACCTGCGTGGCGATCGGCGGGATGTTGCCCGCCGACACCGCGTAATGCGCCAGGGTCGAGGGCTCGGGATGGACGATCATCACCATCGTGCCCCCGCGTTTCGGCTCGGCGGCGCACGCGCCGCTCGCGACCGCCGCGAGGCCGAGGGGAAGCGCCAGAACCGTGCGGCGGGAGAGATCGATCGCGTCGAACGTGCGGGACAAGCCGGAGGACTCCTGAAGCGTCCGGCCGGTTCGCAACACGCGTGCCATACAGATACGACGACGACGGATCCATTACGCCGCAAGATTGAGGGTATTGTTTCGGGCAACCAGTCGGTTGCCCTGAAAGATCAAGCACATCATCAGGCCGACTTCGCCCGGTACGGGCATTATAATGGCCGGTTCGACCGGCCGGTGGCTGGGCGGCACACCGCCATCACGATAGCTTCACGACGATCGGGCATGCATCGGGCTGTGAGACGGAGGCAGGCCTGAGAGCCGGGAAAACGCCATCGCCACGCGTTCAAGACGATCCAGCCCTCGCCTCACGCATCCGCCGCGCAAGGTTTTCGCCGATCATCACGCAGGTGAAGTGCAGGTTGGCCCGGCAATCGCTCGGCATGATCGAGGCGTCGCACACCCGCAGCCCCTCGAGTCCCCGGACCTTGAGGTCGGGATCGACGACCCCGGACGCGTCCTGCCGGCCGGTCATGCGGCACGTGCCGGCCGCGTGCTGAATGTCGCCGGCCTCGGCGAGCATCAGGGCATCGAGGTCCCCGTCCGGAAGGCGCGCGGCGTCGCCGATCGGGAGCGGGCTCTCGCCGAACCGGATCGCCATCGCGAGACCGGCCAGGGCCGGATGCGCCGCCAGGCCCGCGAGGCGGCGCACCGCGTCGCGCATCCGCAGGCGGTCCCGCGGGTCAT
Organism: Methylobacterium sp. J-030; assembly: GCF_022829545.1. Classification (GTDB taxonomy): domain Bacteria; phylum Pseudomonadota; class Alphaproteobacteria; order Rhizobiales; family Beijerinckiaceae; genus Methylobacterium. Next base: position 94,235 of record NZ_JAKSYM010000410.1, on the reverse strand, counting down.
CGAGCATGTTCTCCTCGATGACCGGGTTGGCTTCCGGATCAGCGGCGGTGAGGTGCAGCGTCCCGCGCGAGAACACGTCGTAGAGGCCGACGCCGATCGCGCCCTGCGGCGTCGGCTCCGGCCCGGTCAGGGTCCGGTGGTTGTAGGCGATGAAGATCATGTCGCGCTCCCCGCCGCCCGCGAGGCCGCTCGAATAGGTGACGCAGCAATTGGTGTGGCGCGCATCCGGACCGAGGGCCCGGTGTTCCGGCGTCAGATCGAGGGTCGCCCGCAGGATCGGATGATCCATGAAGTTGCGGCCGACTGCCTCGTGCGCCTGCCGGACGGGGATGCCGAGGGCGCGCAGCGGCTCGGCCGGGCCGATCCCGGAGCGCATCAGGATCGCCGGGCTGTGGACGGCGCCGGCGCACAGAACGACCTCGCGGCCCCGGATCTCGGTCCAGGGTTCCGCACCGAAGCGCACGCGCAGGCCGACCGCCCGGCGTCCCTCGAACAGGACGCGGTCGACCAGGGCCTGGCAGCGGATCTCGAGATTCGGCCGGTCGCGCGCCGGCTCCAGGTAGCCGTCATTGGTGGTGACCCGGTGACCGCCGCGGCTGTTGATCGGGTTGCACGAGACGCCCTCGCCCGTGGGCGCGTTGAGGTCCGCCTTCCAGGGATGGCCGGCCGCGAGGGCGGCCGCGCGAAGACCAAGATCCACCGCGCCCCAGGCCTCCGGCTTGGCGCGGTAGACCGGGAGCGGACCGCCGCGACGGCAGCCGTCCTCCAGGCCGAAATCGGCATCGTCCTCGATCCGGTCGAACAGGGGCAGCACATCCGCGGCCGACCAGCCGGTGCAGCCCTGCTCCGCCCAGGCGTCGAAGGCCGCGGGCACGCCGCGGATCGCGATCTGCGCGTTGACCGTCGAACTGCCGCCGAGCGCCCGACCGCGCCAGTAGAAGCGAGGCTCCTGTACGCGGGTCCGCCGGCTCATCAGCCCCGGCCATTGCCAGTCCGCCTGATGGGCCGGGTCATACATGAACGGGATGATGTTGGCCGAGCGCAGCGCCGGCGGCGCGTCGGTGGCGCGCCAGTCGCGGCCGGCTTCCAGCAGGAGCACCCGGCGGCGCGGATCCTCCGAAAGGCGAGCCGCCAGAGCCGCCCCGGCGGAGCCGGCACCGACCACGATGACATCGTATGGGGCAGCGCTCATCGTTTCTCGACGTTCCAGAACAGCGGGATGGCGGAGGGGATCAGACCGGTGAGCGACGTCCGGTAGGCCGCGGGCTGCGCGAACTGGCCGAACGGCACGACCAGCCCCTCGCCGTAGACGATCGTCTGGATCTCGCCCGCGAGGGCGCGCCGCTTGTCCAGATCGGGCTCGCGGGCGAAGCGGTCGAACAGGCCGACCATGCGCGGGTCGCACATGAACCCCGAACTCGCCGCGTCCTTGCAGTTGAAGTTGATCGCGGAATTCGTCAGCGGCGAGCTGAGGTCGAGCCCGAGCGCATGGATGCCGAACAGGCTCCAGCCGGCCTTCTTGGTGCGCCGGGCGAGCAGGGCCGCCCAATCCATGACCTGCAGATCCACGGTGAAGCCGGCCTGCTTCAGCCGATCGGCCAGGATGGTCGAGGATACGCGCGCCGCCTCGAGATCGTTGGCCACCATCACGGTCACCGGCTCGCCCTTGTAGGCGGTCGCCTTCAGGGCGGCCCGGGCCGCCGCCACCGAGGGGTCGTGCAGGAGGCCCGTCCCGACATGGGTCTCGTAGGGCGAGCCGCAGATGAAGAAGGCGTCGCAGGTCTGCGAGAAGCGCGGATCGAGGCCGAACCCGTCGAGAACCTCGCGCTGATCGACGAGCCGCAGCAGGACGCGCCGGATCGCCGGGTCGTCGAAGGGCTTGGACGCCGTGTTGATGCGATAGTGACCCGTGAACCTGTGCGGGCCGGTGAAGTTCATCACCGCCAAGTTTTTGTTGGCCTCGATCTGACCGATCAGATCGAAGGGCGCATATTGCATGTAGTCGATCTCCCCCGCGCCGAGGGCGCCCGTCGCCGTGGCCCCGTCGGGGATGACGCGGATGTCGAGGGCGTCGATCTTCACGACCTTGCCGCCCGCCAGGAAGTCGGCCGGCTCGGGACGCGGCCGATAATCGGGGTTCCGGCTCAGCAGCATGTGGTCGCCGGGGATGTGCGCGGCGCGGTCGTAGACGAACGGACCGGATCCCACGACCTCAGAGAGCTGCGTCGTGGGCGGCGTCGCGGCGAGCCGGGCCGGCATGATGAAGGGCGCGGGGCTCGACGTCGTGCCGAGCGTGTCGAGGACGAGGCCGTAGGGCTCCCGCAGCGTCAGCACGACAGTCCGGTCGTCCGCGGCCTCCAGGGCGGCGGTCACGTCCATGAGCCGGCCGCCCAGCGCGCTGCGGGCTGCCCAGCGCCGCAGCGAGGCGACGCAATCGGCGGCCCGGACCGGTGCGCCGTCGTGGAAGCGCAGCCCGTCGCGCAGGGTGAAGCGCCAGGTCAGCCGGTCGTCCGACACCGACCACGTGTCGACCATCTGCGGCCGGAACACGCCCGTCGCGTCCGGCGCGAACAGCGTGTCGTAGACCATGTAGCCGAAGGTCCGCGTGATGTAGGCCGTGGTGAAGTAGGGATCGAGGGTGACGATCTCGGCTTCCAGCACCGCCTTCACCGTCGTTTCCGCGCCGGCGGAGCCCGGCGCGAGCAGCGCCGCGGCCGCGAACAGGCCGGACAACCAGGATCGTCTCATTGCGCACTCACCCTTCGCCTGGGCCGCATAGGCAAGCCGGATACCAAGCCGATGGTGCGCGTCGGCGCGCGAGCCCGGTCGAGCGGGGATGGCGGGAGCGCCCGGGGTACGATCGGAGGCATCGGCATGGATGATGCAGAGCCCGTGCGCCTTCGAGGCGGTCACACGGCCCAGGAAAGCGCATGGCCTCCGCAAGCGGACGAATTCTCACGGGCGCGGAGGTGAAGGCGCTGTCGCAGCGCTCGGACCGGCGCGGGGCCGTCCGCCTCCTCACGCATCTCCTGATGCTGGCCGGGGCCGGCTGGCTGGTCTGGCGCGCGGGGCCCTGGACGCTGCTGCCCGCCATGCTGCTCATGGGCATCGCGCAATCGGCCCTGTTCGCGCCGATCCACGAGACCGTTCACCTGACCGCCTTCCGGTCGCGCAGGGCCAACGCGGTCGTCGGTTGGCTGGCGGCCTGCCCGTCGCTGCTGAACTGGCACTTCTACACGGCCTTCCACCTCGCCCATCATCGCCACACCCAGGATCCCGAGCACGATCCCGAACTGGCGCTGATGCCGCCCTCGACCCTGGACGCCTATGTCTGGCGCATCCTGGCCCTGCCCTACTGGCGCACCCGCCTGCAGGTGGCCTGGGCGGGCCTGCGCGGCGACCTCTCGGCCTACCCGTTCATCACCGATCGCGCCGCGCCCCGCATCATCGGCTCGATCCGGGTGATGTGCGCGGTCCTGCTCGCCGGCGCGGCCCTCGCCGTGGTGCTGGTCGGCTGGTGGGCGCCCCTGATCTTCTGGATCGGGCCGCAGCTCCTCGGGCAGCCGTTCCTGCGGCTCTACCTGCTCGCCGAGCACACGCTCTGCACCATGGACGACAACGGCCTGACCAACACGCGCACGACCTTGACCAACGGCCTCACGCGGCTCCTCATGTGGAACATGCCCTTCCACACCGAGCACCACCTCTACCCGTCGATCCCGTTCCACCGCCTGCCGGATGCCCACGCGGCGATGCGCGCGCGTCTGGGCGTGCTGCAGCGGGGCTACGCCCGCTGGCATGTCGGCTTCGTGCGGACGCTGCGCCCGTGAGCGGCTGGGCGACGGCCACCGGAACCTTCGAACTCGGCGACCTGCCGCTCCAGTCGGGCGCGGTGTTGCCGGGCGCGCAGCTGCGCTGGACGACGCACGGGACCCTGTCGCCCGGGCGCGACAACGTCGTGCTCTACCCGACGAGCTACGGGGCGCAGCATCCGGACCTCGAATGGCTGATCGGGCCCGACGGGGTGCTCGATCCGGGCCGCTGGTTCATCGTCATCCCGGACATGTTCGGCAACGGCCTGTCGTCGAGCCCGTCGAACACGCTGGACTGGCCCGCCCTCGTCACGGCCTGGGACAACGTCCACGCCCAGCGCCGCCTGCTCGCCGAGGCCTGGGGGATCGAGGGCCTGCACGCCGTCTACGGCTGGTCCATGGGCGCGCAGCAGGCCTATCACTGGGCCGCCCTGTTCCCCGACCACGTCGCCCGCGCGGTGATCAATTGCGGCAGCGCGCGCACGGCCACCCACAACCGCGTGTTCCTGAAGGGCCTCATGGCGGTGCTTGAGGCGGCACCCGAATACCGCGGCGCGGGCCGCTTCTCGGCCGAGCCGGCCACGGCGCTGCGAGCCTTCGGACGCATCTATGCGGGCTGGGCGCTGAGCCAGGACTTCTACCGGGCCGACCTCCACCGCACCGCGCTCGGCGCGCCGGATCTCGACACGTTCCTGCGCACCGACTGGGAGGAGCGCTTCGCCCGCCGCCCCGCGGCCGATCTCTACGCGCAGCTCCGCACCTGGGAGGCGGGCGACATCAGCCGCGACCCGCGCTACGGCGGCGACCTCACCCGGGCGCTCAACGCGATCACGGCCCGGCTGCTGCTGATGCCGGGCGAGACGGATCTCTACTTCCGCGTCGCCGACAACGCGGCCGAACTGCCGCACCTGCGCGACGCCGTCCTGCGGCCGATCCCGAGCCTCTGGGGCCACCGCGCCGGCAATCCGTCGACCAACCCGGGCGATGCCGCCTTCCTCCGCGAGACCGTGCGGGCGTTCCTCGCCCCGTCGGAAGCGCCCGCCCCCTGATCGGCCGATGCTGCCATCGGACACACGCTCGGCCCCCGGGCGCGGCCGGCTCGCGACCGCGGGACGGCCGATCCGTGCGGGCGCGCACCGCATGCGGCGGCGACCGTGCCGGCATCCGATCGCCTCGTCAGACCGGCTCCTGGTTGAGCCGAACGACGAGCTGGTCGGCGAACTTCGCCGCGGCCACGGACAGCGATCGCCCGCGCAACTGTGCGAGAACCAGCGTCATCGGCGTCAGGTCGCGGGTGTCGATCGGACGGCTGTGCAGGCGGGGATCCTGGGGAATGCCGCTCGGGATCTGCAGGCTGATCACGTCCTCGCGCAGGGTGAGATTGCGCAGAAACTCCAGCGATCCCGACTCGACCACCGGCCGGAGTTCGACGCCCCGGCGGGCCAGCGCGTGCTCGATGTGATGGCGGATGGCGAGCGAGTGGTCGGGCAGGGCCAGGGAATGGACCAAGCATTCGCGCAGGCGCACCGGCCCGGTCTGCGACGCCAGCGGGTGGCCCTTGCGCATCAGCGCGCAGAGGGTCTGGTGGCCCGAGAACAGGGGATGCAGATCCGCTGAGGGCGGCGGTTGCAGGATCAGCGCAAGATCGGCCTCGAACGCCGCCAGGGCCGTCACGGCCTGCGCATGGTCGCGGACCTGGATCATGAAACCGACCTGGGGAAAGCGGGCTCGGTACGCCTCGACCTCCTCCGGCACCACCTGCGTGACGAAGGCCTGGCTGCAGGCGAGGGCCACGTGCCCCCGGCGCACGCCCGACAGATCGGCGATCTGCGAGCGTACGCGCTCGAGGTCCGCCGCTTGGTCGCGGATGTGCCGGGCGAAGAGCTCGCCGGCCGCGTTGAGCCGCATCCCCTGCGGCAGGCGCTCGAAGATCGGCGTGCCGAGCTCGTATTCGAGATCCTGGATCTGCCGCGTCAGGGCCGACGGCGTCAGGTTCAGCCGCTCCGCGGCGCGCCGGATCGAACCGGCGCGGGCGACCTCGACGACGTAGGTGACGGTGCGCAGATGCCTCACGCCCGCACCCTGCCGTTGCGTTGCCCGGAATGCAACGTGACGCTCAGAAAATAGCACTTCCTTGCAACAGGAGGCGGACCTAGCGTCGGGACATCGGGACATCTTGGGAGCCGTTCGATGATCCGCCGCCGCACGTTCCTGGCCGGTCTCGGGGCCGGCCTCGCCCTCGGCCCCGCGGGTCGGGCCGGCGCCCAGGGCGCCCCCGTCACGATCCGGATGGGCTCGCTCAAGCTGATCCACTCGATCGCGCCGAGCTTCTACGAGCGCTTCACCCCCGCCGGCGTGACCGTGGAGGTCGTGCCGTTCGAGAGCCCCACCGAGTGCAAGAACGCGGTGGTCACCAAGTCGGTGGATTTCGGCACCTTCGGCATCGCCGCCGCGACGCTGGGCGCCGCAGCCGGCGAGCCGATCGTGGTCATCGCCTCCACCTGCAACCGCGGGATGGCGGTGATCGCCAGGAAGGGCTCCGACATCCACGCCATCAAGGACCTGCGCGGCCAGCGGGTGGCGATCTGGCCCGGCAGCACCCAGGAGGTCTTCGTCCTGGAGCGGATGCGCATGGAGGGGCTGTCCGTGAAGGACATCACGCCGGTCCGGGTCTCCTTCTCGGAGATGCACATCGCCCTCGCCCGCGGCGACGTCGACGCCTATGTGGGCGCCGAGCCGGGGCCCGGCGTCAGCCTCGCCTCGGGGGCGGGTCAGCTCGTCGAGTACCCCTACGGCACCGAGATGGGGGCGCTGAACATGGTGTTCGGCGCCCACCGCGACACGCTGGCCGAGCGGCCCGATCTCGTCCGGACCATGCTGGAGATCCACCGCAAGGCCACCGACTTCGCCGCCGGCGACCGCCCCGCGATGATCGCCATGGCGGTGGCCAAGCTCGGCCAGAAGCGCGAGGCGCTGGAACTCTCGGCCCCGAACGTCGAGCTGACCTGGCGCCTCGGGCCGAACGAGGTCCGGCAGGCCGGGGCCTACGCGCAGCACATGCTCGCGCTCAAGCAGATCAAGCGCCTGCCGGAGCCGGGCTTCATCGACACCCGCTTCGTCGACGCGATGGGGCGGGCGTGAGCACCGGGGTCGAGGCCGGCGCCCTGCCGGCGCCGGCGCCCGTCCCCCGACGGGCCGGCCTCCGGCTCGACGGCCTGCGCCGGCTGGCGCTGGCCTGCGTGGTGCCGGCGGCGCTCGTCGCGATCTGGCAGCTCACCACGGCGGGCCGGCCCTACAGCCTGATCCCGCCGCCCGCGGAGGTCTGGGCCGAGCTGCAGGACCTCGCCGTCGGCGGCATCAACGACGACGCGTTCAGCGGCACGCTCTGGACCCATCTCGCGGCCTCGCTGAGCCGGGTCTATGGCGGCTTCGCGCTGGCCGCCGCCGCCGCCCTGCCGCTCGGCCTGCTGATCGGCCGCGTCCCGCTGATCCGGGCGCTCCTCGATCCGGTGCTTCAGGTGCTGCGCCCGGTGCCGGTCACCGCGTGGCTGCCGCTCGCCATGATCCTGTTCGGCCTGGGACCCCGCTCGGCCTTCTTCCTCGTGTTCCTCGGGGCGTTCTACCCGATCCTGGTCAACACCGTGTTCGGGGTCCGCTCGGTGGAGCCGCGCCTGTTCGAGGCGGCCGCCATGCTCGGCTGCACCGGACCGGCGCAGTTCCTCCGGGTCGTGCTGCCGGCGGCGCTGCCGTCGATCTTCACCGGCCTGCGGCTCGGCCTCGGCTTCGCCTGGGTGGTGATCGTGGTCGGCGAGATGACCGGCGTCCAGACCGGCCTCGGCGCGATCATCATGGAGGCGCGCCAGCTCTCGCGCACCGAGATCGTGATCTGCGGCATGGCGGTGATCGGGGTCGCGGGCTTCGTCTCCGACTGGCTGGTCATGCAGCTCGGCCGCCGGCTGCTCGCCTGGAGTCCGAACCATGGCTGACCCGACGATCCCGATCCTCGACATGCGAGCGGTCTCCAAGACCTACACGGCGGGCGGCCGGCGGACCGAGGCCCTGCGCGAGGCGAACCTCACGATCGCCCGGGGCGAATTCGTCTGCCTGCTCGGCGCCTCGGGCTGCGGGAAGTCGACGCTGCTGCGGGTCGCCGCCGGCTTCGAGGCGCCGAGTTCCGGGCAGGCGCTGATGTGGGGCAAGCCGATCGCCGGGCCGGGGCCGAGCCGCGGCATGGTCTTCCAGGATTACGGCCTGTTCCCGTGGCTCACCGTGCGGGACAATATCGGCTTCGGCCCGAAGGCCCGCGGGCGGCCCGCCGCCGAGGTGCGCGACATCGCCGAGCGCTACGTCGCCCTCGTCGGCCTGCAAAGCTTCGCCGACGCCTATCCGCACCAGCTCTCGGGCGGGATGAAGCAGCGGGTCGCCATTGCCCGGGTGCTCGCCAACGAGGCCGAGGTGGTGCTGATGGACGAGCCCTTCGGGGCCCTCGACGCCATGACCCGCGAGCGGCTGCAGGACGAGCTCATCGACCTCTGGTCGCGCACGGGCCTGACCATCCTGTTCGTCACCCACGCCATCGAGGAGGCGATCTTTTTGGCCGACCGCATCGTGATGATGTCGCCCGGCCCCGGCCGGATCGAGGCCTTGCACACGGTCGACCTGCCAAGGCGCCGCGACGTGTCGAGCCCGGCCTTCAACGACCTGCGCCGGATGCTGGCCGCCCAGCTCCACAGCCACCACGCCCCGCGGGCCGCCGCCTGATGGACACGGCCCCCGACGATCCCCGCCGGCCCGAGAACCGCCTCGCCTACCGCGCCGCCGTGGATCGGCCGCGCCTGACCCTGCCCGGGGGCCAGCACGTCGCAATCTGGCCCGTGGTCAATGTCGAGCACTGGCTGATCGACCATCCGATGCCGCGCCAGATCCTGGTGCCGCCGACCGCCGCGAGCCTGCTGCCCGATATCCCGAACTGGGCGTGGCACGAATACGGCATGCGGGTCGGCTTCTGGCGCTTCCTCGAGGCGTTCGAGAGCCGCGGCCTCCGCCCGACCCTGTCGATCAACGGCTCGGTCTGCACGGCCTATCCCCGCATCGCCGAGGCCGCCCACGCGGCCGGCTGGGAGTTCATGGCCCACGGTTTCCACCAGGTCCCGACCCACCGGGTCGCGGACCAGCCGGAGATGATCGCCCGCACGGTCGCGGCGATCCAAGCGGTTACCGGGCGCCCGCCGCGCGGCTGGCTGGGGCCGGGCCTCACCGAAACCCTCGACACGCCCGACCACCTGCACGCGGCCGGCCTCGCATACATCGGCGACTTCGTGGTCGACGACCGCCCCTGCCGCGTGGCGACGCGCACCGGCGACCTCGTCGCCCTCCCCTACTCCGTCGAGCTGAACGACATCCCGCTGCTGGCCATCCAGCACCACCGGGCCGACGAGTTCGTGGAGCGGGCGCTCGCCAACCTCGACCGCCTCGCCGCCGAGGCCGCGGGGCCCGGCCCCCTCGGGGGTGCCAAGGTGATGGGCTTCGCGATCCACCCCTACATCACCGGCGTCCCGCACCGGATCGGCCTGCTGGAGCGGCTGCTCGACGCCATCCTGGCGCGCAGCGACACGGTGTTCATGCAGGGGACCGAGATCCTCGACTGGTACCGTGCCACCGGCGACGAATCCTGAGCTGGGCTGCGAGGAATGACCGTGCCCCCCTTCCCGACGATCCCCGTGCTGCACGCGGCCTATGAAGCGGGCCGGGACCCGCGCGCCGTCGTGGCCGAGGCCTACTGCCGACTCGCCGCGGTGGACGATCCCGGCATCTTCCTCGCCCTGGTGCCGGAGGCCGAGGCGCAGGCTGCCGCGGCGGCGCTCCCGCCCTTCGACCCCGCGGCGATGCCGCTCTGGGGCGTGCCCTTCGCCGTCAAGGACAACATCGACGTGGCCGGCCTGCCGACCACGGCGGCCTGCCCAGATTTCGCCTCCACGCCGACCGAGACGGCGCCCGCGGTGGCCCGACTGCAGGCGGCCGGCGCGATCCTGATCGGCAAGACCAACCTCGACCAGTTCGCCACCGGTCTCGTCGGCCTGCGCACCCCCTACCCGGCCCCGCGCAACGCGATCGACCCGGCCTACGTGCCCGGCGGGTCCAGCAGCGGCTCGGCCGTCGCGGTCGCCCACGGGATCGTTTCCTTCGCCCTCGGGACCGACACGGCGGGCTCGGGCCGGGTGCCGGCGGCCCTCAACAACGTCGTCGGGCTGAAGCCGTCCCTCGGGGCGGTCTCCAGCCGCGGGATGCTGCCCGCCTGCCGGACCCTCGACACGCTCTCGGTCTTCGCCGGCACCGTCGCCGATGCCGACGCGGCCTTCCGGGTCATGCTGGGCTTCGACGCCGCCGATCCCTGGTCGCGGGCCTTGCCGGTGCCGCCCGCGCCGACCGGCCTGCCGCCGGGCCTGCGCCTCGGACTGCCGGATGCGGCGAGCCTCCGCTTCGGCGGCGACGGCCTCTCGGAGGCGGCCTTCGCGGCGGCGATCGCCGATCTCGAAACCCTCGCCGGGATGGCGCAGCCGGTCGATTGCGCGCCGATGTTCGCCGTCGCAGCGCTGCTCTACGACGGCCCCTGGGTCGCCGAGCGCTACGCGGCGATCCGGCCGATCATGGAGACGCGCCCCGGGATCCTGCATCCGACGACGCGGGCGGTGATCGCCGCCGCCGGGCGCCACAACGCCGCCGACGCCTTCGCGGGCCTCTACAGCCTGGCGGAGCTGCGCCGGCACGCGGACGCGGTCTGGGACCGCGTCGACGTGCTCGCCGTGCCGACCTATCCGCGCCCGCAGACCTGCGCGGCGGTGGCGGCCGACCCGATCGGCCCGAACAGCGAACTCGGCACCTACACCAACTTCGTCAACCTGCTCGACTGGTGCGCCCTCGCGGTCCCGGGGCGCCCCCGCGCCGACGGCTTTCCCTCCGGGGTCACCCTCCTTGCGCCGCGCGGGTCCGACGGGCTCCTCGCCGCCCTGGGCGCGCGCCTGCACGCGGTTGCGGGTGGCCGGATCGGTGCGGGGGCGTCGCCCGTGCCGGCCGTGGAACCGGGTCCGGTGCGGGCGCGGCCGGGCGAGATCGAGCTGGCGGTCGTCGGGGCGCACCTGTCGGGCCTGCCGCTGAACCGCGAACTCGCCGCGCACGGCGCCCGGTATCTGCGGACGGTGGCGACCCGACCGGAGTACCGCCTCTACGCCCTGCCCGGCGGGCCGCCGCATCGTCCCGGCCTCCTCCGGGTGGCCGATGGCGACGGTGGTGCGATCGAGACGGAGGTCTGGGCCCTGCCGCCCGCTTCCTTCGGGGCCTTCGTGGCCGCGATCCCGGACCCGCTCGGGATCGGCACCCTGCGGCTCGCCGACGGGACCGCGCCGAAGGGCTTCCTGGTGGAGGCGGCCGGCATTGCGGGGGCCGCCGACATCACGCGGTTCGGCGGCTGGCGCCGCTACGTGGCCAGCCGCGCCGCGGCGTGACCGCTTCGGCGATCCCCCCGGCCATCGCATCACCGGCGACCGCACCGGCCAGGGTTCCGGCCGCGGCATCGGCTGGGAATCCCGCCACCGCGCCGTCGACGGCCCCTCTCGGCTGGAGGCCCCTCCCGCACCCGGCCGGATATGCCCTCGTGAGGCCCGGAAACAGGGCTAACCGATAACCAGGCCTGGCCGTTACGGCCTATCTCGGGCGCGATCCAGATGACCCGGGGGCAGAGCAGGCAGGCCGTTTGCTAATCACGAGGGCCCTCTGCACGATGCCGGGCCGCAAGTTTCTCGAGGCGTTCTATGATGACATTGTGCAATCGACCCGCAAGGTCGTTCATTCTATCGATTACGTCGTTCAATTCAGTCAGATTTATCTCACGTTTATTGGATATTTTGCTGGATGATGGATTGGGCGGTTCAAGAAAGATTCGCCCCGTTTCATGGGTCCACCAGATTCCATCTGCATAATCGCTGCGGCTTTTGCTTACGGATGCAAAATCATCAATGATGAAATCCCAGGTTGCGCCCCTGCTTTGATTGACTTGCGCCTCCTCCAGAAGTGATCGCATGACGTCGATGCGCGCCTGTTGATTCGTGATGCTATAAAATATCTGCCGCACGGGCGCGTCGTAGCCGCCGATAAGCTCGGACATGACCTCACTCATGCTTCGCTCCAGCAACGGGAAAAACGTGACGATCCGGCCGATCGCCAAGACGAAATCATCGTTCGCAAGGCCGGATTCGAAGCGGCCGTCTGGTGTGTGACCCACCTGCTTCGGCAGGCGACCAAACCTGGTAGGGGGTTTGCTAGGAAGCGTGTTCATAGGTCACAGACTAGTCGAAACGGAACGAGGCAGTAATACCGTGCCTCGTCAAACGTAACTCATGGGGCGGCGCCAAGCCTGTGTTGTGACGCGCGCTCTTGCGCCGAACCGGTGTCCGCTTCGGCGGGGCGCGCTCCGGGCGGCTGCGTGGTGATTCCGTCTTCGGGTACGGACCCGAGGCGGCTGGAACGGCGGCTCCGACGCCATCGCGGCCGGACTTCGACGCCGGGCGCCTGCGCGCCTTCGCCAGGGACACGGGCCAAGGACACGGGCCAAGGACACGGGCAAGAGCGTGGGCCAAGGGCACGCGATCCCTTCCAGACACGGCTTTCCGGCCTCGTCGGCGACCTGCGCGGGCCGACCGGCAAGCAGCTCCCTCAGGAACGCCCGGTCATCCGCGCCAGCACGTCGTCCTTCCAGAGCGTCCGGTGCAGCACCGCCATGGCGACGTGGCCGGTGAGGATCGCCAGCAGGAGGAAGGCCAGCCAGTGGTGGAGCAGGTCGCCCGGGGCCACCATCCAGTCGATCTTGCTGTCCCGGCCCGGCATGAGCGGGAGGCCGTAGGGCGTGAACGGCTTGCCCGATCCGTACTGGCGCATCAGCGCGAGGCCCGGCACGACGATCATCAGGGCGTAGATCACGGCATGGCCGGCCACCGCGGCGCGGCCGAGGCGCCCCCGATGCGGCGGGCGGCGCAGGAGGTTGGCGAGCCCCCAGGCACCGCGCAGCAGCACGAGCGCGAACAGCGTCGCCCCCAGGGTGAAGTGGCTTCCGCCGACGAGGCGCGTCACCGCCCGGTCGCCGAGGCCGACATAGAGCAGCGCCCCCGCGAACTGCCACGCGAACAGAGCCGCCATCAGCCAGTGGAAGCCGCGGCTGACGCGGCCGTAGCGCCGCGGCGAATCGCGCCAGACGGCCTGCATCGGTTCGAGGCGGTCGGGGACCGGGCCCGCAGCCGGGCGTCCGCTCACGGGACCCGGCTCATGGGGAGGCGGCTCATGGGGACCCGGCTCATGGGGCGCCCCCGTCCCACAGGTCGGCCACCCCCTCCCCGGCCGCCAGGATCTCCGCCGCCGCGCCCGTGAGCGCCCGGTCGGGTCCCGGCTGACGCAGATAGGTGGCGAGGTCGCGCGAGAGCCGCTCTAGGGGATGCCCGTTCAGGAAGCCCGGCAGGCCGACGGAGCGCTGGGCGAGCTGCAGCACGTCGAGCCCGGCCTTCTCCACCGCGAGCCGGGCGAGGTTGACGAAGGCGACGATGCGCGGGGCGGCAAGGGCGCCATCGTTCGTCCCGCCGCTGGCCAGGGCCGCCGCCCGCGCCACCCAGTGCCGCGCCCCCTCGACCGCGATGGCGCCCTCGCCCAACCGCGCGAGCTGATGGGGGTCGGTCCCGCGCCCGAGGCGCACGAGATGGGCCCGCCACGCGTCGAACACGGCCTCGATGCCGCCGAGCTGCACGGCCAGGAACCGCCAGGCACCCCCCGAGAAGGCCGGCTGGCGGAAATAGTCGCCCGGCTCACCGAGGATGTCTCCGTCCGCGAGGCTGATTCCGCTGAAATCGAGGGTTCCGGTGGCCGAGGCCCGCATGCCCTGCGCTCGCCAGGCCGAGAGGTCGGCCCGGCTGCCCGCCTCCAGCGGGACCACCAGCATGAGGGTGCCGCCGCCGCCCGGACACCCGGCCGTGACCAGGGCCCTGGTCACGAAGCCCGCCCCCGAGGCGAAGGATTTCGCGCCGCTCAAGGACAGGCCGTCCCCGGCCGCCTCGAGCGCGAGGCCCGCCCCGGCCGGCTCAGTGTTCCAGACGCCGAACAGGTGGCCCGCGCGGGCATCGCCGAACAGGCGCACGCTCTGGTCGGCCGTGCCATACTGGCCGATGAGCTGGAGGGCGTTGACGTGGCCCTCGTAGAGCCGTCCGAGCGCGAGGCTGCCGGAGCCGATGAGGCGCAGCACCGCGGCCAGCATGCCGGCGCCCGACTCCTCGCCAAGGCCCGCCCCGCCGAGCGCGGCCGGGACCGGCGCAGCGAGCAGGCCCAGGCGGGCGAGGTCGGCGATGTCCTCGCCGGGAAACCCACCGTCGCGGTCCTGGGCGCCGGCGCGGCGCGCCGCCGACAGGCAGACCGCACGCGCGGCGGCTTCGGCATCGCGGCTCAAGTCGGGCGGCGTCCGCTGGTCCATGATGTCTTTCCAGCGGATCGCTTCGGGCGGCGACCCGGGCCGGGCGGATCGCACCACCGGAGTCGCCTCCTCGGCTTTATATCCGAGATCCCTGGTTTATGGACGAATGCTGTATGCGACTAAGAGTTGCGCCGGGAGCCTGGGAACGTCCCAGGCTCCCGGACCAGGCCGGCGGCGGATGCGTCCGGAGGCCGATCCGGTTCCGGGGCGACGTCCGGTTTTGCCCCGGAGAGCCCACGGTTTGCACAGGTTTCGCAAAGCCGACGGGATACGACACAAGACGGGGATGCCTCGGAGCGGCTGTCCCACCCCCTCATCCTGAGGCGCCGGAGCGGAGCGCAGGCCTCGAAGGAGCCCTCCAGCGGCCACCGCGATCCCTGGAGCCCTCCTTCGAGGCTCGCCGACACGGGACCCTCAGGATGAGGGGGGTGGGTGGGATCACCCGGTGATTCCGACCACAGGTCACTCTCGTGTACCGTGTGGCCTGCCAACGCAAATCCGCTTAGCCTCCGAGCCGATTCCGCTGGGGGCCGGGCATGTCGATCGAGACGGTGGACGCGGCGGGTCGTCGCCGGGGCGCCGACCTCCTGGTGGAGGTGCTGCGCTCGGAGGGCGTGCGCTACATCTTCGGCAATCCCGGCACGACCGAGCTGCCGCTGATCGACGCGCTGACCGAGGCGCCGGACATCGCCTACATCCTCGCCCTGCAGGAGGCGACCGCGGTCGCCATGGCGGACGGCTACGCGCAGGGCGCGCGGCGGCCCGCCTTCCTCAACCTGCACACGGCGGGCGGCCTCGGCCACGCCATGGGCGGGCTGGTGAACTCGCAGGTCTCGGGCACGCCGCTCGTGGTCACCGCCGGGCAGCAGGATCTCCGCCACGCACTGACCGACCCGCTGCTGATGGGCGACCTCGTCGCCATCGCCGACCCGGTGATGAAGTGGGCGCGCGAGGTGACGAGCCCGGACCAGATCCCGATCCTGCTGCGCCGGGCGTTTCACGACGCGGGGGCCGCCCCCTCCGGCCCGGTCTTCCTGTCGCTGCCCATGGACGTGATGGAGGCGATGAGCGTGGTGCCGGCCGGCGAGACCTCGACCATCGACCAGCGGGCGGTAGCGGGCTCCCTCGATCGGTTGGCGGATAAGCTCGCCGCGATCGCGCCGGGCCGTCTCGCCCTGATCGCGGGCGACGAGATCGACGCCTCGGACGCCTCGGCGCAGATGGTGGCGCTGGCCGACCTGCTGGCGGCGCCGGTCTACGGCTCGTCCTGGCCGGCCCACATCCCGTTCCCGACCGCGCACCCCCTCTGGGCCGGCAACCTGCCGACCCGGGCCGACGCCATCGCGGAGATCCTCGGGCGCTACGACGCGGTGTTCGCACTCGGCGGCAAGTCGCTGATCACGGTGCTGTACTCGGAGGTCTCGGCGGTGCCGCCGGGGGTGCGGGTGTTTCAGCTCTCGGCGGACGTGCGCGACCTCGGGCGGACCTACGCCACCAGCCTGTCGACGGTGGGCGACATCCGCGCCTCGCTCGACGCCCTGCTGCCGCTGCTGAGCCCCCGCCTCGCCGACCGGGCGGAGATCTTCGCGGACCTGCGCGCCGAAGCCGTGACGGCGCGGGCCGAGCGCCGGGCGACGCTCGCCGCCGCCGCGGATGCCGCCTTCGCGGATCCGGTGATCGCGCCGCTGGTGGCCGCCCGGGAGGTCGCCCGCGCGGTCGGGGCCGAGACCACCATCGTGGACGAGGCCCCCGCGACGCTGACCCACCTGCGCACCTTCCTCGACAGCCCCTCGGCCCATCAATACGCGGCGATGCGTGGCGGCGTGCTCGGCTGGGGCATGCCGGCGGCGGTGGGTTTTTCGTTGGGACTCGACCGGGCGCCGGTCGTCTGCGTCGTGGGCGATGGCGCCGCGCTGTATTCGCCCCAGGCCCTCTGGACCGCCGCACACGAAAAGCTGCCGGTCACCTTCGTGGTGATCAACAACGCCGAGTACAACATCCTCAAGACCTTCATGAAGGGCCAGGCGCACTACGCCTCGGTGCGCGCCAACCGCTTCATCGCCATGGACCTCACCGATCCGCGGATCGACTTCTTGGCCTTGGCCGCCTCCATGGGGGTCCCGGCGCGGCGGGTGACGGAGGCCGCCGACATCGCCCCGGCGATCGAGGCGGGGATCCGGTCGGGGGGCGCCAATCTGGTGGAGGTGGTGGTGCGGGCGACGTGAAGGGGGCGCAGTGTCGGCCGATTGACAGCGCCGGCCGTGCCACCCCATGTCTGTACGTAACGACATCTGAGGCTCGGCATGGGCGCGCAGACCTTCACCAGCCGTGAATTCAACCGCGAACCCGGCCGCATCAAGCGCGCTGCGGCCGACGGTCCCGTGATCATCACCGAGCGCGGCCGGCCGATCATGGCCGTTCTTCCCTACGGGGCGTACGAGCGCTTGAAAGCGGCACCCGGCACCATCCTCGATGCCCTCGACATGGACGGGGTCGGCGAGATCGATGTCGATTTCAGCCGCCCGGCGACGTTCCCGCGCCCCGCCCCCTTCGACTGATGTACCTCCTGGACACCAACATCCTGTCCGAGCTCCGCAAACGGCGCAGCGGCAGGATCAGTCCGGACGTCGAGGAATGGGCGACGCGGGTCGATCCGGCCAGCCTGCACCTGTCCGTCATCACGGTCATGGAGATCGAACTCGGCATTGCCCAACTGGACCGCCGCGATCCCCACCAAGCCGGCCGCTTACGCCTGTGGCTGCACGAGCGCGTCTTGCCGGCCTTTGCCAGCCGGATCCTGCCGATCGATACGGCCATCGCGCTGCGCTGCGCGCACTTGCACGTACCCGATCCCCGAAGCGAGCGCGACGCGTGGATCGCCGCAACGGGCCTCGTGCATGACCTGACGATCGTCACCCGCAACACCACCGATTTCGCGGCAACCGGCGCGACGCTGCTCAATCCCTGGGATGGCGCCGCAGGTTGCTGATCGCGCGGGGCGGCTCTCACCCCAGCCCCGGCACCGGCACCCCAAACGCCGCCGCCAGCAGCACCGCGTTGAGGCCGAGCACGATGGCCGCCCCCGCCACGGCCGCCGCCTGCGTCAGGGGCCCGTTGGCGAACGGCCCCATCACGCTCCGGCGCCGGGTGAAGACCACCAAAGCCACCATCGGCACCGGAAGCGCCAGCGACAGCACCACCTGCGACAGGACCAGCGCCCGGGTCGGATCGACGCCGATCGCCACCACCACGAAGGCCGGCAGCATGGTGGCGAGCCGGCGCACGAGCAGCGGGATCCGCCAGCCGGTGAAGCCCTGCATCACCATCTGGCCGGCGAGCGTCCCCACCACCGAGGAGGAGATCCCGGAGGCCAGGAGCGAGACCAGGAAGGCCGCTCCGGCCGCGGGGCCGAGCAGCGGCGTCAGGGTGCGGTAGGCCTCGCCGATCTCGGCGACTTCGCTGTGCCCGAGATGGAAGGCCGCCGCCGCCATGATCACCATCGCGATGTTGACGAGGCCCGCGAGCAGCAGGGCCACCACCACCTCCCGGTTGGAGTAGCGCACCAGCAGGCGCCGGTCGGCGTCGGTGCGGGGGCTGCCCCGTCCCTGGGTCAGGCCGGAATGCAGGAACAGGGCGTGCGGCATCACGGTGGCGCCGATGATCCCGACCGCGATGGTCAGCGCCTCCGCGTCCGGGATTCTTGGGGTGACGAGACCCCGGGCGGCCTCGCCCCAGGCGACGGGGGCCACGAGCAACTCGACCGCGTAGCAGAGGCCGATCGTGCCGACCATCACGCCGATGGCGATCTCGAGGGGCCGGAAGCCCCCATTCTCCAGGAGCAGGATCGCGTAGGTGATCACCGCGGTGACCGCCATGCCGGCCAACAGCGGCAGGCCGGTGAGCAGCGACAGGCCGATGGCGCCCCCGAGGAACTCCGCGAGGTCGGTCGCCATCGCGGCGACCTCGCTGATGCCCCACAGGACGAGGCGCACCGGGCGGGTGGTCGCGTCCCGGCAATGCTCGGCGAGGTTTTTTCCGGTGACGATCCCGAGCTTGGCCGAAAGCGCCTGGAACAGCATCGCGGTGAGGTTGGCGAGCAGCACCACCCAGAGCAGCCCGTAGCCGTAGCGGGCGCCGGCCTGGATGTTGGTGGCGAAGTTGCCGGGGTCCATATAGGCGATCGAGGCCGTCACGGCCGGCCCCACGAACAGCAGGAACCGGCCGCGGCCGCCCCGGCGCCCGTCGAGGACGTCGCGGATCGCGCCCTCCGTCCGCCGGCTCATCGCCCCGGGGGCGGCGCTGCCCGGGGCCGTCGCGGCGTTCGGCGCCACCATGCTTCAACCCTCTCCTCAAAGATATAGCGTAGGCTATATTCAGGGCTGCGGTCGCGGGATTCAAGGGGCTTCTATCGCTTGTGTGGGACTCCCCTGCCGCTACGGGTTTTTGCTAGACAGGCGCGGGGCGGCGCGTGCGTGCCGAGGGGAAGAGCCGATGCAGGAACCGTCCGAGCCGGGCTCGCCCGAGACCGCGCTGGTCGATCCCGAGCGCCACGTCGAGAGTTTCCGCCAGGCCCGCGAGGCGCGGCGCTCGGAGCTGGTCGAGGATTACGTCGAGCTGATCGACGACCTGATCGGCGACGGCGGCGAGGCGCGGCAAGTGGATATCGCGGCCCGCCTCGGCGTGGCGCAGCCGACCGTCGCCAAGATGCTCAAGCGCCTGTGCGAGGACGGGCTGGTCCAGCAGCGGCCCTATCGCGGCGTGTTCCTGACCGAGGCCGGCCGCCGGCTGGCCGCCCAGGCCCGGGAGCGCCACCGGATCGTCGAACGCTTCCTGTGCGCCCTGGGGGTGAGTCCCGAGACCGCCCGGCGGGACGCCGAGGGGATTGAGCACCACGTCAGCGCCGAGACGCTCGAGGCGTTCCGCGCCTTCGCGGCGCGGCATGGGGGGACGTGACGGGCACCCGCTCAGGCGGAGGACGCCAAGGGCCGTCGATGCAGGGCCCTGTTATCAGATCCGCCCACGCCAAACGCTTGATGCAGGCCGGTATGCTGGCGGTCGCCAAGTTGGGCCTCGGCTCCGACGTGCGCTGTGAAATCATCGCGGGTGCAGCGCGAATGGCCTTCACGGAAACTTGGTTCGGGCACCGGGACCGGTCGGTGGATTGGGACTGGGCCGCGCTCTCGGCAAAGTTCCAGAACGGCCACCCGAAGTGCTTCAACGCTGCGATCTGGCACGACACGACGCTGTGCGGGTTGGCGATCGGTGCCATGAACCGAGACAGGTTCGTAGCTTTGGATTTCCTTGAGGGCCATCCAGATCCGATGCATCCGCTCAAAGGGCAGGTGATCGGGATCGCTCTCACGATGGCGGAAGCCTATAGGCAACTGATCGGCGTACCGGAGCTTCGGCTCCATCACGTCGACCCGAATCTCATCCCCTTGTACACGATGCAGGGCTTCGCGCTTGCGCCCGACCTGGGTGGCCCTCATCATATGGTCCGAAGGTGACTCCAATGCCGAAAGCTGCGCGCATCACGAAGCCGGCGGTGACGCGCGGCCACCCTCTCAGGAAGGCGGACCACCGCTTGCCGGACAGCGAGCAAGCGGCGGCTGCCTTCATGGCAACGGATCTCCCTTGGTTGACACGCGAGGCCAGAGAAGCACTTGCGGCGACGCCCGAGGTTCATGGCCGGTCGGATGGTCAGGTGCCGCCGCCACCCGCAGAGAGTGGCGGCGGCTGAGATTCTCGATACGTGCCGACCCAGGCGCCGCGTTAGTCGAAGCTGAAGATGTGATTTTACCTGGAGGCGTCCCCTCCCCTCACCCCGTCGCCGCCGCCACCTTCTGGCGCAGCCCCATGATCACCGCGCGCAGCATCTCGGCCCCGGCCGCGCCGGCATCCGGCAGGGTGCCGGTGCGGGAGGCGTAGATCCGCTCGTGCACGAAGGCGAGCTTGGCGATCACCGTCGGCGTCAGCTTGAACGGGTAGAGCGCCGGCTGGCCCATGCTGTGGGACAGCGAGTTGATCGCGTAGGTCAGCGGCAGCCACGCGGCGATCAGCCGGTCGAGGTCCAGGGTGTTGTAGGGGTCGAAATCGATCACGGTCGGCGCCTGGGTCCCGTGACGCAGGCGCGGGCGCACGTGCAGCTCGAAGGTCGAGGCGGTCTCCACCGTGTCGACGATGTGCAGGTAATGCGCGAAGGTCTCGGCGAAATCCTCCCACGGATGGGCCGTGGCGTAGGCCGAGACGTAGGATTCGTCCCAGTCGGAAGGCGCGCCGCGCGCGTAATGGTCCTGCAGGGCCTGGACGTAGTTCAGGCGCTCGTCGCCGAACAGCGCCCGGAACGGCTCCCAGGTGGGGCTGTTCAGCACCAGCAGATACCAGAAGTAATGCCCGATCTCGTGTCGGAAATGGCCGAGCAGGGTGCGGTAATGCTCGCCGAACAGGATCCGGCGGCGCTCCCGCTCGACGTCGTCGGCCTCGGCGATGTTCATGGTGATCAGGCCGTTGATATGGCCCGTCAGCACCGGCGGCCCGCCGGCAAAACGCTCGCTCGGGTCGACCAGGAAGTCGAAGGCCAGCCCGTCCGTGTACTGCGCGCGGGTGGCGAGCGGCAGTTCCAGGCGCAGCAGCGAGTAGAACAGCCGGTGCTTGGCCGCCTCGATCGGGCGCCAGCGGGCGAGGTTCCAGGGGTGCGACAGGTCCGGCACCACCCGGTTGTGGCGGCAGGCGGTGCAATAGATGTCGGGACAGTCCTCCGGCACCAGCCAGTTGCAGGCCTCCGCGAGGGCGTTGTTGCACAGGCGGTAGCGTCGGCCGGGATCCGCGTAGGCGTGGAACACCTGGGCGCCGCCCATGAGCGGGTGCGCCGAGAGCCCCTGCGGCTCGAGCGCCGAGACCTCGTGGACCGCGCAGACATAGCCCAGGCGCCGGGCGCAGCTCTCACAGGCGGTCGCCTCGAAAGTGACCGGCTGGTCGCAGGCCTGGCACTGGAAGATCTTCATCGCGCCGTCCCGGGCCGGCAGCGGGCCCACCTGCCGATCAAGCGGGGCCGCGCGGCAAAGTTCCTGCCAGGCGCCCGGGCCGCCGCACGGAAATTGCTTGTCGGCGGGTCTGTAGCGCATAACGGCGCGGTGGGGTCCGGCGCCCGGGACCGGCATCGAGAACCGCGTTCGATCCTTTCGACGGAGTCATCGTGTCGATCAAAGCCGCTCTGCACCACGTCACCCATTACCGCTACGACCGGCCGATCAGCCTGGGGCCCCAGGTGATACGCCTGCGCCCGGCCCCGCACGCGCGCACCAAGGTCCCGGCCTACGCGCTGACGGTGACGCCCGCCAACCATTTCCTGAACTGGCAGCAGGATCCGAGCGGCAACTGGCTCGCGCGCCTCGTCTTCCCGGAGAAGGCCGACGAGCTGAAGATCGAGGTCGATCTCACCGCCGACATGGCCGTGATCAACCCGTTCGACTTCTTCGTGGAGGATTACGCCCAGACCCACCCCTTCGCGTACGACCCGGATCTCGCCGAGGAACTCGCCCCCTACCGCGCCCCCGTCGACGCGGAAGGGCCCGAGATGGAGGCGCTGCTGGCCCGGCTCCCGGAGGAGCCCAGCACCGTCCAGTTCCTGGTGGCGCTGAACGCCCAGATCGCCCGGGAGACCGCCTACGGCGTCCGCATGGAGCCCGGCGTCCAGACCCCCGCCGAGACCCTGCGGCTCAAGAGCGGATCCTGCCGGGATTCCGCGTGGCTGCTCGTGCAGGTGCTGCGGCGGATCGGCCTCGCGGCCCGGTTCGTCTCCGGCTACCTGATCCAGCTCGTGCCCGACACCACCGCGGTCGACGGCCCGACCGGCGCGTCGGCGGACTTCACCGACCTGCACGCCTGGGCCGAGGTCTACCTGCCGGGCGCCGGCTGGGTCGGCCTGGACGCGACCTCGGGGCTTCTCACCGGCGAGGGCCATATCCCGCTGGCCGCGACCCCGCACTACCATTCGGCCGCGCCGATCTCGGGGGCGATGGAGCCGGCCGAGACGACGTTCGACTTCCGGATGAGCATCACCCGGGTCGCCGAGACGCCGCGGATCACCAAGCCGTTCTCGGACGATGTGTGGGCGTCCATGGACGCGCTGGGCGAGCGGGTCGACGCTGACCTCGCCGCCCAGGACGTGCGGCTGACCATGGGCGGCGAGCCGACCTTCGTGTCGGTGGACGATTTCGAATCGCCGGAGTGGAACATCGCCGCGGTCGGCCCGACCAAGCGGAGCCGCGCCGACCAACTGATCCGGCGCCTGCGCGACCGGTTCGGCCCGGGGGGCCTGCTCCATCACGGCCAGGGCAAGTGGTATCCCGGCGAGAGCCTGCCCCGCTGGGCCTTCGCGCTCTACTGGCGCAAGGACGGCAAGCCGATCTGGCGCAATCCGGACCTGATCGCGCCCGAGGTGGTCGCCGGGGAGGAGGGGCAAGCCACCATCGCGCAGGCCAAGGCGCTCGCCGACGCGCTGGCCCGCCGCCTCGGCCTGTCGGACTACGTCTTTCCGGCCTTCGAGGACGGCGAGCTCTGGGAGAAGAAGGTCGCGGCGCTGCCGGTCAACGTCACGCCCGAAGCGGCCCGGTCCGGCTCGGTGGAGTTCGACGCGCGGATCAAGCGGGTCTACGCGCGGGGCCTGGGGGAGGCCGCGGGCTACGTGCTGCCGCTCGCGAGCCTGCCCACCGGCGAGGACGGCGATGCCGACCGGGTCTGGATCTCGGAGACGTGGGACTTCCGGCGCGGCGCGGCCTTCCTGGTGCCGGGGGACTCGCCGGTGGGCTTCCGCCTGCCCCTGTCGTCCCTGCCCTACGTGCCGCCGGAGCACTATCCCTACTACCAGCCGCAGGACCCCCTGGAGCCCCGCGCCACCCTCCCCGAGGGGCATCCCGGGGAGACGACCGTCAACGGCTCCGGGATCACCGGCGTGGCGGTGCGCACGGCCCTGTCGATCGAGCCCCGGGACGGGGTGGTGCGGGTGTTCATGCCGCCGGTGCAGCGCGCCGACGAGTATCTCGAACTCGCCGGCCATCTCGAAGCGGCCGCCGCCGGGCTGAACCTGCCGATCCAGATCGAGGGCTACGAGCCGCCCTTCGATCCGCGGATCGGCGTGATCAAGGTGACGCCCGATCCGGGCGTGATCGAGGTGAACGTCCACCCGGCCGCCTCCTGGCGGGAGGCCGTCGCCATCACCACCGACCTCTACGCCGAGGCCCGCCAGACCCGGCTCGGCGCGGAGAAGTTCATGGTCGACGGGCGCCACACCGGCACCGGCGGCGGCAACCACGTGGTCATGGGCGGGGTCACGCCGGACGATTCCCCGTTCCTGCGCCGGCCCGACCTGCTCAAGAGCCTCGTGCTCTACTGGCAGCGCCACCCCGCGCTCTCGTACCTGTTCTCCGGCCTCTATATCGGCCCGACCAGCCAGGCCCCGCGCATGGACGAGGCCCGCCACGACGGACTCTACGAGCTGGAGATCGCGCTGGCCCAGATCCCCGCGCCCGACGCGCCCAACATCCCGCGCTGGCTGGTCGATCGCGTGTTCCGCAACATCCTGGTCGACGTCACCGGCAACACCCACCGGTCCGAGATCTGCATCGACAAGCTGTACTCGCCGGACGGGCCGACCGGGCGCCTCGGCCTCCTGGAATTCCGCGCCTTCGAGATGCCGCCGGACGCCCGGATGAGCCTCGCCCAGCAATTGCTGCTCCGCGCCCTGGTGGCCTGGCTGTGGCGGGAGCCGCGGACCGGGGGCTGTGTCCGCTGGGGCACGAATCTCCACGATCGCTTCATGCTCCCGCATTTCCTCTGGTCCGACTTCCTCGCGGTGCTGGAGGATCTGCGGGCGGCGGGCTACGCTTTCGATCCGGTCGCCTTCGAGGCGCAGGCCCTGTTCCGGTTTCCGGTCTTCGGCACGATCGAGCAGGGCGGGGTCCGGATGGAGCTGCGTCAGGCGCTGGAGCCCTGGCATGTGATGGGCGAGGAAGGGACCAGCGGAGGCACCGTGCGCTTCGTCGACAGCTCGGTCGAGCGGCTGCAGGTCAAGGTCGAGGGCTTCGTGCCCGAGCGGCACGTCATCGCCTGCAACGGCCGCCGCCTGCCCATGACCGGCACCGGCCGCGGCGGCGAGGCCGTGGCGGGCCTGCGCTTCAAGGCGTGGCAGCCGGCCTCCTCGCTGCACCCGACCATCCCGGCGCACGCGCCGCTGACCTTCGACATCCTCGACGCCTGGAGCGGGCGCTCCCTCGGCGGCTGCCGCTACCACGTCGCCCATCCGGGCGGCCGCAACTACGAGACCCACCCGGTCAACGCCTACGAGGCCGAGGGGCGGCGCCTCGCCCGGTTCCAGCCGAACGGCCACACGCCGGGCCGGGTGGAGATGCCCCCGCCGGAATCGAGCGCGGAGTTCCCGCTGACCCTCGACCTGCGCACGCCGGCCCCGCAATGACCGGGGGGCCGTGATGGAGGCGGCGCTCGCGGCAAGCCTCGCCGGGGCCGAGCCGGCGGAGGACCCGCGGGCGCGCGTCGCCCGCTGGGCCGCCGGCTACCGCCGTGCCCCCGGCCGGCCCGACGAGTTCCTGGGGCCGGACGGCCAGCCCCGCGGGGCTTGGTCGCGCCTCCTCGACCGTCTCGGCGGCCTCACCGAGCCGGAGATCCTGGCCCGGTTCGTCGCGGCGGAGCGGCACATCCGGGACGCCGGCATCTCGTTCCGCATCGCGGGCGACCAGCGCGAGCATCCCTGGCCCCTCGGCTGCCTGCCCCTGGTGATCGAGGCCCCCGAATGGGCGGCGCTGAGCGCCGGCATCGTCCAGCGCGCGGAGCTGATGGAGGCGATCCTCGCGGACGTCTACGGGGACGGACGGCTGGTCGAGGAGGGGCTTCTTCCCGCCGCGATCGTGGCCGGCACGCCGGAATTCCTGCACCCGCTCCACCGGGTCGTGCCCCCCGGCGGGCATTACCTGAAGCTCTACGCCGCCGATCTCGGGCGGGGGGCGGACGGGCGCTGGCAGGTGCTGGCCGACCGGACCCAGGCGCCCTCGGGCCTCGGCTGGGCGCTGGAGAACCGGATGGTCCTGGCCCGGACCTTCCCGGACTTCTTCCAGGACCTCCAGGTCGAGCGCCTGCCGGCCTTCTTCCAGGCGTTTCGCGACGGGCTGGCGCTGGGCGCGGAGCGGATCGACCCGCGGATCTGCCTGCTGACCTCTGGCCCCTACAGCAGCACCTATGTCGAGCAGGCGGCGCTCGCCCGCTATCTCGGCCTGATGCTGGTGGAGGGCGACGACCTCGTCATGCAGGACGGGCGCCTGCACGTGCGCACCGTCGCCGGCCTGAAGCGGGCCGACGCCCTGTGGCGGCGGATCGACGCCGACTTCCTCGATCCCCTGGAGCTGAACCCGGCCTCGCGCCTCGGCGTCCCCGGCATCCTCGAGGCCCTGCGCAACGGCTCCCTGGTGGTGACCAACATGCCGGGCTCGGGGCTCGTGGAATCGGCGGCGCTCGCCCCCTACCTCGACGGCATCGCCCGCCGGGTTCTCGGCGAGCCCCTGCGGCTTGGCCATCCGCGCACGTGGTGGTGCGGCGATCTCGAGGGCTTAGGCCACGCGCAGGCGAACCTCGACAGCCTGATCCTGCGCCCGGCCGCCACGCCCCAGCGCGGGGCCGCGCGCGACGCGATCCTGGCGGGGCCGGTCCTGGCGGCGGAGCGGGAGCGGGTCGTGGCGGCCCTGCGCGACCGGCCGTTCGATTACGTCGCCCAGGAGGCCGCGCCGCTCTCGACCATGCCGGGCTGGGAGCGCGGCGAGGGCGGCCTCTCCCTGGCGCCCCGCCCCTTCGTGGTCCGCGTCTTCGCCACGCGGACGCCGCTCGGCTGGCAGGTGATGCCGGGGGGCTTCTGCCGGGTCTCGGAGCGCGAGGACGTCGACCCGATCGAGCTGCGGCTCGGCATCCGCTCGGCCGATGTCTGGGTGCTCTCGGAGCAGCCGATCGCCGCGCCCCTGATCGGCTCGCACGCGGCCCCGCGGGTGCGGCGGGTCGGCGGCCATCTCCCCGCCCGGGCGGCCGACGGCCTGTTCTGGTTCGGCCGCTACCTGGAGCGTGCCGAGGCGGTGATCCGGCTGGTGCTGGCCCATCTGCGCAGCGTCGGCGACGCGGTCGGGGCCGACATCTCGGGCGCCCTCGACACGCCGGCGGCCCTCGCGCTGCGCGCCGTCCTGCACGACTGGGCCGCCATCGGCGCCGCCGACCTGCCCACCGCTCGCCTCGCCCAGGAGGCGTTCTCCGGGCGCGAGCGGCCGGGCTCGGCCTGGGCCCATATCGGGTCGGCCCGCCGCAACGCCGCGGCTTTGCGCGCCCGCCTCTCCGGCGAGGTCTGGCGGGTGCTGGCCGATCTGAGCGAGTCCCTCTCCCTCGACACCGAGCGGGCGCTGACCGAATCCCAGCTCACCGGCCGGGCCGAGCGGGCGCTGAGCCAGCTCGCGGCGCTCTCCGGCCTCACCCACGAGAACATGAGCCGGGCGGAGGGCTGGCACTTCGTCGAACTCGGGCGGCGAATCGAGCGGGCGATCAACACCTGCACCTTCGCGCTGGCCTTCGCCAACGACGAGGCGACCCCGGGCTGCCTCGGGGTGATGCTGTCGCTGTGCGATTCGCAGATCGGCTACGGCCGCCGCTACCTGCAGGGAGCCGCCCTCGACCCCGTGCGCGACATGGTGCTGCTCGACCCCTACAACCCGCGCTCGATCGCCTTCCAGGCGGAGGCGATCACCCGGCACCTCGCCGACCTGCCGGCGCTCGCCGCCGACGGCATCCCGGAGCCGCAGGGCCGCCTCGCCACCCGCATCCTGGCGGAACTGCGCAGCGGCGAGGCCGCGGATTTCGACGCCGTGCGCCTCACCGCCCTGGAGACCGACCTCGAACGCCTCGCCGACGGCATCGCGGCGCGCTATTTCCCGGCGGGGCCGAACGCCCTGCGCCCGGAAAAACTGACAGGCTTGGCTTGATGAGGTGCGTTCTTGACGCTGACGCCTCAAGAACGATCCGCAGCACGCGCTGCGGCGCGCCTTCGCGCTTGCCGACGTCCACGGGCGACGGGCGTCGCATAACGTGGCCGCCGGGATGATCTACACGCTGCGCCACCGCACGACCTACCGCTACGGCAAGCCGGTGCGCTTCGCCCGCTGCACCCTCCGGCTCAAGCCGCAGGACGGCGAGGGCCAGAGCGTGCTGGCGAGCGCCGTCACGGTCGACCCGAGCCCCGCCACCGCGGTGACGCGGCACGACTATTTCGGGATCGACGCCCTGGCGATCACCCTGGAGACGCCCCACACCACCTTCAGCGTCGAGGCGCTCTCCACCGTGCGGGTCGAGCGTCCCGAGCCGCCGACGCCGGAATCCGGGATGGCCTGGGAGCGGGTCCGCGACGCCGTGGTGGCGGGGCGCGATCTCGGCGGCCGGGCGCCGGTGCATTTCCTGTTCCCGAGCGGCCGGGTGCCGCTGCTGCCGGAGGTCACCGAATACGCGCGGCCGAGCTTCTCCGCCGGCCGCAGCGCCTACGGCGCCGCCCACGACCTGATGCTGCGGATCGGCCGGGATTTCCGCTTCGATTCCCGGGCCACCAATGTCTACACACCGCTCTCCGAATCCTTCGCCCTGCGGGCGGGGGTCTGCCAGGATTTCGCCCACGTGATGATCGCCGCCTTACGCGGCATGGGCCTGCCGGCGGCCTATGTCAGCGGTTATCTCCGCACCGTCCCGCCGCCCGGCCGCCCGCGCCTGCGCGGGGCCGATGCGAGCCACGCCTGGGTTGCGGTCTGGTGCGGCGCGGGCTGGCTCGGCCTCGACCCGACCAACGGCGTGGCCGCGCGGGACGACCACATCGTGGTGGCCCGCGGCCGGGATTACGGCGACGTGGCGCCGGTCGACGGCATCGTCAGCGGCTCGGGCAAGCAGCGCCTGAAGGTCGAGGTGGACGTGATCCCGGATACCGAGACGCAGGATCTCGCGCTGGTGGGGTGAGGCGGAACAGCGATGGCCGGGTCCCCGCCCGCCTTGACGTTCGTCGTCCGCTCCTCTCACTATAATCAGCGACGGGGAGCGAGACGCCAATGGTCATGCCGATCGTGCAGGGACTTTGGGAGCCTCACGACACGAGCCGGCCGGGCTTCGCCGCGGAATGCCGGCGCCAGTCGCTGCTGGTCGCGCAAGCCGATGCCGCCGATGCTGCGTTGGACGCCTTCCTCGACGCCGCCCTCGCGGACCTCGACGAGCCGCCCCTCACCACATCGTCTTCGCCGCCCGCTCCGGCCAGTCCGCGTCGTAGCGCTGCCCACCGACCTCCCCGGCGGTGAGCGCCGCCAGGATCGCCCCCGGGCTCGGCAGACTTGTCGGATCGACCCGGGCGTCCGGATCCCACAGCCGCGCCCGGATGATCGCCCTTGCGCACTGAAAGTAGATCTCGTCCACCGTGATCACGAGCGCGGTGCGCGGCGCGTGGCCGTCGACGCTGAAGGAGGCCAGCAGATCCGGATCGGCCGAGATCAGGGCCCGCCCGTTCACCCGTAGGGTCGTGCCCGAACCCGGGATCAGGAACAGCAGCGCCACGCGGGGATCGCGCACGATGTTGCGTAGGGAATCGATCCGGTTGTTGCCGCGCCGGTCCGGCAGGATCAGCGTGCGTGGGTCGGCGATCCGCACGAAGCCCGGCCTGTCCCCGCGGGGGCTGCAATCGAGGCCCTCCGGGCCGGAGGTCGCCAGCACCGCGAAGGGCGCGGCGGCGATCAGCGCCGCGTAGTCTGGCGTGATCGAACCCGCCACCTTGACCGTGGAAGCCGCCGCCAGGGGCGCGTGGTAGATCGCCTCCAGGGCGGCGAGGCTGTCGACGATCATCGCGCTCACGCCTCCGTCTTGCCGGCCGCGAAGGCTTCGTGCTCGGCCACCAGCGCCCCCGACAGGGCCGCCGCGATAAGCCCCCGCGTCTCCTCCACCCCGTAGAGCGCCACGAAGGAGCCGAACCGGGGCCCGCGCGCCTCGCCGAACAGCACGTTGTAGAGGCTGGTGAACCATGCCTGCGACACGCCGGGCCGCCCGTCCGGGCTCTTGGCCTTGCCGGACGTGTCGGGGAAGTGGCGCCGCCCGACCTCGTAGACCGCCGCCTGCAGGGCCTCCGGATCGGTCGAGCCGGCATGGTCCTTGAGGGTCTCCGACAGGTCCTCCAGGGCGGCCCGCTCCTCTTGGGTCGGCGCCCGGTAGGTCTTGGCCGGCCGCACGAAATCCGAAAAATACGTCAGGGCGTGCTTCACCAGCCGGTCGAGGCCCGGATGGGTCTCCGGACCGGTCCGCGGCGCGTAGCGGCGGATGAAGCCCCACAGCACGGCCGGATCCTCGGTGTTGGCCACCGCGGCGAGGTTGAGCAGCATCGCGAAGGTCAGGCTCGCGCCCTCGACCCGTTCGGGCTCCGGCGGGTTGCCGGCGTGGAGGTGCCAGACCGGGTTGCCGAGGCGCAGCTTCGCGTCCTGGCCGGCATAGCGGTCGAGGAAGCCGATATACTCGTCCACGTGCCGGGGGATCACGTCGAAGAACAGCCGCTTGGCCTCACGCGGCTTGTTGTACATGAACAGAGCGAGCGATTCCGGCGTGCCGTAGGTGAGCCACGCGTCGATGGTCAGGCCGTTGCCCTTCGACTTCGAGATTTTTTGTCCCTGTTCATCCAGGAACAGTTCGTAGTTGAAGCCCTCCGGCGGCTCGCCGCCGAGCGCCCGGGCGATCTTGCCCGAGAGCTTGACCGAGTCGATCAGGTCCTTGCCGGCCATCTCGTAATCGACGCCGAGCGCCACCCAGCGCATCGCCCAATCGGGCTTCCACTGCAGCTTGGCGTGGCCGCCGGTCACCGGCGTCTCGTAGCGCTCGCCCGTGTCGGGATCGCGCCACACGATGGTGCCGCTCTCCGCCTTCACCTCGTCGATCGGCACCTGCATCACGAGGCCGGTGACCGGGTGGAGCGGCAGGAACGGCGAGTAGCTGGCCGAGCGCTCGGCGCGCAGGGACGGTAGCATGATCTCCATCACGGCGTCGTAGCGTTCGAGCACGCGCAGGAGCGCCGCGTCGAACACGCCGGAGCGGTAGCATTCGGTGGCTGACCGGAACTCGTAACTGAACCCGAAGGTGTCCAGGAAGCGGCGCAATTCGGCGTTGTTGTGCGCCCCGAAGCTGTCATGGGTGCCGAACGGGTCCGGCACGCGGGTCAGCGGCTGGTTGAGATGGGCGGTCAGCATCGTGCGGTTGGGCACGTTATCCGGAACCTTGCGCAGCCCGTCCATGTCGTCCGAGAAGGCGATCAGCCGGGTCGGCACCGCGTCGCGGGTGAGCACCCGGAAGGCGTGGCGCACCATGGAGGTGCGGGCGACCTCGCCGAAGGTCCCGATATGCGGCAGGCCCGAGGGGCCGTAGCCGGTCTCGAACAGCACCTCCGTCTTGCCGGATTTCTCCAGCCGCGCCACGAGCTTGCGCGCCTCCTCGAAGGGCCATGCGGCGGCGTTGGCGGCGGCCTCGATGGTGTCGGGATCGAGGGTCAGGGCTGGGGGAGCGGCTTGCATGTCTTCTGGGATGAACGCGAAGTGGACGTGCCACCCTAGAGCGGTTCGCCCCGGAGCGGAACGCCCGGGTGTGCAATGCGAAGACCCGCTCACCCGTAGGCGCCCTGTAGCGGGCGTGCCGCTCAGGCTATCGGCCGCCGCGCCGTGTGCCGGATGCTGCGTACGATGACTTCATCGGAACCGACGCGATAGGTCATGATGTAGGGGTAAGGTGTCACGACGATGCGCCGTATGCCACGCCGGTCAGTCGTCTGGCCAGCATAGGGATGTCGGAGAAGGAGCTCGAAGCACGCGCCGATCCGCTGCAGGACGGCGTCGGCACCCGCCGGATGATGGCGCGTGATATCGGCCAGCACGTGATCGAGCTGGCGCGCGGCGATGCGGGTCAGCCGCAGCCTCACAGGCCATACTTCGCCCAGATGGCGCGGACTTCCGCATCGGTGGCATACTCGCCGCGGGCCTCCTCGGCGTCGGCTTCGTCCTGCTCCGCCGCCTCCTCCGGCGTGAACCGGTAGACCGAGTCCTCATCCCCCACGAAGGCCAGCATGAGGCGCGCGATCGCGTCCTGCAGGTCCGGAGACAGGTCGCGCGCCTTCGCCACGGCCTTTTCGAGCAGATCCGTCATGGTGCCCTCCGACGGCCGAAGCACTCCAGGCAGGATCCCCGATTCCCGCGGGCGATGAAAGCCCTCAGAACGGGCTGACGGGGAAGAACCGCAGGTACAGCTCGGTGTATTTCCCGTCGTCCCAGACCCGCTGGAGCGCGTCGTCCAGCGCCCGGGAGAGGGCCGCGTCCTCCTGGCGCGTGATCAGCCCGATCCCCTCCCCGAAATAGCGGTTCTCCAGGTAGTCGCCGCCGATGAGCGCGCAGCAGTTTTCCGCATCCTGGCCGCCGACATAGAGGGCGAGGTTCAGGCCGTCGGCGAACAGGTAGTCGATCTCGCCGCGCTTGAGCGCGCCCTCGGCCGCCGCGAGATCAGTGAAGTCTTTCGCCACGGCCTTCGGGAAGAACGTCTTCAGGTAGGCCGCATGCGCGCTGTTGCCGAGCACCCCGACGCTGCGGCCGGCGAGCGCCGCCGCCGAGGGGACCGGCAGGCCCCGGTCGGTCCGGGCCGCGAACCGCGCCGGCCAGCGGAAATACGGCCGGGTCGCCAGAAATTTCTCCCGCAGCTTCGCCGTCAGCGGGATCGCGGCGGCGACCACGTCGCCCTGCTTGCTGTCCAGCGCGTCCAGCAGGGTGTCGAAGCGGCGCGCCTGCACCGTGCAGGTGATCGCCAGCTTCTCGCACACCGCGCGGGCGAGCTCGACGACGAAGCCCGTCGGGTTGCCGTCGGGGCCGGCGAAGTGCAGCGGCGGGAACTCGTCGTCCGTGAGGAAGCGGACCGCCCGGCCGGTCTGGGGCGCCTCCACCCGCTCGCCGCGGCTGCGCGGGTTCCAGAAATCCGGCACCGTGACGGCGGGCGTCGCGGCCGGGGCTTCCGCGGCGGTGCTCCGCGGCGGTCCACCCCATACGGCGCACAGGGCGATCACCATCGCCGCGAGCCGGGCGGAAGCGCGCCGCGAGCCGCCTCCCGACACGCGAACGCGGTCCGGGCGGGACGCAAGGTCAGCGCAAGAGAGCGGGCCTAAACAAGGGCTTACAACCGTCTCTGAGGGCAGCGCGCTCAGAGACGGCGTTGTGGCGGGGGCGGTGCTCCTGCCGGAGCGCGGGGGCGGGGACTGGCTCACCCACCGTCCCTACCACGTCCTGAGGCCACCGGGGGAGCGCGGCGTGCCGGTCCAGGGCTCGTCGGCGGGGCTGGCCGACCTGCCGCCGGAGATCGCCTTCCTGCGCGCGGAGGGGATCGCGGACCGGCTGCTGATCCAGGCCGCCGCCGACGCGGTCCAGGCCGGCACGGATGCCGCGACCGCGCTGCTGAATGCCGGCCTGATGGCGGAGGCGGCGTATTACCGGGCCCTCGCCCGGGCGCTCGGCGCCCCCTACCTCGACGGGCCGATCCCGTTCGGTCCGGGCCTGCGCTTTCCCGACACTCTGGTTGCCGGTCACGCGCCGCTGGCGCCCGGCTCGGTGGCGCCCTGGGTGCTTGCGCCGCGCGGCCGGATCATCGCGAGCCTGCTCGGCAGCCCGCGCCGGATCGGGCCGATCGCCATCACCAGCCCGACCCACCTGCGCGAGGCGGTCTTCGCCGCGATCCCTGTGCAGGTGGCGGATCATGCGGCGCACGATCTCGCGCGGCGCGCACCCGAGCGGGCGACCGCGCGCGAACCGACGGTCTGGTGGCTGCTGGTCCTGGCGCTGACCCTCACCGCGGCGCTCTGTCTCTGCGCCGCGCTCCCGGCGCCGTTCGCCCGCATGGTGGCGCTGTCGGCGCAGAGCCTGTTCCTCGCCATGACGGTCTTCCGCCTCGCCGCCGTGGCGATCAAGGCCCCGGTCACGGTCGAGGCGCCGCCGCTCGCGGATACCGCCCTGCCCGTCTACACCGTCCTGGTCCCGCTCTACCGGGAGGCCGCGGTGGTTCCGGCCCTGCTGCGGGCCCTGGCGGCCCTCGACTACCCCCCGGCCAAGCTCGACATCAAGCTGCTGGTCGAGGCCGGCGATCGGGAGACGCGGGCGGCGCTCGCGCCGATCGCCCTGCCCGCTCGGTTCGAGGTGATCACGGTGCCGCCGGGCAGCCCGCGCACCAAGCCGCGGGCGCTCAACGCCGGCCTGCCGCTGGCCCGTGGGGACCTGCTCACGGTCTACGACGCCGAGGACGATCCCGATCCCGGGCAACTGCGCCTGGCTGCCGCGCTGTTCGCCCGCCTGCCCGAGCGGACCGCCTGCCTCCAGGGCCGGCTCGTGATCGACAACGCCGACGATTCCTGGCTGACCCGCGCCCACGCCCTGGAATATGCCGGCCTGTTCGACGTCCTGAACCCGGCCCTCGCCCGGTGCCGCCTGCCGATCCCGCTCGGCGGCACTTCGATGCACCTGCGCGTCCGGGTGCTCCGGGCGCTCGGCGGCTGGGATTCCTACAACGTCACCGAGGACGCCGATCTCGGGATGCGGCTGGCGCTCGCGGGCTACACGGTCGGCGACCTGCCGAGCGCCACCACCGAGGAGGCGCCCAGCCGGTTCAGGCCGTGGCTCGGCCAGCGGATCCGCTGGCTCAAGGGGCTCGCGCAGACGAGTCTCACCCACGGGCGCAGCCCCCTGGCCAGCGCGCGCCGACTCGGCGGGCTGGAGGTGCTCTGCGCCGTGGCCCTGGTCCCCGGCACGGTGGTCTCGGCCCTGGCCTACCCGGCCTGCCTCATCGGCGCGATCTGGTCCTTCCTGGTCCTCGAGATCCCGGCCGCCCCCGCCTTCCTGGACAATCTCGGCACGGGGCTCGCGCTCACCCTGTTCGGGACGGGGCTCGGGGCCCTCGTCCTCCCGGCCCTGATCGGCGGCATCCGCCGCGGCTGGGGCGACCTCACCCCCTGGGCCCTGGGGATGCCGGTCTACTTCCTGCTCGTCAGCGTGGCTGCGTGGCTGGCGCTGGTCGAGCTGGTCCGCGCCCCGGAGCGCTGGAACAAGACCCGGCACGGCCTGGCGCGCACCTCCCGGAGCGGCCGTCTGCGACGTCAAGGGCGGCCCGGCGGCCTCACGGCGGACGGGAAACGCGCCGTCCCTTAACCGCGATCAGTCGGACCGGACGGGGTGCGCCTATGCTGGGACGGTGCCGGCGCAGGGGCCGATGGCGACGCGTTTGCGGGGAGATCTGAGCGGTGCCGGCCTATCATCGCCGCCGCACGATGGAGCACGCGGATGGCCGCAGCGGCCTCGCCTTCGCCAGCGACAGCCTGGAGGCGGACGACGCGGAAGCCGCGATCCGCGGCGCCCGGGACCTCTGCCGCAACGCCGCCGGGATGCTCCTGACCGGGGCGGTGCTGACCGATCCCCTCGGGCGGATCCTGTGGTCGTTCGGCCTCGCCCTGGCCTGGGAGCCGCTCTGCATCCGCCCGACCAGCTGATGACGCCGGCGCAACGCTTCACGCGTCCGCGTCGTTGTCGTCCCGGGATGTTTCATTACCGTGGATCGTCATCATGGCCACGATCGCGATCCTGATCGGTACGCAGGCGGGGGCTCGCCTGCTGGCCGCCGCCTCCGAGCGGGAAGCGGCCCTGTCGGCCGAGGCGTTCCTGCTGCGCCTGCCCGTCCGGGCCCTGCCGGCTCCGCTCTGGGTGCAATGCGCCGATCCTGCGGTCAGCGGGCGCCTGACCGGTTATCTCAATGCCCTGCAGGCCGAGCAGGTGCGCGAGCGCGGCGCCGGGACCTGACGCCCTCCTCTCGGCAGCCTCGTAGACAGGGCTGAGCCGGCCCGCCTCCAGCACCACGATCCGATCGGTATGGGTCGGCGACGTCATGGAGCGCCAGGATCAGGGTCTCGTGGCTCCGGGCCATGTGGCGGCGTTGGCGCGGATATAGGACCTGACCGTCGCGTCCGCGGCGCCCTGCGCGATCGCCCGGGAGCCCGGCACCGCCCGGCGGGCCTGGACGCCGGTGAAGCTGCCACCAGGCGTGCTGCACCTGCCCGTCCGCGAAGGGGGTGACCGAAGCCGGGTGGCTCGTCACCGGGCGGGAGTGCACCGGCACGCCGAGCTTGGCTTCGAGAGTGGTGGCGGCCTTGCCGAAGCGCTTGACGCGGCGGCTCTCGTCCTGACCGGGGATGCCGGTGAAGAGGAGGGGTGGGGCCGGGTTGGTCTGGGCCTGCGCGGGGGCGATGCCGGCGAGCCCCGCGCCGCATCCCTGCGCGAACCGACCCGATCCCAGCATCGAATCCGCGCTGTGCCGCGCCCGCTTCGAGGGGCGCTGGAACACACGGGGCGTAGCAGAAGCCGCACCGGCCGGCATCGGCGTACCGGAGCTGTTCGACCGGAGCGCAAAGCGTTCCGGATCTGAAGTCGTGGTTTCGAAAGGTCGAGACCTTTCGCGGGTCCAGGGCAGAGCCCCGGTCGAGGTCTCAAGGCTCCGCCCTGAGAACCCGCCAAAGGGCTTGCCCTCTGGAAACCCGTGATCCCAGCGGATAGACGCTCAGCGCATGTGGCGGCGCATCATGTGGTGCCGGCGGTGGTGCCGGTGCATCATGCGGTGGCGCATCATCTGCGACTGCATCCGGGCATTGCGGTGCATGCCGCCGAAATTGCCGTTGCCCTGTGCGGCGGCGTTCGGGCTGAGGCCGTCGCCGGGGGCCGCCAGGGTCGGGCTGGCGGCGCCGACGACGAGGCCGAGCGTGAGCGCCGCGCCGAGGATGAGCTTGTTCATGGTTGATCCGTTCTCCGCGACTTTGCGCCGCGACGACCGAACGGATTAGAATCCTTCGGGTTCCGGCCCCCCCGGCGCCGCATCGCCTCAGGAGGCGGCGCGGGCGGCCGGTATCCTCTCGCTCGCCGGGACCGAAGCGGCCGGATCGGGATCCCGGTCCGCCGCGACGGCGAACAGGGTGAGCGGTTCGGGCAGCACCGCTCCCGGTACCGGGACCGCCCGGATGCCGTCCGGCAGCACGCTCCCGAGCAGGTCCAAGAAATCCCCCGAGGCGGCGAGATCGAGTTCGGCCGCCTTGGCCTGGGCCTCGATCCGCGACAGGGCGTTCATGGCCGGGCCCAGCACCGTGTATTCAGCCCGGACCCCGTCGTCGAACACCCCGACCAGCAGGTCGCCCGCGTGCAGGGCGACCACGACCCGGAGCGTGAACAGCCCCTCCGCGTCCCGCGCCGCGTTGAGCGCGGCGATCCGGCGGCGGAGCGACAGGGCGCAGGCGAGCGCCGCCCGCGCCTGCGCGTCCGGGCGGCCGACCACGAACTGCACCAGCACCGCGTCGCCGATATACTTGTCCACGAGGCCGCCCGCCTCGGCCACCGCCGCCTGCGCGGCCGCGCGCACGGCCAGCAGCGCCGCCACCATGGTCTCCGGCGGGTGCTCGCCCGAGAGCCGGGAGAAGCCGCGGATGTCGAGGATCATCAAGCAGGCGTGGCGCCGGTGGATTCCGAGTGCCGAATCGCCGCCCTCGGCCGAGAGGTCGAGGGCGACCGCGTCCGGGACGAAGCGGGCGAGCAGGGTCCGCTCGTGCTCCATGCGCAGGGCCCGCGCCACCGCCCCACGCAGGCGGATCACCCCGTCCACGACCAGGAGGCCCGCCGCCGCGAAGGTGGCCAGCCCCGTGAGCTGCGCGGTCGGAAACGTCTCCGCGTTGGGGACCAGCTCCGGATGCATCAGCCCGATCAGGAACATCGCGCTCCAGCAGGCGGCGACGAGGCCGCAGAACACCACGGTCTGGGCCACCCGCATGCTCAGGCCGGTCTGGAGCAGGAGCAGGAAGGCCGGCAGGCGGCTCACCGTGTCGGCACCGAGGCCCGCCCCGCCCCCGGCCAGCATGTGCTCGATCAGCACGTAGACGGCGAGCCCGGCGTTCAGGCCGGTGCCGGCCCAGCTATAGGCGTTGGCCAGGGGCCCGCCGCCCCGCTCGCGGAGCCCGAACCAGGCCGTGCCGAGGCCGTAGAGGGCGAGGATGAACCAGTGGCTCAGGGCATGCAGCGAGCCGTCATAGGCCTGGGCCGCCATCAGCAGCACCAGCACGATGACGATGCGCAGACCGAGCAGGCGCAGGCCGCCGCCCGCCTGCATGGTCCGCAGCACCGCGTCCTCGTCCTGGTCCGGCGGCACCGCGACCGCCGCCCGCGCGGCCCGCAGGCCTGTGAGCGGCGGGTTGCCGGCGCCGGCCGAGGCCATCAGCCGCCCCGGCCGAGGCGCCGGGCCGCCGCGAAGCGGTTGAGGAAGCGCGGCTCCTTCTCGGGGGCGATCCGCACCGCCAGATGCAGGGTGCCGTCGGCCTCTGACCGGCGGTCCAGAATCTCGGCGTTCTCGTAGAGCCAGTTCAGGGCCGCCCCGTCCTCCGGCGGCAGGGCCACCGCGAAGCTCGCGCGGTTGCGCCCGATCCGCGCCTCGATCCGGCTGGTGAGGGCCGAGAGCCCCTCCCCGGTCACGGCCGAGACCAGGACCGGCGCGGCGCTGTCGCGGTCGTTGCGGGCCTTGTCCTGGCCGCTGAGGTTCATCAACCGCGTACGCTCGTCGTCGTCCAGCAGGTCGGCCTTGTTCCAGACCTCGATGATCCGGTCGGCGCTGGTCTCGATGCCGAGTTCGCGCAGGACCTCGCCGACATCCTCGGCCTGCGCCTCGGAATCGACGTGGCTGACGTCGCGCACGTGGAGCAGCACGTCGGCCTCGATGGCGTCCTCAAGCGTCGCCCGGAAGGCCGCGATCAGCGGGGTCGGCAGGTCGGAGATGAAGCCCACCGTGTCGGACAGGATCACGGTCTCACCGTGGGGCAGCTTGGTCGCCCGTGCGGTGGGGTCGAGGGTCGCGAACAGCATGTCCTTGGCGGTGACCTCGGCCCGGGTCAGCGTGTTGAACAGGCTCGACTTGCCGGCATTCGTGTAGCCGACGAGCGCCACGATCGGGTACGGCACCCGCGCCCGGCTCTGCCGGTGCAGGCCGCGGGTGCGCACCACTGCGTCGAGGTCGCGCTCGATCCGGGTCATGCGCTCCTGGATCATCCGCCGGTCGGCCTCGATCTGGGTCTCGCCGGGGCCGCCCAGGAAGCCGAAGCCGCCGCGCTGGCGCTCCAGGTGGGTCCAAGAGCGGACGAGGCGCGATTTCTGGTAGGCGAGGTGGGCGTGCTCGACCTGGAGGGTGCCCTCCCGCGTGGAGGCGCGGCGACCGAATATTTCCAGGATCAGGCCGGTGCGGTCGATGACCTTGGCACCCCATTCCTTCTCGAGGTTGCGCTGCTGCACCGGCGAGAGCGCGCAGTCCATCACCACGAGGCCGATCTCCCGGGCGCGGATCAGGCCGGCGATCTCGTCCACCCGGCCCTTGCCGAGATAGGTCGCGGGGCGGATCCGCGGCAGGCTGACCGCGAGGCTCTCGATCACGTCGAGCTCGATCGCGGCGGCAAGCCCGGTGGCCTCGTCGAGGCGCGCCTCCACGGAGCGCGTGGGTGCGGCCGGGCTGTGGCCGGCCCCGTAGGCGCCGCGCGCCAGATAGGGGCCGATCACCAGCGTGTGGGTCGCCGCGGCGATCTCGCCCTCGGGGGCGGCCTGCGCCTGGAGGCGGGCTTCGCCGGACGTCAGCGTTTCGGTCATACGGCCTTTAGCGCCGCCGGACGGCCGGCGGCTTTTTTGGAGAGGTCGGATCCAATAAAATGGGGATTCGGTTGACCTCAGCCAAGATGGCGGGACGGTGCGGCCGCAGATATCCGCAGAGCCCGGCTGCGCCCCCTCAAAACCTCACGCCTTCTCGGCGGTCTCGTCCGGCTCGAACAACTGCACTGGGTGGCCCGGCATGATCGTCGAGATCGCGTGCTTGTAGACGAGCTGCGAGTGCCCGTCCCGGCGCAGCAGCACGCAGAAGTTGTCGAACCAGGTTACGACACCCTGGAGCTTGACGCCGTTGACCAGGAAGATCGTCAGCGGGATCTTGTTCTTGCGGACATGATTGAGAAAGGTGTCCTGAAGGTTCTGTGCGCGTTCGCCCGCCATCTTCTTGGCCTTCTTGTTGTCCCGGCTCGCTCCGTCCGGGATGGGTATGCCGCGGGCCGGATCGTCCGATCATCCCGTCCGCCGCCGTGTATACAACATGACGTCGTCAAAGCGTGGGCGCAAGCAACCCCCGTACCCCGCCGATCCGTGACGGATCGGCGGAGGCCTCAACGCGTCCTTTTGCCCCGCGGGTTCAGGGGCCGATGCCCAGCGACTTCAACTTGCGGTGCAGGGCCGAGCGCTCCATGCCGATGAACTCGGCGGTGCGCGAGATGTTGCCCGAGAACCGGGCGATCTGCGCCACGAGGTACTCGCGCTCGAAGATCTCGCGGGCCTCCCGGAGGGCGAGGCTCATCAGCTTCTCGCCGCCCGCGCCGCCCGGCGTGGTCGGCACCAGGGCGCCGATCTCGGAGGGCAGCATCTCGGAGGTCACCTCCTGCTCCGGGTCGGCCTGGGTCAGGATCATCAGCCGCTCGACGTTGTTCTTGAGCTGGCGGACGTTGCCCGGCCAGTTGTGCGACTGCAGCACCGCCATCGCGTCCTCGGCGATCCGGCGCTTGGGCAGGCCGGTCTGAGACGAGATGTTGTCCATGAAAAACTGGATCAGCTCGGGCACGTCCTCCCGGCGCTCCGACAGGGCCGGCACCCGGATCGGCACCACCGAGAGGCGGTGGAACAGGTCCTCGCGGAACCGGCCGGCGGCGATTTCGTCTTGGAGATCCCGGGAGGACGAGGAGATGATCCGGACATCGACGTGCACCCGCGTCGTGCCGCCGACCCGCTGGAAGTTCTGATCGACCAGGACGCGCAGGATCCGGCTCTGGGTCTCCCGCGGCATGTCGGCGACCTCGTCGAGGTAGAGGGTGCCGCCATGGGCCTCCTCCAGGGCGCCGACCCGCCGGCCGCTCTCGCCCTCGACGCCGAACAGCTCCGCCTCCATGGTCTCGGGCAGGATCGCGGCGGCGTTGAGCAGCACGAACGGGCCGTTCGAGCGCGCCGAGGCCTTGTGCAGGCTGCGCGCGGCGAGTTCCTTGCCGGCGCCGAGCGCCCCGGTGATCATCACCCGGGCGTTGGTGGGCGCCACCCGGTCAAGGGTCTGGCGGAGCTGGTTGATGGCGAGCGAGCCGCCGACGATGCGGTTGGCGTTGCCGGAGCGCGCCGTCAGGTCGCGGACCTCGCGCCGGAGCCGCGAGGCCTCCAGCGCCCGCTCGGCCACCAGGATCAGCCGGTCGGCCTTGAACGGCTTCTCGATGAAGTCGTAGGCCCCCGCCTTGATGGCCGAGACCGCGGTCTCGATGTTGCCGTGGCCCGAGATCATCACCACCGGCAGGTCGGGGTTGGCCGCCTTGATCAGGTCGAGCACCTGCAGGCCGTCGAGCCTCGAGCCCTGCAGCCAGATGTCGAGGAAGACGAGGTGCGGCCGGCGCGCCTCGATGGCGGCCAGCGCCTCGTCCGAGCCGCCGGCCGTGCGGCAGCGGTGGCCCTCGTCGTCCAGGATCCCGGCCACGAGGTCGCGGATGTCGGCCTCGTCATCGACGATCAGGATATCGGCGCTCATGCGTGCATCTCCGCGATCCGGGGGGCCGTCGGTGCGGCGCCCTTCTCCTCTGTCGTGACGGGACGGGTCTCGGGGGAAACCGACGGCTCGGACCCGTGCTCGCGGGGAACCCGCATCCGCACCTGCCCGCCACGGCCGGCGGGATTGTCGTTCAGCTCGATCCCGCCGCCGTGCTCCTCAAGCACCTTGCTCACGATGGCAAGCCCCAGCCCGGTCCCGCCCTCGCGGGTGGTCATGTAGGGCTCGAGCAGCCGCTGGCGTCCCTCGGCGGGGAAACCCTTGCCGTTGTCGGTGACGGCGATCACCGCGAACCCGTCCTCGACGGCGAGGCTGAGCGAGATCTTGCCCTTGCCGAGCTCGGCCTCCGGCACCTCGGCCACCGCCTCGACGGCGTTCTTGAGGATGTTGGTGATCACCTGGCTGAGCAGCCGGATGTCGAAGGCCGCCACGATTTTTTCCGAGTTCGCCGCGCCGCCCTCCGCCGAGCCCGTCTGTGCCGAGAAGGCGAAGTCGATGTCCGGGTGCGCGACCCGCATCATGAACAGGTTCTGCTTGGCGATCTCGGTGAGATCGTTCTGGGCGATGGCGGGCTTGGGCATCCGCGCGAAGGCCGAGAACTCGTCGACCATGCGCTTGATCTCGTCGACCTGCCGCACGATCGTGGCGGTGCACTGGTCGAACACCTCCTTGTCGGCGGTGATGACCTTCCCGTACTTGCGCCGGATCCGCTCGGCCGAGAGCTGGATCGGGGTCAGCGGGTTCTTGATCTCGTGGGCGATGCGGCGCGCCACGTCGCCCCAGGCGGAGCTGCGCTGCGCCTGGACGAGGTCGGTGATGTCGTCGAGGGTCACCACCCAGCCGCGGGACGACCCTTGCGCCTGCTCGCTCGTGACCCGCACCGTGATGGTCCGCTCGCCGCGCGACCGGGCGAGCTGGATCTGCTGCTGCTGCAGGCTGCGCGGGCGAGCCTCGCTCTCGGCGAGCACGGGGGCGAGTTCCGGCACCGCGCGGCCGAGGGGCTGGCCGACGAGGGCGTCGCTGTCGAGGTCGAGCATCCGCTCCGCCGCCGGGTTGGCGATGGTGACGAAGCCCGCCGCGTCGAGGCCGATCACCCCGGGCGAAACCCCCGAGAGCACGGCCTCGGTGAAGCGGCGGCGGGTGTCGATCAGGTCGCTCGCCGCGATCAGGCCGGCGTGCTGGCGGCGCAGCTCCTGCGTCATCTTGTTGAACGCCTCGCCGAGATGGGCGAGGTCGCCGCTGGTCTTCCGGGTCGGCACCTGGGCGTAGAAATTGCCCGAGGCGACCTGATCGGCGGCATTGATCAGCCGCCGGATCGGCGCCACGAACCGGTTGGCGAAGTTCATGCCGAACCACACGGCCGACAGGAGCGCGATCAGGGCGATCAGCAGGAACACCGACGCGAAGGTGATCTGGATCGAGCGGCGCAGCGAATCGTAGGTGAGGTACTCGGCCGCCGCCGCCCGGGACACGCCGGGGAAGTCGATGGCGAGCTGGCTCACCTCCCGCTGCACCATCAGCACGGCATCGTCGTAGGCGGGCATCCGCACCAGGGCGGCGAAGACCCGGCCCTCGGTGGGCAGCAGGCAGATCGGGTCGGCCGAGCTCGCCGCGTCCTCGAACGCCGCCGCCGAGGGCAGGCGGTTGGTCTTCAGCACGTCGATCTTGGCCCGGGCCACCACCTCGGTCGGCCCGCGCATGATCTGGGCGACCGGCAGGCCGAGATTGGAGGCGCGCGTCGTCAGGAAGTTCTGGAACCAGTCCCGGTTCACGTCGAAGTTCGGCCGGGCCCGGGTGAGGTCGTCGGCCAGGATGCGGATCTCCCGGGCGAGGCTCTGGCACTGGTTCTCCTGGTAGGCGTCGGCCACCTCCACGGATTTCAGCACCACATCGCGGACCCGATCGGTGAAGCCGAGCGACAGGCCCCGGTCGATGGTCACGGAGGCCACCACCGCGAGCAGGATCGTGGGCAGGATCGCGATCAGCGAGAACAGGCCGACGATGCGGGTGTGCAGGCGCGCCACCGCGGCGTTGGCCTTGCGGGCGTGCAGGAAGACCCGCGCCTCCCAGGCGATGATGAAGGCGAGGCCGAGCACCAGGGCGGCGTTGATGCCGAGCAGCGTCACCCCATAGGCGGGCGTCGGCGTCACCCGGATCACGCCGGCCAGGATCAGGAAGGTCGCGAGCGCCGAGACCAGGGCGGTGACCACCACGGCCGCGCCGATCCAGCCCGGGCCGCGGGGGCCCGGCCGCAGCGACTCGGCCAAAGCCGCGTCCGGACCGGCGCCCTCGCCCGGCCCTTCCGGGTCCGGCACAGGGCCTTCCTCTGTGGGTGAGCGCTGCAGGAACGGCATCACTGGTGCAGGGCCACAACAGTGTGGCGGAATTAATACGAATAGCCTGTCGCGATGACGCGCACAGGTTGAATTCGTTGCGGGTCTGCCACCGCGCGGAGCGTTGCAGCCTCGGCTCACGCACCGAACTGCCCAGACTTCACCCGCATCCTTGGCGCGGCGGCAAGCTTTACGGTAAGCTGCGCTGGAAGGTCGTCATAGACGTCGCCATGAACAAAGCCGCGCGGAACGAACGCATCACGCTTACCGCGACGTGCTTGAACGGTGCGACCGTGGCCGCCCG
Organism: Methylobacterium sp. J-030; assembly: GCF_022829545.1. Classification (GTDB taxonomy): domain Bacteria; phylum Pseudomonadota; class Alphaproteobacteria; order Rhizobiales; family Beijerinckiaceae; genus Methylobacterium. The sequence continues at coordinate 50,534 of NZ_JAKSYM010000410.1, read as the reverse complement.
CGCGGTCGGATGCTTTGCTTCGATCGTGACATCCATCACGTCAACGGCGTCGATCGCGCTCACGGGTCTGAATGTCCCGGTGATGACTTGGTTGTCCCTGAGCGTGGCCCAACCTCTGGTTGGGCGGCGCGTCTTGCGGAGGATCGCGGAATGACGGGCGGTTTCCTGCCTGCTGCCATCATCGCCCCCCTGATGCTCATGGCCGCCGCGGGCTTCGTCCCCTGGTCTACGGGTCGACGGGACCGGCACGGCGCTCCTGAGCGCAGGCGCTAGGCGACGAGCGAGGTCGAGCATGGCGATCGGGTGTTCCGGACGTGTCGCCCGACGCTGTCCGCGCGGCGCAGGGAGGTTGCGGCGATGACGCGCGCGCCTGCGATCCGGGTCGGCCTGATCGGCTACGGCTACGCCGGCCGGACTTTTCACGCGCCCCTGATCCGCGCCGTCCCGGGGCTCGATCTGCGGCTGATCGGCTCCAGCGATCCCACCCGGGTCGCGGCCGACCGGCCCGATGTGGCGGTCATCGCCGACCCCTATGCGGTCGCCACGGCGGAAGCGGTCGACCTCGTGGTGATCGCCGCTCCCAACGACACCCATGCCCCCCTGGCGCGGGCCGCGCTCGCGGCCGGCAAGCACGTCGTGGTCGACAAGCCCTTCACCCTCACCCTCGCGGAGGCGCGCGCCCTGCGCGCGGAGGCCGGGAGCCGGGGCCGGCTGCTCGCGGTGTTCCACAACCGGCGCTGGGACAGCGACGTCCTGACCGTTCGCGCGGCGATCACAGACGGCGTCATCGGTCCGGTTCGACATTTCGAATCGCATTTCGACCGGTTCCGCCCCGAGGTCCGCGACCGCTGGCGCGAGGGCGCCGGTCCCGGCAGCGGGATCTGGTACGATCTTGGGCCCCACCTCCTCGATCAGGCGCTCCTGCTGTTCGGCCTGCCCGAACGCGTGACCGCCCACCTCGCGCGGCTCCGCGCCGGGGCGCGATCGGACGACTGGGCCCACGTGGTGCTGGATTATCCGGATCTGCGGGTGGTGCTGCACGCCAGCATGCTGGTCGCCGGCGGATCGCCCCGCTTCCTGGTGCACGGCGAGGCCGGCAGCCTGATCAAGCGCGGCGCGGACCGTCAGGAGCAGCAATTGCTGACGGGCCTCGCCCCCGGCGCGCCGGGATGGGGCACGGATCCAGACGGCTTGGAGATCCACGACGGGAGTGGGCGGGTGACGCATCAGCCGGCCGTGGCCGGGGATCAGCGTCGGTTCTACCAGGGTGTGGCGGAGACGATCGCCCGGGGCGCGATCGACGGCACGGCCGCGCTGGAGGCCGTCCGCGTGATGGCCTGTCTCGAGGCGGCCCTCACGTCGGCCCGGACGGGGGCGTCGGTCGAGCCGTCACTTGCGCCTGACGAGCGGGGGAACTGAGGGGCGGTCCGGGCGCGACCTTTCCGCGCGCCCAGGGGGGTGCGCACGCCTCCTGCCGCCGGGGCCTTGACCCCGATGGCGGCGGCCCGTAACCCCGATCCCGGAGGCGAACGGGGTCTGGTGGCCCTCCTGGTCTTCAAAACCAGCGGTACGCCAACAGCGTACGGTGGGTTCGATTCCCATCCGCTTCCGCCAAGTTTCTGATTTCACCAAGTCCTCGATCGACCAGACCGGTAACCGAGTCTTTATCGATTACGGGGCGACACGCGCGACAAAATCGGCAATTCTGAGTTGTTGGAACGGCGGCGCCCCCGCTTCTCCGCGATGGCTCGATCCGCGCTGGTGCCTCCGTGAAGACCTGGTCCGCCCCCTTCGCCCTCCCGACCCCACCGGCCGCCGGCCGCGAACGCTGAGGCCGGCCGATGCTGGACACGCTCGTCGCGCTCTTCCCATCCGGTCTCCGCGGGGTGCTGCGCACCCTGACGAAGCGGCCGCCCGCCGGCCGTGCGCAGGCCGGCCCGACCCTCATGCCGGACCTCGACCCGAGACCCGCACCGATGCCGGTCGTCGCCCCGCCGGCCGCAACGAACGACAATCCGCTCCAGGCCGTCCACGAGGCGGTGGAGCGGGACCTGCGCGCCAGCGGCCATCTGCGCTGAAACGGCGTTCAGCGCCCGGCAGGCCCGGGGCGGTCGACAGCCCCGGCCTCGACCCAGTGGCAGGCGGTGGTCGCCCGCAGGCTGGCACAATCGTAGCTCTGCCCGCCGAGCGTGACCCGGTCGGCGATGCCGGTGATGTCCGCGCGTGGCAGGACGATGCAGCCGAGATGGTCCGCCTTCGGATCGGCGAGCTGGCCGGCGGCGGTCTGCGGGCCGCCCCGCATCAGCATCCGGTAATTGGCCAGCGATGGGCAGCCGATCACCGGCGGCCCGCCGCGCCGGTCGGCCGCGGCCTTGTCCGGAGCGCCCCGGCCCGGCGGCCGGCCTCCCTGCTGGCCCAGGGCGGGCGCCGTCGCGAGGCCCAGCGCCACCACGGAGAGGCGGAGAAATACGCGTATCATGCCCCGCTCGTAGCACGCCGGGCGGGTGGTTCGCGCCTGCCGCGTGCGACGCGCGCGCTGCGCCGGCGGGGATACCGGCTCGGCACAAGTAGAGCGTGTCTCAACACAGGCGCGGAGCCGTGCGTGGTGGGACCGCGATCGGGCACGGTTCCGGCGGCCTGCGGCGACGGCAGGGCTCGAATGCGGCGTTCAGGCTTGACCGCAGCGCCGCCATTTGCGAGCGGCCCATTGGGTATCGAAGGGCGAGGGAGGCGTGGCCATGGCAACGGCGATCGACAGCGACCAGAAGCTTCACTTGGTCTTCGGCGGCGAGTTGCAGGATCTCGACGGCGTCCGGTTCCGGGACATCGCGAATCTCGACATCGTCGGCATCTTCCCGGACTACGCCTCGGCGCAGGCCGCGTGGCGGGCCAAGGCGCAGGCCACCGTGGACAGCGCCCAGACCCGCTACTTCGTGGTCCACCTGCACCGGCTGCTGGAGCCGCCGGCGGTCTGACCGCGCGCGCATCAGAGCGACGGTTCGAAGCCGCTGCCGATCGTAACGCGATCGGGAACGGCCGAGGGCGTGACGTGTGCGCGGCCACGGTGCGGATTACGTGAAGGCATTGTGACACTTCCGGCCCGCTGCTAAGAGCCTCACCCGTCATCGCATCGTTCCGGCCCTGCAGGGGACCGGTCATCGGAGCGCGGCGGGCAGACCGGCCGCGATTGAGCGGCCGCCCATGAAGTCCTCCTCATGAAGTCCTCGATCAAGATCGTCGCCGGGAATGCCAGCCGGCCCCTGGCCGAGGCGATCGCGGCCTATCTCGAACTGCCGCTCGCCAAGTGCATGGTCCGGCGCTTCGCCGACATGGAGATCTTCGTCGAACTCCAGGAGAACGTGCGCGGCGAGGACGTGTTCATCGTCCAGTCGACCTCGTTCCCGGCGAACGACCACCTGATGGAGCTGCTGATCATGATCGACGCCGCGCGCCGGTCCTCGGCGCGGCGCATCACGGCGGTGATCCCGTATTTCGGCTACGCCCGGCAGGACCGGCGCACCTCGGGCCGCACCCCGATCTCGGCCAAGCTGGTGGCGAACCTGATCACCGAGGCGGGCGCGGACCGCGTCCTGACCCTCGATCTCCACGCGGGGCAGATCCAGGGCTTCTTCGACATCCCCACCGACAATCTGTTCTCCGCCCCCGTGATGGTGCGCGACATCAAGGAGCGGCTGCCGAGCGGGGACCGCATGGTGGTCTCCCCCGACGTCGGTGGCGTGGTCCGGGCGCGGGCCATCGCCAAGCGGATCGACTGCCCGCTCGCCATCGTCGACAAGCGCCGGGAGCGCCCGGGCGAGTCCGAGGTGATGAACATCATCGGCGAGGTCGAGGGCCGTTCCTGCATCCTGGTCGACGACATCGTCGATTCCGGCGGCACCCTGGTCAACGCCGCCGAGGCCCTGCTCAACGCCGGCGCCAAGGACGTCTCGGCCTACATCACCCACGGGGTGCTGTCGGGCGGCGCGGTCTCGCGCATCGCCGCCTCGCGGATGAAGGAGCTGGTGATCACCGATTCGATCCAGCCGACGCAGGCGGTGAAGCTCGCCCGCAACATCCGGGTGGCGACCATCGCGCCGCTGCTCGGCGAGGCGATCGGGCGGACCGCGACGGAATCCAGCGTCTCCAGCCTGTTCGACTGAGCGGCACACCGGGAAACTGGGCCGCAGTACAACCCGCGCGCGACGGCCCTATCTGGCTGAGCCGATCGGGGCGTTGGTCAGGGAGCGGACACTGGGTCGGGCGCGCATCATCGGCATCCACGGGCTCGCCAACAAGCCGCCGCGCGACGAGAAGTCGGCCTGGTGGCAGGCCGCGATCCGAGAGGGGCTCGATCGCAATCTCGGGATGGGGCTGCCGGAGGGCGGCCTGCCCTTCACCTTCGTCTACTGGGCGGATCTCCGCTACCCGCAGCCGCTGTCCGGCGACCGCAACCGCGAGCCCTACCGCCCCGATTACGGTCTGGGCCCGTTCCCCTCGCCCGTTGGGGACCCCGCCAGCGCCGTGCCGACGCTCACCGACCGGATCTACCGGGGCCTCTCCTACCTGCAGGAGTCCGCCGGGCTGACGCCGGTGGACGACCTGATCCTGGAATATCGACTCGACGACCTCTGGGGCTACTACGAGGACGCGACGTTCCGGGCCGCCGCCCGGGAGCGCCTGCGGGCGGCGCTCGCCGAGGCCGCGTCCGACGACGTGCTGATCGCCGCGCACTCGATGGGGGGCCTGATCGCCTATGACGTGCTGCGCGCCGCCGAGGCGGACGGGACGCCCCTGCCCCGCTGTGCCCTGGTCACCCTCGGCTCGCCGCTGGGGCTCGCCGAACTGAAGCGGAAGCTCGCCGACGAGCACGGAACCCTGCGCGTGCCGGCGGCGCTCCATGCCTGGACGAACCTGATGGACCGCCAGGACATCGCCACGGTGGGCGATGACTTCGCGGAGATCTACGCGCCGAACGCCGCCGGCGCGCGGGTCCGGGACGTGCCGGTGATCAACGCCTACCGGAGGCCGGACGGCACCGAGAATCGGCACAAGTCCTACGGCTACCTGCGCACGCCGGAATTCTCCAAGGCCGTGGCCGGCTTCCTGGACGGTCGCCTCTGAGCAGAGCGCGGCTTTGATCCAAATCCCGGGTCCCCAAAGGGCTTAAGCCCTTTGGCGGGTCACCGGGGCTCTGCCCCGGACCCGCCAAAGGTCTCGGACCTTTCGAATCCAGGACGGGCGCTCAGGCCGCTCGTTGATCCAGAAATATTCCTGGCCGTCGTAGCGCAGGCCCTTGAGGGCCCTGATCGCGGCGCCCTGGGCCGCCCGCCTTCGACAGGTGCCCGGCCCGCTCCTTGCCCTCGAGATAGGACGCCGCCGTAGGCCGCATCCGCGAGGTTGCGGGTCTTGGCCATCCGGTCCTGCGCGACCTGGGAGTTCAGGCTGACGAGTCCGACGCCCGAGACTGCGATAACGCCGACCAGCGCGGCCGCCGTGATGGTGCGAAGCTTCGCCCCGATGCCGATTCTCACCCGCGCCCCCGCGATCATCGAGGCCGCCGCATCGTTCTCCGAGATGCGGAGTCCACCGTCCGGCATGACGCTCTCGATCGCGTGATAATGCGACTTCAGCGTTAGCCGAGCGTGCAGACGGGCTCTTGCGCAAGCTTGTGCGAGGCTGTCCACTCGCGCGCAACGACGAGCCCGGATCGGAGACGAAGCCGCCGGGCCGCAGGGAGAAGTGTCATGGTGCGTGCGTCGCGTATGGGCTCGTCGCGGCCGGGTTCGTCGCGGTTCCGCCGCCTCCTCCGGCGAGGAGCCGCCCTCCTGCCGGCCGGTCTGGCGCTCGTCGCCCAGATCCTCGTCGTCCCTGCCCGGGCCGACGATGCCAGGGTCCGGATCAGCCGGCAGCCGGGCTTCGTCTACCTCCCCGCCGTGCTCGCCGAGCAGCACAAGCTCATCGAGAAGCACGCCAAGGCCGCGGGCCTCGGGGACGTGGCGGTGGAATGGGTCAACCTGACGAGCGGCGCCGCCGGCAACGACGCCCTGCTCTCGGGCAACATCGACATCGTCGACAGCGGCTCGACCAACATGCTGCTGCTCAACGACCGCACCCGGGGCGACGTGAAGGGCCTGTGCGGCGTCGGCACCACGCCGATGCTGCTGCTCACCCGCGACCCGGACGTGAAGACGCTCAAGGATTTTTCCGGCAAGGACAAGATCGCCCTGCCCTCCGTGAAGGTCTCGTCCCAGGCGGTGCTGCTGCAGATCGCCGCCAAGAAGGCGTTCGGCCCCGAGAACGCGACCAAGCTCGACCCGCTCACCGTCCAGCTCGGCCATCCCGACGCGGTGGCGGCCCTGGCCAGCCCCCACAACGACGTCAACAGCCACTTCTCCCTGCCGCCGTTCCAGCAGCGCGAATTGCAGGACCCGGCGATCCACGCGGTGCTGAACTCCTACGAGCTGGTCGGCGAGCCGGTGAGCAACGCGATCTTCTACGCCCGGACCGGCTGGTACACCCGCAACCCGAAGCTCGCGGCCGCCATCGTGGCCGCCATCGACGAGGCCGATGCTGAGATCGCCAAGGATCCGCTCCAGGCCGCCAAGGACTACGTGGCGGCCACCAACGAGAAGACCCCGCCCGAGACCCTGGTGGCGATCATGAAGCAGCCCGGGACCAACTTCTCGACCACGCCCTACGGCATCATGCTCCAGGCCCGGCACTTCTACGCGATGAAGACCATCAAGACCGAGCCCAAGGACTGGAAGGACACGTTCTTCCCGATCGTCCACGGGTTGCCGGGCCGGTAGGCACGCGCCGATACGGCTCGCCGGGGGCCTCCGTCACGGCGCGGTCGAACGCGGTCCAGGTCTGACGGTTGTGCCAAGCTGCCGGCCGACCCGCGCGACCGCATGTTGCCATCGCGCCCGAACCATTTCAAATCGCGCGTCCTTGGCGGCAAGCAGCCGTCAAGCAGAGGCGAATCATGCGGCGGCGGAACATCATCGGGCTTGTCGCGGGTCTTGTCCTGGTTTCGGGGCGGTCGGCCACCTGCGCTGCCCCTGAACGGTTTCGCCGCGTGACCGTGCTCTTCCCCATGCCGAAGAGCGATCCCTACTTCGTCGAAAACGAGCGGGTCCTGAAAGAATCCCTTCGCAAATACGGCTGGGAGGCGGGACAGAACCTCACGCTGACCTTCGCCTCCGTGGGCAGCGATCCGGCCCGGATCGAAACGGTGCTGCCCGAGGTCCTGCAACCGGAGCCGGACGTCATCGTCAGCCGCTCGACCGCGGTGGCCCTGGCCCTGCGCCGCCGCGCGCAGGAAACGCCGGTGGTCTTCCTGCAGGTCAGCGATCCGGTCGCGCAGGGCATCGTCTCGACGATGCAGAAGCCGGGGGGCAACATGACCGGCTTCACGGTGCTGGAGCCGTCCGTGGGCGGCAAGTGGGTGGAATTGCTCCGGGAGATCGCTCCGGATGTGAAACGGATCGCCTTCCTGCAGCACGGGGCGAGCAGCCCGGTCTCCCTGGCGCTGGCGGAGGCGATCGAGCAGGTCAGCCGGTCCCTGGGGCTGGAGCCCCTGATCATACCGCTGCGCGAGCGGGCGGATCTGGAGCCGACCTTCGCGCGCCTGAGCGCCCTGGGTCAGGTCGGGCTTCTGGTCGCGCCGGGCGCCTTCACCCTCTCGAATCGCAGCCTGATCACGTCCCTGGCGGCCCGCTATCGGATCTCGGCCCTCTACCCGTTCCGTTACTTCGTGACGGCGGGAGGACTGGCCTCCTACGGGTCCGAGGAGGCCGTCTGGTTCCAGCAGGCGGGCGACTACGTGAATCGCATCCTGCACGGCGCCAAGCCGAGCGATCTTCCGATCCAAGGGCCGAATCGGCTGAGCTTCATCCTGAACGCGACGGTCGCGGAGAATCTGGACCTGACCATCGCGCCGGCGCTCCTCGCCCGGGCCGATGAGATCATCGATTAGAACCTCATCCCTCCGGCGACGCCCGACTTCGGGGCATTGTCCCGCACCCGCGACGATCCCGGATCGCTCCAAACCATGACGGGGCCGGCGAACCTCCGCCCGTCCTGGCGCCGCCACAGGTCCGGCGGCGCGCCGGGGGCGTCCTGAGGATCAGCACCCCGGCGGCGGCTTACCCTACCAGACGGAACCCGTCCGCACGGGCCACGACACTGGCCTCCCGGCAGATCCGGGCGGCCAGCACCCCGAGCACCGCGCCCTTGGCGGCGATTGAATCGGCGCGGTCAGCCTGTCCCTCGACCGCGGGCGCCACAAATCGGTCATGCCGTCTGTCCCGGAGAGAACGACACGCCCGATTACGCCCGGGCCGGCGAACTCACTGACAGAGCCGCAGCCCAATATTCTTGAACCTCATGATGGACTCGTTGTGATGAACATTAAGGATCCGCGTCTCGAAGCTCTGTGCGTCTTCCGGAACAACGATGCGGAAACTCGCTCGCACATTGCCGACGAGAAAGGTGGAGAATAAGACCTCCGCGCCTTCATTGATGCTGACATCGAATTTGTAGCAAAAATCCTGTGGCGCCTCGACATCGATCAGGACATCATAAACGCCATTTGGCAGGCTGATCTTGGGGCCGTAGACGATCCAATCTTTGTCGCAGATAAAGTTCCTATCGGCATCATAACGTCCGATCAGCATGAGCCCTGGAAACAAAAACGGCCTCGTGTCATCGCCGGCCACATGAAGGAGTGAACTCCAAGCGGACGTCGACAGGCCGTCGATCGCAGTGTTCGGGCGATCGAAGAAACCGACTGACGCACTCTGCGTTCTGTAGATCATAAAGTCGTCTTGGACGAAGCGTCGAAAATTTATCAGGTCGCCTTCCTCAGGCGACAAGAGGCTCTTTTTGTTGATAAGCTTAAACTCCTGTGACCGCATTATGCTGTCAATTAAGGCATCTCGGGATTCACCCCGACGAAGTTCCTTCTCGTAATGCGCGCGCCCGGTTTCATCCGGCATTCGTCCCAGCAAAACGACGTACAGTGCATTGATGAACATGTCTTCAGGAACTGTTTTAAGATAATCGCGACTTGTATGATGCCGGCTCACGATCCGTGCCGGATTTCCAAGAAAGATTGTTCCTGGCCAAACACGGGACAAATGATTGAACACCATGCGAGCGGTCCGCAGTTTATAGTTTCGCTTTCTGGTGGCTATCCAATCTGCTCCCATGTCAAGGAAAACGTTTTGTCTAATCCAAGCAATATGATCGACTTCTTTATCGAAATATGACAACGATATCGACCTGAATTCGCTGCGGGTCATATTGAAATCTGCTCGAGCGGGATGGTTTTTTGATTCAAAATATGGGCTGATGCGGCTGTATTCTTGGAATGTCCGCCGTCCAAAATCCCAATCATTCTCGATGAATGGTTGCCCCAGGTTGAAAAATTTATGTAGTCCGATTGTTTGTCAATTAATTTCTTCCTCTTGCCGGCGTCTGATACAAGATCTTCGATATGATCTGCCGCGCTGACTGTCTCGTGTGTATCGATTTGGTGGCATATGCCCGTAAGATCCGAAAAGATCGATGAGCGCGAGGTGATTGTCGGTATGCCGCAACTCAAGGGAACGCGCACGGCACCGCTTCCTCCTTCGCTGAGGTCGGCATAGCAAAAGAGCGCGACTGTTGCCTCCCGCGAGGCAGCAAGGACGTCGGATATCGGCTTGAATCCGAACTCTAAATCGATTTCCTTGCGCAGGCCGAGCTGATTCCTGAGATTATATAGAAAGTTGCTATATTATATGTTTTTCTGTACTGAGCCATCAATAGCGGTAAAAACTCTGAGCTTCACATCGCGATGTCTGAGCTTGAGTTCATGGGCTATCGCGAAAGCATCCTCGAACCGCTTGTGCGGACAACAAAAACCGAACGTAAAGAGAGAAAATTTATGCTTTGGCTGTAAGGGGCGTCCTTGATGAACGGATGTCGGGTGGGGGAATAGAAAGATTCTATCGGTGCTCGGTGATTGAGCGACCACTTTTAGATAGTCTATATTGTTGTGCACGACAATTTTTGCATAAGGTGAGATTTTCTTAACAAATGATTCCAACTGGTGAATTTTGCCGTCCGTGGAATGAAGCTCGATCGCGATGTCATTTGAAAATTCCTTGAGTCCATCGCATAGTTTTGTCAGATCGTTCCAACCGAAAATTGCGGGATGGTGCTGGATGATGAAAGTCGATCCAATTTCGTGAGACTGAGCGTAGCGGATCAGTTTATCGATACTCTCGCTCGTGCGGTCCCAAAGCCGAATGATTTTCGAATCGTCGGGTTTTGTGCACAAAGATTTTGCAATATCTTCCGTAATGATGACGGACGGAGCGGATCCAGCCTTTTCCATGGCGTCCTGCAAGGCCGCCGAATACGTTGCTATGCCGCATCTTTGATTGAATGTGCTTATGAGACAGATGCGTTGCTTCGACAGTCCATTTTTTAGGGGCTGAGCCCCTGTCGAAAGAGCATTCACGCCGGCGACGAATTTCTTCGCCGCCTGCAGCCACGTGAACTTTTTGATGCGGTGATAGGCCCTGCGCTGCAGGCTGTGATCAGAGCGCTTCGACAGCGCGTAGGCTCGCCGGAGACCGGCCCGGAGATCGCTGCGGCTCGCTTGCAGCCAAGCGGATCTGCCCTGCCCGATCGCCGATCGCGAAGGCACGAAACGGGTCGGTATCAGAATGCAGGTCTCGGGTGTGCAAAACTCTCTGTTTCCACCCGAATCGGTCGTGCACACCAGGGTTCTGAGCCGCATCGCTTCAGCGGCGGGCAGGCAAAAGCCCTCCCCGTGGCTCGGAAGGAAGCAGCAATCCGCAGCTGCGATCAGATCCCGGATGGCGACGGACGACATGTAACTGTCGTCGAATGTGACCTTGCTGCGCTCTGTCGGATCCAAATTGTCGACAAGTTCATAAAGCTCGTTATCGAAGCTATGGTGCGTCTTGATCGTCAAATGGACGTCGTCGACGTCGCGGAATTCTTCAAGAAAGGCAGCCAGGCCCTCGCGCATTCCCTTCCGTGGCAGGCCTGAGGAGACATGGACAAAATGAACGCGGCGGCTGTCGCGCGGGCTCTTCGGCGCCGCCCGGTTGATCGTGGGCTCGATATGTTCGACCCCGTTCCCGACGTAGAATGTCGGCTTGGTATAGCCGCTGCAACGCAAGGCATCGATCGTATATTGAGAAGTACAAAATATAGCGTCGAATTTTTCCAACTCTGAGGCGACCGATACCGGAAATATGCTTTCTTCCCAGGCATAACAATGGGCGGTCAATACGGGTGCGAGGCGTGGACTTGCCTGAATCGGCCAGTCGTTCTTTGTATGAATATCGAACGACAATGACGGCACCCGCTCGCGGCTGATGTATTTCTCCGCGAGCTCTGGATAGGATTGAAAATAGATATCGGTCTGTGGATCGGGGCCTTCGTTCTGAGTCAAATAGACATCGAAGCCAAGCCGCATCAGTTCCAGTGAAAAGTGTCTGTTTACAATCGCGAGACTATATGTCCCGGCCACTGGGCCATCGACAAGGATTTTTCGACCGATCGGGCGCGCTGGTTTGGTCGCATTGAAGTAGGTTCGAATTTTATGCGCCGATTGTTCGACATACGCGGCGTATGGCTTGAAGATATCTCGCGAATAAATTTTTTCCTGCACCATGATGCGGTATCTATTCTAATAGATTGGAAATCAAGCGGTGTAAGAAGATTGATTCCTGACACAAAACGTCAGCGACCGAGCATCCTAATGCATAGTCCGCGCCTGCGAGTCAACGCTTAACGATGTTTGTCTTGGAAAATCGACGGTGATCGCGCGGATGAGCCCAAGATCATTTGGCGGATCCGATCCAGAGCCCGGCGCAACAGACGCTGATCTCGCGACAGGCCCCTCGACACCGGCAGTTGCCTCGCCGCCGTCGGTCGGAGCCGGTGCAACGGCAAAGCCCACCCGTTCGCCTCACGGGGACCCCGCCGTTTGGCGCAGCGACGGCCGTGGCTCGGCTTTCGAATGTCGTGCCGCCCGGAACGCGGCGCCGGGGCGATCGATCGCCTCCGTCCGTGCTGGACAGACCGGAACGGGTCTCAGTGCGCCTCGACCGGTGCGGCGGCGCGCTGCGGCTTCTTGAGGATCGCCACCACGGCGAGGCTCGCCACGAGGCTCACCCCCACCAGCCAGAACCCGTCCGCATAGGCCATCACGGTCGCCTCCCGGCGCACCTGGGCCGCCAGCATCCCGAGCGCCGTCCCCTTGGCGGTCAGCGGGTCGGCGATGTGGCTGTGCATCCCGGCGGCGAGCGCCGCGAGCCGGTCCTGCGTGCGGGTGGCGTTGACGGTGATCGCCTCGGCCAGCACCGAGAAGTGGAAGTGCTCGCGCCGGTCGATCATGGTCGAGAGGAGCGCGATGCCGATCGAGCCGCCGAGGTTGCGCATCATGTTGGACAGAGCCGAGGCGTCGGCGGTGTCGCGCGGGCTCAGGCCCACGGTCGAGAGCTGCGAGAGCGGAATCGTGAACAGCGGCTGGCCGATGGCGCGCATCACCTGCGGCAGGATCAACTGGTCGGCGCCGACATCGTGGGTCAGGCCGACATTGATCCAGCAGCTCGCGATGAAGAACAGCGTGCCGGTGACGACGAGGAGCCGCGCATCCACGGCGCGCATGATGAACGGCATCATCGGGAACAGCAGCAATTGCGGCAGGCCCGACCACATCACCACGGTGCCGATCTGCTCGGCGTTGTAGCCCTGGATCTGCGCGCAGTAGACCGGGATGATGTAGATCGACCCGTACGAGACCGCGCCGAGCACGGTCATCAGCACGCAGGCCCCCCCGACCGAGCGGTTGGCCAGCACCCGCAGGTTGATGAACGGCCTCGCCGCCGTCAGCTCGCGGATGATGAACCCGGCAATGCCGGCCACCGCGAGCCAGCTCGCCTCGACGATCACCGGGGATCCGAACCAGTCCTTGCGCTGCCCCTCCTCCAGCACGAAAGTCAGGGCCGGCAGCCCGGTCGCCATCAGGCCGATGCCGATCCAGTCGCCCTTGAGCAATTCCCCCCAGCGCGCCGGGGCCTTCTCGAAGGCGCCGAGCTGGATCGCGGCCGCGATCGGACCGAAGATCAGGTTCAGGTAGAAGATGTAGTGCCAGGACAGGTTGTCGGTGAGCCAGCCGCCCACCGTCGGGCCGATCGCCGGGGCGAAGGTCGCGGTGAGCCCGAACAGCGCGATGCCGACCGCCTGCTGGCTCTTCGGCAGGCGCGTGCGCACGATCACGATGGCCGTGGGAATCAGCACGCCGCCGGTAAAGCCCTGGCCGGCCCGGAACAGGATCATCTGGCTCAGGGTGGTCGAGAGCGCGCAGGCCAGCGAGAAGGCGGTGAACAGCATTGTGTTCACCGCGAGGTAGCGGCGCAGGCCGATCACCGAGGCGAGCCAGCCGGTGAGCGGGATCACGATGATCTCGGCCATCAGGTAGGCGGTCGAGATCCAGCTCCCCTCCTCCGTGGAGGCGCCGAGCGCCCCCTGGATGTCGGCGAGCGAGGCGTTGGTGATCTGGATGTCGAGGATCGCCGTGAAGGCGCCGAGGATCGCGCCGAACACGGCGAGCCAGTCCCGGGCGCTCGCCTTGGCGTCGGGCACGGGCGGAGCCGAACTCATCGGGGCAGGGCCTCGCTGACGAGGGCCGTCGGGGCGGGCTTCGGCCGGGCGGGGCTCGCCGGTTCCACCGGGTCGGCGGTGTGGACCGTGGCCTCCACCGACAGGCCGGGGCGCAGGCGCGCAACCAGCGGGTCCGTGGGATCGAGGGCGACGCGCACGGGCACGCGCTGCACCACCTTGGTGAAGTTGCCGGTGGCGTTCTCCGGCGGCAGCAGCGCGAACTGCGAGCCCGTACCGGGAGAGAAGCTCTCGATCCGGCCCTGGAACGCGTGGTCGCCGAGCGCATCCACCGTGAAGGTGACGTGCTGACCTTCCACCATGCGGCCGGTCTGGGTCTCCTTGAAGTTCGCCACGCAGTAGATGTCGCGGCTCATCGGCACGAGGGTCAGGAGGCCGGTGCCGGGAGAGACCACTTGGCCGACCCGCAGCGCCCGGTCGCCGGCCACGCCGTCGATCGGCGCCAGGATGATGGTGTAGCTGAGATCGAGCTTCACGCCCTCGACCTTGGCCTCGGCGCCCTCCAGGCTCGCCCGGGTGCTGGCTTCGAGCGCCTTCAGGCTGTCGATCTGCTTCTGCGCGGCGTCGAGGGAGGCGGCGGCCTTGTCGCGGGCGGCGTGGCGCTGCCGCAGGTCGGCATCCGCCTGCTGCTGGCGCTGGACCGTGCCGGAGCCGGTCTGCAGCAGGTTCTGGTAGCGGGTGTATTCCTGCCCGGAAAAGGTCAGCGCGGCCTCGGCATTGGCGAGGTCGGCCCGGGACGAGGCGACCTGCGCCTGCTGCTGGACGATCGCCGCGGCGACGCCGAGGATCTGCGCCTTGTCCTTGTCGACCTCGGCCTCGGCCTGCTTGAGCTGGACCCGGTAGGATCGGTCGTCGAGGCGGGCGACCACGTCTCCGGCCTTCACCGGCTGGTTGTCGCCGACCATCACCGCGGCGACGATGCCGGCGATGCGCGGCGCCACCGTGACCTTGTCGGACTGGAGATAGGCGTCGTCGGTGACCTCAAGGAAACGCCCGATGGTCCACCAGTGCCAGCCATAGGTCCCGGCCCCGCCGAGCGCGAGCAGCCCGACGACCGGCAGGATGATCCGCGCCCGACGTCGCGGCTTCGGTGCCGAAACGGGCGGTGCGGCGGCGAGGGCCGCGCCGGCCCCGATCGGCTCGGCGCTCTTGAAGCTGTCGCTGCGACGTGCGTCCATGGGGTCTGGCCAGAATCAAAACGGTACGGTATCGTTTTGATAATACGAGCGGCGGTTTCGGGCAAGGAGGATCGCGCGTGGCGGTCACGGAGATCGATGCGGCGGAGGCGGGACAGCGACGCGGCGGCCGGCCGACCCGTGCCGAGGCGGCCCGGCGCGAGGCGCACCTGATCGCCGTGGCGACGACCCTGTTCCTGGAGCGCGGCTTCGACGCCACCTCCATCGACGCGGTCGCCGAGGCCGCCGGGATGAGCAAGCCGACGGTCTATGCCCGCTACCGCGACAAGCGGGCTCTGTTCGAGGCGGTGCTGCGCGAGCGGATCGCCGCGTGGCTGGCGCCGCTGGCCGCCGCCGCCGAGGCGCAGGCCGCGCAGGCCGGGACCGACGATGTCGAGGCGACCTTGGATGATCTGAGCCGCACCCTGCTGGCCCACGGGCAATCGCCGGGGGCGGCGATGCTCAAGCGCAACCTCGTGGCCCAGGCGCTGCACTTCCCGGAACTCGCCCGCCTCGCCCACGAGGAGGGCTGGCTGCGCGGCGTGCGCGCGGTGGCGCAAATGCTTGATGCCCTCGCCCGGCGCGGCCGGATCACGGTGACCGATCCCGAGATCGCGGCCGACCTGTTCCTCAGCCTCGTCCTCGGCCGGTCGTCCCAGGCGAGCCTCTACGGCATCGCCACCGACCCGGAGGCGCAGGAGCGGCGGCGGCGGGCGGCGGTGCGGCTGTTCCTCGACGGAGTGCGCCCGCGCTGACCGTCGACCGGACCGTTGTTGGGCGGTCCAGGCTGCGGTATATTCGGGAGTGGGATCGGCGGGTGCCACCGCCGATCCCTGGCAATTACCCGTTAGGGTTTAGCCAACTCAAGAACACCGGGTGAATGGCGAGTCGGAGCTGGATTCTCCACTCGCCATTTCCGTTTCTTGAGACTGCCAGAGAGAAGACCATCTCTCCACACTCCCGGCCGCAACCGGCCGCGTGCGGCCTTCGCGGGTGAGTCGGTCACGCTCACGGCGTGAAGCTTAGCCGTATCGCCGGGGGCGGGAGAATCCAGGCCCGGCGCCCGAACGCGCGATTGCGCCCCCCCGAGCCCCGGCCTATAGTAAGTCATCCCCATTCAACAGCGTGAGACGGGACATCCGGATCGACCATCCGGAGCCCGCGGCCCGATGCCCGGCCCCCGTCCCGCCAGGCCGGAGCACGAGAAGACATGTCCCAGGGTCCGCTGATGCCCAAGGCGACCGCCGTCTGGCTGGTCGAGAACACCTCGCTCGCCTTCGAGCAGATCGCCGATTTCTGCAAGCTGCACCCGCTGGAGGTGAAGGGCATCGCCGACGGCGAGGTCGCGGCCGGCATCAAGGGGCTCGATCCGGTCTCCACCGGTCAGCTCACCCGGGACGAGATCGAGAAGGCCCAGAAGGCGCCGCACTACAGGCTCAAGCCCGCCGTCTCTAAGGTGAAGCTGCCGGAGGTGAAGCGCACCACCAAGGGGCCGCGCTACACCCCGCTGTCGCGCCGCCAGGACCGGCCGAACGCCATCCTCTGGCTGTTGCGCAACCATCCGGAGCTGAAGGATGCGCAGATCATCCGGCTCGTCGGCACCACCAAGTCGACGATCCAGCAGATCCGCGAGCGCACCCACTGGAACTCGGGCTCGCTCCAGCCCATGGACCCGGTGACCCTGGGCCTGGCCACCCAGATCAACCTCGATTTCGAGGTCCAGCGCGCGGCGGCCGACCGCCCGGCCGCGGTGGCGGCCGAGCCCGGCGCCTCCCTGCTCCCGACGGAGGTCTCCACGGCCCGCGACGCGGGCGAGGGCGTGCACGAGGAGGAGCATGGCGGCCGCGAGGAGCGGCTCGACGCCGATTCCGTGTTCGCCAAGCTCAAGGGCCGGCACCAGGACGAGGACGACGAGGACTGATGAGGCGCCCGCGGCCCTACCGGGCCGCGTCGAAGGCGGCCAGGAACGCCGTCAGGGTCTCCGGCAGGGCCGCGCAGAGGTAGCCGCCCTCCTGGACGAGGGCGGTGGGCAGCCCGGCCCGGGCGGGCTCCGCCGCGCCGGCGAAGCCCGCCCGGGTCACCGTGAGGGCGCCGATCGGATCGTCCGCCGCGGCGTCGAGGCCCAGCGCCATCACCAGCTCCGGGGCCGTGGCGGCGACCGCCCGCGAGGCCCACCGCCACGGCTTCCAGCCAGGGGGCGTCGCCTGAGCCCGGGGGCAGCGGCAGGTTGCGGTTGAAGCCGGCCCCCTCCCCGATGCCGGTCTCGTCGGCGCAGCCGGCGTAGAACGGGACGTAGTCCGACGGGTCAGCATGGACCGAGACCGTCAGGACATCCCCGCGCCCGGAAACCGGAATGCTTCGTCTCAGGACCGCCCGAGCGTTGGATCGTCCGGCCGCGCGGCGATCAGATGAGGTAGACCGTTCCGTCGGTGCGGAACACCTTGGGGCAGTCCGTCGCGTCGACCAGGCGCCGGGCCGCGTCCAGGGAGATGTGGCGGGCTTGGGCGATCTCCGGCAGCGTCATCCAGCGCGCGTTCATGTCGAGGCTCCCTGCGTGATCCATTCGGATGCCGGGTCAACGGCGGGATCGGCGGCGGGTTCACCGGCGCGTCGTCCGGGGCGATGAGGCTGTGCGGATCGCGCACGAGCCAGCCGGACGGCCCCGGCGGCTCGGCCGCGATCTCGCGGAGCAGGGTCGGGACCCGTGCCCAGGGTTCGATGATCGCGCGGATCGCGGTCCGCTCCTGCCCCCCGGCGACGCGGATATCCGCCCAGCGGGCGCAGAAGGCCGCGACGCAGTCCGGGTCGAAATGGCGGCCGCTCTCGGCGCGCAGGCTGTCCAGGGCCGCCTCGAAGGGCATCGCGGCCTTGTAGGGGCGCTGCGTGGTCAGGGCGTCGAACACGTCCGCCACCGCGACGATCCGGGCGGCGAGGGGGATCCCGGTTCCGGCGAGTCCGTTCGGGTATCCGCTGCCGTCCCAGCGCTCGTGATGGGCTTCGGCGATCTCGGCGGCGAGGCGGATCAGCTCGGATTCGCTTCCGCCCAGGATGCGCTTGCCGATGGTGGTATGCGTCTGGATCACGGCGAACTCGTCCGGATCGAGCCGCCCGGGCTTCAGCAGGATGCCGTCCGGGACGCCGACCTTGCCGACATCGTGCAGCGGCGCCGCGAGGTAGAGGTTGCGGCAGACATCCGGGCCGAGCCCGAGTCCCTCGGCGATGATCTGGCTGTAGCGGGCGACCCGCCAGGTATGGTCCCCGGTGTCGTTGTCGCGGTACTCGACCGCGAGCGCGAGGCGGAAGATGATTTCCTCCTCGCGCTCGCGCATGTGGCGCAGGGCCGCCTCGACCTCGCCGTCGAGCCAGGCCGCCTGCTCGGCCAGCCGCCGCACCGCCTTGGCGAGGCGGATCACGTTGCGCAGGCGCACGGTCAGCTCGATGCCCTGCATCGACAGGTCCAGGAAGTCGGTCGCCCCGGCCTCCAGAGCGGAGAGCCGCACCGCGTCCGAGATGTCGTCGGCCATCATCACGATCGGCACCTGGGCGTAGTGCGGGATGGTCCGCATGCACCGGATGAAGGCGATCCCGTCCATGGCGCGCAGGCGGCAATCGACCAGGATGAGGTCGAAGGCCCGGATCTGCGCCTCGATGAGCGCGGCGCCCGGATCGGCGCAGTCGGTCACGCTCACGTCCGGCTTGGCCTCCAGCAGCCGTCGCAGGCGCTGGCGCATGGTCGCGCTGTCGTCAACCAGGAGTGCGTCCATCATGGGCTCCCGGGCGGCTTCGTTGCGCCGAGCGCGGGGCTGCGCGCCGAACGCTGCCGAGGGCGGTCCATCCCGAGGGCCGTCGAACGTCCCGGTCCGGACCCGTGCTGGTCCGGGCATGTCGGACTTGATCCCGGGACAGGATCGCATGAGAGATTTATCATTGATGCCAACGATCCAGGGACTGTCCGACAGATTTGGATGGAATCGTGTTAAAAGAAGGTAAATAATTATTCTGTCGAGTCAAGTAGAAATAGTTCGGTATCCGGGCAAAGTTCTGAAGATATCGGCAGACAATCTGCGTATCGGAGCGTTTAGTTGCGTGCATTTGAAATCGGACTGCGCTCAGATAGTGAATATCGCGCTCAAACGGAGGCGCGGCCTTGAACAGGATTGATCGCCGCAGGGGCCATCAGTCCCGGGCGGCGGCTTGCCCGTCCGCGAGCGCTGACACGGGCCCGGGCCCGGGCTACCGTCGCCCGCCCGCCCGCATCGTGTCCGGCAGGCCGGCACCGGAGGCCTGTCGGGAGGGGGCGGGGCGATGATGCGGTTCGATCTCACCGATCTCGGCCTGTTCCGGCACGTGGTCGAGGCCGGCTCGATCACCCATGGGGCTGCGCGGACGAATCTCGCCCTGGCGGCGGCCTCCACGCGGATCCGGCTGATGGAGGAGTCGCTCGGGTCCGCGCTGCTGACCCGGGGGCGCCAGGGCGTCAGCCCGACCGCGGCCGGGCGTGCGCTCCTCGTCCACGCCCGGGAGGTGCTGGCCGCGGTCGAGCGCCTGCGCGAGGAGATGTCGGCCTTCTCCGGGGGCGCCTTCGGCCAGATCCGGGTTCTGGCCAACACCAACGCGCTCACCGAATTCCTGCCGGAGGCGCTCTCGGCCTTCCTGGGCGATCATCCCGGGATCGGCGTCGAGGTGGAGGAGCGCACCTCCGAGGAGATCGTCGGGCTGGTGGCCGAGGGGGTGGCCGATCTCGGCATCCTGTCGGGCACGGTGGATACCGGCTCGCTCCGGACCTTCCCGTTCCGGGAGGACCGGTTCGTGCTGGTGGCGGCTCGGGACCATCCCCTGGCGGGGCGCGGGGCGATCTCCTTCGCCGAGGTGCTTGGCCACGACCTCGTGGGACTCGACCGGCGCAGCGCCATCAGCCGGTTCCTCGTCGCCCAGGCGGCCCGGGAGGGCCGCCCGATGCGCCTGCGGGTGCAACTGCGCGGGTTCGACGCCGTGTGTCGGCTGGTGGAGGCCCGGGTCGGGCTGGCGATCCTACCCGAGAGCGCGGCCGCCCGGGCCGCCCAGGGCCTCGCCCTCGCGGTGGTGCCGCTGACCGACCCCTGGGCGCGGCGCGACCTGACCCTGTGCCTGCGCGACCTCGACGGGCTGCCGCCGTTCATCCGGGCCTTCGTGGCGCAACTGCGGGCCTGACCGGCGAAGATCATGGTTTCATGCGGGCGCGCCCTGTTGCGGGATGGCGGGGCCGAGCCCTGCTGGGCCGGGGGGAAGCCCGAGCTCGGGGTCCGCCCCGACATCCCGCCAGAGGGTTCGCGCCCTTCGGAATCCCGCGGTCACGGTGACCACGGACCGGGCCGGCGGCGCACGCGGCAGGGGACAACGGTCCCGGCCGTTGGACACTGCGGACGCGCTGCTATAGTACGGTTAACAAGCTTGGCCAGAATGGCCGAGTATTGGTCTCGGGTGGCAATATGGTGTCGCGGATCGCGGTTCTAGGGTTCATCCTGCTCACGGCCGGCGCCTGTTCACGGCTGCCGAACGTGCCCACCGCGTACAGCTCCCTGCCGGGCCTCAGGTCCGAGCACGATGCCGCTCTGAAGGCGGTCCCGGGCCCGGTGGCACCGGCCGTCCCGGCGGCGGCCCTGCCGGTGATCCGCATTCCGGGCACGGCCCTGGCGCGCGGCGCCGAGAGTCCCGGCGAGGGCCAGGGCGCGCGGGTGAACCCCACGGACGTTCTCGCGGCCTCGGCGCGCGCGCGGCTGGGCTGGCAGATCCTGCGCCCGACGGAGCTGACGCGGCCGGCCTTCGTGCGGAACAGGGACGCGCTCGCGCGTTCCGTGGCTGAGACGGGGACGATCGACGCCGGCAAGCGCATCGCCAGCTTCGAGGTGTCCTCGTACGATCGCGAGGCGATGATGGCGCGCCTGGAAAAGGAAGGCCGTCGCGCCGCCAAGCCGATCTGCACGGGCTGCTGAGGGGCCCCGGGGCGTTCCCCGTCCCGGTTCAACGTGCGCCAAGCCGGGACCAGCCCACAACGCGCGTGCGACCGCGTCCGATCAGCTCTCCGGGATGCTGCGCGCACGTCCTCGCGCCGGCTCCGCAGGCTCTCCGGCCGTGCCCGCCGGGGCGGTCGCGCGTGCCGCCCGGGCCAGCGCGATCAGATCGGCGGCGGCCAGCGGC
Organism: Methylobacterium sp. J-030; assembly: GCF_022829545.1. Lineage (GTDB taxonomy): Bacteria > Pseudomonadota > Alphaproteobacteria > Rhizobiales > Beijerinckiaceae > Methylobacterium. The sequence goes on along the minus strand of NZ_JAKSYM010000410.1, from coordinate 29,472 downwards.
GCGTCTTCCGACGTCGGGCAACCCCTGACCAGCCACAAGCCCGGCGGCGTCGTCCGGACGCGGAGCCGCTCGGCCCGCGCCTTCGGGCGACCCGGGCCCGGATCGATCGCGTTCTCCATGGGCCGTCTTCGCTCCGTCAGCGCGGACCAGGCTGCGGACGCGGCCTCGGCACGGAGATGGTGACCAACTCGCCGGTGGTGGGATCGAGGATCGTCATGGGGCGCTCCTGCGGCAGGCCGCCATGGCAGGCCCGAAATGTGGTTTAACCTTGGCCGTCCGGGGCCATATTCACAGTTTTCGCGGAGTTTGTGCCGCGGATGCGTCCCATGATTTCTGAATAGACGCCTAAATATTCGTTTTCGCACGGTGCTTGATGCGGGCGGCAGGGCATGACCGTCGCGCTCTCCCCGCAAGCGGGGCGAGGGGGGCTCAGCGGCCCTCGTCGCGGCACAGCCGGCGCGGTGTGAATCCGCAAGCCCGCACGGAAGCGGGGCCGGTCCTACACCGACATCCACCGGAGCACATCGGCCTCGACCATGCCGGCCCGGGGGCCGGCCAGCACCACCTGCCCGCGATCCATCACGGCATAGGTATCGCAGAGGTCGCGGGCCCACTCGAAATACTGCTCCACCAGGACGATCGCCATCTCGCCCTTGCCGCGCAGATAGGTGATCGCCCGGCCGATATCCTTGATGATCGAGGGCTGGATGCCCTCGGTGGGCTCGTCGAGCACCAGGAGCTTCGGCCGCGTCACCAGCGCCCGGGCGATGGCGAGCTGCTGCTGCTGGCCCCCCGAGAGGTCGCCGCCGCGCCGGTGCAGCATGTCCTTGAGCACCGGGAACAGGTCGTAGATCTCCCCCGGGATGTGGCGGTCCCGCCGCCTCAGCGGGGCGAAGCCGGTCTCGAGGTTCTCCCTGACGGTGAGCAGCGGGAAGATCTCCCGGCCCTGGGGCACGAAGGCGATGCCGGCCCGCGCCCGGTCGTAGGGGGCAAGCCCCTGGATCGGGCGGCCGCCGAGCCGGATCGCGCCGCCGCGCACAGGCTGCTGGCCGACGATCGCCCGCATCAGCGAGGTCTTGCCGACGCCGTTGCGGCCCAGAACCGTCGTGACCTGCCCGGCCTCGGCCGTCAGCGAGACGCCGCGGAGCGCCTGCGCGGCGCCGTAATAGAGGTCGATGCCCTCGACGCTCAGCATGGAGGTTCACCATCGGACTGTGAGGGCGGAAACCGGGATTCCAAAGGGACCAAGTCCCTTCGGTGGGTCGTCAGGGCGAAGCCCTGACCGCCTCGGGCGCGGCCCGACAGCAGGGCTCCGCCCTGCACCCGCAAAAGGTCTCGACCTTTTGAAACCATGATTGTGGTCATCGCCCCAGATACACCTCGACCACCCGCGGGTCGGCCGAGACCGCCTCGATCGAACCCTCGGCCAGCACCGCGCCCTCGTGCAGGCAGGTGACCCGGCAGCCGAGATCCCGGACGAAGTGCATGTCGTGCTCCACCACGAGGACGGCGTGCTCACCGGCGATCCGCCGGAGCAGCAGGGCGGTCTCGGCGGTCTCGGCGTCGGTCATGCCGGCGACCGGCTCGTCGACGAGCAGGAGCTTCGGATCCTGCGCGAGCAGCATCCCGATCTCCAGCCACTGCTTCTGGCCGTGACTGAGATCCGCCGCCGGCCGGCCCCGGTGGGCCAGCAGGCCGACGGTCTCCAGCAGGGCGTCGATCCGCTCCCGCGCCACCCGGTTGCGCCAGCCGAACAGGGACGCGAAGGCCGCGCGCGGACCCTTCAGGGCCAGCAGGATGTTGTCGGCCACCGTATGGCTCTCGAACACGGTCGGCTTCTGGAACTTGCGGCCGATGCCGAGGTCGGCGATCGACGGCTCGTCGCTCTTAAGCAGGTCGTGGGTGCCGTCGAACAGGGCGATGCCGCTGTCCGGCCGGGTCTTGCCGGTGACGCAGTCCATCATCGTGGTCTTGCCGGCGCCGTTCGGGCCGATGATCGCCCGCAACTCGCCCCGGGCCAGCGTCAGCGACAGGCCGCGCAGGGCCTTGTAGCCGTCGAAGGTCACCCGCAGGTCGTCGAGGTAGAGGAGCGCGTCCGTCTCGCGCCTTCGGTTGGCGGGGCCGCGGGTGGCGGCGTCCGGAGGTTCGAGGAGGTCGGTGCTCACGGGCCCTGCCCTTCTTCCGCGAGTTTCGGGGCGATCTCGGGCTCCGGCGGCAGCTTGGCGGCCGCGCGCCGGCTGCCGAACCGCTCGATCGCGGTGCCGACGAGACCGCGCGGCAGGAACAGCGTCACGACCACGAACAGGCCGCCGAGCGCGAACAGCCACGCGTCGGGCATCGCGCCGGTGAGCACGGTCTTGGCGTAGTTGACCAGCACGGCGCCGAGCGCCGCCCCGACCAGCGTGCCGCGCCCGCCCACCGCCACCCAGATCACCGTCTCGATGGAGTTGGTCGGGGCGAACTCCCCCGGGTTGATGATGCCGACCTGCGGCACGTAGAGCGCGCCGGCGACGCCGGCCATCATGGCCGAGACCGTGAAGGCCAGCGTCTTGAAGTGCTCCGGCCGGTAGCCGAGGAAGCGGGTCCGGCTCTCGGCATCGCGCACGGCGATCAGGATTTTTCCATAGGCCGAGACCGTCATGACCCGGGCGATCAGGTAGCCGAGCGCCAGCGCCATCCCGGTCGCCACGAAGATGCCGACGCGAAAACCCTGCGCCTGAACGGAGAAGCCCAGGAGATCCTTGAAATCGGTCAGCCCGTTGTTGCCGCCGAGCCCCATGTCGTTGCGGAAGAAGGCGAGCATCAGCGCGTAGGTCAGCGCCTGGGTGATGATCGACAGGTAGACGCCCGTCACCCGCGACCGGAAGGCGAGCCAGCCGAACACGAAGGCGAGGAGGCCCGGCACCAGCAGCACCATCAGGGCCGCGAAGGCGAAGTGGTCGAAGCCCTGCCAGTACCAGGGCAGGGCCTTGTAGTTCAGGAACACCATGAAGTCGGGCAGGACCGGATTGCCGTAGACGCCCCGGGATCCGATCTGGCGCATCAGGTACATGCCGATCGCGTAGCCGCCGAGGGCGAAGAACGCGCCGTGGCCGAGCGAGAGGATGCCGCAATAGCCCCAGACGAGGTCGAGGCTGACCGCGAGCAGCGCGTAGGCGAGGTACTTGCCGAACAGCGAGACGAGGTAGGTCGGCACATGCAGGCCGGAGCCCTCCGGCACCGCGAGGTTCAGCACCGGAACGGCGATGCAGACCAGCGCCAGCACGGCGAGGAAGACCCAGCCCTTCCGGTCGATGAGGGGGGTGCGGGGGGGCATGGGGCTCACGATTCCACCGCCCGGCCCTTGAGCGCGAACAGGCCGCGCGGGCGCTTCTGGATGAACAGGATGATGAAGATCAGGAGGCCGATCTTGGCCAGCACCGCGCCGATATACGGCTCGGCGAGCTTGTTCACGACGCCGAGCGTCAGCGCCGCCACCAGCGTCCCCCAGAGGTTGCCGACGCCGCCGAACACCACCACGAGGAACGAGTCGATGATGTAGCCCTGGCCGAGATTGGGCGAGACGTTGTCGATCTGCGACAGCGCCACCCCGGCGATCCCCGCGATGCCGGAGCCGAGCCCGAAGGTCAGGGCGTCGACGTAGGGCGTGCGGATGCCCATGGCGGCGGCCATGCGGCGGTTCTGGGTGACCGCCCGGGTCTTCAGGCCGAAGGACGTCTTCCGCAGCACGAACAGCAGGCCCAGGAACACGGCCATCGCGAACACGATGATCCACATCCGGCCCCAGGTGATCGACAGACCGTAGAAGTCGAAGGCGCCACTCATGAAGGCGGGGGCGCCGACCTCGCGGTTGGTCGGGCCGAACAGCGAGCGCACCCCCTGCTGCAGGGCGAGGCTGACCCCGAAGGTGGCGAGCAGCGTCTCCAGGGGCCGCCCGTACAGGAAGCGGATGATGAACCGCTCGATCAGCACGCCGACGAGCCCGGCGACCAGGAACGCACAGGGGATGCTGATCGCCAGCGACCAGCCGAACAGGGACGGCGCCTTGGTGCGGATCAGCTCCTGCACGCCGTAGGTCGTGTAGGCGCCGAGCATCACCATCTCGCCGTGGGCCATATTGATCACGCCCATCACCCCGAAGGTGATGGCGAGCCCGATGGCGGCGAGCAGCAGGACCGAGCCGAGCGAGATCCCGTACCAGATGTTCTGGAGGGCGCCGAGGATCGCGAGCCGGGTCTCGATCGCCGCGATGCCCCGGGCGGCGGCGGCGCGGACCGCCTCGCTCGGATCCGCCGCGAGACCGCGCAGGATGCCCATCGCGTCGCCATCGCCCCGGGCCTGGATGGCGGGAATTGCGGCAAGCCGGTCGGTGTCCGCCGTGCCGGGCTTGGCGAGGAGCACGGCGGCGCGGGCCTCGGTCAGGGCCTGGCGGACGCCTGCGTTGGTCTCGTGCGCCAGGGCGGTGTCGAGGGCCGGCAGCGCGGCCGCGTCCCGGGCCTTGAACACCACGTCGGCGGCGGCACGGCGCTTGGCCGGATCGGGGCTCGCGAGGTCGAGCTGCCCGCGGGCGGCCTCGATCGCCCGGCGGACCCTGTTGTTGGCGCGCACCGGCTTGAGGTCGGCGCTGTCGGCGGCCGGGGCGCCGGTCCTCGCATCCACGACGGCGTTGCCCTGCCGGATGAGCAGGGTCTTGTCCGGGCTCACCAGCAGCCGGCCATCCGACAGGGCTGAGAGGATCGCGTCGGCACGCGGGTCGCCGCTGGCCGCGAGACCGACGACGCCAGCCTCGATCTCGGCATAGCCGTCGCCGGCGAGCTGCGCGTAGGGGGCGGGCGCCTGCGCCTGTGCGGGGGCGGTGAGGAGCAGGAGCAAGAGGGTGAGGAGACGGAGCATCGGGGCCGTTCTGCAAGCCGAAAGCGATGCGCCCGACACGTGTGAGGCGCGTATCCCCTCTCCCCGCGTGCGGGGAGAGGCCGTCTTGGACCCTGTCGTCCAAGCGGGAAGCGGAGGCGAAGCCGGAGCGGCGGTGAGGGGGCAGCTCCGGAGAAGTCTCGTCCGTCGAAGCCCCCTCACCTTCGGCTGCCGCCTCGCTCCGGCGACGACGCGGTCGCCGGAGCCCTCTCCCCGCGTGCGGGGAGAGGGAGTGCTGGGCTTACGCGCCGCCGCAGGTCTTGGTCTTGGTGTTGTAGTTGCCGCACTTGAGCTTGACCCAGTCGGCCTCGAGGTCCTTCGAGCCCTCAAGCTGCTTCGACCACGCCTCGCCGGGGATCAGCTTGTCGGTCTTCCAGACCACGTCGAACTGGTCGTTCGCCTCGATCTCGCCGATGAAGACCGGCTTGGTGATGTGGTGGTTCGGCAGCATGGTGGCGGTGCCGCCGGTGAGGTTCTTCTGCTCGATGCCCGGCAGCGCCGCGATCACCTTGTCGGGGTCGGTGGTGCCGGCCTTCTCGACCGCCTTCACCCACATGTTGAAGCCGATATAGCTGGCCTCCATCGGGTCGTTGGTGACGGCCTTCGGGTTCTTCCGGAACGCCTGCCACTTCTTGATGAACTCTTCGTTCTCCGGCGTCTTGATCGACTCGAAGTAGTTCCAGGCGGCGAGGTGGCCGACCAGCGGCTTGGCGTCGATGCCGGCAAGTTCCTCCTCGCCCACCGAGAAGGCCACCACCGGGATGTCGGTGGCCTTGATGCCCTGGTTGCCGAGTTCCTTGTAGAACGGCACGTTGGCGTCGCCGTTGATGGTCGAGACCACGGCGGTCTTCTTGCCGGCCGAGCCGAACGCCTTGATCTTCGACACCTCGGTCTGCCAGTCCGAGAAGCCGAACGGCGTGTAGTTGATCAGGATGTCCTCATCCTTCACCCCCTTGGACTTCAGGTAGGCTTCGAGGATCTTGTTGGTGGTACGCGGGTAGACGTAGTCGGTCCCCTCCAGCACCCAGCGCTTGGCCCCGCCGCCATCCTCCGACATCAGGTAGTCGACCGCCGGGATCGCCTGCTGGTTCGGGGCGGCGCCGGTGTAGAACACGTTCCGCTCGCTCTCCTCGCCCTCGTACTGGACGGGGTAGAACAGGATGTTGTCGAGTTCCTTGAACACCGGCAGCACCGACTTGCGCGAGACGCTGGTCCAGCAGCCGAACACGGCCGCGACCTTGTCCTTGCTGATCAGCTCGCGGGCCTTCTCGGCGAAGAGCGGCCAGTTCGAGGCCGGATCGACCACCACCGGCTCCAACTTCTTGCCGAGCACGCCGCCCTTGGCGTTCTGCTCGGCGATCAGCATCAGCATCACGTCCTTGAGGGTGGTCTCCGAGATCGCCATCGTGCCCGACAGCGAGTGCAGGATGCCGACCTTGATGGTCTCCTGCGCCCGGGCGGCGCCCGCCCCAAGCGTGCTCAGCGCGAGCCCGGTGGCCAGCGCGGCGGCTGACGCCCACGTTCCAAATGCTTTCACGGCGGTGCCCTTCGTCGTCTTCGTTGAGACGGCCCGAGGGCTCGCAAGTCGTGTGCCACATTATTAGGCAATAGCGCCCGCCGGGCCGGTAACTGCCCGTCCAGGCGCCGCCGGATCCGAGGTTGCGCCGGTCAGCCCAGCCGCACCCGCCAGATCTCCTCGGCGTAATCCCGCATCGCCCGGTCGGAGGAGAACCATGCCATGCGGGCGGTGTTGCGGATCGCCTTGGCCCACCAGCCGCGGGGATCGCGCCACGCGGCGTCGATTGACCGCTGCACCCGCCAGTAATCGTCGAAGTCGACGGTGAGCAGGTACTGGTCGCGTCGGCGCAGGTCGTCGGTGAGCGGCCGGAACCGGCCCGGCTCCTCCGGCGAGAACCGCCCGGAGGCGATCATGTCGAGCGCCGCCGCCAGCCGCGGCGAGGCCTGGATCGCCCTGGCCGCATAGTCCGGCTCGGCCTGCCGGGCCCGCACCCCGTCGGCCTCCAGGCCGAAGATGAAGATGTTCTCCGCTCCGACATGGTCGCGGATCTCGATGTTAGCGCCGTCGAGCGTGCCCACCGTGAGCGCGCCGTTGAGGGCGAACTTCATGTTGCCGGTACCCGAGGCTTCCAGGCCGGCGGTGGAGATCTGCTCCGACAGGTCGGCCGCCGGGATGATCGATTCGGCAAGGCTCACCGAGTAGTTCGGCAGGAACACGACCTTCAGCCGGTCGGCGACCTCGGGGTCGTCGTTCACCGCCTTGGCGATGTCGCAGGCGAGCTTGATGATGAGCTTGGCCTGCACGTAGCTCGGCGCCGCCTTGCCGGCGAAAATCTTCACCCGGGGCGTCCAGTCCCGGTGCGGCTCGGCCTTGATCGCCTGATACAGCGCCACCGTCTCGACCACGTTGAGGAGCTGGCGCTTGTACTCGTGGATGCGCTTGACCTGCACGTCGAACAGCGCGTCCGGATCGACGGCGATGCCGGTGCGCTCGGCGACGATCCTGGACAGGGCCTCCTTGCGCCCCCGGCGCACGGCGGCGTAGCGCGCCACGAAGGCCGGATCCTCGGCATGGGCCTCGAGGCCGCGCAGCAGCTCCGGATCGTCGAGGACGCCCGCCCCCACCGTCTCGACCGCGAGCCGGGTCAGCCCCGGATTGGCGTTGTGGAACCAGCGGCGGAAGGTGATGCCGTTGGTCTTGTTGACGATCTTGTCCGGATCGAGCGCGTGCAGGTCGGAGAACACCGTCGAGCGCATCAGGTCGGTGTGCAGCGCCGAGACGCCGTTGACCCGGCGCGCGCCGTGGAAGGCGAGGTGGCCCATCCGCACCCGGCGGCCGTTCGACTCGTCGATCAGCGAGATCGAGGCGAGGTAGGCGGCCTCGTCCGACGATCCCTGGCGGCCGTGCTTGGACTGCTCCTCAAGGTGCATCCAGTTGATCAGGTAGATGATCTGCATGTGGCGCGGCAGCAGCCGCTCCATCAGCTCCACCGGCCAAGTCTCCAGCGCCTCGGGCAGGAGGGTATGGTTGGTGTAGTGCAACGTGTTGGTGGTGACGTGCCACGCATCCTCCCAGGTGAGGCCGTGCTCGTCGATCAGGAGGCGCATCAGCTCCGGCACCGCGATCGCCGGGTGCGTGTCGTTGAGCTGGATCGCCGCGTGGTCCGGCAGGGACCGGACGTCGCCGCGCTCGGCCACGTGGCGGGCGATCAGGTCCCGGAGCGAGGCCGCGGTGAAGAAGTATTCCTGGCGCAGGCGCAGCTCCTGGCCCTCGGCCGAGGAATCGCTCGGATAGAGCACCCGGGAGATCGCCTCGGCGCGCATCCGCGCCGCGACCGCGCCGACATGGTCGCCGCCGTTGAACCGGGCGAGGTCGATCGGCTCGCCGGCCTCGGCCTTCCACAGGCGGAGCGCATTGACGTGGCGCCCGCGCCAGCCGGGCACCGGCACGTCGTGGGCCACCGCCCGCACGATCTCGGCCGGCTGCCAGTGCCGCCGGATCACCCCCTGCTCCGAGGACGACATCGTGACGGTGCCGCCGAAGCCGATCGCGTAAGCGGCGTCCGGCCGGACGAACTCCCAGGGGTTGCCCTCGGCGAGCCACGTCTCCGGCGCCTCGCGCTGCCAGCCATCCTCGAAGGACTGGCGGAACAGCCCGTGATCGTAGCGGATGCCGTAGCCCATCGCCGGGATGCCGATGCTGGCCATGCTCTCCATGAAGCAGGCGGCGAGCCGCCCCAGGCCGCCATTGCCGAGCGCCGCGTCGGGCTCCGCATCCTGGACGGCGTCGAGATCGACCCCGAGTTCCTTGAGCGCCGCCCGGGTCGCCTCGGTCAGGCCGAGGTTGTTCAGCGCGTCCGACATCAGCCGGCCGATCAGGAATTCCAGCGACAGGTAGTAGACGCGTTTGTTCGGCACGCCGCGCTGCGCCTCCATGCAGGCCGCCACGACCCGGTCGCGCAGCGCCAGGGCGGTGGCCGCGAACCAGTCGCGCGGGCGCGCCGTCTCGGGCGAACGCCCCAACCCGAAGGTGAGCTTGGCGCGGATCGATTCCCGCAGGTCCACCACCGCATCTCCGCTTGCGGAGAGTGTCGGGACAGTCCAAGACGCAGGCGCCGAGACCTCAGGTGCGTGCTCCTGGCGGGCCGAATCCTGTGGCGCGGGCCGGATCAGAACGTCATTCAACACGTGCGGGTCCCCCAAAGTCTGCGTCCCGGATCGTTGCCGGGGAAATCGTGGGCCGATTATCTCTTGTGTGGATTTCCGCCTCATGAACGGGCGGGCAATCCGGCCCCGAAGCGTCCGACTGTGCGGGACGCTTCCGGCGAAGTCGTGGCAGCGCTGCCCCGATAGAGCGCACGGGCACGGCGCCCAGCATATGACAGGTCATCGTGACATTCCAGTCACACCTGCCGGATAGGTAGTCCGCATCGCCGGTCGCCCGTGGACGGGCCCCCCTAGATCCGTGCCGGCAACGCGAGGGGCGCAGCATGAACGACACCGTCTGGTGGAAGCGCGGGACCGTCTATCAGGTCTATCCGCGCTCCTTTCAGGACACGAACGGCGATGGGGTCGGCGACCTGCCGGGCATCACGGCGCGGCTCGATTACCTCGCCTGGCTCGGGGTCGACGCGGTGTGGATCTCGCCGATCTACCCCTCCCCCATGGCGGATTTCGGCTACGACGTGGCCGATTATTGCGGCATCGACCCGCTGTTCGGCACGCTCGCGCAGTTCGACGCGCTGATCGCCGAGGCCCACCGCCGCAAGCTGAAGGTGATCCTCGATTTCGTGCCCAACCACTCGTCGATCGCCCACCCCTGGTTCGCCGAGAGCCGGTCGTCGCGCGCGAGCCCGAAGCGGGACTGGTACATCTGGCGCGATCCCGGACCCGATGGCGGCCCGCCCAACAACTGGGTGTCGAATTTCGGCGGCCCGGCCTGGACCCTCGATGCGGCCACCGGCCAGTACTACTACCACGCCTTCCTGCGCGAGCAGCCGGACCTGAACTGGCGCAACCCCGCGGTGCGGGAGGCCATGCACGCCGTGCTCCGCTTCTGGCTGGAGCGCGGGGTCGACGGGTTCCGGGTCGACGTGATCTGGCACCTGATGAAGGATGCCGGATTCCGCGACAACCCGGTCAACCCCGACTACGCCCCGGGCGCGCCGGAGATCACCCGCTTCCAGCAGGTCTACTCCGCCGACCGGCCGGAGATCTTTGACGTGATCGCCGGCATGCGGGATGTCCTGCGCGCCTACGGCGAGCGGGTGCTGATCGGCGAGATCTACCTGCCGGTGGAGCGGCTGGTCGCCTATTACGGGCCGGACCTCTCGGGCGCCGACCTGCCGTTCAACTTCCAGCTGATCCAGACCCCGTGGCGGGCCGAGGCGGTGTCCGAGCTCGTTTCGCGCTACGAGGCGGCCCTGCCCCCGGGCGGCTGGCCGAACTGGGTGCTGGGCAACCACGACCAGCCGCGCATCGCCGCCCGGGTGGGCGAGGCCCAGGCCCGCGTCGCCGCGATGCTGCTCCTGACCCTGCGGGGCACGCCGACTCTCTATTACGGCGACGAGATCGGGCTCGGTCCCATACCGATCCCGCCGGGCCGCGCGCAGGATCCCTGGGAGCGCAACGAGCCCGGGCACGGCCGCGACCCGGAGCGCACGCCGATGCAGTGGGACGAGAGCCCGAACGCGGGCTTCTCCACCACCGAGCCCTGGCTGCCGCTCTCGGAGGACTGGCCGACCCGCAACGTCGAGGGCCAGCGCTCCGACCCGGCCTCGATGCTCACCCTGCACCGGCGGCTGCTGGCTCTCCGCCGCGACCACGCGGCGCTCGCGGTCGGCGAGTATCGCGGCGTGCCCCTCGGGGCCGCAGAGGTCTTTGCCTACGAGCGCTTCGCCGGTGATGAGATCGTGCGCGTGGTGCTGAACTTCGGTGCAGCGCCGCAGAGCCTGCCGCTGCCGGAGGGCGGCTGGACGGTGCTGCTCTCGACGCGCGCGGGCCGTGCGGGCGACGCGATCCGCGCGAGACTCGCCCTCGACCCGGCCGAGGGCGTGATCCTGCGGCAGGCCTGAACGCCCGCCGCAGCGCGAATAGAAGCGTCCGGTCGGCCGAAAAACTCGTTTTGGGTGCGACTCTTGTTTCGGGTGCGACTCTTGCGGCGTTGCACTATGGCGTAACCGAAGCTTAACGCTGCGGATGGCCTATTTTGTGCGTCGCAACGGAACCGGCGCGGCGGAGGAGCATTAACCGTGGTTGAGATCGCGACAGCCGTGTCTGCCCGATCGTCTGCCAGACCGGGGCATCCCACCCGGCCAGGATCTTTGCCGATGCTCGATGCGCGCCGTGGTGGGTCCTTCGGGGACTGGTCGTCCGGCGCGGACGACGCGGCCCCGCCCATCACCCAGGCTGCCCGACCGGCCTCGCTGCGGCGCCGCATCCTCTACGCCACCCCCGAGATGGCCGATTTCGTGAAGACCGGCGGCCTCGGCGAAGTCTCGGCTGCCCTGCCCCGGGCTCTGGTGGCGCATTACGACATCCGCGTGCTGATCCCCGGCTACCGGCAGGTTCGCGCCGCCTTCCCGGAGATCACGGTGGTGGCGCGCCTCGACGGTTTCGCGGGCGTGCCGCCCTGCGACCTCGGCCTCGTCGAGGCCGCCGACGGCCTGCGCATCTACGTTCTCCTCAGCCCCGATCTCTACGAGCGCGACGGCACGCCCTACGGCGACCAGCACGGGGATTTCGGCGACAACGACCTGCGCTTCGCCCGCCTCAGCCTCGCGGCGGCCGAACTCGCCGCCGGGGCCGATCCCGACTGGGCGGCCGACCTCCTGCACCTCAACGACTGGCAGGCGGCGCTCGCCCCCGCTTACTGCGCCTGGCGCGGCCGGCGGGTGCCGAGCGTGCTGACGATCCACAACCTCGCCTATCAGGGCCTGTTCCCCCGGGACGCCCTGCCGCGGCTCGGCGTGCCGGATTCCGCCTTCCAGGTGGACGGTGCGGAGTTCTACGGGCAGCTCTCCTTCCTGAAGGCCGGGATCTACTACGCCTCGCAGGTCACCACGGTGAGCGAGACCTACGCGAAGGAGATCCAGACCCCCGAGATGGGCTGCGGCCTGGACGGGCTGCTGCGCACCCGCGCCGCCCAGGGTCGCCTCGCCGGCATTCTCAACGGCATCGACGAGACCTGGGACCCGAGCACCGATCCGCACCTCGCCACGCGATTCGAGGTCGACGACTGGAAAGGCAAGCGCGCCAATGCCGAGGCGGTGCGTCGGCAATTCGGCCTTGCGGTCTCCCGCGGGCCGCTCTTCGCGATCGTCTCGCGCCTCGTACACCAGAAGGGCATCGACCTCAGCCTCCAGGCCGCCGAGACCATCGTGGCCGGGGGCGGGCAGTTGGTGGTGATCGGCCAGGGCGAGGGCCGGTTCGAGCAGGCCCTCCACGGCCTCGCCCGGCGCCACCCGGACGCGGTCGGCGTGCATGTCGGCTTCGAGGAGGCGCAGGCCCGGCGGATGTTCGCGGGCAGCGACTTCCTGCTGATGCCCTCGCGCTTCGAGCCCTGTGGCCTCGCCCAGATGTACGCCCAGCGCTTCGGCTCCCTGCCGATCGTGCGCCGCACCGGGGGGCTGGCCGACACGGTCGAGGACGGGGTGACGGGCTTTACCTTCGCGGAGCCGTCCGCCTCCTCCTTCGGGATGGCGGTGCGGCGGGCGCTGGAGGCGTTCGGCCAGAAGAAGCGCCTCAACGCCATGCGGCGGCGGGCGATGGCGGCCCGCTTCGGCTGGGACCAGGCCGCCGACAACTACGCCGCGATGTATGGCCGGGCGATCGGCAACAGCATCGCGCTCCGCTGGCGGGCGGCGTAGGGATTTCGCCACGGCCTTTTCCTGGGCGCATGCAGCGACAGCGGAATGCGACCCGGGATCCAGCGCAGGACTCCGCGCAGCGTCTACCGGAATCAACCCGAGCCGCTTTCGCGGCGCTTTGTGTGCTGGATCCCGGATCGGGATCCGCTGTCGCTCCACCTGCCCGGGAAAGGGGTGCGCCATGCCGTTGGGGTATGCCAACCTCACGCCGTCAGCTCGGCCAAACACCTTCAAAGGTTTGAGGCGCCGGCCTTCATGAAGGCTAGCGCCCCTTTCTGAAACCGGGTTCCTCTCTCCCGACCCCTGCTGACGCAGAGGGCGCCCATTGGGCCACCCTCCCCCGCAGAGGGGGGAGGGAGACCGGCGCGCTGAACCGCCCTCACCCCTCCAGCAGGAAGATCATCGTCGCCAGCGGCGGCAGGGTGAGCGACAGGCTCTGTCCCTGGCCGTGGCTCGCCTGATCGTCGGTGTGGCTCCCACCCGCATTGCCCAGGTTCGAGCCGCCGTACACACCGGCATCCGAGTTGAACGCCTCGCGGTAGAAGCCCTTCTGCGGCACGCCGATCCGGTAGCTCTCCCGCGGCACCGGCGTGAAGTTCGACACCACGATCGCGACCTCGCCGGGTTTAGCCCCCTTGCGCGCCCAGGCGATCACGCTGTTGTCCTGATCGTCCGCCACCAGCCACTGGAAGCCGGTATGCTCCACGTCGCGGCTGTAGAGCGCCGGCGTCGAGACGTAGAGATGGTTCAGGTCCCGCACCACGCTCTGGACGCCCTTGTGCAGGGGATCCTCCAAGTGGTGCCAGTCCAGGCTGTGGTCGTGGTTCCACTCCCGCTCCTGGCCGAACTCACCGCCCATGAACAGCAGCTTCTTGCCGGGATGCCCCCACATGAAGCCGTAATAGGCCCGGAGATTCGCGAATTTCTGCCAGCGGTCGCCCGGCATCTTGCCGAGCAGCGAGCCCTTCCCGTGCACCACCTCGTCGTGGGACAGCGGCAGGATGAAATTCTCTGAGAAGGCGTAGAGCAGTCCGAAGGTCAGGTTGTGGTGGTGGTAGCGGCGGTGGATCGGATTCTCCTGCATGAAATGCAGGGTGTCGTGCATCCAGCCCATGTTCCACTTGAAGCCGAAGCCCAGCCCGCCCGTATAGGTCGGGTGCGAGACGCCCGGCCAGGAGGTCGATTCCTCCGCCACCGTGATCGTGCCCGGGGCGTGGCTGTAGGTCGCCTCGTTGGTCTTGCGCAGGAAGTCGATGGCGTCGAGGTTCTCGTTGCCGCCGTAGCGGTTCGGGATCCACTCGCCCTGGCGGCGCGAGTAGTCGAGGTAGAGCATCGACGCGACGGCATCCACGCGCAGGCCGTCGAGGTGGTAGTGCTCCAGCCAGAACCGGGCGTTGGCGGCCAGGAAGGTCGCCACCTCGGTCCGTCCGAAATTGTAGATGTAGGTGCCCCAATCCTGGTGGAAGCCCTGGCGCGGGTCGGCGTGCTCGTAGAGATGCGTGCCGTCGAACAGGCCGAGGCCGTGGGCGTCCAGCGGGAAGTGGCCCGGCACCCAGTCGAGCAGCACGCCGATGCCGGCCTCGTGGGCGGCGTCCACGAAGACGGCGAAGTCCTCGGGGCTGCCGAAGCGGCTCGTCGGCGCGAACAGCGACACCGGCTGGTAGCCCCAGGAGCCGTCGAACGGGAACTCGGTGATCGGCAGCATCTCGATATGGGTGAAGCCCATATCCTTGACGTAGGGGATCAGCCGGGAGGCCAGCTCCCGGTAGGTCAGGTAGCGGTTGCCCTCCTCGGGCACCCGCGCCCAGGAGCCGAGATGGACCTCGTAGACCGAGATCGCCGCGTGGCGCGGGTCCTTGGCGCCGCGAGTGCTCATCCAGCCGGAATCGCGCCAGTCGAACTCGCCGGCCCCGTGCGTGACCGAGGCGGTCTCGGGCGGGTGCTGGGCCGCGAAGGCGACCGGGTCGGCCTTGAGCGGGATCAGCGACCCGTCGGGGCCGCGGATCTCGAACTTGTAGCGCACCCCGGCCGTGAGCCCGGGGACGAACAGCTCCCAGATGCCGCCGTCCTGCCAGAGGCGCATCGGGTGGCGCCGCCCGTCCCAGTCGTTGAAGTCGCCGACCACGCTGACCTTGCGGGCATTGGGCGCCCAGACGGCGAAGCGGAAGCCGTCGATCCCGTCGAGCTGGCCCGACTGGGCGCCGAGGATCCGCTGGACGAGGTTGGTGCCGACCTCGCGGAGCGCGGCCACGTCATACTGCTCGATCGAGGAGCCGAAGCCATAGGGATCGTAGCGACGGCGCTTCGACCCGTCCCAGGACTCGACCTCGATCTCGTAGAGGGGCCGGTGCTCGCCCTCGACCCGGGCGACGAAGAACCCGTCCGGGTGGCGCTTCTCGAACGGCGCGGTGCGGCCGTCCATCACCAGGGTGGCGGAGCGCGCTTCCGGCAGAACGGCGCGGACCTCCCAGGCCTGCGGCCCGACCCGGTGAGGGCCGAGCACCGCGAAGGGATCGCCGTGGCTCGCCCCCATCAGGGACGCGATCGCGTCCGGGTGGACGCTCGGGGCCGCCGCGGCGCCGCCGGAGCCCGGGACGTCCGCATGCCGCGCCGCTCCCGCTTCCGGGTCGGCCCGTCCTGCGAAGGTCTCGTCGATCGCCGTCATTCCGTTGCTCCGGGCTCGTTTCGGTCCGCGTCCAGAATGGTGAGAACCCCGCGGGCGGGAATTTCGATCCAGTCCGGCCGGTTGTTGGCCTCGTAATCGACCTCGTACAGGGCCTTGGTCAGCAGGCAGAGGCGCAGCAGCCGGTCCCGGGTGTCCGGGTCGGTCACGGCCGCCCGCGAACCTTCGATCGCGGCCTCGTAGCCGGCTAGGAACGCCGCCTCGATCATGCCGCGCCACGCGGTCGCGGCGCTGCGCGCCCGCTCCTCGGAATCGGCGAACCGGGCGGTGATCTCCCGGATCACCGTCTCGGCACCGTACGCGAAGGAGCGCATCAGCCCGGCGACGTCCCGCAGGGGCATCGACTTGGCCCGGCGCTCGTCGGCCGGCCGCGAGGGCTCGCCCTCGAAATCGACGATGATCAGGTCGTTCTCGGCGACCAGCACCTGCCCCAGGTGATAGTCGCCGTGGATGCGGGTCTTGTGGGCGCCCCGGGCCGGCTCGGCGGAGAGCCGCTCGATCAGCGCCTCGACCTCCCGGCGGCGCCCAGCCAGCTCCGCGCAGGCGGGCCTCCCGGCATCGAGGCCGCGCTCGGCCTGCCCCTTGAGCGCCCGGAAGGCGCGCTCGGCCTGATGGCGGGCGTCGCGCGCCAGCGCCGCGAGGTCGCCCTCCTCGAACGGCTCGGCCGCGAAGGCCGGGTCGTCGGTCTCGACGGCGAGCGCCGCGTGCAGCTCGGCGGTGCGCCGTCCGAGCAGGTCCGCCCAGGGCCGGTGGGCCTGGAACGCCTCCTCGGGGGTGGCGGCCTCGCTCTCCGGCGTCAGCACCACGGTCTCGAAGTCCCGGCGCAAGCCCTCGAGCATCAGGGTCCAGGCGTCGCCCTGGTTCATGACGAACTTCTGCAGGACCGCCAGCGCCGTGCGGGTGCCGTCCTCGGCCACGTGCTCCAGGGTGCCGAGCAGCGCCGGCGTGTTGGAAAACCCCGCCTGCTCGGTGAGGAAGCGCCCGACCTCGATCTCCGGATGCGTGCCCGGCTGCAGCCGGCGCAGCAGCTTGAGCATCATCTTCGAGCCGATGGCGATCGAGGTGTTGCTCTGCTCCGCCGAAAGCCGGCGGATATCGGCCACGTCCACCGTGATCTCCGGGTCGAAGGCCGAGGTGGTGGCGAAGACCAGCCGCCCGCTCTCCGTGGGAATCTCGGTGCCCTGGCGCATGTCGTCGATCAGGCAGGCGGCGAAGTCGTTGGAGCCGGACGCCCCGTAGAGCAGGCCGGTGCGCGGACCCCGGCGCACCCGCGCCACCGCGAAGGGCAGCAGCGTCTCGTCCTCGCGGCCCTCGTCGACGCCGACCGGCACGAAGTACTCGTGGCTCTCGCCGTTGGCGAGCTGCACCTGCAGCCGCGGCAGCAGGAAGCGCGCGCTGCCGTCGACATCCTTCAGGGCGGCGCAGTCGACGACCTTCACGGCCTTGATCCGCGAGCCCTTGGCGCCGAACCAGCGCCGGCTGATCAGGAAGGCGGGCACGACGGTGCGCTCGAAGGCGACGCGCTCGCGCCCGCTCATCAGGGTCTCGATCTCGCCGGTGAGCACCAGGGTGAACAGCTCCGGTGGCTCCTGCTGCGGCCCGACCGTCCCGGAGCGCGCGGCACTCAACGAGAACCAGTAGAAGCCGTAGGACGGCAGGGTCAGCAGATAGGGCAGGTCGCCGATCGGCGGGAACTCGGTGCCGCCGGTCAACTCGATCGGCACCGCGGTGCGCAGCTCCGACAGGTCGAGCTGCACCGCCTGGGGGGCGCGCGAGAGGTTCGCCACGCACAGGATCCGCTCGTCCTCGTGCTCGCGGATCCAGGCGAGCACCTTCCGGTTGCTGGGATACAGGAACTGGATCGTGCCCCGCCCCAGGGCGACGCTGTTGTTGCGGATCGCGATCATGCGCCGCGTCCAGTTCAGCAGGCTGGTCTGCGCCTGGATCTGTGCCTCGACGTTGATCGCGTCGAAGCCGTAGATCGGGTCCTGGATCGCCGGCAGGAACAGTTTTTGAGGGTTCGCCCGGGAGAAGCCGCCGTTGCGGTCCGGGGTCCATTGCATCGGCGTGCGCACGCCGTCGCGGTCGCCGAGATAGATGTTGTCGCCCATGCCGATCTCGTCGCCGTAGTAGAGCACCGGCGTGCCCGGCATCGACAGGACGAGGGACTTCATCAGCTCGATCTTGCGCCGGTCGTTCTCGAGCAGCGGCGCGAGGCGGCGGCGGATGCCGAGGTTGATCCGGGCGCGCCTCTCGGCGGCATAGAACGACCAGAGATAGTCACGTTCCTCGGCGGTGACCATTTCCAAGGTCAGCTCGTCGTGGTTGCGCAAAAAGATCGCCCACTGGCAGCCGTCCGGGATCTCCGGGGTCTGGCGCATGATGTCGGTGATCGGGTGCCGGTCCTCCCGGGCGATCGCCATGTACATCCGCGGCATCAGCGGGAAGTGGAACGCCATGTGGCATTCGTCGCCGTCGCCGAAATACTGGGCGGTCTCCTCCGGCCACTGGTTGGCCTCGGCGAGCAGCATCCGGTCGGGATAGCTGGCATCGAGTGCGGCGCGAATCTTCTTGATGACGTCGTGCGTCTCCTGGAGATTCTCGCAGTTCGTGCCGTCGCGCTCGATCAGGTAGGGGATCGCATCGAGCCGCAGGCCATCGACGCCCATGTCGAGCCAGTAGCGCATGGTCGCGATGACGGCTTCCAGCACCTTCGGGTTGTCGAAGTTGAGGTCCGGCTGGTGGCTGTAGAACCGGTGCCAGAAATACTGCTTGGCGACCGGGTCCCAGGTCCAGTTCGAGGCCTCGGTGTCGAGGAAGATGATCCGGGTATCCCGGTACGGCTCGTCGGTGTCCGACCAGACGTAGAAGTCGCGCTCGGGCGAGCCGGGGGGCGCCTCCCGGGCGGCCTGGAACCAGGGGTGCTGGTCGCTGGTATGGTTGATCACGAGTTCGGTGATCACCCGCAGGCCCCGCTCGTGCGCCGCCGCAACGAAGGCCCGGAAATCCTCCATGGTCCCGTAGGACGGGTTGATGCCCTCGTAATCGGCGATGTCGTAGCCGTCATCGCGCAGGGGCGAGGGGTAGAACGGCATCAGCCAGATCGCCGTGACCCCGAGGTCGCGCACGTAGTCGAGGCGCTGGGTCAGGCCCTCGAAGTCGCCGATCCCGTCATTGTTCGAGTCGAAGAACGACTTGACGTGGATCTGGTAGATGATGGCGTCACGGTACCATTGCGGGTCGCTGCGATCGATCATCGCGTCGCTGCCTCATCGGTCAAATCGGACGGGACCGGCGGGGGAACCAACCGGGGCGCGGGCGGGCGGCCGCCGCGCGGGGACCAGGGCCGGTGACGGGGATGCCCGCCGCCGGCCTCAACTGCCATGATCGAGTGCCACGGGCGGCCTCAACCCGCAACCCGCCGCGGCGCCCGAAGGCGCCAGATGATGCAGGATCGCTCGGCCGGATCGAGGGCGATCCGGTGGGTCCTGCCGCGCAGCTCGAACGTGTAGCCCTGGAGCAGGTCCTCGACCTCGACGGCGCCGTCGTCGGGCAGGCCGAACAGCCAGAGCGGGACCTCGTAGGTGCATTCCTGGCGGTTCTTCGGGTCGAGGTTGACCATGGTGAAGACGCAGTTGTCGCGCTCCGGCGTCGCCTTGGCGTAGGCGATGATGCTGTCGTTGAAGGCGCCCGTGAAGGTGACATTGCGAAAATCCCAGAGGGCGGGGTTTTCGCGCCGGATCTTGTTCAGCTTGACGATGTGCTCGCGGATGTTGCCGGGCCGGTCGTAGTCCCAGGCCTTCAGCTCGTATTTTTCCGAGTTCAGGTACTCTTCCTTGCCGGGATAAGGCGCCGCCTCGCACAGCTCGAAGCCGTTATAGATGCCGTAGACCGACGACAGGGTGGCGGCCAACGTACCCCGGATGATGAATCCGGCTCGCCCACTGGTCTGGAGGAAGTACGGGTTGATGTCGGGCGTATTCGCAAAGAAATTCGGGCGGTAATACTCGCCCATCTCGCCGGCCAGCTCCAGGGCGTAGTCGGTGAGCTCCTGCTTCGTGTTGCGCCACGTGAAGTAGGTGTAGCTCTGCTGATAGCCGGCCTTGGCGAGCTTCTTCATCATCTTCGGCCGGGTGAAGGCCTCGGCGAGGAAGATCGCGTCTGGATACTGGCCGTTGACCTCGCCGATCACCCATTCCCAGAACGGGATCGGCTTGGTGTGCGGATTGTCGACCCGGAAGATGCGCACGCCCCGCGCGCACCAGCCGAGCAGGATGTCGCGCAGCTCGATCCAGAGCGAGGGCAGGGCGCCCCCGTAGAAATGGACGTTCGAGATGTCCTCGTACTTCTTCGGGGGGTTCTCGGCGAATTTCAGCGTGCCGTCGGGGCGCCACTCGAACCATTCCGGGTGGTTCTTGATCCAGGGATGGTCCGGCGAGCACTGGATCGCGAAATCCAGCGCGATCTCCATCCCGTAGGCGTGGCTCGCCGCCACCAGCCGTTCGAAATCCTGGAGCGTGCCGAGGTCGGGATGCACGGCCTCGTGGCCGCCCTCCTCCGAGCCCACCGCGTAGACCGAGCCGACATCGCCGGGCTCGGCCTTCAGGGTGTTGTTCTTCCCCTTGCGATTGGTCCGGCCCACGGGGTGGATCGGCGTGAAGTAGAGGACGTCGAAGCCGAGCTCGCGGATCTCGGGCAGGCGCCGGATCACGTCGTCGAAGGTGCCGTGGCGGTTCACGTCCATCGACTGGGAGCGCGGAAAGATCTCGTACCAGGCGGAGAACCGGGCCGCGAGGCGGTCGGCGATCACCGGCAGCGTCACGGGATAGCGGGTGAGGTTCACCCGCTCGGCGTTCCGCCGCACGAGGCTCGACGCGTCGGGCTGGAGGATCCGGTCGAGCTGGGTGGCGGAGCCGGTCTCCTCGGCGGCCAGCGCTGCCACGAGCGCGGCGAGGCGCTCGGCGTCGCGGCCGCCGCGGGTGCGGGCCAGGGCGGCGGCGGTCCCGACGAGCGTCACGCCCTCGATCGTCTCCAGGCGGACATCGACGCCGGCGGCGCGCTTCTTCAGGGTGTCACGCACCCAGGACGAGAAGGCGTCGCGCCACGCGATCAGGGTGAACTCGTAGCGGGCGTTCTGCTCCAGGGGGAATTGCCCGGCCCAGCGGTCGTTGTCGACGAAGACCATCGGGTCCTCGCGCCACACCTCATTGCCGGCGACCCGCGACAGGATCGCGGCGTCGATGACCTCGTGGCCGTCGGAGAAAATGTCGGCCTCGACCCGCAGGGATTCGCCGACGATCCGCTTCACCGCCGAGCGGCCGCCGTCGATCTCCGGGCTCACGGCCTCGATCACCACGCGGCCCTCGCCGTCCGGGGTGCCCCGCGTCGGCTGACGGGCGACCGCCTGGGCGCTGGCGGCGAGGATGCGCAGCTCGCCCGGCATCAGGTCGATGGCGCTGCCGGGATGGAAGGCGATCGGCTCGGCCTCCGGGGTCCGGTCGACGAAGGTGCCGAGCATCCCGCCGGTGCGGGCGATGAGCGCGCCGGCCTCCACGGGCACCGGCTTGTCGGTCGGGTTGTAGAGCACGATCAGGCTGTGCTGCGCCGAGGCCGGATGGCCGGTGTCGAAGCGGGCGAGCGCCACCAGATCGCTGTCGGGCGACGAGATCCGGATCTGCGCGCCCTCGACATTGGCGGCCGGCAGCTCCGCCCGCAGGGCGTTGATCGCCCGGATCGAGGCCGAGATGTCGAGGCCGGTCTCGTTCTCGCGGTCGCGCGGGGTGGTCTCGACCACGTGCAGCGCCCGGCGGTAGCCCCACTCGTATCCGATCGGCATCAGCACGCCGGCCGAGAAGAAGGCGGCGAGCGTGTAGCGGGTGCGCAGATGGGCCGCCACCGCCTCCGGGCCGCCGCCGATCTCGGCGGCGAGGCGCTTCATGTCGTGGTTCTCGGGGAAGGCGATCGAGGGCGCCAGCACCCGCAGGCGCTCGTACTGCTCGAGCGCCCAGGGCTTCTTCAGGTCCCACCACGCGAAGGAGTTGAACAGGTAGTCGAAGCCGGCGCCGGCCGTGGCCCTGGCCTCCTCGAAGGTGCAGCCCAGGGTCTCTGCGGCGAACAGGCAGGCGGCGTCGCGCTCCTTGGCCTGCCCGATCAGGATGCGCCACGTCTCCGGCGGCACCTTGTAGGCCGCGTCACAGCGGAAGCCCGCCACGCCGAGTTCCTGGAGATGTGCCACGTAGGCGCCCCAGATCCGGGTCAGCTCGTCCCGGGCGGCCGGCGTGTGGTAGTCGAGCTCGGCGAGATCGCCCCAGACGGTGCGGATCGACGGATCGTCCGGATCGACCGCGGCCGGGTGCATGATCGAGCCGTCGGGCTCCTTCATGAACAGGTCGGGCCGCTCGGTGGCGAGGCGCGCGTTGTCGGCGGTGTGGTTGATGACGAGGTCGGTCATCACCGACAGGCCCAAAGCCTGCGCGGCGGTGCAGAAGCGGCGGATCTGCTCGTCGTCGGGCGTGCCGTCGGGGTCGCGGAAGCGCTCGTCGAGACGTTCGGGATCGGCCACCGCGTAGAGGCTCTTCGAGCCGCCGGTCTGGTGGAACGGGTTGAGATAGACCCAGTCGAAACCGAGGCTCGCGATCCGTGGCAGTTCGGCGATCCAGTCCGAAACGCGTCCGACCAGGAGCGGGAACAGGTTGTAGATCCGCGGCCCTTCGGCCCGGGGCGCGAGCGAAGCCGGCAGGACGGCCTCGGCTCCGGACGTCGCGGCGGCTTTGGTCGGTGCGTTCATGCGGCCCGTCGGCTCCCGTTCCCTGTGTCGTAACGCCCGAAGCGCACGGGTGTGCCGCGCGATCTGGCGGGACGTGTCTCACCAGAGTTACATGACAGGGCTGCGGAGAGTGCTGCCAACCGCGCGCCCTCCCTCCCCCGCAAAGGGGGGAGGGAGAGGCGGATGCGGCGGCTCCCTCACGCCTCCCGCCGCAGCACCACGTAGGGCAGCGCGCGCAGGAGGTCGCCGAGGTCGGCCCCCTCCCCTTCGCTCACCACGACCCGCCCCGTCGCGAGATCCCGCCAGCGTGTCCCGGCCCCGAGATCGACCCGGGTGCCCGCAAACGCCTCGCCCGACCAGACCGCCTCGCCGACGAGGCCCGCGAAGAGCCGCGGCACCGCCACGAACAGGTCGCCGCTTTCCTGGCCAGGATCGGTCCGCCTATAGGCGATGACGCTGCCGGCTCGCGGACCCGTTGCGTCGACCGGCTCGTGAGCGGCGCTGGCGTAGAAGTCCGGGCGCTCGGCCCGCTCGGTGAGGAGCCGCGTGAGCGTCGCCTGCTTCACCCGCCCGTCCGGCCAGTCGGCCAGCAGGGCCGCCGGTTCGCCGCCCTGTTCGAGCATCCGTTCCAGCGCCGGGTAATCCACCGGCCGGCGGTTGTCGGGATCGACGAACGAGAAATCCCAGATCTCCGTGCCCTGGTAGGTGTCGGGCAGGCCCGGCAGGGTGCATTTCAGGACCGTCCGGCCGAGGCTCGCCAGCATGCCGAGATGGGCGAGCCGCCGGGCGAAGGGCCGGAGCTCGCTTAAGAAATTCGAGCCCGGGGCGATCAGCGCGGAAAAGAGCTTCTTGACCGCGCCCTCGTAGACCGCGTCGACATTGACCCAGCTCGACCGGCGCTTGCCCTCGCGCATGGCCTTCTCGCCGTAGGCGATCAGCCGATCGCGGAAATCCTCGATCGCCCCGGGCTCGTCCCGCTCCAGAAGTTCGAGCGGCCAGGCGCCGAGGATTCCCTGGAAGAACATCCACTGGTCGTTGGCGTCGGGGGCCGGCTCGCCGTCGATCCGGGCGAGGTGCGGTCCGGCCGTCCGCTGCCACAGGTCCCAGGCGCCGGCCCATTCCTCGGGGATCTCCGAGAGGGCGAGCAGCCGGGTGCGGGCATCCTCGCCGCGCTTGGTGTCGTGGGTCGCCGTGGTGATCATGGCGTTCGGCCAGTCCCGGGCGCGGGCGACCTGCAGGTCGTGGAAATGCTCCGCGTCGATGCCGTACTCGCCCGGATCGCCGCCGACCTCGTTGAGGCCGAGCAGGCAGCTGTACCGGTAGAACAGCGTATCCTCCAGGCTCTTGGCCATGACCGGGCCGGTGAGCTGCTGGAACCGGCGGCGGAAGCGCAGCACCACCCGCGGATCCGGCCGGCCCGGTCCGACCGTCTCGATCCGCCCGAGCAGGACCTCGGCGGCGAAGTCGTGGACCGAGCGATCGGGCAGGCTCGACCAGCGCTTGGCCTTGGCGACCGCGCCCTCGATCAGGCGGACATCCTCCGGCTCGACCTCGCCCTCCTCCAGCTCCGCCGGCAGGTAGCTCCGGTAGGTGGGAAAGCGCGCGATGATCTCGATCAGCGCCCGGCGCAGGGCGTTGACGGTGAAGTCGCGGGTGCGCCGGTCGGCATCGGCGACCTCCTTGAGATCGGAGGTCAGCACCTCCAGTTCGCTCGCGAAGCTGATCTCGAGGATCTCCGCCTTGGCGGCGCGGAGCTGGAAGCCGTAGGGCTCGTCGAAGCCGGTGGCCCAGGTGTAGAGCCGCTCGACCTTCCCGCGCCGGGTCTTGTCGACCAGGATCCCGTCGAGCTGGTTGAGCACGTCGTAGCCCGTGGTCCCGGCCACCGGCCAGGGCCGCAGCCGCTCCCCCGGCTCCAGGATTTTTTCCACCACCACGTAGAAGCCCGGCCCGACCGCCGCCTGCAGCGCCCGCGCGTAGCCCAGCGGGTCGGCCAGGCCGTCGATGTGGTCGATGCGCAGCCCGTCGATCCGGCCCTCGCGGACGTGCCGGAACACGGTCTCGTGCGAGCGGTGGAAGATGTCGGACAGCTCGACCCGCAGGCCGGCCAGGGAATTCACGTCGAAGAAGCGGCGGTAGTTGATGTCGCTCGACGCCACCCGCCAATGGGCGAGCCGGTAGGCCTGCGCCTCCAGGAGACGGTGCAGCGGCCCGAAGCTGTCCGGGCGGCCCTTGAAGCCGTTGAGCAGCGCGAGCGTGCTGGCGGTGGCCTCCTGGATCAGCGGCGACACGCCGTAGATCTCGGCGAGCCGGCGCTTCAGCCCCTCGGCCTCCTCGGGAAACCCCTTGCGGCGAGTCTCGTCGGCGTCGATCGCCATCGCCCGCAGCCGCTCGGAGATGGCGAGCAACTCCGCGGTGGTGTCGTCGTCGACCGCGCCGATGGCGGCGATCACCCGGTTGAGGATGGTCGGGTAGCTCAAGGGCCGGATCGGGAGCTGGTGCTCGTAGTGCCAGACGCTGAAGGCGCCGGTCTCGGCGTCGAACTTCAATTCCAGCGTGCCCTTCTCCAGGGCCTCGCCGTAGCGGTCGCCGAGGAACGGGATCACGAGGTTGCGCCCGGCCCCGAGGCGCTGCCAGTCGATGTCGAAGGCGTCGGCGTAGGGCGAGAGCGAGCCCCATTCGAGCACCGAGAGCCACCACGGGTTGTCGGACCCGCCGACGCCCATGTGGTTCGGGACGATGTCGAGCAGCAGCTTCAGCCCGTGGGCGTGCAGCGTCTCCGAGAACCGGATGAAGTCCTCCTCGCCGCCGAGCTCCGGGTTGATCGCCCCGTGATCGACGATGTCGTAGCCGTGGGTCGAGCCCGGCCGCGCCTTCTGGAGCGGCGAGGCGTAGATGTGGCTGATCCCGAGTGTCTTCAGATACGGGACGATCCGGCCCGCATCCGCGAAGGTGAATTCCTTGTGGAACTGCAGCCGGTAGGTCGAGCGCGGCGGCGGCGCCGCCAGCCGCGCCGTGCCCGAGCGCGGGCCCCGTGCCTCGGACGACAGGGCGGCGGCGAGCTTCGCCAGTGGGCCGCCGGGGGCGGCGATGTCGGCGAGATCCCGGTCGAGCTTGCGCCGCCAGTTCGGGTAGCCCTCGGTCGAGCCCGGCACGTTGGCCTGGGCGAGTTCCGAGACCACGTCCTCGTACTGGACGGCCGTGAGCATCGCGGGCGCACGGGCGAGGTAGCGGGCGGCGGCCTCGAAGGGCGCGGCCTCCGGGGGCTCGGCGGAGGGGATGAGCTGCTCGGCCGCCAGCGCCTCGGCGAGGCGGCGGCGCTCGACGACGCGCTCGGCCCGCTCGGCCTCGGCTCGCTCCTGATCGTAGAGGCCGAGCGACTGGCGGGTGTCGCTGTCGACCCCGCGCCACCAGCCGACGAAGGTCGGCAGGTCGTGGGTGGTGATGGCGGTGAGGGCGTCCCGCGGATAGGCCGAGGGGGCCTTGAATCGTCCGTCCGCTTCCCGCTCGAAGGCGAGGATCCGGTAGCTGAGCACCCCGGCCCGCATCAGGGCGTCGGAGAACCCCTCCGGTGCCGTGCCGAGATCCTCGGCGATGACGAGGCACTTGTTGCGGTGGCTCTCCAGCCGCAGCACCGCCAGCATCGGCTCGAACGGCATGGCCACATAGGCGCCGGCCTGGGCGCCCTGCCCGAGGGGGATCAGGTAGAGCCGGGCGAGCTGGAAGGCGTGGTCGATCCGGATCGCGCCCGCGTGGCGCATGTTGGCCTGGACCAGGGCGCGGAAGGCCGCGAGCCCGTCGCGCTCCATCGCCAGCGGGTCGAAAGCCGGCAGGCCCCAGTTCTGGCCCTTCGGCGCCAGCAGGTCCGGCGGCGCGCCGATCGAGACCTTGTCGGCGAAGCGCTCCGGATGCGACCAGATCTCGGAGCCGCCCCGGTCGGCGCCGACCGCGAGGTCGCGGTAGAGCCCGACCCGCATGCCGGTGCCGAGCGCCGCCGCGGACGCCTCGGCGAGCTGCCGGTCGGCGAGGTATTGCAGCCAGGCATGGTAGCCGACCGCCTCGGCGTTCCCGGCCGCGAAGGCCCGCACCGCCTCCGTGCCGGCGCGGCGATAATCTTCGGGCCAGTCGCCCAGCCAGTGCGCGCCCTGCCCCCGGAAATGCTCCGACAGGGCCTCGAAGATCGCGTGGGCTTCGAGATCCGCGCCGCCCTCCCGGCGGAAGTGCTCGAAGCCGGCATCGGTGCCGGCCCGGGCGGGCGAGTCCGCCCAGAGGGCGCGCAGCACCGGATCGAGCACGTCGTGCACGCCCTGGTGGTCGACGAGGGCGGCTTCGCGCAAAGCCGTGATCGCGTCCTGCCGCTCGGCGAGCAGCGCCTCGGCCCGGGAGCCGGCAAGCCCCGGCAGGCTGCGCGGGGCGATGAACAGCGTCTCGAGGAACAGGCGCGAGGACGGCGAGTAGGGCGAGATCTTGGTCCGGTCGGAGCCGAACAGGGCGTGGACCGGGCTGAGGCCCAAAAAGGCCGCCCCGCGCAGGGCGGCCTCGCGGGCGGCCTCGCCGGCATCCGCGTAGGTGCCGATGCCGATATTGGTGGCCGAGCGCAGGCCGTAGAGCTGAGCGGCCAGCCCCCAGTCGGAGGCCCCCTCCTCCGTGTAGGGGCGCGGGCGCCAGCAGCGCTGCGGCGCGGCGATCACCCAGGCCTCGGTGCGGGTCTGCCCGGCCTGCACGATGAGGCGGTGATAGCCCGGCGTCAGCGGCGGCAGCTCGAAGCCGGGATCGGACCCCTGAGGATTGGCCCGTCCCTCGCGGGCGGTGCCGCGCTCGTCGATGAGGCGCCAAACCAGCGTGTGCGGCACGCCGTTCTGCGGGTGCACCGGCACGCGGGCCGACCGGCGGGCCTCCACGGGCAGGAGCGGCGGGATCAGGCCGCGGCGCAGGCGCTCGACATCAGCGAGGCTCCCGGCGATCGCCGCCTCGTCGTCCACCGCGAAGCCGAGGGCCGCGAGCAGGCCGCGGCGCACCTCCAGCGAGGTCTCGACGGGCTTGCCGAAGGCGTCGGTGTAGCCGCCGGCGACGCCGACGAGATCGGCCAGCTGTTCGAGGGCGCTCACGACCGGGCCTCCGTCAGGAACACGCCCGTCCAGGACGGCAGATCGCGTCCCGCCCCGTCCGGGGCGTTGGTCCAGACCACGCGGGCGCCGCCCGGATCGAGCGCGAAGGGCTCGGTCCCGAGATTGGCGACGAAGCGCAGGGTGCCGGCGCCGAAGCGCCACGTGCAATCGACCACGTCCGCCCGCGGCAGGGTGGCGGCGGCGCCCGCGTAGCCGGACTTCGCCAGCGGCACGACCACGTCGCGGCGCAGACCCAGGAGCCGGGTCGTCTCGGCCAGCACCTCCCGGTGCGGCGAACGCTCCCGCTCGGACCAGTCGAGCTTCGAGGCCTCGAAGGTCTCGCGCTCCGTGGGATCGGGGATCTTCCCGGTGTCATCCGCGAAGGCGGCAAAGCTTTTGAATTCCCGGCGACGGCCGTCGCGCACCGCCGTGTTCAGCTCTTCGTCCGGCGCGAAGTCGACGAAGAACAGGAACGGCGCCGAGGCCGACCATTCCTCGCCCATCCAGAGCATCGGGATCTGCGGTGCCAGCAGGAAGCCGGCCCGGGCGAGATCAAGCTTTTTTGGGTCCGCCAGATGGTTGAGGCGCTCGCCCAAGGCGCGGTTGCCGACCTGATCGTGGTTCTGGAGGAAGGTTACGAAGGCCGAGGGCGGCAGGTGCCCGGAGGGCTCGCCGCGCGGGTGGTTGTCCAGCGTGGAGAAGGGCTCGCCCTGATAGGCAAAGCCCTCCGCGAGGCAGCGGGCAAGGTGCGCGACCGGTTTGTTGGCAAAGCTCTTATAATAGCCGGCATCCTCGCCGGTCAGCAGGACGTGCCAGCAATGGTGCAGGTCGTCGGCCCACTGGGCGTCGTGCATCTTCGGGCGGCCGGCGGCGTCGCGCTCCAGCCAGCGGGCCTGGTTGGCCTCGTTCTCCAGCATCAGGTGGATCTGCCGGTCCGGAAACGTCTTCCGGATCGTCTCGCCGAGTTCGGCCAGGAAGTGGCGAGGCGAATCGTCGAGAATCGCGTGGACGGCGTCGAAGCGCAGGCCGTCGAACCGGTACTCCTCCAGCCAGTACAGGGCGTTCTGGATGAAGAACTGCCGCACCGTCGGGCCGCTCTCCTTGCCGTCGAAATTGATGCCGGCGCCCCAGGGCGTGTGGTGGCGCTCGGTGAAGAAGGTCTTGGCGTAGGCGTGGAGGTAGTTTCCGGCCGGGCCGAAATGGTTATAGACCGCGTCGAGATAGACCATCAGGCCGAGCCCGTGGGCGGCGTCGATCAGGCGCTTGAGGTCGTCCGGGCGGCCGTAGGCCCCGTCCGGCGCGTAGGGCAGCACGCCGTCGTAGCCCCAGTTGCGCGAGCCCTTGAAGTCGGCGAGCGGCAGAAGCTCGATGGCGGTGACGCCGAGCGCCTTCAGGTCCGGCAGCCGGGCCTGCAGGCCGGCATAGGTACCCTCCGGCGTCGCGGTGCCGACATGGCACTCGTAGATCACCGCCTCCTCGAACGGCCGCCCGGCCCAGCCCGCGTCGGACCATGCGAAACCGCGCGGGTCGATCACCTCGCTGAGACCCGACACGTCCTCCGGCTGGAAGCGGGAGGCGGGATCGGGGGCGACGAGGTCGCCGTCGATGCGGAAGCCGTAGCGGGCGCCGGGCTTCACCCCGGGCAGGGCGGTGCGCCGCCAGCCGCCGCCGGATTCGGGCAACGGGTGATCGATGCCGTCGACGACGAGTTCCACGCGCTGCGCGGTAGGCGCCCAGAGGGCGAAGCGGACCCCGCCCCCGACCATCTCGGCCCCGAAATCCATGCTGTGGGCGCGCCGCATTGGGCCACATTCCTCGTCATTGGCCGCGCGCCAAGGGCGCAAGCGCAGCAGATCATCCGTCGTGGGAGAAGGCCCCGGGGTCGATCCGGTTCCCGCAGCGCAGCTATGGCGGGCGCGGGGTGTGGCAATGGGGGGACGGAGGGCTCCGCGTCTCCCTCCCCCCTCTGCGGGGGAGGGAGAGCACGTGGGGCCGTCACCGATCCTTTTCTGGAACGATGCCGCCCCCTACGGCCCCGGCACGCACCCGCCCCTGCTCCCGCCCTCCGTCTCCGTGCTGGTGAGCACCCGAACCGTACGCCCCGGCAGCGGCACGGCCGGG